>JBCCQH010000021.1:0-78943 GCA_039024435.1 Bacteroidota bacterium
CCGCATTGCTGGGCAGACCGTCGTCAGTGGTGTATATCCGCAAGGTGTAGCCATCGAACCGCGCGAGGCCGTTGTCCGTGAGGATCCAAATGAACCGCTCATCGTCTTGCACGACTCCGTACACTTCTGAACTGGGCAAGCCCTCCGCGGTAGAAACCCGCAGGTAGGGGAATTGCTGGCCGGACAGCAAGCCACAATTCCAGCACAAAATGGCCCACAACCCGGTCATCCGGTAGAGGAATTTGCAAATCATGTTGTACATCTCGGTTTGTTGGTGCTGAACCTAATGACTCAAATAAGTTAGTAAATAATGGCCAAAGGACCCCGGAAAAAGACGAATGCCCCAATTCTTGCCCGATTTGGAGTTGAGGACCAATGCCCCCAACCCAAAAGTCCGCCCTCCCTGATTCATGAAGGGGGGGCGGACTTGTTGTAGTTTTACCGCGATTTATTCTTCCGGTGAAAGGTACTTGTAGACCACGCCGGCCAGAATCGCACCGACAATCGGAGCCACCCAGAACAGCCACAACTGCTCCAGCGCCCAGCCTCCGGCAAAGATGGCCTGGCTGGTGCTGCGGGCCGGATTCACCGAGGTATTCGTCACCGGAATGCTGATCAGATGGATCAAGGTCAGCCCCAGTCCAATCGCCAATCCAGCAAATCCGGCCGGAGCCTTGGAGTGGGTACTGCCCAGAATGATGATCAGGAAAAGGAAGGTCATCACCACTTCCGTCACCAAGCAAGCCACAAGGTTGTAGCCACCCGGCGAATGCTCACCGTATCCGTTGGCGGCAAATCCTCCTACTTCAAAGCCGGCCTGCCCACTGGCAATTACGTACAACACCGCGGCCCCAATGGTCCCACCGACCACCTGCGCGACGATGTACGGCAGCAGCTCTTTGCTATCGAAACGTCCTCCCATCCAGAGGCCAATGGAAACGGCCGGATTCAAGTGGCAACCCGAGATGTGCCCGATGGCGTAGGCCATGGTGACCACCGTCAGGCCGAAGGCGATGGAAACGCCGACAAATCCAATGCCAAAACCGGGAAAGGCCGCCGCAAGAACCGCGCTGCCGCAACCTCCCAGCACCAGCCAGAAGGTACCGAGTGACTCAGCGATGTATTTTTTCATGTTTAGGGTATTTGAGGTAAAGTTTTTTGAAAGCAGTCGATGGCATTTACCAATGCCTCCGATGCGGCATGATAGGGCAAAGTATGGCTTTTATCAAAAATTTTTCGATGAATTATTGGAGCCGCTCGACGGCTGGATTGGGGGGCTCTTTGATTCCCGGCGGTACGACTTCCTACGGACATGCGAATTTGCACACTCCCGGCATTCGGCTAAATTGCATGATCAAGCTTTTTTCTACGTTTTCACCAATTTATTCAAGGCATGTTTCGTTGGCTGACTTGTTTTCTTTGCGTTTCCGTTTTGACCGCCGGTGCTACCCTGGCCCAGCCCGTAGATGTACAGTTGCTCAAGGGAATGAAAATTCGCAACATCGGCCCGGCGGGAATGAGTGGGCGGGTAACTTCTATCGACGCGGTCCACGCCCAGCCGGACGTGATTTACATCGGGACGGCTTCCGGGGGACTCTGGAAAAGCGAAAGTGGGGGTATGCGGTGGAAGCCGGTATTTGACAAGCAACCGGTACAATCCATCGGTGCGGTGGCCATCGATCAGCGCAATCCGAGCGTGATCTGGGCCGGCACCGGCGAGGGCAACCCGCGCAACTCCCACAACAGTGGCAACGGGATCTACAAGAGTCTGGACGGCGGCCGCACCTGGCAGCACCTCGGCCTGAAAAGGACCAAGACCATTCACCGCATCATTGTCCACCCTCAGAACTCCGACGTGGTATGGGTGGGCGCTTTAGGATCTGCCTGGGGCCCGAATGAAGACCGCGGCGTTTTTAAAACCACCGACGGCGGCACTACCTGGAATAAAATCCTCTATCTGGATGATTCTACTGGCTGTGCCGACCTCATCTTGGATCCGTCCAACCCAAACAAACTTTTCGCGGCGATGTGGCACTTTCACCGGGAGCCGTGGTTTTTTACCTCTGGGGGTAAGAGTTCGGGGCTGCACATGACGGTGGATGGTGGGGATAAATGGACGAAACTGACCGAAAAGCAAGGTCTGCCCAAAGGCAATTTGGGCCGGATTGGACTCGCAATTGCCCCCTCCAACCCCAAAATCGTCTACGCCCTGGTCGAGGCCAAGCAGCGCGGCCTGTTCCGCTCCGAAGACGGTGGCTACACCTGGAAAAAACGGGCCGATAAGAACATCGGCAACCGGCCGTTTTACTACGCGGACATCTATGTGGATTCCCAAAACGAGAACCGGATCTACAACCTGCATTCTTTTGTGACTTTGAGTGAGGACGGTGGCAAAACGTTCCGCCCGTTCCTGCCTTGGTCCTCCGGGGTACACCCCGACCACCACGCATTTTTTGTTCACCCCACCGATCCCTCCTTCCTCATGAACGGAAACGACGGCGGGATGTACATCTCCCGGGACCAGGGTGAAAGCTGGCGTTTCGTCGACAATCTGCCCTTGGCCCAATTCTACCACATCAACATCGACAACACGGTGCCCTACCGCGTCATGGGTGGGATGCAAGACAATGGCAGTTGGCTCGGTCCCAGCCAGGTGTGGGAAGCCGGGGGCATCCGCAATCACCACTGGCAGGAAATCGCCTTTGGGGATGGTTTTGACGTTATGATCAAGCCGGACGATCCCACTACCGCCTACGCCATGTCCCAAGGCGGGTACGTGAGCCGCATCAACCTGGAAACCGGTCGGCAGACGGGCATCAAGCCGGTCCATCCGGAGGGCAAATTCCTCCGCTACAACTGGAACGCAGCCATCGCGCAGGATCCCTTTGCGCCCTGCACCATCTATTTCGGCAGCCAGTACGTCCACAAAAGCACTGACTGCGGGGACAGTTGGAAAATCATTTCTCCCGACCTCACCACCAACGATACCGCGAAGCAGAAGCAAGCCCAGAGTGGCGGCTTGACCATCGATGCGACCCAAGCGGAAAACTTCACGACCATTCTTGCCATCGCCCCAAGTCCCTTGCAAGAGGGATTGATCTGGGCCAGCACCGATGATGGGCGCCTCCACGTCACGCAAAACGGCGGTGAGAATTGGACGGACCTCTCGGACAAATTGCCCGGCGCTCCCCAGGGAGCTTGGATTCCGCAGATCGAGGTCTCGCAACACAGCGCCGGCGAAGCCTTTGTCGTCCTCAATGATTATCGCCGCAACCATTGGGATCCCTACCTGTACCACACCCGCGACTACGGAAAAACCTGGCGGCGCATCGTCGACGAAAACGACGTACAGGGTTTCTCGCTTTCGGTGGTGCAAGATCCGAAAGCTGAACGCTTGCTGTTCCTGGGCACTGATCACGGCCTTTACTTCAGCATCGATGCCGGAGAGAACTGGACCAAATGGGACAAAGGCTTTCCTTCGGTCTCGACCTCGGACCTCAAGATCCATCCCCAAACCCACGATTTGGTGGTCGGAACTTTCGGTCGCTCGGCCTGGATTCTCGATGACATCCAGCCCTTGCGGGACCTGGCCCAGGATGGCATGCAGTTGCTGGACAAAGATTTGCACGTCTTTCCCATCGTGGATGCAATTGCTGCGGATTGGAAGTCGGCCCGAGAGGGCCGGTTTATGGGCAATTCCCACTACGCGGCTCGGAACCGACGGCGGGGAGTGGTCGTGAGTTTCTGGATCAAGCCCCCGCCGGAAAAGAAGCAGTCGACTGCGGTAGGCAAGGCCAACCCTGATGCAGAGCAGAAGGGCAAAAATAAAATGAAGGGCAAAGGCAACAAGGTCACGATGCACGTCCTCAGTCTAAACGGCGACAGCATTCGTACCTACCGGATGAAGCCGGATACCGGACTGGTGCGGGTGCGCTGGACTTTTGATCGGGATGGCATCGAATGGCCCTCTTACCGGAAGCCTCCCAAACGGGACAACCCTCCCGGGGGAGGTCTGCAGGTGCGTCCGGGTACCTACGTGGCGCACTTCTATTACCAAGGCGCCCACGACAGCGCCACTTTCAAGGTGCTGCCGGATCCGCGCGATCCCGAGCCATCGGCCGTGACCGACGCCAAAGAAGCAAAGTTGCGCGAATATTTCACCTATGCGAAAGCCGCGATGGAAGCTTTCTCCCGCTTGCGCGACGCGCGTGAGGCCATGGGCAAAATCGCCCCGCTCATGGACAACCTAGAGAAAGAAATGCGCGATTCCCTGAAAAAAGAGGGCAAAGTGATCCAGGACAGCATCAAGCAGATGATGGAGGTGTACCTCGATCCCGAAGGGTTTACTGGCATCGAGGGCGTGACCCCGCGCCTTGGGGACATGTTGTGGCAGGTACGCAGTTACCTCCAGTCGTCCAGCGGAGTCCCCGGCGGCAACAGCTTAACCGCGTTGCGCCTCTTCAAGGCGGAAGTTCGCCGCACCGTGGATCGGATCAACCGTTTCCTGCGGGAGGACTGGGCTGAGTACCGCAAGCAGGTCGAAGCCGCCCAAGCCCCGTTGTTCAAGGACCTGGATCCGGTCGATCTGCGGTAGTCGGGCAATGCGTTTGCCTCAATTTACTTCTTGGAATTGGGCCAAAACCGCCTCGGTGGTCCGCCGGAGTTCCGCGATTTTTGCGGGGTGGTAGGCGTCCGGATGCGCGGTACCGTAGTCGCCCTGGTCATTGTCAAAATATTTGCCGTCCAGCGTTTTGCGGTCCTCCGCAATCGCCAGCCGCTCCAGGATCGCCGCGCCTTTATCGGCCGGTCCCCAGAACGTGCCGAAAGCTTCGGCCACCATTTTGGTCTGCAACAGCGATCCTGGGTTCACCGCAACCACGGCGATGTCGGTCTCGGTTTGGGCTTGGGCCAGGCTCCACATCGTGAGGGCCAGCTTGCTTTGGGCGTAGGCGGATTGTGCCCCAGTTTGTGCTTTGCCGGACAGCAAGGCAAGGGAGATAGGGGCTTGGGCCGCCGAGCTAAGGTTGATCAGGCGCGGATCGGTGCTGGCTCGAAGTTGCGGTAAAAGATTTTGGGTGAGCAGTACTGGGGCGAGGTAATTGACCACGACCCGGAGGTCCAGTCCATCGGCGTTCACCGCTTCAGGGCTGTTGAACACCCCCGCGTTGTTGATGAGCACATCGATGGTGGGCAATGCGGTAGCGACCCGAGAAGACATTTCCCGGACGGCCCCCAGATCAGAAAAATCGGCTACGAAACCCCGGAGTGCGGGATTGTTCGCCTGCTGTTGCACTTCTTTGGTGACGGCGGTGACCTTTTCGGGATTGCGGCCGTGGATGTAGACTAGGTGGCCGGCCGCGGCCAGGCGCAAGGCGGTCAGCTTCCCGATGCCATCGGTGCTGCCGGTGATCAAGATCGTCTTTTTCATGCGGTGGTGGGTTTTGTGGTTGCGGCCTGAAAATGCGGGAGTACCCGATGGGCGATGCGTTCCAGAGTTTCCCGCAGATCCATTTCATTGAAGCGAAAATTGAGGGCGATATGGTTCACCCCGATATCCTGGAGCTGGTGCAGGTAGTCGAGGAGAGGGTTGATCCCGATCCGGAAGCCCAGAGGAATCGGTTGCGGTGGGAAATCATCTTCCGCTTGCAACACGACGTACAAAGGCTGCATGAAGGGTTTGGCGTGCTCGCAAAAGCGGGCCACCGCCTCCCGCCACTGCTGGACGGTAAAATATTGGTGGTGCAGATTGCGGGGGTAGTTCATCCAGCCGTCGGCGTGCTCGGCGTGAAAGTCGAGTTCCTGCTGGCTAAATCCAGTCGACAGAAGTGGTAGTTTGTGCGCAGTTGCTTTGGGCAACAGGTCGATGTGCCCTTTGAGTGTGCCGTAATGGTTGTTTTCGAGGACAGGAAAGTCCTCTTGCAGGTGGCGGAGGTAGGCAAATGCTTCCCGGAAATGCTCCCCGCGCGCCTCGTAAGGGAGGCCCAGGGCGGGATATTCATCGTAGCGGTCCCCGGAAGCCACCCCGAGTAGGAGCCGTCCGCCCGAAAGTTGGTCGATGGTGGCGGCGGACTTCGCGACGTGGGCGGGATGGTGCAGGGGCAAGGCGATGCTGGCCACCCCAAGGGCGATGCGCTGGGTCTGCCCGGCGAGAAATCCCAGATAGGTAAACGGATCGTAGGTCTGCCCGGCATCCCCAAACGAGGGTACATTGAACGGAATGTCCCGAATCCAAAGGGCTTGGTAGCCGAGTGCTTCGATCAATTGTACCCGCTTGAGGTGGTCCTGCATCGTGGGAACCGGACTGCGGTCATAGCGTTCAATGGGTACAACGACCCCGATGCTCAGGCGCTCGGGCCGGAAGACGGCGTTGTAGCTGCGGTTGATGCGTTCAAAATCCATCGAGTACATTTTTTCCGATGACTTTTCCACTTTCCTGGATTTTGTGGGCTTCGATCAGGGTGGCGGCACTCATTTGCCCGAAGTGTTGATTCACCGTGGAAATCAGGGTTCCGGCATCGAGCAATTCGCTGACCCGGTTGAGCAGTTGGTGCTGGACCTCAATGTCGGCGGTTTGGTACATGGGGCGGGCAAACATGAATTCCCAACTGAAGCTGAGGGCCTTGAGCTTAATCGCGCTGATGTCCAGTTCGGTGGGATCGTCGATGAGGGCGATGTGGCCCCGAGGCTGGATGAGTTCTACAATGGCGGGAAAATGCTGCTGGGTACCGTTCAGCGAGGCGACGTAACGTGGGGAAATGCCCAGGGCTGACATTTGCTCGGCGAGCGGTTCCCGGTGGTTGATCACGTGGTCCGCGCCCATCTTTTTCACCCAGGCGATGGTTTCCGGGCGGGAAGCGGTCGCGGTTACGGTGAGGCCGGCGACCTGTTTTGCCAGTTGGATCAGAATGGAACCCACACCGCCGGCGGCCCCGATGATGAGCAAGTGTTCGTCCTGACCGCTGCCTTCCCGCAGCCCAAAGCAATCGAAGAGGATTTCCCAGGCCGTGATTGAGGTCAGGGGCAACCCCGCGGCTTCGGCGAAGCCCAGCGACTGCGGTTTGCGGCCCACGATGCGCTCATCGACGGCGTGGAATTCAGCATTGGTGCCCGGCCGGGTAAAATCCCCCGCGTAGTACACTTCGTCCCCCGCCCGGAAGTGCTGCACTTCCGCCCCGACTTCCCGGACGATGCCCGCAGCGTCGTAGCCGATGATTTTGGGACCGTTTTCTGCGGGAAATGCCGCCCGGACTTTGACGTCGACGGGATTGAGCGAGATGCCTTTTACCTCCACCAGCAGATCCCGCGGTCCGATTTCGGGCCGGGGAACCTCCACCTCTACCAAGGCGTTCGGGGCGGTAATGGGACCATTTTGGGTATATCCGATTGCTTTCATGGGCCAACGATATTGGGTTTTCTTCAGTGACTATAATTTGTATAGTTGCAAAACTATTTATAGTGAGCTAGCTTTGCAATAACGGTCAAAAAGGATAGTACCCAATATGTACGAGGTAAACGGAAAAACGTACCCCTGCTGCACCAGCGTCACGATGGGGATCATCGGTGGAAAATGGAAGACAGTGATTTTATTTCATCTGATCGCGGGGCCGCTGCGCTACCATGCATTGCGTAAACGCATGCCTACGGTCACTGAGCGCACGCTGAGTTTGCAGTTGAAGACGTTGGAGGAAGATGGAGTGATCCGGCGCACGGTTTACACTTCAAAGCCGCCTTTGAAGGTAGAATACGGCCTGACGGAGCTCGGCGAGACGCTGGTTCCGCTCCTGCAAGCGATTGCCGATTGGGGCGATTACGTGATCGCCCACCACTCGGCGGAGTGATGGGCGATTGGGGTCGGCGAATGGTGTATGGATTTTTGGGCCCTCGTCGGCGGGCTAAACGTAAAGTCCCGGCGTGATCAGAGCATTCAGCTCTTCTCCGGTGCGGACGTCGCTGGTGTTAAATCCCATCGTGGCAAGCATGCTCAGGGTGTTGGCGATGACATTTGCATCTTGGCCCAAGAAGCTTTTGTAATAGTGCCCGCTGCGGGTATCCATGCCTACCAGTTGGTGGTCGATCATGTACAATGAACCGGCGGCGTAGCACAGCATGGTGTCGTAGCCCAACAGCGCGAGGAAAGGGTAGCCGTTGGTCAATTGGCTGTGGTTGATGCGGTCCGGCATTGTGTCTGGATACCAATCTTCCGGGGTGAACCGCAACTGGTAAGGGAACTGACCGCTTACCGCCGATTCATCGGGGACTTTGACGATGGCAAAGATGTATTTGTAGATGTCATTGGTGCCATTGTTGATCGGGCGGTAGACATTGGTGAGCGGAGCTTCCAGGGCATTGGCGGCCGAGGTAGGGTACCAGCCTTGTACGAGGTTGTTGCTGCCGGCGGCGCCCATTGCGGCAATTGTTTCTTCCTCTCCATAGCGTTTGAACACCGGTCGGGGAACGTCCTCCCAGGCGTGGCCATTTCGGTACGGTCCGTGGGCAAAATCATCCAGGTAGAAATAGCTGAGGCTTTTTTCCTGGTTGACGGGGATGGGATCGCTGCCCGTATCCAGGTCGAGCGCCGCCCCGGCCCCAATATTGGCCCCGGCCGCCGCTCCGACGGCCGCTCCCGCCGCGGCACCCGCCGGTCCCCCGATGAGAAATCCTATCCCACCACCGGCAATCGAGCCCACCACGGCCCCAATCGTCCAACCACTGCCGGAAGAAGCCGATGTGCTCTGAACGGTCAGCTCCTGGGCTGCCGCCGCATTGGGCTGGGAAAAGTCGATGAGGTTTCCTTCCTGCAAAGTCCGCGGGTCCGCGTTGCAGCAGGTGGCACAGTCAAAGGCCGGCAAAGCGGCCGCCAGGTCTTCGGCCTCGTTTTCGGCCAGCGGCAGTTGGTAGTAGTCGGCTACCGCCAGCAGATCGTCGGAGCTGAGTTGGTAGTTGTAGAGGTCCAGTTCGGCAAAGGTCATCGTCACGCTGGTGGAGCTTTCGCCGATGAAGGTCACGGTCTGGGCGTCCATGTCGGCGGTAATCTTCCAGATCTTGCGGGTGCCGCTCTTTTCCCATTGGCGCCAGATGCGTCCGTTGAAGCCGTAGGCGACGATGCACAGCGAATTGCGGTTGTCGGCGTAGCTGTAGGCCCAGTAGGTTTTGCCGTTGCAACTCAGCAAGGGATAGTAGTCGCTGGCGGTGGCCGAATCGGGGGATTCCAGGGCGATGGCGACGCATCCGTCTGGCAAATCGGGGTGGTTCGCGGTTTCGTCGTGGATCAGCATGCTTCCGGACAGGCGAAAGTTGCCCGCGCCTCCGCTCATGTTGGGGGAGCTGCCCATCTGGATACCGGAGTATTCGGTGGGGCTGGACCACGTCGTGCCATCCTGGGTGGAAGTGAGGTTGAGGCGGTTGTTGCTCGCATTGCTGCGGAAGGCGAGAAAAAGGGTGTTGTCGTACGCAGCCATGCTCGGGGCGTGGCCCATTTCGATGCTGGGATATGCGGTAGGGGTGGGCCAGGTTTCACCGTCTTCGGAGGCCGTAACTTTAAGTTGGTCGGTGCCGTCATCGGCACGAAAGGCAATGTAGAGCTTGCCGTTGAAGGCGGCGAGGGAGGGCCGGTTGTTCATCTTTGAGTCGGCAATCGTGATTGGCGAGGACCAGCTTGCCCCGTCGCTGGAAGACCGCAGGATGAGTTCGTCGGCGGAGTCATCCGAGCGGTAGGCGAGGTAGAGTTTGCCTTTGAAGGCCGCGAGGGCGGGGGCACTGCCGAGTTTGATGCCGCCGTAGCCTTGTGCCGGCGAGATCCAGTTGACCCCGTCGGGAGTAGAGCTGACGTAGAGGGCATCCGAGCTGTCATTTGCCTTGAAGGCGACGAAGAGGCAGTGGTTAAATGCCGCAATGGCCGGTGTCCCGCCGAGTTTGATGCCAGCAATTTGGGTGCCGTCGGAAAAGGTTTGTCCATCGAAGGAAGTAGCGATGGTGAGAAGTTTGCTCCCGTCATCGGCCCGGTAGGCGAGGTAATACTTGCCATTGAAGGGCGCCAGGCAAGGGGCATTGTTGGCGGTGAGGTCCGGGTAATTGGTCGCCGGCGATTGCCAGTCGGATCCATCGGGGGAGGGGGTGAGGTAGAGTTCGCCGCTGTTGTCATTGGCGCGAAATGTTACAAATAGATTGCTCATAATTGAGGCGTTAATTGGGTTGGTTGAACAAAAATGAAAGGCTTCAGGTGGCGGTGCCGTACTGCAGTGTGACCAACTTTTCGAAACGCAGTTTTTCGTTGGGCCACACTTCTAACCTCCGGAAAAGTAGACCGCAGAGCAATACAGGATTGGGAGTAATTTGCGGGTTCTAAAAAGGTAGGGATAGTGGACTTCAAAATAAAAAAAGCGAGACTGGGGGCAAATCGAGAGTTTTACGCGCGGATCGGCAGTAGGAATTTTCGCATTCCAGATGAGGGGGTGAGATTCTATTTATTGCAGATACAGCAAATCTTGCACCGGTAAAGTTTATGTTGGACGCCACTGTTTCGGCAGTTCAAAATTAAATCCCCATATTTACTTCCGCCCAATGACTGCCTCCACTCCACCCCGAAATCCATCCGCATGACCACTCGCTGCCGTTGGCTTATTTTACTGTTTACCTGGGGATTGTCCGCTTGTGTACCACTGCGCAGTGTGTACCTGGCCGCGCCGGACCGGAAAGACATCCAGCGGCTGCCCGCTTCGACGGTTCGGGCTTCAGACGATTGCTTTCAGTTTGCCCCCTCCGAGCGCGATTGGAGCGAGAACCTTTTGATCAACGATTGGACGAATGATCTGCCCTTTTTTATGTCGCTGCGGGAATTTCTGGGCACCCACGCCATCCGATCTTTCCTGATCATCCAACACGATACCCTCAAGGTCGAGTACTACGGGGAGGGCACTGATCGCAATCGTCTGCACCCTTCGTATTCAATTGCAAAATCGGTGACTTCGGCGTTGATTGGGATTGCGATTGCGGAAGGCCACATCGGCAGTGAGCGGGACCGGGTGGCAGACTACCTCCCGGAAATCGACTGGGGCGAATATGGGGCCCAACTGCGCATTGAGCACCTGCTGAACCATACCTCGGGCCTCGCTTACAAATTGAGCCTCGATGCCCACCTCTACTACGGCAACCGCATGGACAAGGCGCTGCGCAAGATCGAGTTTGCCCATCCGCCGGGGACGTACCAGCACTACCTGAACCTGAACTCACAACTGCTGGGCCTGGTCCTGGAAAAGGCCACCGGCCAGAAACCCGCCGCTTACCTGCAAGCCAAAATCTGGCAACCGCTGAACATGTGTGCCGACGCCATCTGGACCAAAGACAAGCAACGTGAAACCGAGAAAACTTTCTGCTGCCTCGGTGCGACCGCCCTGGACTACGCGAAGTTTGGGCGCCTGTTTTTGCAACGGGGCCAGTGGGAGGGTGAGTCCATCGTCAGCGAAGCTTGGTACGAAAAATCCATTCGGCGCGATACGACCGAAGGGAGCAGCTACAACTACAATTATGGCTGGCACATCGGGCTGCAGGCCTACGGTGATTTCATGGCCAATGGCCTTTGGAAGCAGCACATTTACATTCAGCCCGAAAAGCAGATCATCATTGTGCTGCTGGCCAACCACGAAAACCGCGTCAAATCCGAGCGGGCGCGGTGGTGGTACATTTTCCGGCAGTTGGTGGACCAGTTATAAGCTCGGCTCCGCCCAGGAACACGTGGCGGCCCCGGACCGGTCTTCCCACGGAGATATGGATCGGGGAAGGGTCGGCCGGGGCCGCGGTGGTCATGTTATTCCGGGAAGAACCGGAGCGATCAGTTGGCTGCGGCGCGAATCGCGTTGTAATTCTGATTCACGCAATTGTTCGTGATTTCACCCTTGCGGAAAAAGGTCCGCGCTTGGGTCTGGTTGAGCCCAAACGGTGAGTAGAAATTCCCGCCGATAAACGTCGTCCCGTTTTGCGCGAAGGTTTGGTCCGGCTTCAGCTCCACGAGCCGACCTGCCGGACGGTTGTGGAGGTTCTTGCGCACGTAGACTCCATCTCGGAACGGACCCCGGACCAGCAGAAGCGAGTTGGCGCCATTGCTGACATTGTGGATGATTTCCACCTTGTTGCCGCCCCAACCATCGGAGCCCATATGGACATCAAAATGCCACTTGAGGCTATTCGTAGTCCAATTGCCCTCGGCCCGGTAGCTTTGGTCGCGGTGTCCGGTGGTGGCAACCGAGTGGGAATTCCGGTCAAACCGATTGCGCTTGACCAGGACATTGCGTGCCCGGTTGCGCAGCAAAACCCCGTAGCCGAGGTCGGAGCGGTTTTGGTTGGTGAGGGTACTGTTGATTACAATGTGCCCGGAGCCATCTTCTAGGCGAATGGCTGCGTGGGTGTAGTAGCGGATGAACACCCGCTCAAAGCGGGCATTGTTCTTCGTGACTGCGATGGCCGAACGCTTGCCCGACCACGATCCGGGATTGTTCGGATTGAGGTGCCCCACGCCGAGAATGGTCACATTTTTCATGGTAAAGTTTGCGCCCTCCACCCGGAACAATTCATTGGCGGAAGTGCTGCCCGAGACCTTGTCGTAGATCTTGAAGGCTTTGCGACTGAGGATTGTGACATTGTCCCGGGTGATTTTCGGGAGGGTCCGGTTGACATTGAAGGTGCCATCGATGAAGATTGTACCGCCATTCCGATTGACGTAATTGATTGCGCTGACCAATTGGTTTTGGTTCTTGACGGCGCGGTGCCAGGATTTTTTGGTGCTGTTGCCCGCCCCCCAGAATGGCGCTGGTGGGGGCGAAAGGGTACAACTGCCCCCACTGCGCGGCCAGAAGATGTCGCCCTTCTTGAGTGCGGCCTCCGCGGTGGTCGATTCGATTTCCTGCAGTACGGGGTCCTTTTGGCAAGCGGAAAAAAGGAGGATTCCCAGGCAAAACAAGGCGGTTCGGGTTCCCCAGGCCGGTAGCTTTACGAGGAAACGTTTACTGCCCGCCGGGCATACTTTTCCCCGGCGATTGGTGAAAGATTGATTTTCCATAATTCGCTAAATAATAATTACTAAATGGATTTAGATTCGCAATAAAGTGAAAATTATTGTTTTGTGCTACTGTGGGCTGCACAAAATCACAAGACTTTGAAAATCAGAGGAGATGGCGCGGGCTGCGGCGGTCACCACATCCAGGTCTGCGGCAGTTTGCGGCGGATGACAGCTTTGTGGGCCTCAGAAAATTGATTGTCACTGAGGTCAATATCTTTGATATCGTTGCGCTGCAACAAAGTATCCGGGATGATGTGCAACTGGCAATAGGTGAGCGACAGTTTTCTTAATTTCTTGAGTTGGTCCCAGGGACCGGGAATGTATTCCAGGGGGGTACTAAAGATTCTCAGTTCTTCTAAATTCCTAAGGTCAAAGATTGCGGCGGGTAGTTCCTTGAGGCCTGAGATGCCCAATTTCAGCCTTTTTAATTGCTTTAGCGCCGCGAGTGCGCCAATGTTCTCCAGGTTGGGGGCTAAGATTCGCAGTTCTTCGAGGTGAGTCAGCCCGGCCAAATCAGCTAAGTCGACTACCGTCGGGCTTTCCTCGATGGACAATCTGCGCATTGAGTTCTCTGCCGCAAATGCCGAGGAAAATCCGGCCACTTGACTACCTTCCATTCCCAGGGACGTGATCCCCGGAATCGCAGTGGGAAAGTGGGTGATTGGGTTTGCTACAATTGAAATCCATGTTAGGTTTTCGTTTGTTGCCAGATCGGTGATGTCGGTCAGGGAATTGTTACGGACGGTAAGAAATTCTCCCCGCCAGTCGCGCAAGTGGGAAAGATTCAAGCGGCCGGCGAGGCGGTTGTTTTCCAGGGAAAGGGAAGTGAGGTGCGGCATGTGAGCGATGATTTTGGGAATGCGCGTGAAATGGTTCCCAGACAGTTTTATGCTGTCAATTGTTAACTCAACGATTTCCTGCGGCAAATCAGTGAGCCGATTGCCCTCTAGGTGCAGCGTCTCTAATTTTTTATGTCGAGCGCTTGATGCTGGTAATTTATCAATTTTGCAATTTTCGATATTCAGCCAACAGAGTACTGGAAAGAAAGCAAATAGGTCCTCGACATCAGCGATAGGAACGTCGCGCAGACCAATCATTTCTAGCTTGGGCATCAGGGGAAACCCCCGTTGCAGGTGCTCTACATTGACCGCCCCCCGGATGCGAATTTCTTCTTTCTCGAAGAGGTATTCCAGAAAGTATCCCGGATACTGGGCATCCCAGGTTGCGCGCTCGGAAAATTCTATGATTTGCTTCTCCGTATCGAAGGCCGACCGTTCCGATTCGAATTCAAAGTCGATGTTATCGTCCCGGTGTAGGCATACCGCCAGGCTTTGGTAAGCAGTGATCACGGTTTCCCGTACCGAAGGATCCAACTTTTGGATCAAGTCTTCCCAGATAGATTCCGGGTCGACCTTGGGGAGTTGCTGGAGGAATTCTTCCATGGGGAATTGTTTATGCTGGGTTGAATTCTTTTGGCCTAGAAGAATTCATAGCAAAGGGTGATTTGCGCCGATGCGGCAGTCACCACATCTGGGTCTGCGGCAGTTTGCGGCGGATGACAGCTTTGTGGGCCTCAGAAAATTGATTGTCACTGAGGTCAATATCTTTGATATCGTTGCGCTGCAACAAAGCATCCGGGATGATGTGCAACTGGCAGTTGGTGAGGGATAGGTTTTTTAATTTCTTGAGTTGGTCCCAGGGACCGGGAATGTATTCCAGGGGCGCACCGTTTACTTGCAATTGCTCTAAGTTCCGAAGGTCAAAGATTGCGGGGGGTAGCTCCTTGAGGCCTCGAACGTTTAGGGTCAGTATCTTTAATTTACTTAGCTCCGCAAGTGCATCGATGTTCTCCAAGTCGGGAGCCAGGATCCATAATTCTTCGAGGTAAGTCAGCCCGGCCAAATCAGCTAAGTCGACTACCGTCGGGCTTTCCCTAATGGACAATCTTTGCATTGAGTTCTCTGCCGCAAATGCCGAGGCAAATCCGGCTACTTGGTTGCTGTCCACTGCTAGGATCTTGATCCCCGGAATCGCAGTGGGAAAGTGGGTGATTGGATTTGCTACAATTGAAATCCATGTTAGGTTTTCGTTTGTTGCCAAATCGGTGATATCGGTCAGGGAATTGTAACGGACGGTAAGAAATTCTACCCGCCAGTCGCGCAAGTGGGAAAAATCCAAGCGGCCGGCGAAGCGGTTCTTTTCCAGGGAAAGAAATCTCAAGGACGGCATTCTAGCAATGACTTCAGGAATGCGGACGAAATGGTTTCCGTTTAATTCTAATCTCGAAATCGAAAGCTCAACGATTTCCTCCGGCAAATCAGTAAGCCGATTGCCATTGAGAGTTAACCAGTCCAGCTCCTGGTGCCGAGCAACTGAAGCGGGTAAGTGGTCAATTCCGCAATTTTCGATTGCTAGCCAGGACAGTACTGGAAAGGCGGCAAACAAGCCCTCAACATCGGGAATGGGAACGTTGCGCAAACTGATCGCTTCTAGATTGGGCATCAGCGGGAAACCCCGTTGTAGGTGTTCCACATTGACCGCCCCCCGGATGCGAATTTCTTCTTTCTCGAAGAGGTATTCCAGAAAGTATCCCGGATACTGGGCATCCCAGGTAGCGCGCTCGGAAAATTCTTTGATTCGCTTCTCCGTATCGAAGACCGACCGTTCCGATTCGAATTCAAAGTCGATGTTATCATCCCGTTGTAGGCATACCGCCAGGTTTTGGTAAGCAGTGATCACGGTTTCCCGTACCGAAGGATCCAACGTCTGGATCAAGTCTTCCCAGATAGATTCCGGGTCGACCTTGGGGAGTTGCTGGAGGAATTCGTCCATGGGGAATTGTTTATGCAGGTTTGATATCGGTGAACAACTTGGTGAGGTAGGACTTGACGCTTTCTGAGCCGGATTGGAGCCTTTTAATGATCAACTCCACTTCTGGCCCCGTGGAATCACCGAAGATTTCGATCAACTTGCTCTGCTCTCTATCAGTTAGCTCTTGCTTGCCTGGATCGAATTTAGCAAGGTTACCAGGAAAGGACGGCCAGGCACCAGCAGCGTTCATTTCAGCTCCCAGGAGATTGGTGTGGGGGAAAAAGTGGTCATACATGCTCCCGATTATGCCTTTCAATTGGCGGCGTTGCGCTTTGGACAGGTCCGCAAACTCCCGGTGCCCGCTGAGTTCGCGCCCGATGGCATTGCGGGAAACCGATTGCTGGGAGGCGTAAAACAAGCTGCGGAACTGCTCCAGCGTGATGGTATTTTGTCCGCCCCCGCCGACCGAGGCAAAAACCTCCCCGCTCACGACCGTGTTGCCCTCTTTGGCGTAGAAGCGCTCCCCGTCGGTGGTGATGGGCGCCGATTCGTAGGCGACCTCCGTCCCGTACTTTGCGTTTTGCTTGATCAGGCTTTCCACCATCTTCTTGCCCTCGCCGGCGGAGCCACCAAATGAGCCGGCGAGTTTATTGCCTTCCAGTTTAAGGATCGTATTGGGCTCGGCCCAATAGACCATCTGCGGGTCCAGCTTGGCCATTGCTTGCCGGTACTCCTGGTCCATCTGGTTGGCGATGATGCGCAAGTGATCGGGCACCGCCTCGCCGGGGTACTGCGTGATGTCGAACCGGTAGCCCCCCGAAGCAAGGTAAGGCTTGCCGCCCGTCTCGTGTTTTTTCTGGTAGTTGTCGATGATGGCGTCGTAGGCCTTGAACAGCGGGGTATCGGTATTTTCCACGATTTTTTTCGGATCGATGCCCCCCTGGGTATTGACGTTGAGATTGGCGCTGTCGGCGTCGCCGAGGTGAACGTAGACGTCGCCGCTGGCCGTATTGCCTTTGAGTGCCTTGGAGAACTGCGCGGTGTAGGCGTGGTTGTTGACCCGGTCCCGGAGCTTCCCGTAAGGCACATACTTACCTTTCTCGGCCAGAATGATTTTTTCCTTGAGTTTGATGTCCTTGATGGCGTCGGTTTTCTTTTGCGGATCCTTGATCTTGTCGACTTCCTTGCGCAATTGGGGCACGGTGATGATCTTCTTCTGGTTTTGCTTGGTATTTCCTTTCTGGGCGATCCGCCAGTTGGGTGTCCAGAGCATCGTCACGATGCCGAGGGGATAGCCCGGATTGGAAAATTGCGATTTGACCTTGGTTTTGAGCGTTTTTTCGTTGTTTCCTTCAAAGTCATCGAAAAGGTTGACCCCCATCACCAGGGAGAAGCGCCGGGAGGCCGCCGCTTGATCGCCCCAGGCTTCGGTGACGTACCGCTTGGGGAGTTGGTACAGCTTTCCGCCTTTGTCCGGCGCACCGATCACCTGCGCCAGGTAGTTTTGCGGCGGTTTGGGATCATTTGCCGGGGTCAGCGTGCCCATTTTGGCCTGAAATACCTGTTTGATCCCCCGACTGGCCGTTTTCCCTTTTCGATCCAGTTGATACAACTTCGAGCTTTCCACGTGTTTGACCTGCTCGTCATCGACGTAATCGTTGGGCTTGATGCTGATCTTAAAGTCGATGTCGTCATCCTTCTTCTCCTGCCCTACCCCGCCAAAGGTGATTTTGAGCTTGATCCCTTTCTCGAGCTTTTTTTGGTATTTCTTTTCCAGCGCCTTCGCTTCCTTGGTCTTGATAGCGTAGAACTGCTCGAAGGTCAGGTCCTTTTTCTTGACCGGCTTGCGGAGCTTTTTCTTGACCGCCAAGCCGATCTTGCGGTGCTTCTTGTCGTCTTTTTTCTTCTTTTTGTCCTTCGCGCTTTTCTTGGTGCCCTTACCGCCCCGCTTAAATATTTTCCGTGCCTTCTTGATCACCTTGTCGATGGCCTTGTTGATCCGCCGGCGAATCTTCTTGACGATCTTTTGTACCTTTTTGGTCAGGCCCGTCACGCCTACGAGTGCCGCCAGGAAGCTGATCAGCACCGGAATCGCCTTGGCCAGGGCCTTCTCGATGGCCTTGGCCACGCCGCCCACGTCCCCCCGGGCAATCGCCCGAATGCCATCGGTAAAGGCCCGCACCAGCTCAAAGATCTGCGCCGCCCGCTCGATGAAAAACCGCGCGATGTCCACAATCAACATCGCCGCCTTGATGAAAGCCCCCGCCGGATTCAATAGGCCCATGATCCACTTGATCCCCGCCTCGATGACTTTGGTGATCACCATGTCGCGGATCGCATCCATGACCACCGTCTGTAAGTCCTGAAATTTTTCCTTGATTTCATCCCAGAGCGCTTGCAGCCCCCCGGTGCGGATCTTTTGGAACAATTCGAAGCCGTACTCCATCGCTGCAACCACCTTCTCGCCGAGCATTTTTACCGCCCGGTTCCGGAAATAGTCCCAGGTCAGCCCGAGGATTTGCAGCACGAGGTTGAAGACCCCCGACAGCGAGAAAATATTGTCCGGCAGGGTGATGCCCACCCCGCCCAAAGAACCCGTCAGCCACTCGATCAGCCCGGTGACGATGTGCTTTTTGATGTTGGCGATGAAGTTGTTGAAACCCTCCGAGATGCCATTGATCAGATTGCTCAAAAAACCAATTGGGTCACTGATGATCGACCCGATGGCTTCCACCACCGCCGCCAGAAGTTCAAAGAGCATCTGGTAGATCTCGATGATCTTATTGATCACCCACATCAAGGCCTGAAACGCCTTGCCGATCCAGCCGGCCGCGATTTCGTCCCGAATTTTCTCGAAGCTTTCCCGCAGCGAATCCACATTTTCTTTGTAGGACTTCGCGAGGTCTGCTGCCAGTTCATCCTGCTTGTCGTAGACGGCATCTTCCAGGTCTGCGTACTGGTCTTTGAAGCTTTCGTAGCTTTCCTGGGCCAGTTTTTTCTCCTCCTCAGTGAGGCCCGCATAAAGCTGCTCGTTTTTCTTTTGTCCGTCGTGGATGAGGTCCAGGGTAGCTTTGAGTTCGGTAGCGATGTGGTGGGCGATCTTGTCCAGGATCTCATTCATCTTGCGGATGAAGCGCGCTTTTTCCCGGATAAACACCGCTTCAATGGCCTCCGTATCCGCCCCAAACAGCCAATCGTCGATCACCGTCCAGCCGTAAATCGCATCGATTTGTTTTTCGACATTCTTTTCGAAAGTCTTTTTGGCCGCTTCGGCTTCGTACTCAAAATACTTGTCGACGTTTTCCGAAAGCTGGTCCAGCTTGGTCGTAACCGCTTCCTTGGTGGCGTTGTAGTTTTCCTCGAATTGGCGGTGGATTTTTTGCTGCTGGGTTTCCTCCTTCTTTTCGGTTTTGGTTTGGCCGCCGAAGATGTCCAGGAGGACTTTTGCGCGGGAGCCATACATGGCGATGAGCTTGTCTTTGCCGTGCTTTTGGGCGTAGTTGCGGGCCTTTTTTAGCAAGCTATTTTCCTGCTTGCGGTAGCGCTGAGGAGCGGCGGCCGCTTCGCTCTGGGCCTGGTGCTTGGTTTCCAGGGCCCCGGTAAACTTGGGCTCGTTTGAATTGGCGAGTTGGGCTTCGGTAACATCGTTTTGTTCCATGACCGCATCCAAGTCTTCGCTTTCCTCTTCCATGGAGATCTCGTGGTCGTACTTGGGCTTGGGAACGGCCGCTTGGGCATTGATGTTTTGGGGGGCCTTTCCCGGATCTTGGGCTTTGAGCGGCGTTTCGGTGGTGATGGTGCCCGCTTTGGGGTTCTGCGGCGGGTCTTTCTGGCCGGCGGTTTTGGCCAAGGGCCCACTGATTGCGGCGTTTTCCGCTTTGACTTGCCCGGCGATGTTTTCCTTGATGCCCTGGATCGGCTTTTTATCCTTGAATTCCTTGGCTTCGTCCTCGGTGTTGGGAAGTTCTTTTTCGAGGTCATCGAGGTTCTGGGCGAGGATTTTCTTGAAGCCTTCCGCAGAGATGGGTTCACGCTCTTTGGGGGCGTCGGCGTCCATTTCGTTCAGGTGGGATCCGCCATCGCGGGCAAATTCCTGATCCGATTCGGGCAACATGGCCGCCCCCTCGATTTCGGTGACCTTGTCCCCCGGTTGGGGATGGGTCTGCTGTTGATCCGCCGTCTGCTTTACGTGCGCGATCTGTTGTTTGAAGGCCGGATCGTCCTTGGGATCGGTGGGAGATTGGGAAAGATTGGCCGATGGGGCGCCCGACTTGCCACCGCCCTTTCGCTTGGATTTTCCCTTTTTGCCTTTGGCGGAAGCGGGGGGCGCCGCTTTCTTTTTGGGCTTAGGGGAGGCCTTTTTGGTAGCAGCTTCGCGGGTTTCGGTCGGGGTTTGGGGATCCGGATTGCTGCCAGAGTCGGAGCCGGGATTGGGTTTGCGGTTGGGCTTGATGGCCCCTTGCTGAATCGTGTGGGTCAATTCGTGGGCGATCAATTCCTTGCCCTGGGCGGATTGATCGTCGTACTGGTCGGCGCCGAAGAAGACTTCATTGCCGGTCGTGAAAGCCTTGGCGGCGACTTCTTGATTCAGTTGGGCGGCGCTCTGGTCCCGGTGGATCCGCACGTCGCTCAAGTCGGTGCCAAAACCAGCCTCCATTTCCGATTTGATCGGGTCCGGAAGGGGCTGGCCCATGCCTTTGCGTTGCTGGAGCTTGGTGTGGGTCGAGTGATCCGCAGTGAATCCGTCCTGATGGTTGCGGGGCGCACGTTTGAGCTGGGCGTCTTCGTCGGCCGTGAGCTGGGCATCTTCGTCAGCCATGAGCTGCGCGTCTTCATCGGCCTTGAGCTGGGCATCTTCGTCGGCCATGAGTTGGGCGTCTTCCTCCGGCAAGTCGCCACCGTCGCTTTCGGCCACCCGTTGCAAAGGGCGCTCCTGGATTTCTTCATCGGATTTTTCCTGGATCTCCTCGTCCGCCACCCGCTGAACTTCGGAAGGGCGCCGACTGATCCGCTGGGCCAAACTGGGGCCACCGCTGGTCACCGCTACGGCGGGCGTTTTTGCCCCCTGTACGATTTCCCGGGCCGCATTGTCCGCTTCCGCCTCGGCGGGATCGCCCGCCGGGGCCACTTTCAACTTCATCTGGAGCGGGGCATCGCCAAATTCCGACCCCAGCTCTTTTTCGTCGACCATGCGCTGCAACTGTTCCCGCATGCGGGATTCCGGGGTGCTGCCTTCCGCGGTCCGAAAGGTGAGGGAGGGCTTGGCTTCGGAGCGCTGAATACGGGTCGGACTGGGTTTGACTGTTCTGTTTGCGTACTTCGCCATTCTGATTGTTTGTTGAAGATCTAAATTAGCCAAAGGAGCAGATTTTTGCAATGGAGAAGCCCGCGATTCCTTACCCAAATCGCGAATAAAAGGGCAATAATTTACCCACAAGGACCATTCACCGCCTACCGTCAACCCGTACCGTTCACCGCATTCCCCCGTCGGAGATTCTGTTTTTTGCCGGTAAAGCGTTATTATTGGCCATCAACCCCTTGTCCGATGAATGTCGTTTCTTCCCCCCATCCGTTTCGTTCCGCTTTGTCCGGCCGGTACCTTGCTGGAATGGGCATATTTTTTCTTCACCACAATAGACACTGCTTTTGTGCGGAAGCGATTTCCCCCGCATTTTGGCCCCCGGCATTGACTGCGCACTAAAATCCCAACGAAAAAATCCCCCCCCGATCTAATCAATCGCTTCCCCATGCTTTTCAATTCGCTGGATTTTGGCATTTTTCTCCCGATTGTCTTCGCGCTGTATTGGCTGATTCCCCGGGAAAAGTTCCGGTGGCAAAACATTCTGATCCTTGGTGCGAGCTACTTCTTTTACGGTTGGTGGGACTGGCGCTTTTTGTTCCTGATTTCCTTCAGCTCGGCCCTGGATTACACGGTGGGGCGGTTGCTGGACCGGAGCAAAGACCCGGGACTCCGCAAGTGGTTCCTCGCGATCAGTGTCGTGACCAACTTGGGGCTCCTGGGGTTCTTTAAGTATTACAATTTCTTCGTCGAAAGTTTCATTGCCGGATTTTCGTTTTTGGGCTTGGAGATCCAGGGGGGGACTTTAGAGCTGATTTTGCCGGTGGGAATCAGCTTTTACACCTTCCAAACCCTGAGTTACACGATTGATATCTACCGGGGTAAGCTGCGGGCCAGTCGCGACCCGATACAGTTTTTTGCCTTTGTGAGCTTCTTTCCTCAGTTGGTGGCCGGTCCCATTGAGCGGGCCACCAGCTTATTGCCGCAGTTTGCCGGACCGCGTACCTTTGACGCTGCCAAAGCGAGCGATGGTGGCAAGCAGATTCTCTGGGGCTTTGTGAAAAAGGTCGTCATCGGGGACAATTGCGCTTCGGCGATCTATTGGATGTTTGCCCACCCGGCGGAGGTCTCGTCCGGGGAAATGTTCCTCGGGGCGATGTTGTTTGCGCTGCGCTGCTACGGTGACTTTTCTGGGTATTCAGACATTGCGATTGGGACCGCGCGACTCTTTGGCTTCAATTTGACCCAGAATTTTGCCTTCCCCTATTTCTCGCGGGACATCGCGGAGTTTTGGCGGCGGTGGCACATCAGTCTGTCCACCTGGCTGCGGGACTACTTGTACATTCCCCTGGGGGGCAACCGGGGTGGAAAATGGAAAACCGTGCGCAACGTGTTGCTGACCTTTCTGATTTGTGGATTTTGGCACGGAGCAGACTGGAAATTTGTGGTCTGGGGCGGGGTCAATGGCCTGTACTTCATCCCGCTCTTGCTGGCGCAGCGCCACCGTCAACACGTAGAAATCATCGCCCGGGATCGCTGGCTCCCTACCCCGAAAGAGTTGGGGCAGGTGGCCATTACCTTTATTTTTGTGTCGCTGTCGGTGGTGTTTTTGCGGGCGGCGTCTACGGAAGATGCATTTTTTATCATTTATTGCATCTTCCGCGATCCCCTGGCCTGGTTTTCGCCGGACTACCTGCTCAAGTTCCAATCGCTGTTGGTGGCCATTGGGATTTTTATGACCATCGAGTGGATCGGTCGGCGGGAGGAATACGCCCTGGCGGGTCTCGTACCGGGCTGGCCGCGGGCGCCGCGCTGGCTCATCTACGCGGCGTTGGCGGTCTTGGTCGTTTACTACCTGTTCAGCCGCGAAGAATTTGAGTTTGTGTACTTTCACTTTTGAGCGATGAAAAGTTTCCTGATCAAAGTGCTGGCCTTCGGGGCGCTGTTTTTTGTCCTGGACAAATCGGCCTACTTTATTCTGCAAAATTCAGTGAAGTACATCTCCGGATACGACCCCCGCATACAGCGGATCATGGACGGGCAGATGAACAAGGAAGTCATCGTACTGGGTTCGTCTCGGGGCGCCAAAAGTGTCGTGGCCGAACAGATTCAGGCGGAAACCGGGCGGAGCAGTTACAATCTCTGCGTGAATTCATCCGACGTGTCCTTCCACGAATACCAGTTGCGTTCGCTGCTCCGCTACAATACCGCCCCCAAAGTTCTGCTGTACGTTCTGGACGACCCGATTCACTTACAGGAGCAAAACAACTACAGTTTTCGCACCGATTTACTGGCGCCCCTGGCGGTCTACTACCAATGCAACGAAGGCTTGATCCAGGCCGGAGTTCACTCTCCGGTGTCGCGTTACCTGTGGATCACGCGCCTGGGCCCCAATCATTTTTCCCCGGAGTGGCGGAGTACCGATCCCTTTGATACAGTGCGGGCCTGCGGGACCCAATGGCTGAACTACTACTCCGATTGGCGTGATTTCCCGTACCAGGAGCAGTATTACGACGCCCGGAAAGATGTCGCCTGGAAGGTCGAAAGTCTGAAGAAAATTGCGACCCATTGCCGGGAATACGGCATCCGCTTCGTTCTGGTCTACCCGCCCAATTACCGGCCCCACAGCCGGGAATTCGAAGCCAAACTGCGCCAGGTCCTCGGACCGGAGGTGGAACATTTGGTGTACAATCAGGACAATCCGGCCTACCGGGACCGCCAGTATTTCTACGATCCCGATCACCTGCATCTGAGCGGGGGACGGCTCTTTACGGAGGAAATCATCGAACGCCTCGGCTTGTAATCCAGGGCATTCTGGGGTAGGCAAAATGACAACCCGGACAAACTTTTCCGGTCGCCGGTGAGTTTTCCCGGCATGTACCATTGGACAATTGGAGTGCTGATTTTGCTCGGAGTGGCTTTTGCGCACGGTCACGCGCAGGATTTGCGGGCGCACCGCTGGGAAAACCGGGTGGTGTTGTTGGTTGGGGAGGAAGTCCGGGCGGGATCTTCCACCGCGCTACCGGCCGAGTGGGCGGAGCAGTTGCGCGAACTGGCCGGGGATCCGGCGGGCCTGGTGGAGCGCAAACTGGTGGTGTACCAAGTCACGCCCCAGGGTTACCGCCGCGGACTGGAGACGGATGGCGGATGGCGGGGCAAAGCCGATTTGTACTGGAAGTACAGCCGCTGGAGAACCCCATTCCAAGTGCTGCTGATCGGGCTGGATGGCGGGGTGAAATTGCGGCAAACGGAAGTGTTGCCCCGGGCGGAATTGTTTGCCCGGATCGACGGAATGCCCATGCGCAAGGCCGAATTGCAGCGGCGGGGCGATTGAACCAATGGAGAAAAATGGCATTTGTGAGGCCGATCTGGAGGCAGCGATCCAGCCCGGTTGCGGGAGAAAGCCAAGATTGAACCACCGAAACGGCCCCCAATAATTTTTACCGCTGATCGATGAATGGGGGCGAAGGTTACCTTGCCGTTCGGGTTGGGGGCCGTTGCAGAAGCATTGGTTTTGATCGCAGCCGGCGGACGACGGCCCGCGGCTGCGATCAAAACGACAAGTTGGACAATATTTGCCCGGCGCGGCAAAAAACCCGATCAAAAGACCCGGGTCAAGGGATTGCTGACAAAGTCGGGATCGTTCAGTGCATCCAGGAACGCGATGAGCTGCCGCTTTTCGGTTTCGGACAGGGCAATGCCCAACTGACTTCCGCTGCGCAATTCATCGTCCAGGGTCGGACTGTCGATGACGCCGCCGTTGTAGTGTTCGAGGACCTCTTCCAGGGTTTCGAAACGCCCATCGTGCATGTAGGGAAAGGTATACCGCAGGTTCCGCAGGCTGGGCACGCGAAATTTGTATTGGTCCTCACCCAATCCCGTGATGCGTTCCCGTCCGGTGTCAATCGGATTGCCGACGGGAAGGCCATTGTTGCGGAAGGTGTGGTCGGTCTGCAAGACGCCGCCGTGGCAGCTTCCGCATTTCGTCTCAAACAGGGACAAGCCCGTCAGGGCGTCCCCAGTGAGCGGTTGGGTTCCCAGTACGTGGCGGTCATAGGGACTGCCCGCACTCACGCACATCAACTGAAATTGCGAAAGGGCTTTGAAGAAGTCGGCGGTTTCGATGGTGTCCTTGCCAAAAGCGGAACGGAACATGTCGCGGTACTGCGCATCCGCGCGGAGTTTTACCAGGACATTGCCCAGGCTCTCGTCCATTTCCACCGGGGTTTCGATGGGGGCAATGGCAAACAAATCCAGGTGAAAGATGCCACCGTCCCACAGAAACGATTGGTTCCAGGCAAGGTTCATGATCGGCTGGACGTTGCGCATACTTGGCCGATTGTCGATGCCGTGGGCCAGGGCGTGGCCGTGTTGGGTAAAGGCGGCATTGGAAAGGTGGCAGTGCGCACAACTGATGCTACCGTCCCGCGAGAGGCGTCCATCCATAAAGAGCTTTTTGCCGAGGCGAAACCCTTCCGGAGTGACCGGGTTCTGGGACAGGTCGTACTCAAGCGGGGGAAAATGCGTCGGCGCCTCGAAGACGATCACCGCTTCATACGGCTCGGGGGGAGGGTCGACCATCCGACAAGAGCCGAGTAGGAGCAGGGCAATCAAGAGGTAGATTATCCTTTTCATTTTTTGAGAATTAAGGCCCGGCGGGCGCACCCGCCGGGCAAATTTGTCAGATCAGTTTTCGACGTACATGACCGAGAACATGTTCAGGTAGTTGTTCGCAATCGATCCGGTACGCATCGGGGAGTGCTCTTGGTAGTACTCGGTGAACGAGTGCGTCGTGGAACCGTCCATGATCTTCAGGATGTCGACCGTCAGGTGGATCTTGGCCGAGGTACTGCCCTCGCGCATTTCCAGGGTCTCATCGGTCGGTAGATCCAGGGTGATGATCCGGTTGTTGTTCGGGGTCGGGGTGTCGTAGCCCCCGTATCCCCCGATATGGATGTTGAAGATGTCGTTCCAGTAGGTGTACTGATTGGTATCAAAGGACCAGTTGCCGTTGGCATCCTGGACCCAAAGACCCGGGGTGGAGTCGGGTACGGCCGCGGCAACGCCTTCAAACTTCATGAAGATGTAGCCACTGTTCCAGCTCCAGTACATGTCGCCTCCCGTCTGCATATCGCCGACGTCGAGGTCTCCGGCCCGCTTTTCGGGAGCCATCGTATTGCGTAGGCTGTCCACCCCAACCATGAATTGGAGGCGGGTGTAATTGTTTTCCGGAATGTTTTCCAGGATCACGTCCTGGGTACCCGATTCACTGACCAGGTAGTAGCCGGAAGTGGCGCTCGTCGGGACGCGGTAGGTGCTGCCATCCGCGGTGGTGAGGACGATGTTGCTCACGTAATACTGAAACTTAGAGACGGTAAAATCTTCTCCGGAAGCATTGGTGTAGGTAGCGCCCATGGCGAGATCGGAGCTGCCCGCACGGGCATCGAATTCAAGGGTCAAAGCCCCGGTTTTATTGGGATCAAATTCTTCCTTGTTACAGCCGGAGAGCCCGAGGGTACCGGCGGCAATAAGGAAAAGAAACAAGCGAGAAAATTGGTGCCAGGATTGCATGGTGAAAATAATTTAGATCAAATGAAATGTAGAGGTGGCCCAGTTCGGAAAGGAACTGGACAATGGGATTGCGGTCTGCTTTCCGAGGCAGAACAGCAAGAGGCAAGCGGGGCGATTCCCCCCATCTCGTACTTTGTGAAGGGCGCCTGATCGGTGCGGTCACCCTGCGATGGCCCTCAGAAAATCTCGAGACGGATTTTACCTGATTGGGCACCGGATGATGGGCCTAACGAAACGGTTAAGCGAAGCTGGAAACGAAGGAATCAGCTCAATTCAGGAGGTGGGGACAATACTTCGGGCCAGACCGGCTCGCATTGCGTCGACGCTGGCCCGGTCCGTCGGGCACTGATTCCCAATTCAATAATGGGTAACGTTTGTGCCGGCGAAAAGATCAAAGTCGGGGTGACTTCACGGTCGGTACGCAGATGTTTGCTCCGATCAGAAGCGGGGTGATCCTCTTCGCTGGATGCTTTGAGCTTGCTGGCCAAATGACAACTGCCATTGCATTGCAATTTGGGCTTGTCTACGTTGACGCAGAAGTTCTCAACGATGTGGTCGTAGCGGAGAGTATAATACAAATAGGGGGCAAAAGGCTTGAGATGCGCTAGAAAAAGCGCGGTCGCCAGAACGAGTATGACAAGCCTTTGCATAACTACAATAAGATACAAAATATCCGGCCCGAACACCACGCAAATTGGGGAAAAAATAGTGCAATGGGGTAGGTTTGTGGAAACACTCAGCGCTTAGGTGCTGGACCTTTGGCCGTAGATAATTTGGAATTTTAGTTTTTAAGCCGTTCTATTGGCATGTAGATTTTGATTTTTCAATTCTTTGTTTGTGATTGATTCGGGTCGCCTCCCGCGATAAAAAAAGTCGGTCGAAGTCCGGGCTAAGGCTTTGACCGACTCACAATTGCGCTATTTTTCGACACCGAGCTTTTCTGAGCTGGCGCAAAAATTGCCTCATTTTTGCGGGAATATCCGGCGGAAATTTTCTTTCATTCCGACCTGGATCCAACCCCGCGCAGTGGCTTCGGCTTGGAGAGAAGAGTCCGAGTAAATGTACTCCCGAGAATCGTCGTGGACGAGGATCAATTCCAGGTTGCGGTGCGGATTGGATTGGGTGTAGGTCAGCATCTCAAAATCACCCATTGTGTTTCCGAACGATAAAATGGGCGCCGTCCCGATCCGGTTCCGAATCAAAATTGCCTTGCCGTCCCCATCTGGAGAGGGATAGAGAAATGAGTCCAGCCGTGTCAGCACGTTCTGCTGGGGCGCAATCGAATCGTAGCTCAAGGCGACCGTATTGCCGATGGTTTCCCACTGGTTGAATCCCAGGTAGCGGCCGCCGTAGGCCCGGACAAAGCCCTGCTGCGAGCCGGAACACAGGAAAACGGTAAATTCATACTTCCGGAGGTAGTCGATCAGTTGGGCCATCGGGGCGTAGTACATCTGGGAGTAGGGAATATCGAACCGGGGATGGTTGTGGCTGGCGGTAAAATGGCCCACCGAATCCAGGTAGGTTTGCTGGGGATAGTGCTCAAAGGCCATCAGCAAGGCGGAGTACACGGTATCGTTGATATAGTCGAGATTGCCCGCGCAGGCGGCTTGATAGACGGGATTGGCCTGCAAGGCCGGCTGTACTTGGGCGGTATTGCACAACTGGTGCATCGCCACAATCACTTCCATGTAGTCCGGCTTTTCGCAGCCTACGGTCCCATCAAAATCAAACACGGCGATCCGGGCGGCAACCGGCACGAAGTCCGGGCCCCTTGAGTCGGTCACTGCCGCCACAAAGTTGAGGATGGAATCCTTTTCTGCGGTATTTTGCCAGAGCGAAAGCGGTGCCTTGCGCTGGCCGGCGAGGGTGCCGGCGAGGAGCAACAACCCCCAAAACAGCCCGGCGGTGCGTATATGATTGATCTGCATCTTAATGGCCCTCCTTGATGAATTCCGCGCCCCGCTCCCCGATCATGAACGAAGGGGCTTGGGTGTGTCCCGAAGTGATTTCTGGCATGATGGAAGCGTCGATCACGCGCACCCGTTCCACGCCCCGCACCCGCAATTTGGGATCGACCACGGCATCGTCGGTTGTCCCCATTTTGCAGGTGCCGACCGGATGGCTGTAGGTGTACAGGTTGTCGAGGAGCCATTCCTTGATCTGGGCCTTGGTTTTGACGTCGGGCCCGGGGGTGACTTCGGCTTTGCGCCACTCAGCGAGGGCGGCAGAATTGCCGATTTTGCGCATGAGTTCAAAGGCGAGGAAGCCCTGTTCGAGATCGCCGGGGGCGGTGAGCAACTGCGGATCGATGATCGGGGCGGTGGTGGGATCGGTCGACTGCAAGGCTACGAATCCCCGGCTGTGCTGCCGCATGAGGCCGCCGGTGACCGAATAGCTCCATTCGAGCTGGCCTTGGGTTTCGCCACAGGTGTAATTGCCGCGCATCATTTCAATGCAGGTCAAGGGCTGGCCGTGCTCGTTCAGGTTGGCCCAGACGATGGCGCCGCCTTCGTTGCGGGGCTGGTTGTAGATCGGTTTTTTCGCCGACCAATTGCCGGAGAAGATCATGGCATCCTGGAGGTTTTTGCCCACGCCGGGCAGTTCCTGGACGATTTCTGCGACGCCCGCCTGCTTGAGTTCATCGGGATTGCCGATCCCGGACCGAAGCAAGATTTGCGGGGAATTGATGGCGCCTGAGCAAAGGATGACTTCCCGGTGGGCGGGAATGCGATAGGAATTCCCTCCGATGCCGACGAGGATGCCGGTTGCGACTTGGCCTTTGAATTCGATCCGGTCGACGAGGGCATTGATCGCCACGTGCAAGTTGGGGCGCTGGTCCAGGTAGGGGAGGATGTACTGGCTGAAGGAGGTGATGCGGACATTGTTCGCGGAGATGGTCGAGCGCAGCGGACTGACTCCGAGCATGCTGCCGCCGGAATTGTAGTTGGGGTTGAAGGGAAGATTGAGGTCCATGCAGGCGCGGATAAAATCCCGGCCCCAGTCGTTCATGGGATTGTTCGTGGGTTGGAGTTTGGCCTCCACCCGCTGGAATGCGGGCAGGACGTCTTGGTAGGACCAGCCGGTGCAGCCGTACCGTTCGGCCCAGAGATCGAAGTCGGCGACCGCGCCCCGGGTGTACACCATGTCGTTGTGGGCGGTGCATCCCCCGGTCATTTTTGCCCGCCAGCAGTTCAGCTTGCGATCAAGCAGATGGGGTTGGGGAGTCATCATGTATCCCCAGTCGATGGAGGCATCGTTGTAGAGGCAGTTGGTTTGGTTAGGATCCCAGACGTCGGGAATCCGCGCCGAATCGGTGCCTGCTTCCAGGAGCAGGACGGAGTGTTCGGGATTTTCTGAGAGCCGGCTGGCCACAATGCTGCCGGCCGATCCCGCACCAATCACAATGTAATCGTATCCTGCCGCCAAGGCGGAGGTATCAAGTTTTGCATCCATACCGTTTGTCTTAAAAAAGTAAATACTAGATGAAATAGCCGATACTAATATAGGTAAAATAACAAATAATAGTCAATAGTATGGGGAATTTCCAGGGTGAGAATTTTCAATTTTCAATGGGCGCTTCGCTCAATTTTCAGTTGAACATGACCACTGGATCGAGAGCTTGCGGGGGAGCGCAGGTCATTGGCAATTCTTCGCTTGAATATTTTTTGCCTGCGGCAAGGATGGGAGGGACATTGGTCCCGCCGAATCGGCGGGACGGAGCAACGCGAACTCCCGGAACCGCCTGGTAGCGACGCGTCCGGGACGCATCGCTAGCCGCCCCTTGCCCCATCACAATTTCGCTCCATCAACCGTTTTCGCAGTTGGAGGGCAGTAGGCCGACAATATTTTCAATGGGAGAATGCTCAATGCTCAATTTCCAATGAATTTCTGTTCTTTCGTGATGAAGGGAATCAAAATCACCTAAGCCTCCGCCGTGTGTGATCCCGCGCGGCTACGGGAAAAATCGGATTCGAGGTGTGTTTTCAATGATGGTTGGTTGCGCGTCCAGAACGCGCGAAGTGGAAATCGGAAATTGAGGAATTGGAAATTCTCACGTTGCGTGTCCAGTGACGCGCCCATCGGAAATCAGAAATCAAAAGTCAGAAAGGGGCCGACCGAATCCGGCCCGCCCCTTTCCCGGTCGCCGCAAGCGGCGCCTCCAAATCGTTAATTGGTTTTAATGACTGAGAAGTTTTCCCGGTAGTCGCCGTTGCGCACCTGCAACATGTATATGCCGGCGGTCAGGCCCGGGGCGGAAAACGATTTGATTTGGCCGGCGTAGTCGCCGGCCTGGCGAATGAGCACGCGGCCGCTGAGGTCCATCAGTCGCAATTCGGTACTGCCTTCGAAGGCACTCGGAATGGCAACCTGAATGGCTTCCTGGAACGGATTCGGCCATACCCGGGCTTTCATGGACGGTTCTGGTTCCGCTCCGTAGGCAAAAATCGGTACGAGTGGATCCATCGCCGAGGGGGCCGGGATGGGACCACAACCGCCTTCGAATACGCGCACGTTGCGGAACCAGGAGTTGCCGACGGTGGGATTGGCGTCGTTGTCATTGATGAAGCCCAACCGGTCAAAGCTGCCCGTGTAGAAGGTGCCCACCGGAATCGTGTAGGTGGTCCAGGCGCTCGGGACGTAGTTGTCGTAGTTTGAGAAGGCGTAGGTCTGGCTGCCGTGGAACTTGAACACGTAGTTGGGCCCGATGATGTTGTCGTTGTCAAATCCGATTCCGTGGATCTCCCCTTCGATGGTGCTGCGGAAATCGACTTGCAGCACCGTATTGGCGGTGACGGTGTAGGGAAAATCGATGTATTTCCAGGAGTTAGCGCCCAATTCCAGGGTCAGTCCGCCGTCCTCGACGTAGCTGGGACCAAAATCGTCGGTACCGTAAGAAATGATGTTCAGGTTAGAGAAATTGACCGGGGGACAAGGATCGTTAAAGACATGGATGTTGTCCACCGCCATGTCGCTGGTGTAGCTCGATCCGGTCAGGCCGACCAACCGCAGGGTCACCATGTCTTCGCCGGCGTAGTCGAGGAGGTCGAGCCGGACTTCGTTCCAGGCATTGCCCTGGTCGCCGGTCTGGCTCCAAAGGTCCACCCAGTGGTCGCCCAGGTCGGTGCTGATCTGCAGGGTAAGGGTACCCATGGTCGCGCCGTACAGGTGCTGGTCAAAGGTGAGCGTCGGGTGGTCGAGTGAGGAGAAGTCGAAGCAGGCGTGAATGCCCATGGTCTTCGAGGGGAAGTTGGGCGAACTCGATTCGGTGTACAGGTAGTAGGCACCATCGGAAGCAGTGGTGGGGCCGGTGCTGAACGAAGGGGTACTCCCGGAATACCGGAACCAGTCCCATTCGTCGGAGGTCTCCTGGGTCCAGTCGCCGAGGCCACTTTCGAAGCTCTCCGCGTACGGGTAGGAAGTGACTTTGCTGTGGCAGAAGCCTTCCCCCAGGTTGATGTTGTCCAGCGCCATGTCGCTGGTGTAGGAGGTTCCCGTAGTTCCCGTCCAGCGGACCAGGAAGATGCTCAGACCGGTGTAGTTGCTCAGGTCGACGGTGTCGCTGTGCCAGGCATTGCCCTGATTGCCGGACTTGGACCAGACGGTCGTCCAATTCAGACCGTAGTTGCTGCTCACCTCCAAGGCCAGGCTGCCCATCGTGGCCCCAAACATGTGGTAGTCAAAGGTAAGTTGCGGGCTGACCAGGCCCACGGTATTGAAGCAAGTCGAGATCTGGGCAGTCTTGCTGTAATTTCCGGAGGCTTCTACGTAGATGTAGCTGTCGCCTTCCGAGGCGCTGGACGGTCCGGTACTGAAAGAAGACGTGCCGCCGGTGGTGGTGGTCCAGTCGAGGTCGTCGGAAGTGGATTGGTCCCAGATGCCCAGGGTCGGCTCGAAGCTCTCCGAGTAGGGGTAGACATTGGTGCAGCCCATGGCCTCACCCAGGCGGATGTCGTCGATGGCCATGTCGCCGGTGTAGCTGTTGCCGGTGATGCCGATGAAGCGGAACTGGACGATGTTGTTCGCGATGAAGGGACGCAGGTCCACGGCGGCCTGGCGCCACTCGTCACCTTTGTCGCCGGATTGGGACCAGATCGTGGTCCAGGTGGATTCGCCATCGGGCAAAATCTGTAGGGTGAGGGTGCCCATGGTCTCGCCGTACATGTGGTACTTGAAGCGGAGCTCGGGGCTTTCCAGGCCGGAGAAGGCCAGCGGGAAGCAGGCGGAGACCAAGCCGGCTTTCTTGTCGGGATGGTTGGGGCTGGACGATTCGATGTAGGCGTAGTAGCTGCCTTCGGCGGCGGCGCTCGGGCCGGTGTTCAGCGAACCGGTTCCCCCGGATCGGCGGCTCCAGTTAAAGTCCTCGTCGGTTTCCTGCCGCCAGAAGCCGAAGTCTGACTCAAAACCTTCGGTGTAGGGGAATCCGATCAGGGAAGCGATGCAGGTGAAGCGCGACAAAGGCAGGGTCCAGATCCCCCGACCGTGGGTAAACAGGAAGAGGGTGCGGTCGGATTGGCGGAGTTTGGCCTGGAATATGGCGACGTTGGGCACGGATACGTCCTTGATCCAATTGGTGCCGCCGTTGGTGGTGTAGTACAGTCCAAAATCGGTGGCAGCAAACAGGATATTGTCCGGATCATCCGGATCGGCCTGCACGTAGTTGACCGGCAACTGGGTGGGCAGGTCGCCGGAGAGGTCGGTCCAGGTGGGGCTGCTCGTGTGCGCATTCGTGACCCGCCAGATCTTGGGATTGTTCGTGAAGCTGTTGAATCCCACGTGGAGGGTGGTATTGGAACTGGGGTGAACGGTAATGCTGCCGGTGAAATCGTTTGTGGCCACTGAGGGGACGGTGGAACTGAGGTCGACTTCGGTTCCCGCGGCGGCAGTGGCGGCGTTGTTGATGCGGTACAGGCCGGCGGAGTTGCCGCCGAAATAGACTTCGGGATTGGTTTCTGGGGTGGTGGCAATGGCAAAGATAGTTCCGATGTTGTTGGTGATCTTGGACCAATTGCTGCCCCGGTTGGTGGTGCGCCACAAGCCTGCATTGGTGCGGCAGTACAACTGATCGCCGTCGGCGTAGTTGATCTGGTAGGAATTGATGAAGGCGTAGTCCTCCGCGTCCATGGTGGAGTTGGTGTTGATGCCGGTCCAACTGGGGTTGGCGGCGGTGAAGTTGGTGGTGCGACGGAAAGATCCGTTTTGCGAACTTGAGTAGGCGATGTTGCCATTCTGCAAGCTCACGTGGGCAAATCCGCCGTCGGCGCCGTTGGTTTGGAAAGCGGTGCCGGTCTGTACGCGCCAGGTGCCATTGTCCTGGGTCCCCCCCAATGCGGTCACGCCGCTTGGGGCATAGTCACCGGCGTAGAACTGGCTGGTCTGGTAGCCGTCGTTGAGGTCGGTCGGGCTGCTGGTGCTGGTCCAGGTGTGCTTGTAAACACCGCCGTCGGAACCGACGAGGAATTCATTGGTGTTGCCCTGGTAGTTGGCAAATGCGTGGTGATCGCCGTGGCCGCTGCTGTTGCTGCGCCAGGTGAGGCCGCCATTGGTGCTGGTGCGGATGCTCAATCCGGCAGCCATGACGCGGTTTTCGTCGTCGGGACTCACGCCGATGACGAAGCAGTAGGTGTTGTAGGTGTTGCCGGTAGCGGGTGTCGAGCGGATGCTCCAGGTGGCGCCGCGGTCGGTTGATTTGAAGAAGCCGGCGGTCCCACCAAAAGTGCCCGTGAGTTCAAATGCGGCGTAGACCACGTCTTCGTTTCCCGGGTACTCGGCGATTTCGACCCGGTTAAAGCTGCTCGGGAAGCTGGGGCTGGTCAGTTGGGTGTAGGTGCCGGCGTCGCCGTTGGTGCTGAAGAAGATCCCGGAGCTTTTGTCACCGAGCATGACGTTGCCATTGGTGAAGGTGATGACATCGGTGATGCCGCTGCCGGGGAAGACTTCGGTCCAGGTCGATCCGCCATCCTGGGTGCGCCAAAGGCCGCCGTTGGTGCCGACGTAGACGGTGTTGATGTCCGATTTGCTGTGCTCGATGGCCCAGCAGCGGGTCATATCGCCGATGGTGGTCGTGGAAGTCAACTGCGTAAAGGTGAGGCCGCCGTCGTTTGATTTGAAGACGCCATCCCCGGGTACGCCGGAGGAATTGGCGCGGGTTTCTCCGGTTCCGTAGTAGATGAGGTTGTTGTTGAAAGGGCTCTGGGTGATGCAGGAAACCGCTAGGCTGACGGCGGCATCGTTGAGTGGGGTCCAGGTGACGCCTCCATTGGCGGAGCGCCAAAGTCCCCCGGAAATGGCCCCAGCCAGGATTCGGTTTTCGTTGGCGGCATCGATCAGGAGGGCGCGGGTCCGCCCACCGAGGGCTTGGGGACCGACAAAGGTGTGGTTCAAAAAGGGACTTACCGCACCACGCTGGGTGGCAAATTGCGCGAGGGTGATGGAGTCTTGGCGGTACCATTTGGTGCGCAGGCCGCGGGGGATGAGCCCATTTTCATCCTTGCGCATCTCGTACCATTGATCGTACCAACCGGGGTGCTGGGTGGCTTCGGCTTCGGTTTCGGCGACCTCAGAGGCCGTTGCAGGAAGCTCATCGGGTAGAGGAGGAGGTCCGGAGGGACCCAAGAAAATGAAGGTTAAGGTGATCACCGCAGCGGTGACGCTGAAATAGGCTAAGTAGCGTTTTGACATGATAAAAGTGATTTTGATTCTTGGCCAGAATATACCTAAATAATCCCCGTGCGGGGTTTCAGAATCACAAAACTGATCAATATCATGTTTTTTGGATGCGCAACGTGAGAGTTTCCAATTGCGAAGAGAATTTCCAATTGCTCAATTTCGGATTTCCAATTGGCGCGTCCGAGACGCGCACCCTTCCTAAAGTGGAAGCAAAACCCGCTACAACCCGAGGATCGTAGCCGCACGGCACGCCGTGCGGCCCCCGCGGATTTTCCGTGGAGAATTTCCAACGTCCCATTGGCCGCCCTGGCGCTTACCCGCATTTCCCCATTGGACCTGGAGAATGGGAAATTCTCCTACCACCTACCCCACAAAAAAAGACCCCCCGAATTCGGAGGATCGCTTTTTGTTGGCTCACCTGCGCGAACGCAGGAGCGTGCTGACTTGCCTCAACAGCTCGACGGACGGAGCTTCCCGATATTGATCGTGAAAGCGGTCGGATAGCACACGCTCGTAAAGAAGGTCAAGGTGCCTTTGAGCTCAATGACGTCCCCAACAGAGTAGCTGCTCAGAAGCCCTACCAAGTTGTAGATGTTGCCGTTGGTGCAGGTCTGCAAGGCCACGCAAGATCCGGTGGAAATGATCGTACCGGTGACCACAATAAAAGAGGGATTGGCGGGGGATTCGTCCTGGATGCGCGCGGCATCGTTCATGGCCATGCCCAAGCTGAACAAGGCGACGAGCCCCATAAGTGCTAAAATTATTTTTATTTTGATAAATTATTGATTGTGATAGGTTGTATTTGTAAAGACAATATACACAAAACAGGCCAATTTTGCAATTTTTTTGAGCAAATAATGGCTGAAGAGGGGCGGAAAAGATGCTCTAGCAAAATCACAGAATTAAATTGAAGCAGCCTCTCAGAAATGCAGGAACTCCCGAATCTCACGCTTCGCTTCCGGCGCAGTAAATAGAAGCGGGTGGAGGTTCGGGAGTTGCCTGAGTAAATTAAGAAGAACGAATAATTCGTAAGAAGAACGAAATATTATAATAAGGTTTCCGCATAGTCTAATGCAGAGTGGTAACAGCCTCTAAAATTTCAATAATTTTTGTTCAGTTGCGCGCTCGTGAAGTACCGCGTCCCATCCCTTGCTTGCCCGTCGCCGTCGGGACACATCGGCCCACCGGCATTTTCTACCCGCCACTCGGTGATTTCGCTCCGGCGGCCCATCGGCGTATGCTTTATCTTTGTAGAAATCATCTGCCATGAAGTACATCAAAGTCGCCGGTGCCTGCGTCAACCAAACCCCCCTCGACTGGGAAGGAAATGTCACCCGCCTCATTCAGGCCGTCCGCGAAGCCCGTTCCCAAGGCGTTTCCCTGCTCTGCCTTCCGGAACTGTCGATTTGCGGCTACGGCTGCGAAGACACGTTTTTCAGCAGTTACGTGCTCGAACGCAGTCTGCAAAGCCTCCGCCGCCTCGCCGATGAATGCGAGGACATCGCGGTTTCGGTCGGACTGCCGATGGAAATGGAAAACTGCCTCTACAACGTTTCCGCGCTGATCCAAGACCGGCAGATCCTCGGCTTTGCCGCCAAGCAGGAGCTGGCCGGCGACGGCGTCTATTATGAGCCCCGCTGGTTTAAAACCTGGCCCGACGACTTGGTGCGGCAGTACCCCCTGGACGGCAAAAATTATCCGTTTGGCGACCTGATTTTTGAGATCGACGGCGTGCGCATCGCATTTGAGATCTGCGAAGACGCCTGGAACGGCGTGCGGCCGGCCCAGGACCACTACCTCAACAATGTCGACATCATCCTCAATCCGAGCGCTTCGCATTTTGCCTTCGGCAAGGCCCGCGTACGGGAGAAACTCGTTTCGGAGACCACCCGCGGCTACTATTGCGCATACATTTACAGCAACCTCCTCGGCAACGAGTCGGGGCGCTTGATTTTTGATGGAGACATCCTCATTTCTTCCGGCGGCCAGTTGCTGGCCCGCAACGGGCGCTTTTCCTTTGCTGATTACCAAGTCACCGCCGCTACGCTTGACGTCGAAGCCATTCGCCGAAAAAAGAAAAAGTCCTTCAATTTTGAGCCCAATTATCCGGACAACCTCATTTCCGGGGTCAGCGAGCTGCCCGAAGCCGAGGATCCCCACTACTGGGACAGCTACGAGGAACCCGCTTTCTTGAGCAAAGAAGAAGAATTTCACCAGGCGGTCACCCTCGGCCTGTTTGATTACATGCGCAAAAGCTACTCCCGCGGCTTTGTGCTTTCGCTTTCCGGTGGAGCGGATTCGTCCGGGTGTGCCGTGCTCATTGCGGAGGCGTTTCGCCGGGCCCACCAGGAGCTGGGTGACGCGGGGCTGCGCGAAAAGCTACATTATCTGGAACTCAGTGATCTGACGACCCTGACCGAAAGTTTGCTCACCTGCGTATACCAAGGCACTGAGAACAGCTCCAACGATACCCTCGAAAGTGCCCGGGAACTGGCACGTGATCTCGGGGCGAGTTTCCACAGTTGGGATGTGCAGCCGCTTTACGACCAGTATACCGGCATGGTGGAGGCCAGCCTCGCGCGGGAATTGACCTGGGAGCAGGACGATATCGCACTGCAAAACATCCAGTCCCGATTGCGCGCACCGGGGATCTGGATGATGGCCAATATCCGCCGGGCGCTGTTGGTGACGACCAGCAACCGCAGTGAAGCCGCGGTGGGCTACGCGACGATGGACGGGGATACTTCGGGAGGAATTGCCCCGCTGGGGGGAATCGACAAAGCTTTTTTGCTGCACTGGCTCCGCTGGGCCGAGAAAGAACTGGCGATTGGGGGGCTGAATTACGTAAACAATTTGGAGCCGTCGGCGGAATTGCGTCCCCTGGACAATGAACAGACCGACGAAGGCGATCTCATGCCTTACCCCATCCTCGACAAGATCGAGCGGGCCGCTATCCGCGATTACAAAAGTCCGCTGGAAGTTTTCAAATCATTGCGGGGCATCCGCGACGACACCACCCTGAAGGGATACGTTCGCAAGTTTTTCACCCTCTGGGCCCGCAACCAGTGGAAGCGTGAACGCTACGCGCCCTCTTTCCACCTCGACGATGCCAACTTAGATCCCAAGACTTGGTGCCGTTTCCCCATCCTTTCCGGGAGCTACCGGGAAGACCTTGCGGAAATGGATCGGTACTGAGACCATTCAATCGCCCCTGGATTTGCGTGGGGTGATGCACTCAGCGCAGTTTGCCGGTGCATCTCCATCCCAATCTAGCCGGGCCCAGTTCAGGATTTGCCGCGGGGAATCTCGTGTTCAATTCCTGCCTCCTCCATCAAGTCGAGTCCGTAACTGCGGATGGTCTCGATGATCGGCAGGGCGGTCCGGCCCCGTTCGGTGATGCTGTATTCCGTTTTTGGGGGCACCACCGCATATACTTTGCGGTGGATCATGCCATCGGCTTCCAACTCGCGCAACTGCAAGGTCAGCATCCGATCCGATATGTGTTTGAGGCTGCGTTTTAGTTCGCTGTACCGCATGATTTTGTCCTGCAAACGCCACAGAATTGGCATTTTCCAGGTTCCGCCAATCAGATCCATGGCAAATTCCACAGGGTTGTAATAGACCTTTCCGCGGTAGGTGAAGTCAGGCATGGGCTGCGTATTTTAAGATTTAACCCAGCAATCGGAAGATCATCCGCCTAGCGGAGACCGATTGCTTTCCAATTAACGCCCCCAATTCGATAAATATCCCATACTTACAAATTTGTGTGTACCATACAAAAATGTAGGTAGGCAACTAAATTGAATTATCTGCGATTAATTGCATACACCAAATTTAATACCCAATTGATATGAATGCAATGATCAATCCTGTAGAAGAGCGCGTCGGATTTGCCGGTGGGTACGACGCCAGCGCCGACCGAGGCAAGGTACTCATGGTAGCCGCGAACCCTTCTGTGAGTGAGCAGACCGGGTGGCCCATCGGCGCCTGGGCGGCCGAGCTGACCCATCCCTACCTGGAATTTGCCCGGGCGGGTTATGCCGTGGACATCGTGAGCCCCCTGGGCGGCAAAGTGGAATTTGATGGTTACAGTGATCCCCGCGATCCCAGTGGCTATTCGGCCGGCGATGTTATCAGCTTGGGCTTTGTCCATTCCCCCGGTCTGATGCAGCAATTGGAAAGTACCGCGGCGATTGCGGAGGTGAACGGGGACGACTACGCGGCGATTTTCCTGGTCGGGGGTCAATCCCCGATGTACACTTTCCGCAACAATGCGGCGCTGAAACAGCTATTTGCCCGGTTCTATGAGGCCGGAAAGCCCTCCGCGGCGGTGTGCCACGCGACCTGTATCCTGCTCGATACCCAACTCTCCGACGGCAGCTTACTGGTGAAGAACAAGGCCTGGACGGGGTTTGCCGATTCCGAAGAGCAATTTGCCGATCAGGCCGTCGGTCAGCGCATCCAGCCTTTCTGGATCGAGACCGAAGCGCGCAAGATCGCGGGCACCAACTTTAAGGTGAAGCCCGCTTTCACGCCCTATGCGATTCGCGATGGCCATCTGGTGACCGGGCAGCAGCAGAACTCGGGCGCGGAAGCCGCTCAATTGGTAATCGAATTGCTGGCGCAATAAATTGCCATTGCTTGGACTGCCGGGGTGCAGTCCAGTTTTTGGCGCTGATTTTTACGCAAGAAAACAAGATACAATTATGAAAATCGCCATCATCGGAACGGGAAATGTGGGCAGTGCCCTCGCCCGCAACTGGGTCACCCAAGGCCACGAAATCCAGTTGGGTGTCCGCGACACCGGAGGATTTAAAGGCCAGGAACTCCGGGAGCACCCCCGCATTTCGGTCCATCCGCCCCGGGAGGCGGTCCAGGCCGCCGAGGTCGTCCTGTTTGCCATTCCCGCCCCCGCCATGGCGGGCATCACCCGCGATCTGGGTGATCTAGCGGGCAAGGTCCTGATCGACGCCACCAATGCCATCGTCCAAGGGCCTGACCCTTATCCCACCGGCTACCATGCCCTGGTCGATGCGGCCCCCGGTGTGCAGGTCGTTAAATGCTTTAATTCGACCGGATTTGAAAACATGATCAATCCAGTGTACGACGGCGAAGGCATCGATATGTTCATGGCGGGTGCTTCGGCCGAGGCCAAGTCGGTGGCGCAGCAACTGGCGCGGGATGCGGGATTCGGTGCGTGCTGGGACTTTGGGGGAGAAGAGCGAGTGGAGTTGCTGGAAAAATTTGCCCTTTCTTGGATCAATTTGGCCATCTTCCAGAAGCACGGCCGAGGCATCGCCTTCAAAGTGCTCCAGCGCGATCAATAACCACAGCAGAAGCAAAAGATACCGTTCCGGTGGACCGGACAAGGAAAGTATAGCAGAACGATGGATGGTACGCTGAAGCGGTGAATCTGCTTGCTCGGGAGACCGGCCCAGTTTTCCGGGGTGCGCGTTGGTTGGTCATCTTTTCCCGACATCCCAAACCCGGGGCCTCGGGGGGGGATGTCGGACTTGGCAGCAGTTAGACCCGATGAAACTGGGGTTTATTTCCGGAAATCGCGCCGTTGTGTTCCTAATTTTTGGGCAAATTTTCCGTTTTTTCTATAAATTCTTACATCGCAATATCCCGCTAGGTCTGCTTTGTGTACGACGATTTAAATGAAATAACCCAAAAAAACGACCCTTTCTGCTAGTTTATTGGCCCAAAACCGAAAAAATGTTGGAATTCCCGGCGGGAATTTGTAACATAATGGTCAGAAATCTTGCTGCTAATTTTTAGCTATTAAGTTTTACAAATGTTTTTACTTCCTAAGAGTCACGCCAAAACAATCACGTTTGAAAACAATGCACCGGTAGGCAAGACTACGGAAGACTTGATGTCAGTTACTACCATTTTACCGAAGATTTTTCGTTTCAGATTTCAATCAATATTTTTCAATTCAATCAACAATCACAATCGTTATGGTTAAGTTAGTTACATTTTTGTTACTTTTTGGCGCCACTACGCTGGTCGCAGCACCTTCGACCAACACCACCGCAATCAACTCCACTATGGTCACTATGAGTGGCGATATATGTGAAGCAGTGGTCGATGCCCTCTTGGAAATGGCAGCGGATGAATGGGGTACCGACAAGCTCACCCTGTGGCAAGAATACCGCAAAGATGGGATTACCATCAAGAAAATCGGGCTTTCGCCGGCTGGCGACGATATCTACTCTCTCGAACGTAGAAAAACCGGAGGCTCCCTGGTCCTGATACTGGACGTGGAGGCGCTCTAACAAAGCCCACTACTTCAATGAATAAAAAGATGCGGTGTGAATCGCATCTTTTTTATTTGCCCCCTTCACTTCAATCTTGATTAATAGCGGTGGAAAGTACCCAGGATTTAAACCTACGAATTGATGCTTGCGCCCGCAGGAATTATTTATCTTGTGGTATGTTAGTCACTGGTCGCTACCTCCTCATGGTTCTGATGCTCGTTGCGTTGCGGACCCACGCCGCCGAATTCCCGCCGGGGTACGTCGGGGAGTTGATTACCGATGCCCTCAATTCGCCCACGGCAATTGCAGTGGCCCCCGATGGCCGTATCTTCGTCACCGAAAAAGGGGGCACCGTTCGGGTCATCGAAAGTGGGACTTTGCTGCCCGATCCCTTGTTGGTGTTGGCGGTCGATGAATTCGGTGAGCGCGGTCTGGGCAGCATCCTGCTGGATCCAGAATTCGATCAGAACGGCTACTTGTACGTTTACTATACCGTCGCCGGGCAGGAGCGCAACCGCATTAGCCGGTTCACCGTGAACGGCAACCGGGCCATTCCCGGAAGTGAATTTGTCTTGCTGGATCTGACGCCCCTCGCCAGCACGATCCACAATGGTGGGGCGATGCGCTGGGGAGCCGACGGCAAACTCTACGTGGCGACCGGGGAAGGGGCCCGTACCGAAAACTCCCAGCAGATGGACAATGAGCTGGGCAAAGTATTGCGACTCAATCCGGATGGCAGCATTCCCCCGGACAATCCTTTTTTCAGTACAGCGACCGGGCGAGGCCGCGCGATCTACGCCTTGGGATTGCGCAATCCCTTTACTTTTGACATCGATCCGGTCAGTGGCCGGATGTTTGCCAACGACGTCGGATTGAGTGATTGGGAAGAGGTCAATGAAATCTTTGCCGGCAGAAACTACGGTTGGCCCATCGTGGAAGGCTATTTGCAGGGACAAATCCCGCCCGCCAGCTACGAAGATCCATTGTTTGCCTATTCCCACGACGTGGGCTGCGCGGTGGTGGGCGGACTGGCCTACAACTATCCGGAATCGGTCTACCCGGCGGAGATCCAGAACCATTACCTCTTCGCCGATTTTTGCTGGGGAGTCATTTCGATGATTGACCTGAGCACGAATCAGGTCAGCGATACCTTTGCCACCCGGGTGGCCGACCTTTCTCACCTCACGGCCGATCCCAATACCGGGGAAATACTCTACTGTGAGATCTACTCAGGAAAACTGTGGCGGGTACGCTACCTCGGGACGGGAGCCCCTTTCATTTCTGAGAACCCGGCGGATGTTTTGGTGGCAGAAGGGGAAGCGGCTCATTTTGCATTGGAAGCGGTGGCGAGTGATCCCCTCAGCTACGCTTGGTTCCGTGATGGCAGCCCGATATCTGGGGCCGACAGCACGGAATTGACCTTGCTGGGCCTCAGCCTTGCGGATTCGGGTGCGGCGATATTTTGCCGGGTCAGCAACGCCAGTGGGACGGTCGATAGCGACACCGTCACTCTGAATGTCACCGCCAATCAGCGTCCTTTGGTGAGCATTGAGCGCCCGCTCCCCGGTCGGACCTACCGCGCCGGGGACACAATTTGGTTTTCCGGAGAAGCCGTTGACCCTGAGGATGGTCCGTTGGCGGTCCACCACCTCCGCTGGAAAGTCGATTTTCACCACGCTACCCACACGCATCCGGTCATCGCCTCGGCAATCGTCCCGGACTCGGGCTATTTCGTACCGCCCCCCATCGGGGAAACGGACACCAACGTCTGGTACCGAATCGAAGCCATCGCCACGGATGGCCTCGGTTTTCCCGGGCACAGTGCAGTGGAGGTCTTTCCCGCGTACAGCCAAGTGCAGTTCCAAACCCTTCCCCCGGGACTGGAATTGACCCTGGACGGTGGGGGGGTGACTGCCCCCTACGACCTTACCGCCGTCACCGGGACGATCCGCACGCTGGGAGCACCGCGGGTGCAGATCCGCCGCGATTCCCTGTTTGAGTTTGTCGCTTGGGAACCAGAGTCGGATTTGGAATTTGATTTTGTGTTGGCACCGGAGGCGGAAAGCTACACCGCCCGCTACCGCTACCGAGAACCTTTTGTCCTCGGGCAGGGAGATGGCCTCAGGGGTGATTATTTCAACAATGTTACCCTGGAGGGGGATCCGCGGTACACCCAAATCGATCCGGAGGTGAATTTTCGCTACGAATGGGAAGCGCCGGTAAACCTTCCTTGGCCGGTGCCCCAGGAATTTGGGCGGGACTCTTTTGCGACGCGTTGGACGGGGGACTTGTTGGCGCCGGCTTCCGGGATCTACACGTTTTATTTGGATTACGATGACCGGGTGCGCTTCACCCTCAACGATGTCGTGCTGGTGGATCGCTTTGCGGACTTTGGCGGGACGGATTCGGTGCGGATCGTCTTGCAAAGTGGAGTGCGCTATGCCCTTGTGCTAGAATACGCGGAGGTACAATTCACGTCGCGGATGATATTTTCCTGGCAACCGCCCTTTTTTGCCCGGACCGTCGTGCCCCAAAGTCAACTGTACTCGGAAAATGTCATCGGGGTGCCGCCGACCTCGCCTTACGATTCGAGTTTCGTATATCCAGTGCCGCTTCAGGACCAGATGTACGTAGCGATGCACGAGGTAGAAAGTGAAGATTGGGTGGAGGTGACGATTCACGATGCCCTGGGGCGCCTCGTCAAGCAAGCCGAGGTCTACGTGTCGGTGTTCCAACCGGGGATATTGGACATTCGGGAACTGCGGGGCAACCAACTTTACTTAATTACCTTGTTCAATGGTGGTCGAGTCACCAAAATTAAAGCCATGAAATATTGAAGGGAAGGCGTGAAGGGGAGAAGATTCTGAGAGCGGCCGGTCCTGGGATCAATACTGCGGGATTTTGCATTTGGGTTTTGTAGTTCGCCGATAGGGATTCAGCGAAGATAAATAAGGAATGTTTGCTATGTTGTAACGCTATGTTCTCCTGCAGCTCGTCCCGGGGGCCGGCTTGGTGCTCTCTAGTAGTTTGGCTCTGCTAAGTTGGAAGTGCAGATGCAATTTGTTATTAGCTATGTTGGTTGGTGTTCAAAGATCTTGTCATCACGCGGGTCGGTCAGAAAAGTATCAACAACATAAACCGTTTATCTGAACTGTCGTTTCGCTCCTGTCGATTAACAACTAGAGCAAAAGTACCCGTGTGAATCATAATGCTTTAGCAATTTAGGAGGATAATGTCCAAACAGGAAACTGGATTTCTTTTCGAATTCCGGGCAAATCTAACTATCTTAAAGCGTTGCACCCTGAAAAACAGCATGATAGCCATTAACACGCATTACAAATGAGAGCGCGAGAACTCTACGCTATAATCGCCAGCCTTAGTTTGAAGGAACGGGAATACGTGTCTGCGCAGGTCAATGCGTCCGAAAATGGCGCGGATCTGCGGCAAATTTTCGACTACGCCGCCGAGCATTCGGACCCTTCCCGCAAAGAAATCAGCCAGGGAACCAAATTGTCGGCGCGGCGCATCTCCGAACTTTTGCCGTGCCTGATTCATTTGGTGGTCAAAGGGCTCGGCCATTGTGAACCCGATGACCGGACGACTTTGGAACTGGCACTCAATACGGCGCAAAAGCTAATGTTGCGGCTGGAAAATGCGGCGGCGGTCGCCATTTTGCAGTCGGCATTTGCCCAGGCCCAGGCCCAGGAGCGCTACCGCCTCATGCTGCGGGCCCAAGAAATCGCCGGCATGCTCTCCGAGCCGGTCACTTTAGCCGGACCGGGCGCCACCGAAATCACCGCTCACCTGCGGACCATCAATGAATTGCAGTCCTTGAAGGCGGTCATTGACCAAGCCAAAGTCGCCAGCACCGAACAGCGCCACCGCATTGTCCGGGAGACCAGCAATTCGTCGATCATGCGAGGTGGGGTGCCCCAGGATAGCCTCTCCGCCAAAGCTCTGTACCTGGCCATCCGCACCCGGATGCTCGTGTACTCCGGACAGTACAGCTCCGCCACGGAAAACCAAGGTTTACTGGTCGATTTGCTGACCGAACACCCCTGGTTGTGCGCGCTGCCCGAATACCACCTCCTCAAGGAAATCAACCCCTACGTCGGTTTGTTGATGGCCACCGAGGACCACGTGCGCGCCGAACAACTGATTTTCCGGGTGGGCAACTTCCAAACGGAGTTCCCCCGCATCGAACTATTAAAATGGAATCAGCTCTATCCGCTGCGCCTGACTTCGGCCCTCGCTGACGGGGACCTCGGCAAGGGGGACTATGCCATGGAGGAGATGCTGCGGCTCTATCGGGAGAAAAAGAAGCTGTTTTCCGAGCAAAATATCAATCGGGGGCTGTATTACATCGCGTACTATCTAATCGCCAAAGGCGACGTTGACGGCGCCCGGCGGACCGTGGCTCGAATGCTCCGCAATGGAGGCTCGGCCGCATTTATGCCTTTTTACCTCCCGATGGCAAAAATCTTGTCGGCGGTGATCGATTTTGAATCCGGCGAATGGGATGACCTCAGCATGAAAATCAAGAACTTTCGCCAGACCAAAGCCTTCCGGGAAAGCCCGTTTTACCGCCTGATTTTGAACCTGCTGTCTAAACTCACCTACCTCAAGTCCGATTTGCAGCGGTACGAAACGCTGAAAGTGGCTTACGACGAGGCCATGGCGATGCAGGAAAATAGCGCACACGCAGCCTATTTCACGTTTTTTGACCTGCCCCGTTGGGTACAGTCGAAGCAAAAACAGGTATCCATGATCGAAATCTTCCGATCAAGCACGGATATCGAACCCGGCGCAGTTCGCTCAGTGGCAAATGGTGATTGAATCAATTCCCCACCAAGCAACTGCGTGGAGATGGCGGCTCAGTCCCCTTTCCCGTTCGGGACAATCGTTTTCAAAAATTGCTTAACAAATCGAATTCCGGGTGGATGAGGCAAGGAGATCAACCTTTCGGAAGAAAGATCAGAGTTCGGAAATCACGACCGAAATGACCGGGTTGCCGTCGGCATCCAGGAGGCGCACTTCGTGGGCACCATTGGCGGCGGGCAAAATTGCGGCTTCGCCGCGGTTGTAGCAATCTTCGAGTTCTTGGTAAGATACGCCGGTGCGATCAGCAGCCTCATGGAGGATGGCGGACTCTTTTTCAGTAACGGAACTGGCAACGGAAGACGGATTGGTGATCGGGCCGGCAATTGCGAGGGTACCGGCAAAAATTACGGCAAATAAAATGCTGAAACGTTTCATTACGCTTGAAATATGTTGTTGATACACTAAAAACCCGAAGAAACTGTATTCGGGCGGAATCAAGATACAAAATTTTGCGCGTGCGTACGCGAGCGCGGTGAGAATCAGCGCTGTGAAAACGAAAACTGCATTGCCGAAGGCAAGATCGGATCTTTCATCAACGGCATTTACCCATCGATGAGTCGGCTGGATTTTAAGGTAAACAAGTTGCCCTCCAATCGTGGAGGGCAACCCGGAAAAAAGCTATTTATCCCAAAATGGTAATCGAACGCTTGGTTGGGGGAGTGCTTTGCCCGAAAAAATCCGCGGATTTTCTGGGAGTTTGAGCGGCGAGGTTAAAGTTTTCGACCGTTTACCGGCTTTTCCTCGTGCTCGGCTGCGTGGTTCAGAGAACCCGGCAGTTTAGAAGTAGCACTCGTTGCAATAATCGTAGTCCCAGACTTGCTGTCTTTGGACGACGCGCCAGCTCCAGTAGCCATCGATCCAGCGGTTGCAACCGTTGACCCAGGCGTAGTAACCGGGGACCCAGGTGCGGCGTTCTACGACGCGCCACCAGAACGTACCACAGTCACTTTGGAGGATGACGACGCGCCGGTTGCGGCGGGGTACGATATTGACGACTTGGCAACCTGGATTGAGGAAGGGATAGACCAGCGTAAAGTTGACACCTCCCCAAAACCCATTGTAGCAAAATCCGTTGTTGACATTGCCACCAAAGTGGTTGAAGTAATCGTAATAGCCGTAGCTCTGGAAGTTGTTGCAGGACTGCTGGGTCCAGGTCCAGCCGTTGTTGAAGCCATTGTTGATGTGGATGCCGCCTCCGCCATTGAAGCCGGTTCCACCGCCACCGTTAATGCCGATGCCACCACCGTTGCCGTTGTGGCCGTGACCACCGCCACCATTGTGGCCGATGCCACCACTGCCACCGGTACCGCCGCTGGGCGGACGGGGACCACCGTTGACTCCGATGGTGCCACCATTGGTGACGGGATCGAGTCCACCGGATCCACTGTGGGGTCCACCACCGGCGGTCACTACGCCACCGCTGGTGATCGGCCCTCCACTGCCACCACCGGTTTCGGTGACTTCAATGTTGTCAAAGGGAACGTGATCGGATCCGGGGGGCGGGCCTTCCGGACCGTATCCGCCACGCGGTACGCTGCCATTGCTCGGGCGACCGGGCGTCGAGATGTATTCCGGACGGGTGCCCGGTCGTACGGCAGGCCGCGGCGTGGAAGTTACGGCGCGGGGATTGGTCTGGGGGCTGATTGCCGGGCGCGTACCGGGACGGGTACTCGGTCGAACTGAAGGTCGCGTACTCGGGCGGGTGCTCGGACGTACTGCCGGGCGCGTACTGGGCCGGGTACTCGGACGTACCGAGGGCCGCGTAGTCGGGCGGGTACTTGGTCGCACCGCTGGGCGCGTACTCGGGCGGGTGCTCGGACGTACTGCTGGGCGCGTAGTCGGGCGGGTACTTGGACGTACTGCCGGGCGCGTACTCGGGCGGGTGCTCGGACGTACTGCGGGCCGCGTAGTCGGGCGGGTACTTGGTCGCACCGCTGGCCGGGTACTTGGGCGTACTGCCGGGCGCGTACTGGGCCGGGTGCTTGGACGTACCGAAGGTCGGCTTGCGGGTCGCGGCGTGGGCCGCGAAGTCGATGCCGAGCGCGATGGGCGCGCAGCGGGACGTGTCGCCCGGGGGGCCGGTCGGCTGGTCGAACGCGCGGGCTGGCTGCGGCCAACACTGCGGGACGAATTGGATCGCTTGACCGAACTCTTTCCGCCACTGTTGCGGGAGAATCCCTGGCCCACCGCAAAATGGGCCAGGAAACATAGACTCAAGGTGAAAATTATGGTGTATTTCGCTTTCATGATACCAGGATTCAGTAGGTTACAGATTTACCATCCTCGACGACCGCGCGAGGCATAGACACGGGTACGGCTGGTGCAGCGCCAGTCATAGTAACCGGCAACGCGGCGACGGCAGCCATTGCGATAAACTACCCGCGGGGCGATCCAGCGAGGGCTTTCGACGAGGCGCCACTGGAAAGTGCCACAGTCGCTCCAGATGAAACGGACGCGCTGGCGGGGAGCCGGGGCGCAAGCGGCGTTGCCGCGGACCACATTGCGGCGCACGACGACGTTGCGGCGGCCGCGTACGTGGCCTTGGTTGTAGCCGTAGTTGCCACCACGCGAATGGGTGACCACGCCGCCGGAATACGAAGTTCCGGTACTGTAGTTGTATCCACTTTCGACGTATCCGACTCCGCCTTGGGCTTGGGCGAAGGTGACTGAGGTAGCGAGGGCGGCGATGAGAATGATTATATGTTTCATGATGAGTTTCCTTTCACTAAGTTTGTACATCTCCCATTAGCCAAGATTGATGCCAAACTTTTCGCAATTCGAAATATTCTTAAAAAAATATTTTTCCGAAGCAATCTCGCCGTCCCAACTCGAACAGTTTCGCTTGGCGTACGGAGCGTATTTGGAGTGGAACGAAAAGATCAATGTCATCTCCCGCAAAGACATTGAAAACCTCGCCGAACGGCATTTTTTGCACAGTCTGGCCATCGCCAAAAGGTTGCGTTTTCTTCCGGGAACGCGGATTTTGGACGCAGGAACGGGGGGCGGCTTTCCCGGTATTCCCCTGGCGATTCTGTTTCCGGAAGCGAAGTTTCACCTGGTAGATTCGCGGCAAAAGAAGATCACCGTTGTCCGAAATATAGTACAGGCGGCCCGCTTGGATAATGTACAGTATAGTGTACAAAGAATTGAACAGCTTACTGAGCAATACGACTTCGTGGTGAGCCGGGCGGTGGCGGCTATGGAAAAGTTTCTGCCCTGGGTCAAAAAACGCATCCACTGCCGCAGCCGCCATCCGGTGCGCAACGGTATCTTGTACCTGCGGGGTGGGGAGATCGAAGCGGAAATGAACGCCTTGGGCAAGCAAGCGGGACAGTGGAGCCTCACCCCGCTTTACGCCTGGTTTGATGAGGAATTTTTCGATTCGAAGTACCTGTTGGAGGTAAGTTTCTGTTGAGGCTCCCCAAAAATGCCTATCATTGCGGTATGTTGCGGCGCATTTTCCGGGCTTTTCAGGCGGTCATCGATTGGAAATGGGGGCTTCTCGGAGCGCTTTTCCTGGGGACGGTAGTTTTTTTCATCAATGCCGACCACGGATGGCAACACGGCCTTTCGGCGGGGATCAAGCAGGCACTCTACACCTTTTTCTTTGGGGGATTTGTGCTCAAGATTGGGGAACAACTTGTGACCAAACCCCGCAACCGCACCTTTGCGATCACCGCGGCCACCGTCGTCCCGTCGGTCATCGCGATCAGTGCCACCTTTGCCGTTCATTCGCTGCGCGGCACCCCGGAACCGCTCAATTCTACCCTGCCGACCATTGTTACCGCCGTACCCGCCTTCTTTGTGCTGGCCATCATCAAGGGCCGGCGGCGCTCCGCCCTCGCGGATAGCCGCCGGGTGGAGCCGTAGAGGAGGTTTGAAATGGGAATCGGTGATCGCAAAGCTCGCCCATCAATTTTATTGATCATCCCGGGAAATCAGCCCGGCCCTCAATGGTGCTGCTTCCGCGACTCACCACGCAAACGCGTAAATTAAGGCGCTTATGTCATTCACCCATGGGAAAGAGAGGGGGTGCGTCCGGACGTTGCTTTGTTTGGACCGCAAGCGATTGCGGGGATTCGACGCTTACCTGCGCTGCAACCTTGCAGGATTGCGCTTCGACGCTTTCGTCGTGGACCGCCCTCCAAAATCGAGAAATTCGTTTGCCGACGCGCCGGCAAACGAATTTTCAAGAACCCGATAAAAGGGTACACGTCGAACCTTGTTCCCGCCCTAGCCCAGCCCCATCTGCTGCTTCATCATCGCCATATACGCGTCGTCATCCAACTGCTTGCGGGCGGCGATGACTTGCTCGGCATCCGCCCCGGCAATGTAGCGGAGCTGGTCTTTGCCGTCGGTGGCCGCCTCGTAAATCTTTTCCGCCACGAGGAGGGGCTCAGAACCCTGGTTGGCCGACTGCTGCATTCCCTGCATGACCTTCTGCAAGAACTCACCGTACTCTTCCATGCTGGGGTCTACGTGGAGGTTTTGCCGCACCGTGGCTTCAAAGTTCGTATTGATTATGCCCGGTTCGATCAATTTTACCCGGACGCCGATCGCTTCCAATTCAAACGACAGCGCTTCGCTCAAGCCTTCCACCGCAAACTTGGAGCCGTGGTACAGGGCGCCCAGCGGGAAGGTGATCTTCCCGCCCATGGAGGAAATGTTGATGATCGTGCCCGCACCGGCTTTCCGCATCGGCGGAATGACATGCTTGGAGACCAACAAAGTGCCGATCACATTGACGTCAAATTGCTGGCGAATGGCCCGCTCGGGAGTGGCTTCGAGGATGCCGTAACCGCCGTAGCCAGCATTGTTGAGCAGCACGTCAATTTTCCCAAAGCGGTCTACCGTTTGGGCCACCGCCGACTGGATGGTCGCTTCCTGGGTGACATCGCACGCGGTCACGAGGACATTTTCTAGGGCATTCAGTTCAGTATCCGCTTCCGGATGGGCCCGCACCGTAGCGGCGACATTCCAACCGCGTTCCTGGAAATATTGGGCGGTCATGCGCCCGATTCCGGTACTGCAACCGGTGATGAAGATTGTCTTTTTCATGGGATATTTAGAATGAGGTTAATAGGCGGTTTAAATTTAATTCTGCGATTTTGCTCTGGCATCTTTTTCCGCCCCTCTTCCGCTATTTTCTCGCCCATAGCTTTGGCTATGGACTCCAAAATGAGCTTCGACGGACAAAAAAATCTGCACTAGCAAATTTCACAAACCAATTTTAAACCGCCTCTAAGGAGATTAAAAGTCTTTCCGGCGGAAGCCGTCGATGACCATTTGGCCGGCCAGTTTCGCGAAGTGTCCCCAGCTTTGGTCCACCGCGAAGTAGGAGAGGTTTTCCATCAGGTGTTCCACCCGCACCCGGTTGGTCAGTTCAAAGCTCGTTGCGTTGAAATCGTTGATGATCACCGATTTCTTCACGTTTTCAAAGTTGAAGGGATTGCCGAAGTTCCCGACGCCGGACACAAAGTCCGCGAGGTCTTCGTTGCAGCCGCCCCAGGTCAGGTAGCCGTTGAGCCAGATGTTGGGCGGGATATCATTGACGACGATGCCGCCGTAATCCAGTTCGCGGATCGCTTGGTGAATGCGGTTTTCGTGGGCGCGCAAGGTCGCATTGTCCACCAGGATCATGCAGCCCAAGGTTCCCAGCAGCTTGTGGTTGCAGAAATCCGTCGCCCGGGTCAGAAATTCGGGGGCATCTGCCGGGGTATCCAAGGCGATTTCGCTGAAAACCTGGCAGAATGCTTCGTGGGTCACGGCAAAATCATTTTCCGCAATCCCCGGAATCAAGACAAAATCACTCGTACGGTGATTGCCTTTTTCCGGCCGCAAGACCTCCGCGGTGGGCTGTTGGGCAATAAAAGCCGCTTTGGTTTCCTGCACGCGGGGATAGTGCTCGGAAACGGCAAAGGTTTCCTCGACGATGGCCTGGCGCAGGGCCTTCAGAAATGCTTCCCGTTGGTCCCAGTTTTTGGAAGTGATGATGGTTTGTGGACGGCCGCAAGCGGCGCCCCCGTTGAGCTTGCCCACGGAAGCCAACTGGACCGCCTGTCTTTTCAGGTCTTTGGCCGACCACTTTCCGGGGACGATCAGGCAAGGATTGTTGCCCCCACACTCGGATACTAGCGGCGCTTTGGCCGCTCTTTGGATAGCGTGGGCCACGCCGGTGGACCCGGTAAAGTAAATCGCGTGCAGCCCCTCTAGTTGGGACATCTCCCGGCCCTGATCGGCATCACAAAACGCTACGGCATGCAGATCGATCAGGGGAGCGAAAATCTTTTCCCAAATTTCGTCAGTCGCGATGTTCAATTGGTGGGGCTTGTGGATGACTGCCTTGTTTTCCAGGAACAGGGCCATCACCATTTCGATGGAGGAGCTGTAGTTGCCGGCGCCGGAAATGGCGATGATCCCTGCTGGTTTGTCCAGGGGATTGGTCTGTACCGGCTTGCCTTCCACGTGCAGGTAGCCCTTTTGCTTGGCCGCGACCAGCTTGTCTTTCCGGTGGATGGGAAATACGTGGATTTCGTGCAGGTCATCGGCAATTTTTTTAATGGAAAGTGGTGTGGGCATTTCCCCCTTTACCAGTGACTCATACAGGTGGCGAATCCCCATCAAGGTATTGGCCATCGGTACGATGGTAGCGGCGATCCCTTCGGCTTTGCTGGTGGCATTCTCCCCGATCAGTTCGTTTTTCATATTGGCGTCCGCTTCCCCCAACTCCTCGGCGTAGGTCACCATGTTTTTCTGGAGGTGCTGGATGAGTTGCAATTTCTCGGGGGCGGATCGTTTTGCCCAACTTTCCGGGGTCAATCGCTGGTAAGCTTCTTGTGCTGTCATTGTACGTTTGATTTTGGGTACAATGCAAAGAAGCCTTGGTGGGCGGAGAGAAGTTAGGACAAAATGCAGGAGGATGCGGATAAAACGCGGAATCAGTTCATTTTCCGGTATTCCAGCGGGGAGAAACCAGTTTTTGCCTTGAAAAGCCGGGAAAAATAGTTGGGCGAGTTGAAGCCCAGGTCGTAGGCGACTTCGCTGATGGTATGCTCGGTTGCCAGCAGGATATTCTTGGCCTTTTCCACCACGTATTCGTTGATGTGGTCCTTGGGCTTGCGGCCGGTTTCATTTTTGATCAGATCACTGAAATAGTGCTGGGAAAGGTGGGCCCGCTCGGCGAAATACTGGATCTCCGGCAAGCCGGACAGGGTGTTTTTTCCTTCTTTAAAATACCGCTTCAGTTCCCGCTCGAACTGGGCGATGACGTCCCGCCGTTGGCGGACCCGGGTCCGGAATTGCCGCTCGTAGAACCGGCGGCAATAGTTCAGGAGCAGTTCCAGATGGGACACGATGACCCTTTGGCTGTGGCCGTCGACCCGCTGCTCATATTCCTTTTTGATGTTGGCGACGGTAGCGTGGATGGTCGCTTCCTCATCCTCGGACAAGTGGAGCGCTTCCACAACCTCATAGTCAAAGAAAGAGTAATTTTCCATTTCCTGGCTCAGGTGGGTGTTCCGAATCAGATCGGGGTGAAAAAATAGCATCCAGCCCTGGATTTCTCCTTTTTGGAAAGCTTGAATCGCCTGATAAACCTGGCCGGGGGCGGAAAACGCCATGACCCCTTCGTCAAAATCAAATGAATTTCGCCCGTACTTGACCCCGCAACTCCGGTCTTTGAGGGAGATCATATAAAAGTCCCAAATGGCTTTGTCGCCGGTCCGGTCCTCGGGGACTTCCATTTGGGCGACATCGAGCAGTGAGATCAAAGGATACTTGGGCTTGGGAAATCCCAGGAGCGTGTGCAGTTCGCTGATGGACTTGATTCTTGTGATCGACATATCGGGCGCGTTGTTCCCGGCAAACTTCGGAAATGGAAAGGAATTTGTATAGCACAAAACGCTGTAGTCGCCGCCATGCCGGCCCTAAGCGCTATTTTAACGCCGCCGCTTTGGGGTTGGCTATCAGCAGGGGCACCAACGACCAAAGGACCAAGAGGACGAAATAGACGAATTCGGGAATGTAGAGAAACCAATTGGCCAGCAAGAGCCCCGCAACCATAATGACGTGGGCCAGAAAGGCCCAAACCAAGCCCAGAACGATCTGCCGTTTGTAGTCGGGAATCCTTCCGCGCAGATACCGAATGAACCAGATAAACAAGGGGATAAATATGACCAATGAGGTCAGCAGTCCCGGATTGTACTGAAACTGGGAAATGCTGGCCAGGACGTGTACGACCCCGTTGACTAGGATGATGCCGGCCATGGCGATCAAGGGAAAGAGGTGCCGGGGACTGCGCCAGATCGCCAGTGATCCGACCAACCAAACCAAAGAAGTATTGATGACAAATATCGCTTCTTTGGTGAGGGGACCTTCGGGAGCATCCGGCTGCCCCAAAGCCGTGAGGATGAAATGGTTGTTGAAGTCGTAAAAGGCGTAGTAGTTCCCAAAAAGGTCGATCCAGTGCTCTTCGTATTGGTGCACGATGTAGGCGATCAGCATCAGAAAGCCGATGAACCGAGCATTTTTTATCAATTGGGAGAGTTGATTCTCCGCCCCCAGGGAGAATCCTCCGATCAAAAGAAAGGGGACGGCATAAATCCCAATTTTCATCCAGTGATCCATCAGAAAATCGTATTGTCCGAGGGGTAACCACAGCAGGGCAAACAGCAGGACAATACTGGCTGCAACTAGCGGAGAATTCTTCATGATAGTTTGCGATTGAGGATCCGGAAATCAGGACGGAAGAGGGCCACAACCGAATTTTTCGGGGATCTTCCCGAGAACGGTCTGGTCCCCCCAATCTCGTGCCGAGCCCGGATGAGCCCAGCGACCCAATTCCGAAGCTGAAGTCTGCCGGAGGCAGCGCTCCTGAGTGGGAGCCGGGGACTGGGTGATCGGAGAATTTCGACCATGCATCAATCAAGGAATCTTCGGGCAGAAAAAAATTGATCTCGGTTAAGACTTTCGATAACTGGCCAGAAATCGGCTGTAGCCTTCCGGGGTCATGCCCAAAAACTTGGCGATGAATTTAGCGGGAGTTCGCTTCATGATTTGGGGGTAATGGTCCAGCATGAACTGGTACTTTATGCGGGTATCAGGAATGGTTTTGATGGTCGTAAAGTTTTTGTTTTCGAGGCTGTGGGCGATGATTTTTTTTCGGATGAAGATCCCAATTGTATTCGAGTACAAAAACAGATCGATAAACAATTCGAACGGGATCAAGATGTATTCCACGTCGGTAATGGCAATTAGATTGTCCGAGGCCACATCTTTCAGGACCGCGCTGACAATATTGGTGCTGAAGTTTCCCTCCTGGAAAAACCGGGTGACGATTTCTTTGTCGTCGTAGTTGTAGATGGAGGCCGTGACCCCTTGGGTGAGGTAGATGACATACTTGCAGGTTTCGGTTTGCCGGAAGATGGTACTTCTTTTCTTGCTGGTTTGCGGGAGCAAGTGGGAAGAGAATGCTTGCCATTCCGCTTCGGAAATGGGTACGCCCTGACTCATGATTTCCTGCTTGAATTCAATCATTTGACTTTGATTTTGGCATCAAGATGGATTTTCCGCCCTAAGAAGCGGTTTAAATTTAATCCTGCGATTTTCACTAGCAAATTTCACAAACCAATTTTAAACCGCCCCTAAAACGCCTTTCTAAAGTAAGCAATTGTCCTACAATCGCTAATGGGGAGTCGTTGGCAAAGGGATTCCTCCCCTAACCTCGGCGTAGAACCCCGGCTCTCTGGTACAACGGCCGTGGTAAAGTGTGGTTTATTGCGTACATTATCTATATGGAAGGAACTGCCCCCATCGATCAAGCCGCGATCAAGGAAAATTCTGCGTTCTTAGAGTACGTCTACCGGTTAACTGCGGGGACGGAACTCACCGATGCCTTTCCGTTGAGCTTGCGCGCCATCGATGTGATTGATGTTGCGCAGTGGAAGCGAATTGGTGTAAATACCTACCAAAAGGGTAAATGGACCATTCCCACCATCCTCCAGCACCTCATTGATTGGGAACGGATTTGGGGATTCCGAGCGGTCATGTTTGCCCGGGCGGAAGGAACCATTCCCGAGGCGCACGACCAGGAAGTGATGGGCAAAAATTCGAATGCGGACGAAATTTCGATTGAACGGTTGCTCGCAGAGCTGCGGATCGTGCGCCAGTCGACGATCCTGCAGTTTGCTTCTTTTAACCCCAAAATACTCGCCACCCGGTGTCGTTTTTTCGAATATGAGATGCCACTGGATGCGATTGGCCTCACCATTGTGGCGCATCAAATCCACCATTTTCGGGTCATCGAGGAGCGGTACGTTCCGCTAGATGGACAATTGTGATTTTCCGGTCAGCCGGGCTGGGTCAAAGAAAAAATCGGCAACTGTAAATTTCCCCACAATTTTGCACCGCCACGTAGCATTGCCACCATGCCGAAAAAAATAAATAAAAAATCGGATGCACCCGGGATCACTCAATTGGTCGAGGACGCGACCCTGGGCATCACCGACTTGGTCGAAGCGCTGCACCGGCAGATACTTCACCCCCCAATGTTACCGTCCACGCCGCTTCAGGATCTGCTGCAGAGCCTGGCCGGCATCACCTATACCCAGATTCGGCAGGGCACTCGGCTCATCAGTGGTGGTCTGGATGCGGTGCTTGGGCACTTGACCCCGCTACTCAGCAAGCTGGGGGCGGGTCCGGAAAGGGATACGTTGATCTCCGTCCTGAACGGTGTTGTGGGGGATTATTTGGAGCAAAATGCCAACCGGCTGGCGATTGAGATGCATTTGCGCTATCAGTTTGCGCCGGTACCGCTTGATCGGGACCGCCTCCTAGCTGTCTATCCCCGGATCAATGGCCATATCTTAGTGTTGGTCCACGGTTCTTGCCTGAATGATCTGCACTGGACCCGGAATGGACACAGCCACGGGGCGGCATTGGCGGAGGAACTGGGCCAGACGCCCATTTACCTGCGCTACAATAGCGGTCGCCATATTTCCCACAATGGAAAAAGCCTCAGTGCATTGCTGGAAGAATTGGTGCGCCACTGGCCGGTGCCGATCGAGCAACTGACCATCGTCGGCCACAGCATGGGGGGATTGGTGACCCGGAGTGCGGTGCACTACGGACAGCAAGACCAGAAATCCTGGACGAAGTACCTGGAAAAGATGGTGTTTCTCGGAACGCCCCACCACGGAGCCCGTCTGGAGCGGTTCGGAAATTTTCTGGACGTGGTTTTGGCGTCGATTCCCTACGCGCGGCCCTTTGCGCGGCTGGGCAAAATCCGGAGTGCGGGCGTGACCGATTTGCGCTACGGTAACCTCGTGGATGAAGACTGGCAAGGTCGGGATCGGTTTGCGCGGCTGGGCGATAAGCGGACATTCATTCCTTTGCCCCAATCTACCGCTTGTTATAGCATTGCGGGCACCGTGGGGAAAGGGGAAGATCCCGACTCTGCGCTGCAAGGGGGAGATCGGTTGGTGGATGTCCGAAGCGCTTTTGGCCAGCACAAAGATTCGGCGAAAGATTTGAACTTCAAGGAAGCGCATACCTGGGTGGCGTTTGAAACCTCCCATTTAGATCTGTTGGGCTCTCCTGAGGTCTACGCCAAGTTGAAATCGTGGTTGGCGTGAATTTGCCGCGGTTGGCAATCCCCACCGATGGCGGAATTGCCGTCCGAAACGCAGCACCCTAACGGACAGCCCAGAATTAAATTTAAGCCGCCTCTCAGGCCCCGGATCGGTTTCGACACGGTACTTTCGCGGCCAATATCCCCTCCATAACGCAACTTTCAATCCATGGCGCTGGCAAAATCGATCTGCCGCTCACCGCTCCCAAGCCCCCGCTCGTCCAAGGGGTATATCTCGCGGGCCGTTTGGCGCTCGCCTCACGCGCACGGCACGCGACAGGGAAAAAAGTTCTGTGATTCCATGAGCGCAAGATCGAAACCGGTGAAGAGGCAGGAGAGATGGGTTGCTGTGGGGGATACATTTGCCCGGCAAACCCGATTGATTGGCTCTGCAAGTCCACAAAGATTTATTCTACGACCAGGTTTTGCTGCACCACGATAAAATCAAAAGCCAGTTCTTCGACCCGTTTGCCATCTAAGGTGGCATTGAAGTTGCCGTGGCCCGCGCCGTGCAGTGTATCAAGTTTCATGACCACGCCGATTGACTCATAAATTTCTTTCAGTTCCAGCGCACTGCTAAATGGTACAGTACTGTCGGCAGTGCCATGGGCTTTATACAATGGGGGATCATATTGGTCAAAAAAATTGATGCCATATATTGCCTCGAATGCATCTGTAACCGACTGACCTCCCCAAAAGTCAACGATCGTTTGGATTTGATATACCTGATCCAAATTGGTGCTGGAAAGCGTTGGGTCCTGACGGAGATCAATTTCTGCCGTAAAGTCATCCAAGCCCGAGACAGCGATGGCTTTCGCCGTATTGGCACCCGCGGAAGCACCACCTACGGTGATGTAGTCAGTATTGATGTTGTAGTTGTCTTTGTGGGCAACGATCCAACGCAATGCAGCTTTGGCATCTCTTTGGGCCGGATACATTGCGTTAAAAGATGCCGCATCTTCCGCCGATATCGGCAAGGAGGAAGCATAGTTGGACCATTCAGCGGGAACGGTTCCTTGGTCATCGAGCAGGCGATAGTCAATCGAAACAAAAACCCAACCTCGGGAGGCATAGAAGTCGGCAATATTTCTAATCCCCCAATCTTGTTTAGAACCATTAGCAAACGCACCGCCGTGAATAAACATGAACAGTGGCCGGTTCTCGGCTTCATTAATCGGAGAATAGACATTTAACTTCAAAGGAATTGCCGTCGAATTCGTACTATTCAGGCTGTCGTGGCTCAGCCCCTCAGCGTACACGATATCTGCTTCAAAGTTCACGGCATACGCAGCGGTTTGCTTAACTACTGGGGTGTTTTCTTGAGCGGTTAAAACGTCGTCGTCATCTTTGTTGCAAGCATTTAAGAGCACCATGAGGGCGGCAAGTAGGATGAGTGGATTCTTCATCTTTGTTTTTTGTCCAATGACCGATGTATTCGTGAATGGTTTAATGTTCCGCCCACGTTGCCTCCCGGAATTGTTCCACGAAACGGTGAAATTCTGAACGAATCCCCAAAATAGGGAAGCGAATTTCGTTTGGAATTGAACCTTAATTTCACGGAAACCAAGCGCCGAAAATTCCGCAACGAGCGCAAAATCAGAGTCGTCGGGTAATCCCAACTTGCTACCCTTCGGACCGCCCGAATACAAGTAAAAAGTCCTTTCCGGAGAAAGGACTTTGTGCAGTTCATTTTATCGAAAAGAGGAAAATAGCCGATCCAGCGACACCACTACTGGTCAATCGAAGACATGACCCGCTTCATAAATCCATTCAACGCTTCGGTTCGGGATTTTCCGGATTGAATCTCTTTTTGGACTTCAATGGCACCGTAGAGATTGGAGAGCAATTCACCGATGACATCGAGCTCGGCGTCTTTCAACCTTGGAGCCTCAGCAATTGCTTCCAGTGTTTCCACCGTTTTCCGCAAGTACTCCTCGTCCTTTTCCTCTACGAACTTGGTGAGGTGTTTAATTATTGGCAACTTCATAAACCAAATCCTTTAGTGCTTCAAATTTGTTGGTTTGAACCTGACTGACAAAACTTCCCCCCTGAAATGTAGCAAAGGTGGGCAGGTTATCGACTTTGGCCAGCTTGCGCGACATCGGATTTTTCTCCGCATCGACAAAGACAAAGTAGATGTCCGTCAATTCATTGGCCAGTTTCTTAAACTTGGGCTTCATGATGCGGCAATTGCCACACCAGCCGGCGGAATATTGGACAATGACGGTGGATTCATTTTGTACAATTTCCTCCAGGTTATCTTCTTTTAATTCTACTAGCATGATAAAGGGTTGTGGTGATCAAATTAGTTTACACTGAGGTAAGCGGCGACTCCGCTCCGGTTGGCTTCCAGTGCCGCTTTGCCTTCTTCCCAGTTTGCGGGACAAACTTCGCCCTTTTTCTGGAAGTGACTGAAAGAATCAATCAATCGGAGATACTCTTGCACATTGCGTCCGAGTGGCATGTGGTTGATCCCTTCATGAAACACCACGCCTTCCTCATCGATCAGATAAGTGGCCCGGTAAGTAACGTTGTCGCCTTCAAGCAGATCAACCCCCGTTTCCTCATCGGTTTTCACCTTGGTGGTATCCAAAATTCCCAGGATCTTCGCAAGGTTCCGATTGCTATCTGCCAAAAGGTTGTAGGTAACTCCTTCGATCCCTCCCTCATCTTTGGCGGTGCTCAACCAGGCAAAGTGCACTTCCGGGGTATCACAAGATGCACCAATGACGATGGTGTTTCTTTTCTCAAACTCCGACAGGGCTTCCTGGAAGGCATGCAACTCGGTGGGGCAGACGAAAGTAAAATCTTTCGGATACCAGAAAAGGAGAACCTTTTTCTTATTTTTCTGTGCTTCTTCCCGCACATTAACCTGGAATGTATCTCCCATGTCATTCATGGCGTTTACTTTTATTCCAGGGAACTGTTTTCCAATATAACTCATAGTATTATTCAATGATTTTAAAAAGGATAAACGGGAAATCTGAGTATTGGTTTGGAAGTATTTGTTAAAAAATTATGACCAACAATCAGCGGGGCCAAATCGCCTTGCTGAGCGGTGAATCGGCGTTGGAATGGGCATAACCCTTCCGTCAGGAGCTCGCATAGATATGGCGCAAAAGAGTTTTATCGTGGCGTGCTTTGCTCGCGCTTTTTCTACTGGGACGACCGGTTCCATTTTTCGGCTGGTGGCCCGATGTCACAATTGAAACGGATTCACTATCGAGCCAAGAAGCGTCCTGAGTGGATTAAAGACCCTCCTCAAGGATTGCGATACCAGCACCCCTTTCTTGCGATACTGTGTACACGTGTACCTCTTTCGTGATCGTCACCCCTCCCGCGATATATCCATTGATCAGGGCATCGGCATCCTGACCGCTTGCGTGGGCGGCGGCGCGCAAGATCGCCTCGGCAAGCACCGGATCGATTTCCGCTGCGTGGGCTACGTTTTCCGCGGCGTAAGTCTTCTCTGCCGCCATTCCTGGAAGGGCCGCAAAAAGGCCGAGCAGGGCCAGCAATAGGACTTTTTTCATTGTCTTTGGATGAATTGTTGTTCGGGGCAATATGCACCTTTGCCGTACCCAAGACCTTGCCCCAAAGCCTGATTCAAAGCTGAACCGCCATCCCCCGAATTCCTACACCTCTCCCGACCACTCACGGAAGCAACAGCGAGCTGTCCCCGTAGCTCAGGAACTGGTAGCCATGGTCCAGCGCGGCGGCGTACACCTTTCGCCAATCCTCCCCGATGAAGGCTGCGATCAGCAGAATCAGCGTCGAATTCGGCAGGTGGTAATTCGTGACCAGCCCGTCGCACATCCGGAAGGTGTAGCCCGGATAGAGGAAAATCTCGGTCTGCCCGCCGAGTTGCTGCAACTGCTGCCGATCCATGTAGTCCTGCACGTTTTGCAGAGCGTTGACTCGGTCGATGGCTTTGAGGCGATAGGGATCCTCCTTCCGGATGAAGAAATCGCTTTCCCCCCGTTGCAACCGCACCCCAAACCAGTAGAGGCTTTCCAGGGTCCGCAGGGAAGTGGTCCCGACGGCAACCGTGGGCCCACTGGAAATCAAGGATTCCACCGTTGATCGCTGAATCCACACCTGCTCGTTGTGCATGGGATGCTCCGCGATTTTCTGGGTTTTGATCGGCTGAAAGGTACCCGCGGATACGTGCAGGGTGACGTATTCGGTCGGGATCCCCCTCGCTCCCAGGCGGTGTACGATGGATTCGGTGAAATGCAGTCCGGCGGTGGGGGCCGCGACGGCACCTTCGACCTTGGAGTAGACGGTCTGGTAGCGGTCTCGGTCGGCGGGTTCGACCTCGCGCTGGAGGTAGGGGGGAAGTGGGATTTTGCCGATTTGGGTGAGCAGTTCGGCAAAACTCATGCCTTCCCAGGCGAAGCTTACCTTGTCGTCGCCGGTGCGGGTCGCGGTGAAGTTGAGCGCAGGACTTTTCAGCGAGGTGCCGCGTTTCCATTTCCGGGCATTGCCAATCATGCATTTCCAGACACACTGCCGCTCACTGGCCATGACTTCCTCGTGGGCCGGGGAGGGGAAAAGGGGTTCCAACAGAAAGATCTCGATGCGAGCCCCGGTTTCCTTGTGGAGGATAATCCGGGCGGGAATGACCTTGGTATCGTTGAAGACCAGCGTCGCGGTGGGTGGCAACTGGTCCACGATGGCGCCGAAACCGTGGTGTTCGATTTCTCCCTGCCGATAGACCAACAGTTTGGAAGTGCCCCGTTCTTGGGGGGGATGCTTGGCGATCCGGGAATCGGGCAAGTCGTAGGAAAAATCGTCTAGTTTCAGGCTCATGTCCGGCTTTTTTGATCCAGTTGGGCACGGAAAATATGCGGGCGCAATATACCGCCGGGGAGCAGAAAACGCCATGCATCCGGGTAACAATGGGGGCGGTTTGTGGGGAACGAAACGCAGCCGGGTACGGAAAGATGGGGCTGGTCGAGGCAATCGGGCATTTTCCCCGCCAAACATTTCCCCGTCCATTTTTCTTTCATCTATGTCCACGGTTTCAAGCCCCGCGCAAGATTCCACTTTCCCAATCCCAACTGCACCGCACATGAAAACTTTGAAAACCCTCCTCGTTCTGCTTTGCCTGGCCTGTCTGATCCATTCCGAAGCCAGCGCGCAAACCGAGTTCGAATTGGATCCTTCCCAGAGCATGTTGATGACGGGAAAAGGGCAGGGGCAGGACGGTGCCATCAATCCTTTCCTGGGAGAAGATTGCTATGCGATTGTGGAAAATACCGGGAAGCAGGCGTTTTCCATCCGCGTCCAGCAAAACGGCGAAATCATCAAAACCATTCCGATTGCCCGGAACGAAGAAAAGAAAGTGAGCCTGCTCCCAGGGTACGAGATGTATTTTGACACCGAGAAAGACGGGAAGGTCAAGGCCACGGTGGACTTTGCCAAGATGGAGCCCTGAGGGTTGGGGAGAGGCAAGTAGAACTTGTCCCCGGTTTCCCCAATACCGACCTTCACTGGAGCAAGGAACTCATCGGCCCACCATTGAAAATGCTGCGCCCGCGCCGTTGTTGTTGCCCTCTATACACCGTTGTTTTCATTCGCCCGAAACCACTCCCGCGGAGATCGCTCAGGCCTGAGCCACTTCCAGCGGCCCCCTTCCTCCATCAATTCAAATTTCGGTATTCGCTCGGGCTGTATCCCGTTTTTCGCTTGAATAAGTTGCTGAAATGCTGCGGGTAGGCAAATCCCAGCGAATAGCCGATCTCACTGATCGCCATCGTGGTATTGAGCAGGCTGCTTTTGGCCTTTTCGATCAGGAAATAGTGGATGTGCTCTTGGGTCGTTTTGCCGGTTTCCCGCTTCAACAGGTCACTGAGGTATTTGGGCGATAAGTTCATGTTTCGGGCACAATCCTCGACCCGGGGAATTCCGACTTGTTGGCCGGGCTCCGATTGGTAATAATTCGTCAGTAGGCGCTCAAATCTGGACAAGAGATCGACATTGAGATTTGTGCGGGAGAAAAATTGGCGGTCATAAAATCGGACACAATAATCCAAAAACAACTCAATGTTGGCGACAATCAAGTGCTGGCTGTGCCGGTCGATCCGCTGGCTGTATTCGTGGGTGATCTTTTCCAGCAGTTCTTCGATGGTGTGCCGTTCCTTGTCGGACAGGTGCAAGGCTTCATTGGTATGGTAGTGAAAAAACGAATACTTGTCGATCTTTTGCGCCAGATCTGACTTGCGAAACAAATTGGGATGAAACGCCAGCGACCAACCCTCCGGATCGACTTCCCGGGGCGTACCCGGATCGGTCCGCTCAAATTCCATGACTTGCCCCGGCGCGGTAAAGACCAGGGTTCCATCCTCGTAGTCGTACGAATTGATGCCGTAGGTGAAGGTGCTGCAACTCTTGGTCGATTTAAACACGATCAGGTACAAATTGTTGATGACCTTCACTCCTTGTAGGCCATCTATCCGCTGGATGTCACGGTTGTAAATGACGCTTACCAGTTGATGGGCCGGATTGGGAAGTCCCGCCGCTTGGTGCATCTGGCGGATCGAATTTAGGTGAACGGTTTTGTGCATCATGCCGGAATCTTGGAGAAGATTGAAAATAGTAAAACTCGCTCATTTAACGTACCGGTCGTAGAACTCGGCAAATGCATCCACTTGGAATTTATTCGCGGCCTGGCCGATGGTGGTTTTGGGGGCCACGACTTCAAATCCGTGGAAGGTGCCTTCGAAAACGCGAAACTGAACGGGGACCCCCGCTTTTTCTAGGGCTTCGCAATAGGCAACGTTCTCATCGTAGAAGGGCTCCAGATCCCCGACAAAACTGATCGTTGGCGGGAATCCACGGTAGTCTTCGTTCAGGGCCGGAGATGCGTAAGGCGGTACCGCTCGGCCCTGCAACCCGCGCAGATACAGGTTCCAGGCAAATTTGTTGCTTTTTGCATCCCAAACCGGAGAACCAAGCATTTTTGAAGATTCCGTTTGCCGGCGGTGGTCCAGCATCGGGTAGATCGGCATCTGAAAAGCGAGTTTTACATCCTGGGTATCGCGCACTTTTAAGGTCACCGCGGCGGCCATTCCTCCCCCGGCACTGTGCCCGGCCACGATAAAGTTGTTGGGATCCAGGTTGAGCGATTCAGCATTGTCCCGCATCCACAGCAAAGTATCGTAGCAGTCGTTGAAACCGGCCGGGTAAGGCGACTGGGGGGACAAACGATAGTTGGGGGCGATGATTGCCACATTTCTTTTCTGAATAATATTTTCATAGAAGGTCAGCGCTTGCTCCGGCAAGCCCATCATGTATCCGCCCCCGTGCAGATAAAGCATGGCGGGAATGGGGCCCTCTACTTCTTTGGGGCGAAACATCCGCACCGGGATTTTGTGGTTTTGCGTGGTCGAACTCGGAACCACGTGGTCCGTGTTGCGTACCGATTTGATTTTTCTTCCCCGGACCAGGCTTACGAAAAAATGCAGGATGCGCATGCTCCATTTCCGGCGGGCAATGGAAACGAGCAATCGCCCGGTTCGGTAGTGGGACTGCAATTCTTGGGTGTACATTTCTTTCTTGACAATCATCACTGCGTACGGTTGGGTGGAAGGGGTGTGCTATCGCTTTCAAAGTTAGCGGGGCAGGAAAGGCGGGGTTAAATGATATTGCTGAAATACCAATGGATATCACGGTTGCCCGGCAGAATGCTGCTGTCCGCCGGGCAATTTCTCACGGCACACGCTTGCGAAAGGCACGGGAACGCCACCACCACCGGGAGGGGGGAGTAAAGGAAAATGGTCCAGGGATGCCCCTGGTCGGAGTAAATTTCTCAATTGGCCGGTAAGAAGTACTGGGAAGCAAACGCACACGCCGCACTGTGGGCGCATTTTTGGACGGTGGTGGGCAAGGACACGAAGCGTACACCGCTCTGCGGCTCAGGCGCGATAAATCTTGCCGATTCTCCGGTAAAATTCCTCGCGGGCATTGATCCGGGGGAATTCGCTGGGCGGAATCTCCTGGCCCAGGAATGCGCAAAGCGGTTCCCAGCCCTGCTTGACCTCGTATTCCAGTAGCCGGGCGGGGGGAACGAGCAGGCGGATGGCCGCGTTGTGGGCGATGAAGGCTTGGATTGCGGTTTCCTTGTCCATCGGCTTACCGGAAAAGGCTCCTTTGTAGATGTCCTGGATGTTGTACATCACCACGTCCATGATCTGCCGGACCCGCCGCACGAAGGGATACCGGAGGGCCAGGCGGATCTGGGCGGGCAGGGGAGGCGCCGCATTCAGGATGGTGGCCGAGGCGCTTTCCCACCAGCTCTCCGGATCGCGCACGGTGAGCACCACCTTCGCTTCGGGAAAGGCGGCCATCAATTCCTCCACGTACAAGCAGCCGGGAAAGTCCACCACTGCTTGATAGCCGGCGAAGAGGGCTTCCCAGTCCACCGGCCTGCCCCGCATCGCATTTTTCCAATGCTGCACCCCGGTGGGGTGATCCAGCAACTCAAACATGTGGTAGCACTGCACGTACCCCAGTTGTTCCAGGGCCATTTTCAGGGACATTGTACCGGTCCGGCCAAAACCAGCCCCAATTACTTGAATTGACATTTACACTTTGCTTTTCACGGAGATTGCGGACAAAATGGGGAAAATCCCCATTTGAATCAAGCAGCCGAAGCGGGCGCCCCGGCCAGAGACGGCTGCTTTTCTTTGTATGAACTAAATCCCCTGTTCGTGTGTGTTTTGGCCCATTGTTTGGCACAAGACCATTGAAACCGAACGACAAGAACACCCAAATAGTTCGTGTATCTCGTCTGTTCATTAGGGTTTCATTAGGATTGTATCAAACGATAAAAGACAATGAAACAGGCAGCAAAGCACTCAGAACTTCCCCGCGTTCACATTCATTTTGACACTTCATCACCGCGCAAAGAGGACGGACATTGTAAGTTCTCTTTGCGCATTTCCTTTAATGGAAAACCCAAACTTTTCAAGGTCGATACCAACGGCGACGATGAACTTTGGATGCACCCCAAATTTTGGGTGAATGAAGTCGTCATTGATGAAAAGACAGGCAAGCCCCGCACCCTTAGAAAGAAGCGCATCCAACACGCCAAAGGCAACGGCGATTCTGACAGCCTGGAACGCAAGCTGAAAACCAAACAGTCGGAACTTACCGAACTGCTAAAGACCTTGCGCAAGCGCAAGCAACCGATCACCTTTCCGGTCGTGTTGCGTCACTGGAGCCTCCAGCAAACCGAAACCTTTTCGGACTGGCTTGCCCAATGGATTCCCAACCATATCAAGGATCGGCAACTGACAAAATCGACGAAAGAGAACTACGAAAAAATCTTACGCCATGTTAGGCTCTTTGAAGAACTGAATGGCCGCGTAGCGGTTGCTGAGATTTCCCCCGAATGGCTGCGCGATTTCCAAACCTTCATCTACGAGCCAAGAGAGAAGAACAGTAAAGGCATCTGGACCGGACAAGGGTTGAAGGGGACCAGTGGTAATAAAAACATGGGTAAACTTTGCTACGCCTTGTCGCAAGCTGCAAAGTCTAGGGAGATCGAACACGATCCGACTGATGTTTTTAAAGAACGCTGGTTGATCGAAGCAGATGAACCGGAAAGGCCATTTCTGGAAGCCTGGGAAATTGACCGCATGTATGAAGCATTTCTAAATGAGGAATTGCTAACCAAAGTCCGAACTTCGACTGGCAAGGTTTCGACGGTCCTGGGGGAACGCTACCACCAGCAGCTAGGCATGGTACTTTTCGGCCTGTTTTCCGGTTTGCGCAACTCAGACCTTCGCGCAGTGGCCGAAGGAAGCAAGCGCGTCCATATTGGTAAGGATCGGATCACCGTTACCATGAAGAAAGGCAAGCGCAAAGTCCGGCTTTATATCACCGACAAGATGCGCAAGGTTGCCAACCTTACAGGGGTTGGTCCGGTATGGACAGCGAAAATGCCCAACCGCTCTAACCTCAATGTTACGGTTCGTAGGATGATGAAGTACATTTTGGCGGATGATCGCCGCATGACCGTCCACAGCTTGCGCCGTAGCTTTGCGACCTACATGGTCAACAAAGGCACACGCCTTGAATTGGTTTCGACGCTGTTGGGGCATAAGAGCATCCAGACCACCCATGAGCATTACGCCCATATCAACGATACGGCGACTGAGAAAGCCATGACCGAAGTATGGGACCAAATCAAAGAGACGTTCCAGCGTCCAGAGGTCCAGGTATTCGTCGAGGACGTATTTACAGTCTTCCAGGCAAACCCAGGCATTCAGATTCCAAAGCGATTGGCGGAAATGATGGAAACCATGTCGCACACCTACAACCTTGTAGAACTGGAAAAGGTAGGGTACGAGCCTATCATGCCAGCGGAAAAGATGGCCGTGGCCGCATAACCAAACCTAGCCTGGAGGGGGCCAATCCCGGCCCCTTCCTCTCCCTCATTTTTCACCTAAAACACATCGCTATGAAAAGCAATGACCCCTTCTTTTCTGATAAAGAGCAACGATTTTACAACGCCACCACCAAGCGGCAACTGCTTGAAATCTGCAAAAGCCTTGCAAGACTGTTGAAAGATGAAGAACCGGACAATGCCCAGGTGATCGCCTACCTGGAGACAGAGCGGAAGACCCTGAAAGAAAACGGCATTATCTGACCCTATCACCTTCAACCCAAAACACCATGAGCGAAGACAATAAAATAGAATTCCAATGCCCGAAATGTGGCGGTACAGCATTTGACCGAATCGATAACCAGCCCTGGGAAACCTACGGTCTGGACGAAATCCTGAAAGACACCTATGGCTGTGCAGTCTGCCATAGTCAGTTCACCCTTGTTTTTGAGTTTGTCCGCTGCGAAGACGCAGATGGCAACATCTACGAAGACATTGAATTTTGAGCCAATGACCTGAAACCACAAACCATAACATGAAACTAACCCCCTTTTTACAACTAACATTTGACCTATTCCCGGAACCGACCCAGCCGCCCCCCAAGGTGGCCGGGCCGGATTTGCGGGATTATGATAAAATCCTTGTCGCATTCAGTGGCGGCAAGGATTCAATGGCTTGTTTTCTCCACGTCCTGGAACAACTCAAAGCCCAGGGCTACACCCAGGCGCAAATCGCGGACACCGTGGAGTTGTGGCATCACAACATCGACGGAAAGGAAGGATCGACGCTGATGGATTGGCCTTGTACCGAGGACTATTGCAGGAAGGTCGCCGCTCTGTTCGACGTTCCCATTTACTACTCATGGCGGGTAGGAGGTTTTGAAAGGGAATTGCTAAAGGAGAATGCCAAAATTGCCCCTGTCCGCTTTGAGGTTCCGGGCGGTGAAGTACGCGAAGCTGGAGGCAAGCGTGGCAAAATCGGGACGCGCCGGAAGTTCCCCCAGGTAAGCCACGATCTACGGGTACGGTGGTGCAGCCCCGCCTTGAAGATCGACGTAATGGCTATCGCGATCAACAACCAGAAACGATTCCGTGGCAAGCGTTCCCTTGTCGTGACTGGAGAGCGCGGAGAGGAAGGGGGCCGCAGGGCCAGCTACCAGATTTTTGAACCCCACAGGACCGACAACCGCAATAGCAGAAGTGTCCAAAGGCACGTTGACCATTGGCGACCGATCCGCGACTGGATGGAAAGCCAGGTATGGGCGATCATCGAGGACTACAAGCTGCGCGTCCACCCGGCCTATTACCTGGGCTTTACCCGCGTTAGCTGCATGGCGTGTATCTACATGGGAGCGAATGAACTTGCAAGCCTCTATTTGCTTTCGCCTGGAAAGGTGGACGACATTGCCGACCTGGAGGAAGAATTTGGCGTTACGATCAAGCGCAAGGAGAGCATCCGGCAATTGCTGATCAAAGGCAAATCTTTCCTAGCCGGGACCGACCAGGACCGGGAGGATGCCATTAGTGAAATCTATACCCGCAACCTGATCCTGAAAAAGTGGATCGTACCTGCCGGGGCGATGAAGGGAAGGAGTTGCGGCCCCACCTGAGCGGTCACGGCCTGGACGGAGCCAGACACCCAGGCCGGGGTGAGATACTCGATCCTTGCGGCCTAGAAATGCCAAAGCCAGAGCGGTCCCGCTCTGGCTTTGCTATTTCGTCGAAAGTCTTACATCTTATTTTGCATCGTCTGGATCGGTTTCTGGACCGATACCTACCTTGGCATAGTGGCCGCTGATATAGTTCTCATGTACATCTTTGCGTCTGGAGTTTAGCATGGCGATTTCGTGAAAATCTGTCCATCCATCCGGGGTTTCCTCATTTGGATATTTGAGGGCAAACAGTTTGCCCACCATTTCCAGCCCTGGCATGAGTTTACGGACCCACCCAGGCGTTTCTGCTGGAGGGTGCCACATTTCGGCTTCGGGGATTACGTTTCCAATCGGGATTGCGTCTTTAAAATCCATTTGCACGCCCGTTTTTGTAATTGTAGCATTTGGTTTTGGTGCGTCCATCTAGTAGTTGGGTGTCAGCAAGTATATGTAGTATTATGATTGTAATGCAATATAGTTGAAATCAGGTCATTTCCAACGAATTTCTTACATCTCGGAAGCATCAAAAATTCATCTGTCGGCATGAATAACCATCTGTCGGCATCTTTTTTTCATCTTTTTTCAAGTTGTAAAGGAATGCAGGAAACCAGCTTTGCAGCATCGTCTAAATTCACTTTACGGCTCAATCCTTCCTTGTTTCTAGTGTCAAGAAATTTCAAAATAGCCTCCTTATACGTCCAATAAAGTCCGTTTCCATCCCTTTCGCCATCCATAGCTTTCGCACGAATTAATGCGCAAAGTACCTTGCTGGTAAGGCCCAGGCGTATCAGGATTGGGGAATGTTTGGCGAACTCATTTGCTGGCGCAAGGTCTAGTTGCGGATCAGTTATTGCTTGCATTGAGGTCAATGGGTTATTAGGTTTTTGGATGTTAGCTAGGTTAGAATCGGTTCGAAGTTGACACACAAGTAGGGGCTGATCAGGCCATGAAGCATTTGGTGACGCGGAGTAAAAATATGAGAGTTTCGCCCAGATGCAAAGGGCCAGATCAAAAAAGTATCCAAAAAATATACATTGGCAGAAACCGGACAAACCCATGCGTTTAAAACCCCGATTTCTTGCTAAGGAATTGAGCCTGAATATTTCCGGGATTTCCTCCTATGCGGCCCTAGAGCGGCCTACAACGGCATAGGGCGTTATGCGGCGTTTCAGGGCGTTACGCGGCGTTTTGGGCCGCTGTTCGGCCTGTCATTTACCCCGAATGGCTGGGAGTTTTGTAGCAGACAATTCAGATATGCCTGTTACACTCCAAGACTTACAACAAATAGCGACACGCGCCGACCTTGCCGACCTGCGCAATGAGATCAAGACAATGCTGCTCCAGTTCCAGGAACAACTTGGAAACCTACCCACTTCCCCCCAGCCCGTTCAGAAACCTTTTTACAGCCCCAAAGAATTCGGTGCCATGCTGGGCGTGTCCCGGCCTGTGATCAACCGCTGGTGTCAAGATGGGACAATCAAGGCACTCCAGAAAGGGGGGCGCGGCTGCTCCTGGCTGATCCCGCACACCGAACTGGAACGGCTCCAGCGCGAAGCCGACGACATAGCCCCCAAACTCTAACCAGACCCTAATGCAAGTAGTCAGCTACGAAGAATCCTACAAGGCGACCAATGCCTACATCACCAGCTACAACCAGGGCTTTGTCCGTGGCCTAAGCAAGAGCGGCGAAGCCCTCTACGATCTGCGCCGGATACTGCGCAAAGAACACCGCCAACTCATGGACCGGATGCTGAAACTCTACGCCCGGCAATTGCTCGACATGGATGCGGACCTGCTGCTGGTGCGCGGGAACCTCCCGGCATTTGCGACGAACAGCGTAGCCCTGGGCAAAGTCCTGGGCTGTAACCCCCGGACGATCCGCAACCTGATCGGGCGACTACTGGAGGCCGGGGTGATTGCCCAAAAAGTGTACAAGGGGCGCAAAAATAACTACCGCCTGATATTCAGCCCCGCCTGCCTAGTTACTCACAAAGGGGTGTTCAAAACGCACGACCTCCAGGCCATCGACCGCCAGTTAGCCGCTACTGAAAATCAGTCTCTTATCTCTGATATACGGAAACATCTGCCAGTATTTGATACTGATACAAAAAGAAAGAAGAATAATCTACAGTGTGGACTTGTTGAAAAGGAACGCACAAGCCCCTTGCGCATTGATTCTACTGGCAACGCATTAAACGGGCAACAAGGGAAGCAGAAACCCCTAAACCAACAGGAAGATACAGGCAACCAGGGGCCGGGCGGCGGCGCGGAAACACCCCTTGGACACGACAAAGGGAAGCAGGACGGGGCCGGGGATAACCTGGACAAAGGGCTTGATCCGGCCCCTTCCCCTGCTCATTTGAGCGATGGCCCGGACGACCCCGGCCTGGACTGGACGAAACTGGAAGACTACTACATGCGCCTTTTTTCCCTCTGCATGGCGGTTTTGTACCCGAAACTGGAGTACATGGCCGATTCACAGGCTTACCACATCAAAAAGTACCTGGCCCTCCAGTTCTACAACAAGCCAACCGAAGACTATGAAGCCATCTACCGCCAGCTTTACATCCGCATTCTGATCGTGGAAGCCTACCTAAAACGCGACCCCAAGCGGTTCGTACCCTTGCCCGAATGGTACTTTGATCCGGCCAACGCCAAAGGATTCGCAGCGACCGAAAAATGGTACGAAAACATGGGCAAATCCAGGGCGAAAATGGACCAATTCAAAGCCCGGTACAAGGTCGTGATGAAAGCCTGGGGCGGCTTCATGCAGCAAATCGGTCGGTACATCGACGACCCCAGCCTGGATTCCTACCAGCAAGGTCGCACGGTAGTCAGTGCCAAATATGGCAACCTGATCCGGGCCTATGACTACGTGATCCTTGCCAGCCTGGAAAAATCCGAAATCGGACAAGCCTAAGACCTATGCCAAAATTCAAATCAACCGATAGCGCAGCGTTCAAGTTGCGGGTGTACTTCACCGATGGCAATGCGGCCAGCCTCTTTAGCCGTGACTGGAGAGGACGCAAATACCAACCCCATAACGGGCTTTTGTACCTGGAGCGGTACGTGATCCGCAAGGCTTCGCTGATCAACATAGCCATCATCTACGACAAGCGCGGCGGGGCCGACAAGGTGATACGCCGATACCAGGGCGGAACCTGGACGACATACGAAAACGTGGACCTAACCTAACCCCCTGACAAATGGACCTATTCAATAGCACCAGCAGATTACACAATTACAAACAGCGCAGAGGACTTAATCAGGCCCGGCCCAGCAATACATCCGCCTACATCCTGGAAAGGCAGCTAGTGCGGCGGCTCCAGACTGAGATCGACCGCGAAGGCATGAGAACGATAGCCCGAAGCATGGATTGGCGTGTGTTCCAGATCAAGAACATCATGGAGGACAAAGTGCTGCGCTTGGAAAAATCATCCTTGGATGAAGCCATTGAAATCTTCGACAGGTCCGGGATCGGCCCGGCCCTGCGCTTCATCAGCTACCAGAAACTTTTACGTCGAACCAATGAGAGATAACGGATACTATGCAGCGGCGACCATCCTCCAGAAGCACCCCCAGCTTGCCCTTGCCGGATGGACTGAACAACACCTGGAACGACTACGCGCCGACCGCCTAATTGACGGATACCCACAACCCGGCACCGACCAATTTCTATACGGTGAAAAATCGGTGCTGCGCTTATTCGGAGAAACCCACAAAACGTAACATTATGACAAATGAACATGCCCCCTTTCAGGGCTTTTTCCAAAGCCTTCCAGTTGGTTGCCTGCTCCAGATCAGCGGCGGCGATCATCACACGATTTCCTTCATTGTCCCCAGTGAGCATATCATGCGCGACTTGGATAACAATATCAGGATTGTCCGAGGTCTGGATGATATGCGCAAGGGGCTTTTACTGCTCCAGATTGCGGTTTACCCTGGGAAAATCCCCAACCTGGAGGCTGACCAGGATGCGCTAAAGCTGGTTCATGGTCAAACGACCATCGAATACTTCCAAATGTTGACGCTGGTTATCACTTCCCGCCACCTGGAGGAACCCCAGCCCGGCATGATCCAACTGTACAACTGAGCCGGGCCATGAAAACCGAATACCTGTTTTGCAGAAAATGCCGGATCGCGCTGGAACTTCCACGCATCATTTACCGGGACGAAATCACCCGCTTTCTAGGAGAACACCAGGACCACGGCCTGGAAATTGTGGCCGAAGAAAGCCACATTCTAAAAGCACTCATTTTTGTAAAGGGGCCGATCCTGGTTCGCTGTCCTGCCGATTTCCCAAAGCCTGGGTATGTGGTACGAATCGCAGATACTAAAATGAGCATACGGCTTTACCGGGTGCTGGAGAAAAACGGGCTGATGACCTTGAATATCATTGAAGAAATGTACACAGCCAAAGCATTCGGCAAGTTATGGGGGGCTGGCAAGGCCACGGTGGAACAGATGCGGACCATCCTGCACCGCCACGGCTTCAAATTCAAGGACGAACCTGATGTAAAACCCTGGAAAATGCGCTGCCCATGAACCAGGAAACGAAGTACCTGGCCTGCTGCGATTGCGGCGAAGCCCTGAATTTATCTGCCTGTCTGCACGGTCCCATTATGTTCCGGTTCATGCTCGATCACCAAGGCCACAACTTGCAATTGCTAGGTGAATCCTCTGCCGAACTGGAGGGGGCGGACGTGTTCCTTTCCTACCACCTAGCCCGACCTGAACCTGCTTATAAAATTCCAGTAAATCCTAGTCGCCAATGAACAGAGGAAAGGACTATCTAAGCCCCGAAGATTTAGCTGATTTGATGGGTACGGACAATATGAACAGCGCGTATAAGCTGCATAAAACCATCCGCGAAGCCTTGAAGCGTTGCCGAAACGCCGGGGCGGGTAGGTGTAGCCAGAAATGTCATTGTCCCCCCAAGCGCAACCTTACCATTCTTGAATATTGCCGCTACGTGGACGACGATTACAGGCACGTTTATTACATGCTCAGGTCGGAACCTCCAGAATACGATCCAGATGAAGTTCCAGGCTAATCCTGGGCGATTCTGATGGTCGGATTGTCCGCATTTTTCCCTGTTTGATGCCCTTGGTGGAAATTTTCCCCAAGGGCATCAATATTTCATCAATTCCCGCATTTTTTTCCCTCTACCGCAATTTTGCGCCCGTTCCCTTGCCCTCCTCCTTTATTGCGGCCATAACAAACTCAAACCGCATTGGGACCAACTGAAATACTACTAACCATTAACTCGCTGCTGCTGGCGGCCATTTCGATCCTCTTTGTCGTGATCGGATTCTTTCTGAAGGACTTACACAGGCAATTCAAAACCCTGGTGGAGCGCGTCAACAAGTTGTACAACAAGTTGACCGAAGAAGCCACCGCAAGCAAGCTGCACCGTGAACAGTCCCAGCGTGAATTCGATGATTTAAAGGATAGAGTGTCCCGCCTGGAGCAGCAACAAACCACCAACTAATCTAAGCATGGCAGGCAAACGGATTACCAAAGAAGAAGCCCGGAAACTGGCGAGGAAAGCAGGCTGGAATCTGACGGAGGATTTCCACAGTCAGGGTTCCGGGTCTATGGTGTCCGACCTGCTTGCCATTGCCACCTTGAAGGGATACCGCAAGCCGAAAAATGCCAACGGCTCCAAGGCCCGGTATTTTTTCGCCTATCTCCAGCGGGGCATGAAAAAGGGACTGTCAGGCACCAAGAAGTCCGGCAAGAAAAAGCCACGAAGCGGGGCCGGAAATCGTCGCCCGAAACCCAAGTACGAAGTCGGGGAAATGGTCCTGTTCAAATTTCGGCAATCGTCGCAAAAGTACAAGATCACGATGCGGGATTACCGGGCCGACGATAAGCAATACGTGTACAAGGTCAATAATAAGTGGTGGAGCGATAAATACCTGGGAAAGCGGAAATCAAGGGCAAAGAAGTAAGCAAACCAACCATGTCAATCAAACCTAAGCATATCGTCATCGGCGGGATCGCCCTGGGCTTGCTGATCCTGGGAGCCAGCGCAGCAAAGGCTGCAACGACCGGGAAGAACCTGGAATTTAGGCTGTTGCCCAAACTGCGAAAGCTGGACTTTGATAGTCTCCAGATTGAAGTCGATGCGGAGATTACTAACCCAAAGGGCGGATCACTTTTGATCTCTGACCCCAAGTTTATCTTATCCCATACCCCACCCAACCAAAGCAAGGCCGTAGGGCTTGCGCTGATCGACCTGGAGGGCCGGACGTTCAATGTCCGGCCCCACTCCACGGCTAAACTGTCCGACCCCGACCAGCTTGGCGGCAAGCTGATCCTGACCGTTCCCTACTCCAAGCTGGCCGTGGTCGCACCTGGGATTTTCAATGCAGTAACCGGGATCGGCCCGGCATTCGTGGCGGATGTGCATTACCGCGCAGACGTGAAGGCTCCGAACCTTCCCCGCTTCAACTATGAAGATTCCGACCAACTCACAATAGGAAAACCCGCTGTCTGATGGAAGCATTGACCACGCGACATATCAGAGATGGGGCCGAATTCGACCACCTGTTTCCCAAGGCCGCCGGGAAGACCGAGATGGTCAAGGCATACGCCGATCTGGAGGACACTTTAAAGCTAATCCCCAAGGTTGTCCGTCAATACAACTGGCAGGCCATCAAGATCGCCGCACGGCTCCAGGGCAGGACCGTCCGCCAAACTTGCCGCAACATTTGGGACTTCTGTTACAACTACATCCAGTATTTCCGGGATGCTCCAGGCAAGGAACAAATCCGTACCCCGGCCCGAAGCTGGAGGGACCGCAAAGCCGGAATTGACTGCGATTGTTACAGCGTTTTGATTTCCTCAATCCTCCAGCACGTCAAAGGGGAAGGCGGTAGCCTGGGAATCTCTCACAAAATGCGGATCACGTCCTACCCGGACCCAACAGGCAAGGATAGCAACCCGCCCTTTCAACATATATACGTGATCGTTCCAACCCGCACCGGGCATATCACCATTGACCCGGTAACGGATCGGTTCGACTACGAAGTACCCTACCATAACAAACGAGACTTACCAATGGAATTACAAGTATTGAATGGCCACCGGGGGGGCGCAAAAGCCCCGCCTGGAAGCCTTGGCGGAGTGGACTATGAAGACCTCTTTGCCGACAACCTGGAGGGCATCCCTACCTTACCCTTGAGCGGACACGGCCCCGGCGACATTCAGGGGCAAGCACGTCAGGCATTTATTCAGCGTCACGGCATGACCCCCGAACAGTGGGCGCAGTCGATCCGCGAAGACCTGGACGAAGGCGACGAGCCGATGGGCGACTTGGGGCGGCGCAGGCGCAGGCCACGACGACAAAAGAAGAAGAAGAAAAAGAAGCGCGGCGGCGGACTGCTCAACGTGGTAAACAAGGTGAACAAATTCAACCCGGCGACCGCATTGCTCCGGGGCGGCATCCTGCTTGCCATGAAGATCAATTACTTTGGGATCGCCCGGAAACTCCGCTGGGGTAAAAAGTCATTCGCAGAAGCGAAGGCGGCCAACCCCCGGCGCATGACCAAGGACAAGCACAACAAGCTGGTCAAGACCTACAAAAGCCTGTTGAAAACCCACCTTATCGCAGGTGGAAAGGAAGACACTTTTGAAGGGGCGATTTTCTACGGAAAAGGCAACAAGGACAAGAAGGCCCGGCCACCTTCAACGGCGAAAGTACCCAAACGCAAACGACGAAACCGTGGGGTTCGCGGCCTGGGCGACATCCATGATCCCAACATTACCGATTCTGTTCTGGACATTCTCGGTGCGGATGTGATCGAAGACGAAGGGCTGCAACACCTTAGCGGCCTGGGAAGCCTGGGAGCGGTCAGTGCGGCGGCTCTGATCGGTGCGGCTACGACCGTCCTGGGAGCAATTGCGGCCATCCTGAAATCGGTGGGCAAAGTTGAGGACGACCCCAATGGTCAGGCAGCGACAAATCCGGCGATTGACAAGATTACAAAGATCGCCAACACCGCTACAACTGTTGCCAATACCATCGACACGATCCGCAACGGTGAACCTTCCTCTGCTCAGGGAGGCGGTGCAGGTGATGCCGTAACCTTCGACATTGAAACCGCTGATGGCTCCAGCACTGCCAACAGCATCGAGCAACGAGGCGGCGACACCGCTGTACAACCAGCCGAAGACGGAACGGGAACTGGCACCAACAACAAGAAAGCCCCCGATGAACCCGGATTTTTCGAGAAGCACAAAAAGCCGCTCATGTGGGGCGGGATCGGGCTGGCGGCCCTGGGCCTTGCCTTCGTAGGCTACAAGGCTCTGAGCAAGCCCAAAGCGGCCCAAAACCCAGCCGTTGCAGGTATTGATCGCCTCTCCGTCACTGGCAAGAAAATCCCGGAAATGCCTACGCTCCCAAAGGGCAAAAAGTCCACGGCTTCCTCCAAGCGCAAAGCCCCGGCAAAGCGCAAAACCACCACCACCCGCTCAGGAAAGAAAACCCAAACTGTACAGGGTATTCCTGTCCCATAGAGCGAGAACTATAACCCATTTTTCAAACCACAAACAAAGACAAAACCTAACCAATCATGGCAGCAGACAGCACATCATTCCTTAACAAAGAATCCGCGATGGATTGGGGAAAAAATGCGCTTATGGCATTTGGAGGGATGACCCTGGGGGCGGTTCTCGTACCCGGTCGGGTAAGCCTTCCGGCAGGTGTGATCCTGGCCCTTTACG
>JBCCQH010000022.1:0-77562 GCA_039024435.1 Bacteroidota bacterium
CAGATTTTTTTGTCTCTCAAAGCTCATTTTGGAGTCCATAGCCAAAGCTATGGGCGAGAAAATAGCTGAAGAGAGGCGGAAAAAGATGCCATAGCAAAATCACAGGATTAAATTTAAACCGCCTCTTAGTTCTACTTTGTCAAGTTAACAAAACACCAATCCGTCTTCGCCAACGCGCTAGGGCGCAGTGAGGAGATCGCGATGACAATTGGGGAGGCATCTTTTACGTCGTGGGTTTCTTGATTCGGACTTGCACGGGGAAGTCACAGCGGGAAGCCGCACGGGGAAAGATCACTGCGTATTCCTCGCGATCTGCTCCTTGCTCCTTCGTCGTGCGTCGCGAAGACACAGATGAAGCAGATTGGGCAGAAATACAACCCTGACAAAGTAGAATTAGCCTCCAAACAGCCGCCGGAAAGCACCTTTTAATCCCGTAGCGTCCGGAACTGCATCCGCGATTTCGTCTTTCGTAAAGCCAAATTCGCGCAAGGCCCGAGGTTGATGCCCCAGGCCGATGGCCAGGAGGCGCAAACAAGCCGCCCGCACTTTAAAGTCCTGCCCAAAGCGTGCAGCAACATTGCCCGAAGGGTGCAAAGCCGCCTGTAGAAAAGGATAATTTGCCAGGCGATCCGGAGTGATCTGTGTCCGCAGGTTGGCCGCTTCTTTGATGGCGTGCTCGGGGATACCGAGCGTTTTGAGGTAGTTTTCCAATACCCGCAACCAGTCGGGTTCCCCACCGCCAAAAGTAGCCGGTGGTTCTTTGCTGAGCAATTGGTTCAGCAGGGGATTTGTCAAGGGCTTGAGCTGGGGCCAAAGCCGGGCCCGGAAATGGCGCTCCAACCGGGCGTAGACCGCATCCTCGCGGAGCAGATTGCGCAGATCATCGCCTTGGGCGAGGACTTGTACGACAAATTCGGGATCGTCCGCCAGGGAAGACCCGGCGGTGACCCGCAATACATCGAGGCGGGCTTCGTGGTCCAGGGCCGCAAAGGCACTGGCTTCCAGTGCGCCGCTCGTCCACATGCCGGCCAGCAGCTTGAGCGCCGGGCGGCCGGCGGCCACAATCCGGGTCGGGGGAGTTTCGGGAATGCCGCGCGGACGAATTTTTTGCCGCAAGATGGCCCGTTCCAGCATATCCGCTAGGTCAGAAGCACGGTAATCGTGGACCAGGGTGTGCAGGCAGGTCTCAGGCGAATTTTCGCGGATCAGCAATTGCTTCCAGGCGGATGACCATTCGTCGGTCAGGCCCTGGCCCAGGTAAGATTTTACCAGTTCGGCATTGGCACGGGCAAATCCCGCATCGGCGGGCAATCCCTCGGGCAGTGGGAGGTCATTTTCCAGGCTGAAGGCGAGCTCGCCCATCGCATCTACGTGGGACCAAGCCATTTTGGTGTCGAGGCAGGCCTCCACCCAGCGGGCAAAAGCCGTATTTGGGGCCAGTATCTCGGGATCGTCCTCGAACGTACCGAGGTGAAACCGCCCCGACTTCAGGTCCAGGATGATCGGGTTGCCGGTGACCGGCGCATCGGCATCAAAGCCAAAGACCTTGAAAGGGGAGAATTGCATTTTCCCCCCGTCGAACCCAGAATCCCAGCCCAGTTGCCGGCGCATTTGCTCGGGAAAATAAGCGTAGATGCGGTCCAGTACCTTTTCTACTTCCCAAGGGACACCTTTGAGGACGAGTTCGGGAGCTGCATCCGGATGAGCAATGATTCGGCCCAGGAGGTTCAGCAGTTTCTTCTCCGCCTCGGACAGCGGGGTGGCTTCCGGAAGCGGTGGCGGGAGGTCACGTTCGTCCAGGTCCACGGGCGCGATGCCCCCGGTCTCCTCGTCGATCCAGGGCGCTTCGAGCATGACATCCAAGCTGAGAAAGCGATGCGCCTCCAGCTCCGAGGCCAAGGCCAATGGCCGCCGGTAGCGCCGCCAAAGTTCCGGCGGGATCAGAAAGCCCTGGCACATGAAAATTCCTCCCCGGCCGTATTCGTCGGTCTCTTCCGGAAGCGCGTCCAGGAAGTAAAGCACCTGGTAGGTCCGCCCCTTGATCTCCTGCCAGAAGACGACGTGTTTCGAGGAGACCGCATCGCCTTCCGGGCGGTGGATGTAGGATTCCAGATCGATGGCTTCCGACTGATCGATCAATTCCAGCGGTAAAAAGGCCGATTGGAAGCCCGCCTTGTCCCAAGGGGAATACCGTTTGGAAAGTCGGGTATAGATGTACTGATGGACTTGCATGGCGATTAGAGATTGGATTGTGGGGTCGATGGAGGGAGTGAGGGGGCAGCACGGCGAATTCTCGCCCAACTCAGAAGGCGGCGCCAAAGATTGGGGAGAGGGACATCGGTGAGCTTGTTGCGGGAGAAGAGCAAGATCCAGATAAAGGGATCCAGTACCCGCAAGGGAGCCGGAGTACCGCTACCGGAGGGACCTTCCGCGCCGAGGGCGCTCACGATGGTGTAGCGCACTTCCCGGAAGCGGTCCCGGGCCATATTGGTGAAGCGGTGGCAACCCAAGGAATCGCGCAACCACTCTTCGATGTTGATCGAAATGACCGAAAGCATGGTCAGCTTGTCGTGCATTTCGGACATGTACCAGGCATCGGCACCGCCGCGCAGCCAGTCTTTGAGTTCGGGGTCCATTTGCCCGAGCAGCAGGTCGGACTTGGTAAAAATGACGACCAGGCGCTGATCTTGCCCGATATTGGCGTTGAGGCGGTCTTCGGCAGCGCGGACATAGGTGTCGAGCAGGCGGCTCATTTCATCGTCCCGGCGCTCAGGATCACAATCGGGAATGCTGATGATCAGCAGTGCAACATCCGAATGGGCGACAAACGTCCCGGCGCGCTCGATCTGTTTGCCATTGGTGAAGACCTCGCCGGCGGTATCGTAAAATCCCACAAAGGCGTTGCCGAAGACAGGAATCGCGTGGTATTCCACCATGGCGGGGTTGGGAAAGTTGGCCGGGGTGGAATCGGGTAGACCGCCCTGTTCGAAAATCGGGACGTGCTGGTAGATGATGCGGCGGGTGTATTCGTCCAGTGCCGAATAATAATAATCGGGCCAGAATTCGGAAAATTTTTTCAGAACCGAAAAAAGGGAAGTAAGGTAGACGGTCTTGCCGTGTCCGGAGAATCCTACCACCCCGACGGTGGCTTGCAGGTGCTCGCTTTCGCGCAGGAGTACTTTGGGGATCAGGGTATTGCAGGAGGGGCAACGGTGGGTTCCGCGCCGCGCATCCCGGGTGTGTTTTTTAACTTCTTGGAGGCAATAGGGGCATCGCATCGCGGGCGATCAACGGGCAATGAACAAGAAATCACTGCCGGGTTCATTGGAGCCGTACTCCCCAAAACGCGGCTCCGGCACCAGGCGCTCGAAGTACAGCAGCAGTTCGGCGAGGGTGATGATCTGGTCTTCCCCGCCGTAGCTCCGCAAGGCTTCCAAGAATTTCCGAGTAAAGGGTGAATGTGCACCGGGTGTACCATCGGGGACGTACTCTTTGCCGCCGGAGGTGAGGTACTTGCGGGTTTTGAACTTGAGCTTCCGCTCGATGAATTCGGTGGGGGTGATTTCCTGAATGCCGCCGTTGAGTTCGCCGCGGTTGCCACCCGAAGCGATGAAAGGATCGATCGTGCCCCCAAAGCATACGTCCATCACGAGGAAGGTATGCTTCGAAGGGATGTTGTTCACGATGGTACGCAGGCTGGAATGCGAGATGTAGGACTCATTGCCCTCGTCATTTTTGCGGGAATCGGTACACACGACGTAGCCTTCCCCGAAATCAGCATCAAACTTGCCGTGGCCGGCAAAGAAAATGAGCAACTGGTCGTTGGGGTCGAAGTCCCGGCGGGCGTATTCTTTGAGTTTTTTGAGGATATTGCGCTTGTCTTCTTCGATGACCAGTTCGGTGTTGAAGCCGTAGTTCTGTTCGAGTTCGCGGGCCATGGTCCGCGCGTCATTGATGGGATTGGTGAGGTCACTCCACTCGGCGTATTCATTGGTGGCAAAGAAGAGGGCGTAGTCGTTGCCGTTGCGCTCGATGGGCTTTTCCGGCAACTTGACCGATACGGAAATTGTCTTGCGCTTCACCATGCCGTCGGCGTTGCGGGCCATCAGTCGGATTTCGTTGACGCCGTTTTCCAGTTCAAACTCCTGATCGATGACCAGATCGTACTCGCCGGAGGCATCGCGGCGGGCCTGCATCGGGACTTGTTTGTCATTGACGAGCAAGCGGATCCCGTTGAGCTTGCTGTCCGATTTGATCCCGGCCTTGATGGCCACTGATTTCTGGTCGATGGTGATGTTGCCGGAAGCGGGTTTCAGCAGGGCGATGACCGGCGCGGTGGCGGGAGTGGCTGGGGCCGTTTTTACTTCGCGGATTTCCTTTTCTGGGGTGGAAGCCACGGCGACCGGCGGCTTTTCGATGCGGCGCTCGCCCTCCCGAACCACAAACTGGTCAATGGCGATTTTGAGGTCGCCTTGCAGTACGAATCCAGCCCGCTTGCCGAGGAAGCCGTTGAACGGCAGTTGGGCCAGCCAGATATCATTCAGAAACAATTCCAGTTCGTCGCCCGATTTGCGGACCAACAGCTTGCTGGCGTTGTTGCGCAGCCCCAGGGACTGCCCGCTCGACGTCCAGTCGACCAATTTATCGACGCTGCTGCCATTGCGCTTGAACACGGCGTAAGAGCCAAAGTCTTTGATCATGAAGATGTAGCTGTGCAGGGCGTCTTCGGCCCCCCAGACGATGCCGTAGCCCCGATTGGGGGAGCCGGAGATCGAACGCATGATCGCTTCAAACTCGAAGTCACGCGCTGTATTCAGCAGGATATCGTGGGTGAGGAAGGTGGCTTTTTGGCCTTCTTGCGGGCGAATGTAGAGTTTGCCGTTCCGCAGGATGGAGATCTGAGAATCGACCGGGGTGACACGCCAGCGCTGGGCGTCGTCATCGAAGGAATCGGCAAATACTTCGGTCATGGGCGGATTTTGCCGCACGATAAAGTTGTCGACCGCGATTTCCATCTTGCGGTTGATCACAAAGCCGATTTTATTGCCGGAGAGGCGCTGGGCGGGAATGCTGTGCAGGTATTTTCCGTTGGCGTAGAAGGTCATGATCTCCCCCAGCTTGCGGAAAGTCAGGCGATTGGGCTGGCCCTGGGGTTTCAGGACTCCCTCGGCGTGGGTAAAAGCGCGGATCTCCCGCTCTTCAAAATCTTTGTAGCGCACGATGCGGTACTCGCCGTCGCTGTTGATCAGATAGGCGTGGTAGTTGCCTTTGTCCAGGGCGCCCCACACCAGGCCGAATCCGTCTGCATTGTGGCCGAAGCTCTGGGTCAGTTCGGCGGAAACGGTGTGGTCGCGGTGGGTTTCAAATTCATCGAGGTGGAGGAGAAAAACGTCGCTGCTTTCCATTTGCCGGCGCTCCAGGCGGTAGACGCCATCTTCCACGGCGGCGTAAGTCTTGTCGTCATTGCTTTGCGGCCAGGTGCGGTGGTTGTCGGCAAATTGATCTTCGAGCAAGACTTGCTCCTGGGCTTGGACCAGGAATCCACCACAAATTAAAATGAGCAGTAAAGCAGCTTTTTTCATTCCAAAGACGATTTTTTCTTTTCGGTACCGGACCTGGTTTTCCTCTGCCCCACGGTTGAATACCGGCCAAGTGTGCAAAGTGAAAGATACAACTTTTTTGGCGAATCTGTGGCAGTCGATTGCGGTCGCATTGGCGGTAAAATGTTGCATTGCCGTAGGTTATCGTTGCTTAATTTTCCCAAGCGTTTGGTGCCCCGGGGCAGCGTTCAAGGATCCTGAGCCTATTCCATTGGACGCCATTTTTCCGAAAAACTGGCGGGGGAGGGAGCGTACTTTCAGATAGCAGCAGGGACGCCAAACCTGCAAAAGGTAAGGCGTCCCTGCCGATATACTTGCCGACGCACGCGTGGCGCTGCGGATCAGTTGACTTTGGCAACCGGCACTAGGCCGATGCCGCGCTTGACGTGGGCGGGTTTTTGGCCCCAGCTGGTCATGTCGAGGACGCGGTCGGCGACGTATTCGCTCAACTCGTCGACGGTCACGAAGCCATTTCCGTTGCCTTTCTCGTCGGCTTTGCCGGAAATGCCTTCGAGGAGGGCCTGGGCAAAGAAACTGCTGTTCTCGTTGATGCGCGCTTTTTGCTTGGAGCTGGTCGAACTCATAAAGATGCGGATGTCGTCGTCGGAGTTGATTACATCTTCAAAGTCATTTTTCACTTCATCGAGGTTGGCGGTGCCGACATCGGTGCTTTCTCCTTCTACTTCGTGGCTGGCGTCGAGGAAGTAGAGGGCCGGCGCATCGTAGCGGGAAATCTCTTCTAGGATCCAGCGGTTATCGATGGCGGAGGTTTCCAGTTCGGAACGTTCGCCTTTGACGTCGCTCGGCTTGAGGTAGAAATTGCCTTCCCACTCTTCCCCTTGACCGGCAAAGTAGATCAGTACGAGGTCCTCGGCGGCGGCGCGGCCTTTGATGCGGGTGATGGCATCTTCAATGTTGGCTTTGGTCGCTTCCTTATCGGAGATGATTTGCGTTTTGACTTCGCCAAAGAGTTTGCCTTGCTGGGCGCTCAACGAGGACACGATGGATTCGATGTCATTGCCGACATAGGGCAGGTCCAGGGCGTCGACGTCGTAGTCGGAGACCCCGATGGCGAGCACGTGCAGGTTGGAAACCTTGATCTGGCGCTTGGGATTCTTGTAAGTGATGTAGCGTTCGCCGGAGGTAAACTTGCCGAGTTCGGTTTCCACTTCGAGGAAGACCGTGTTGTCCCCTTCGAGCAGCGGCAATTCTTCTTCCACGAAGAAGATGTTGCCTTCGCCTTTCTTTTGCAGGACCACGTTGCCGATTTCTTTTTTGGTGAGCTTGTGGTTCAGGCGAAGGGTGACACTCTTGATGTCGGGCATTTCCTGGCCCACCCCTGGCTTGAGGTCAAAGCGGATCGGGAGCAACGAGTCGGTCACCCGGGTATCCAGTTCGGGATTGGACCACTGGACGATGACCGGCGTGCCGTAGCCGTAGCCACCGCCGTCCCAATCGCCACGCATGGCCAGCTTAGCGGGCTGGAACTTATCGTAGTAGAAATTGTTGATTTCGGCGGGAGCACCGTCGTGGCGCGATTTGATGTCCAAGCGGGCGAGGAGATCGGCATCGTTGTAGGCAAACTCCATCGAGCGGGCCAGAATCAGGTCACCGTCTTTGTTGGTGTACTGCTTGATGGTAGTGAGCCGCTCTCCTTCGTAGACGAAGGAAAACTGACCTTGCTTGCCCACGGATTGCATTTGCATCTGTTCGAGGCGGTCGGCCTTATACAAATAGGTTGCCTTCATGCCGGGCATATTGACTCCGGTCAGCATACCGATTTCGTCGTAGGTATACTGAATGTTTGTGGACTTGGTCACGATCCCTTTTTTGACGTGACTTACGCGGTTCAGCCGGTAGGAGGAATCGTACATCCCAATCAGTTCTTCCCCCGAGTCGGTATACTTGAGTACTGAGCGCTTGAGATCGCCCTTGCGGTCATAATAGAAGTAAAGCTCGGAGTCGAGGTTGCCGCCCACGGAGGCCGCGATGTGTTTGAGCCGTCCTTTGCGGTCATACTGGAGGACGCGGTCTTTGCCGCGGCTGTCTTCAAAGTGCGTGATGTTCCCGCTGGCATCGAACTCGATGAGCTGTTGGTAGGTGCCGGGGACATCGCCCTCATCCTGGATGCGGATCTTGCGCACGCCACCTTCGCGCCATGCTTGATGGATCTTTATCTGGTAGGGGACCAGTGCCAGTTGATCGAGCTTTTCAAGCGATTGGAGAAAGAGAAGATCGTTCTTGTCTTGGGCAGATAGCTGGCTGAATGAGAATCCGAGGCACATCATTACTGCCACGAGAACAATTCGATTCGTGCTTTTCATACGAGGTGCTATTAAATTTTTGAGTGTGTTTAACTGCATGAAGAGGTGTACATTGAGTCGCTTACGCACATTTTTCAATTCGGGTTCGGCATCTTCCCAAAAACCGGGGCACATGTAAGATCACACCCCAGTTTGTGACCCGCAAGCGGCCAATTGATCGGCAAAAAGATGTCTTTCTGGGAAACAGCAGAAATACCGCCTCACATTACCTCGGTAAAATTACCAAAAATGCCTTGGGGATGAAAAAAGCATTATACAGGACAGTGTGGGGATAACTTTTGTTGGAGAATTTTCAATTGCCTGATTTCCGATTTCCAATTGGCGCGTTCCGAACGCGCAACCTTAGTTTAATGAAGGAACTTCCCGACCCTCGGTCCTTCCCATAGCCGCATGCAAATTTATCGATTTGAACACTGCGCGGCGAAGGATTGCTGGGTTGGAATTTTCAATTGCCCAATTTCCAATTGCTCGATTTCCAAAGCCACCTCGCCGCCGCCGACCGGAGGAAGGCCTCATCGAAAATCAGAAATCAATCCATTGAAAATCTGACTCAGCGTCGGGTGACCACAAACTTGAAGAAGTCAAATGCGGAATCGAACAAGTTGCGGCCCATAATGTCGAAGCCGAGATTGACCGACTTTTCGATGGCTTGGTCGGTGCGCGAATAGTCGGCACTGGGGTCATTTACCCAGCCATTGAGCAGAAACATGAACTGGGGCCAGTGCCAGCCGGGGTACTGATTGCCGAGGACCATGCGCTCGGCAACTTCTTCGGTGGAGGCTCCTTCGGCGAGCAACATGCTCACGAACTCGATGAAGGCATCCTTAAAGGGTTGCAAAAACTCGGGGATGTAGTTCCAAACTCCGAGTTTGTCCTTGAACAACAAGATGAATTCCCGGTCCTCGGCGATCAATTCAAAGAAGGTGAAATAAAAGCCAAGCATCTTCTCCCGGACCAGGTATTCGGCGAATTCCGGCGAATCTTCCAGGGTTTCCAATGTCGTGCGCAAATAATCCGCCCAGATGCCCTGCTGAATGTCCAAACTGCCCGGGAACTCCGCGCGGACCTCCGCTAGGGTGAGGCCGGCTTGTTCACCGACGACTTTGAGAGAAAGCGGCAAGGAACGGCCCACGACGGCAATCTCCTTGTACGCTTGTTTGATCTTTTGTTTGTTGTCCATAACGCCGGCAAAATTAAGCAAAAACCGGCGATCTGGATGTCCTGTGTGCGCATTTTCGTCTGGGAAAAAAATCGGCTGGATTTTCGCCGCACCAATTCCTATTTTCCGAAAAAAAAATGATCGATATGTCATTGTTGAGCCGTTTTTCTTCTGTGGGTTTGATCGCTTTGGTTTTGTTGCTTTCCGGGTGCAAAACGACCAAAAACGGGGTCTCCCCGGAGGGCTACACGCCGCAGTACAATTCTGAGGAGTACATCCTGCAGGCGACTCTATTTGTGCAGTATGCTTCCGAATACCGGGCCCTTTGTTTTCAGGCGTACAACGGGGCGATGTCCTCCCTGGAACACATCATGATGACCTCGCGGTTCTCCAAGCCGCCTTGCGTGGTGCTTGACATCGACGAAACGGTCCTTGACAACAGCCCGTACTCCGGCGAGCAGGTCATCAGCGGTCAGCCGTATTCGCCCGCAACCTGGAAAGAGTGGACCGCCCTCGCCGAAGCCGACACCGTTCCCGGCGTCGGAACATTCCTGCATTTCGCCAAAGCCAAAGGGGCCGAAATCTTCTACGTTTCGAACCGCAGTGTAGACGAACTCTTGCCGACGGTGGAAAATCTCCAGGATTTTGGCTTGCCGTATGCGGACACCAACCACGTCTTCCTCAAGACGACGACCTCGAACAAGCAAGCCCGGCGCGAGCGGATTTTGGAAACGAATGCCATCGCGATGCTGATCGGCGACAACCTGAACGATCTCAGCGAGGACTTCGAAAACCTCGGTACCACCGACCGCCAAGCAATCACCAACCGCAACCGCGACCAATTCGGGAAGCACTGGATCGTACTTCCCAATCCGATTTATGGATCCTGGAGTAGCAATATTGTCCCGCGGGGGCTGACCCCAGCGCAGCAAGATTCCGTTCGCCACGCTGCGGTGAAGGGGTTTCGGGATTGAAGATGAAAAAGCGCAAAGCAAAACAAATCCGGCTTGCCGATCACGATTATCGGCAGGGGGCATATTTCGTCACAATCTGTTGTCGGGAGAAGGAGTGCTATTTCGGAAAAGTAGCTGATGAAAAAATTATTCTATCTGACATAGGTAAGGTGGCGTACGATTTCTGGGAAGAGATTCCCAAACATTTTGATCACGTGACGTTGGACGATTTTGTGATCATGCTAAATCACGTACACGGAGTTTTATATTTAAAGCCAAGTCATTTTTCCGTAGACGCACCGGATCCGGTGCGTCTACGGAAAAATGATCCGATTCATGGTTCGGAGGAAAATTTTTTGCCCAATCGTTTTGGGCCTTTGATCAAGCGTTCATTGTCATCGGTCATCTCCCAATATAAAGGTTCGGTCACACGGTACGTGCGGCGGGAGTTAGATCCGGATTTTGCCTGGCAGCCCCGCTTCTATGATCGGTATATTTGCGATGCCACTGCGATCATTGCGATCCGCAATTACATCCGCCAAAACCCCCAAAAATGGCCCTGTGACGAATACAACACCCACGACGCCGCCCTTGTACATTGAAACCCCCACCTATACCGATCCCGAATTCAACCGGGAACGGGGAGCGGAGGTCTACTTCAAAATGGAGTCCTTCCAGCCCACCCGGTCGTTCAAGATCCGGGGCATGGACCGGATCTGCCGGTACCATTGGGAACGGGGCAAGCGGAAATTCATTGCGTCTTCCGGGGGAAATGCGGGGTATTCATTGGCGTACGCGGTGATTCGCCTGGGGGGACGGGTCAAGGTGGTGGTGCCCGAGTCGACCGCCGCTTTTATGCGGAACAAGATTGCGGCGCTCGGGGCCGAAGTGGAAGTTCATGGTGAGGCCTGGGACGAGGCCCACGCGTATACGGAGCGCCTCGCCCGGGAAACCGGGGCGGTGTACGTACCCCCGTTTGACGACCCGTTGTTGTGGGAAGGCCACGCAACGATCATGGCGGAGTGTGCCCGCCAAATCGCGGAGCCGGATGCCGTGGTGGTGTCGGTGGGAGGTGGCGGACTGTTGTGTGGTGTCTTGCAAGGGATGGAAGCGGTCGGGTGGAAACGGGCGCGGGTGGTCACGGCAGAAACGGAAGGGGCGGCATCTTATGCGGCTTCGTTGGCCGCCGGTCGTTTGGTGACCCTGGATCGGATCACGACCATCGCAAAAACCCTCGGGGCAAAAACGGTCGCGGCGGAAGCACTGCGTTGGGCGGAGCGCCGGGACATCCGGAGTGCGGTGGTGACCGATGCCCGGTCGCTGGCCGCTGGTCGGCGCTTCGCCGATGCCATGGGGGTTTTGGTGGAGCCGGCTTGTGGTGCAGCCCTGGCGGCGGTGTACGATGGAACGGCGGCACTGCAGGGCGCCGGGCGCATCTTGGCCATTGCCTGCGGGGGGGCGGGAATTCGCCGGGCAGACCTGGTTTGAGCGGGGGCTATTCCTGACGTTTGTAGGATTCGGTTTTCTGGGTGCGGATCAATTGCAGCCGGTCACCGTCAAGTGCGTATTGGTAGAGGACGGTGACGGCTTGCTTGCGGATCAACAGGCGGTCGTCGCCTTTGATTTCCCAGGAAGCATCCTCGTAAATCGGCTCCCCAGCGTAGGTTTCGGAGTACTTGCCACCGGTGGCGAGTTCAATGGCGGCCTGGGGATCGTCCTCCGATTGCCATTTGCCGAGGAGTTCATCGGTTTCGCCGTTTCCGCCGCTCACGCCGGCACCCCGCAAAACGATGACCAGCAGGACGACGATGCCCACCAAGGCGGCAAATGATACCCCAATCCAGACCCGCTGCGAGGGCCGGGGTGTTTGTGGGGTCGGTTCGGGAGGGGGCGGAGGCGGTAGGGAAGCATTCGGTTGGGCCCGTGGGGCCATGCGTTCCCAATCAAACGGGTGGTCCCCCAAATGAACCGCATCCCCGGGGCGCAGCCGGTATTGACCGTCGATCCGCTGGCCATTGACAAAGGTGCCATTGGTGGAATTCAGGTCGATGATGAGCGCGCCGCCATCGGCTTCAATGAACAGTTGTGCGTGCTTGCGGGAGACGGAAGCATCCTGGATGATCACTTCATTGTCGGTGCCGCGGCCCAGGTGGAGGAGTTCCATTTTTATTCAAATTGACTTTCAAGCGGGTTTATCGATTGCTCACGGTCCATAATGTTCTCTTTGTTGCAGGCCACTTTCCAACTGCCGTCTCGTTGCACCAGTTTGACCTCCTCTTTTTTGTTGCGCGAGCTTTCTTTGGTGAAGGTAACAATTGCAATTTCGGAGAATATGTCTTCGGATGTAATTTCGTACTTGATGGGATCATAGCCGAAGTCCAAATAGAATTCCACGGCACTCTGGCAGTCATCGGTGACCCATTTGCGGGTAGCGTCCAGGTCCTGAGCTTCCACCCCGGCAAAGAACTTTTCTGCCACTTCCCGGGGAGTGTACCAGCGGGTCGCGATTCCCGCCCAGTTTTGGGTGTAGCCCAGGAGGAGGACGGTGATTGCCGCGCCGGTGGGGATCAGCCAGGCAAGGACGCGGCCCCAGCGGCGTTTTTTCCGGGGCGTGGGGGGATTGGGTTCATTTCCGGGGACGGGGGGAAGCTCGGCTTCACTTTCGAGGGCGGCCAGGAACTGGGCACAGCTTTGAAAACGGGATTCGGGAGACTTGGCGGTCGCCCGGTCGAGGATCTTTTGCAGGCGACCGGATACCGCGGGGTAAATGGTCCGCGCCCGGGGCAGGGGATGTTGCACGATTTCCGTGAGGACCTGGTACTCGCTGTATTCCGCCGGATAGGGCGGCTGGCCGGTCAGCATTTGGAAAAAGGTAACCCCCAAGGAATAGATGTCGCTGCGCTGATCGACCGGTTTGCCGGCCACCTGTTCCGGACTCATGAAGTAGACCGTCCCGATGCGGGTGCCGGTGCGGGTCATTTTCTTGTCGTCCTCCAGGTACTTGGCGATGCCAAAATCGAGGATGCGCACTTGGCCCCGGCGGTCCACCAGGAAATTTGAGGGTTTGATGTCGCGGTGGATGATGCCCTGGCGGTGGGCAAAATCCACCCCCTTGAGGATCTGCCGGAACATGGGCAAGGCAATTTCTTCGGGGATGGGGCCGCTTTCTTTTTCGATGTAATCATCCAGCGGAATCCCATCCACATATTCCAGCACCAAATAGAGCCCCCGGTGGTCCTCGACAAACTCAAAGAAGCCCACGATGGAAGGATGTTCCAGCATTTCGAGGGTCTGGGCTTCTTGGCGAAACCGGGCGATGACTTCCGGATCGTTGATCAGGTGGTGGTGCAGCCCTTTGATGGCCACCTGGCGGCCGTAACGTTGGTCGTAGCCCATCCACACTTCCCCCATGCCCCCTTTGCCGATGAAGGAGACGAGTTCGTAGTTGCCGATGTACTGTCCTTGGTGCATGGGGATTAAAATCCGTATCCGTAATAGCGATTGGTAGTCTTTTGTAGCTCAAATGATTTGATACCATCGTCCCAAAGGATGAGATAGCGAGTTTGATCATCGGTCCTTCCTAGGTTGATTCCTTCTTTACCGTATTCCATGATGCGTTGGATCTCGTTGCGGTCATAAAAATTTGGAGAACGGTATTTCTTGAGATCTTTTTGGGTAAGCTTTCGAATGTTAAAACCCTCGTAATCCGATAGATCCCATGTGGCGAGGACTTGACCTCGCTTATTTTCGTCGTAATCAAATATGACCAACTTGCGCTGCTCTGGATACGCTTTGTTGGTGATAATGACGGCAGAATTGGGTTCATAGCCATCGGGAAAGTAGGAGGAGGAAAACTTTAGCCTCGAGATACCCGTTTGGAAAACTGCTTTCTTGGGGTGTCCATTGACCACCCAAACCCCAGCATTGGATTTTCTTTTTTCGTAAACTTTTTCGAAGTCTTCTTGGGGGAGATCTACATCATAACCTTTCCGATCAAAATAGTCGCGCAGAGCAATTTTGTGGAAAGATCCGGGGATTACACGGCTACCATCTTGGTTATCAGCGAGATGCTTGAGTTGTAAGAACTCATCCCGATCAGTAAGAAACTTGCGGTTGACGTAGCCTTTGATACCATTGACTTCGATTCGAATCCAGTTGGGATTCGCTTCTTCATAGTCGTCGATAAAGTACCCAAATGCCAAACTGGGATTGTCTTTTCTTTTGGAATTCATGCTAGGTTCTGGTCGCAGACTGAAAGAACTCGCAATGACGAACAGATCTTCTTTTTTAGATCCACTGAATTGTATTGCCAAAGCAATGACCAAAATCAGCACAACTCCAATCGCGATAAAGAGAGGGGCCCGTGAGCGTTGCGGGTTACTATCGGTGGGAGTTTCAGCGGCAATAGAATCCTCTTTATAATTCACCAATGCACCTTCGTCTCCCCCCTCCGCCACTGGCCCCTCCGCGATCCGGGTCGCTTCCAGAGGAGCCTTCGTTTCCGTGGTAGGTGGAGCCGCCGCTAAAGTGACCACTTTCCCGTCGCCCGCCGGTGGGGCCTCCCCGCGGAGCGCCGCCAAAAATTCATCACAATTCTGAAACCGCGCTTCCGGATCCTTGGCGGTGGCCTTTTGGATCAGGGCATCAATGTTCTCCGGAACTCCCGGATAGAAGGTCGCCGCCGGCGGCAAATCCTCGTTGACAATCTGGCTGTAGACCTGAAATTCTGTGGTGTGGTTGTCGTAGGGACATTGGCCGGTGGCCATCTGAAACAGGGTGACGCCCAGCGAATAGATGTCACTGCGCTGATCCACCGGCTCACCTTTGACCTGCTCGGGACTCATGTAGAGCACCGTCCCGATCCGGCTGCCGGTTTTGGTGAGGGCGTGGTCGGTGGCATCGAGCATCTTGGCGATGCCAAAATCAAGGACCTTGATCGTGTGGTCGCCGGTGATGATGAAGTTGGAGGGCTTGATGTCGCGGTGGACGATGTTTTTGCGGTGGGCGTAGGCAAATCCTTCGAGAATTTGCCCGAACAATGCGCTCAGGGTCGGTTCCGGGATCGGCCCCATGGTATCGGTAATGTAGTCGCTCAGGTCGCGGCCTTCCACGTACTCGATGATGAGGTAGCATCCCCGTTCGTCTTCGAGATAGTCCAGTAGGGTGACGATATGCGGGTGCTGCAAACGCGCCAGGGTAGCCGCCTCGTTTTTGAACCGTTGCCGGACCGTTGGCTTGTTGATGAGGGACCGGTGGAGACTTTTGATCGCGACCTGGCGGTCGAGCAGGGTGTGCTGGGCCAGCCAGACCTCGCCCATGCCCCCATCACCGAGGGGCCGCAGCAGGCGGTAATTCAGGATGTGTTCTTGAGCTTGCATGGTCATTGTCCGATTGCGAAGTAACGGGTGGCTTTGCGGGAAAAGCAGACTCGGATTCCCCAGATGAGGTACCCAAGGTACGCTGCAATGATGGCCAGCGAAATGACGACCGGGGCGGGCTCCACGTAAGCAGGCAAGTCCGCCAGGATAACAAGTAGGCCAATCGATCCAATGCAGGTAAATATGAGGTAAATGATCAACACAACTTTTGAGATATTCAGCCCCCAAGTATGGCGCATTTTCATGCCCAGGCTACCCACGAAGACCAGGGTGGTCAGGACATTGCCGATGAGCTGGCTGGATAGCTCCGAGTCGCTCATGTACCGATTGGCGATAAACGGGAGGACGGAAAGCAGGAGGAAAATCAAATTGATTACCAGGGCCACGTTGATGTAGATCCGAACCGAGCGAAATTCAGCGAGGGAGTGTATGGGTTGCGCCCATACCCGGGGGCCGGGGGAGTTCCCGCTCGGATTGGCGATGGGGTCGGCAGTCGCCCCGGATTTTTGTGGGGTGGATCCAGCGTACGGCCCAATGTCGACCACGGTTTTTCGGTCCTGGGACTTGGCCGGGGCAGCCGCCGGTGGTTTTTTGGGGGCGGGTTTCGCCGTCGGCATGGGATGGCCCGGGGCATTGCCGGTGCGGAAATCGGCACAGCTTTGGAAGCGCAGGTCCGGATCTTTCTGGGTGGCAAAATGGATCAGGCGGTCCACCCCGCTGGTGACACCGGGATAGATGCTGGAAGCAACCGGGAGCGGTTGGCTCAGGATTTGGGTTTGTATGTCAAACTCGCTGGTGTCTCGGTCAAAGGGCAATTTTCCCGTGGCGAGGTTGAACAGGGTCACACCGAGGGAGTAAATGTCGCTGCGCTTGTCCAGTTTCTTGCCGTGGACCTGCTCGGGGCTCATGTAATACACCGTGCCCATACGGGTGCCCGTTTTGGTGAGGTTCTTTTCCCCGTCCCCGAAGATCTTCGCGATGCCGAAGTCCAGCACCTTGACTTTGCCCGCTTCGTTGAGGATGAAGTTGCTGGGTTTGATGTCCCGGTGGATGATCCCCTGATCGTGGGCGTAGCCGATGGCGCCAAGCATCTGGACAAAGACATTTTGGAGCAAATCTTTAGGCAACGGACCGTACTCATTCTGAACCAGGTCCCCCAAATCACGGCCTTTGACATATTCCAGGATGAGGTAGAGGTCATCGCCTTCCTCGATGTAATCGTGGAGCGTCACAATTCCGGGATGTTGCAATTTTGAGAGGGTCGTGGCTTCGTTTTTGAACCGCTGCCGGAGGTTTTCCTGGCGGGTAAAATGCGGGTGCAGCGCCTTGATGGCCACTTTTCGTTCCAGTCGCAGGTGTTCGCCGACATATACCGTGCCCATTCCTCCTTCGCCGATCATTTCAAGGACGCGGTAATTCCCGATTGTCTGTCCGATCATAATTCTATTTTCTTGTCCGATAAAAGGCAATTGCAATATATCAGAGAATTTCCAATTTCCAACTGCTTGATTGCTGATTCTCGATTTCTGATTTCCGATGGGCCATCTTCCGGTCGGCGGGAGCAAACGTTCATCGGAAATCAAGGAATTGAAAATTCTCACGGGAAATTTTTAAACCCCCACTTTTGGCGCAAGGGATCGAGTTCGAAGCGGCCAGTGATGGGTACTGGGTAGTTAAGGCCGGCCAGATCGACGGTGACTTCGCCCCAGGTGTAATATTGAATTTTGCCCTTGAACACGCCTTTGAGCAAGTCTTTTCCGGTGCTCAAATTGGCGATTTCTAGGTCCACGGGAATTTTGCCGGTGCCATTGGCCTTGACGGACGCAGGGGCTTTGAGGGACCATTTTCCGGAACTGGCTTCGTGCATGCCTTTACTGGAAAATTCCAGGTCCATCGCAGAGATGGTGTAGGGGATGGCGAGGGGATTCTGAAAGACGGCGGTGCAGCGGAACTGCGACGCTTTCGGCGAGAGCGCGGTCAGGCGGATGTTTTGGAATTCGGGTTGGGCTTCCGCCAGGGCTTGATCAAGCAGTTCGGAGATCAGCTCTTTTGGGGAAATGGTCGCCGTGACCGCAACGGTATGGCGGTAGTGCAGGCGGGAAAATTCGCCCGAAAGCAAGACCTCGAGCTCCGCGGAACTCCGGTCAAACAAGGAGGGATGCAGCGAAATCACACCGGGGAGATCGATATCGGCGGGCAAAGCCAAGTCACTCACCGTGTTTGCGGGGAGCTTGAGTTGGGGCATTTGCCCCGTTCCGATGACCGTATCGTGGTAGGAGACCACGTAATCGAGGGCGTAGGCCGAAAGGGCAAAAAAATTGTCGTTGCGGATCTGGCAGTGAAGTTCCGCTTTGAGTTGCTGGTCTTCGAGTCCCTTGACTTCGAGGTCTTGAAATTCCACCAGTTCCGGAACGGCAAAGGTGGCGGCGATGATGCCCACAGCCACCGCAATGAGCAATAGGAGCACCAGGAAGATACGGAGCAGTCGGCGTTGCATCAGTTGGGGCAATTGTGTTGGTGGTGATCGCGGAGGTGGTCGCGGTAACATTTGATTCGCTTGCCGGAATAGGGATGGCTGCGCAGCAGATTGTCCAGTTCATTTTCGGCGCGTTCTGAGCGCTTGATCCGCTCCCAAAAATCGATCCCCCGGCAAGCTTCGTAGCCGGAGGAAAGCGCCAAGTCAATGCCGTAAATGTCGGCTTCGGCTTCGCTGCGCTGGTTGAAACCCATGGTGATGAAGCTGGCAACGTCGGCGATGACCGCGCCGGCTTCCTGTCCGAAAACCCCCTCGATCAGCTCTTGCTGCTTGATCCGGCGGGCGATGTGTCCGAGTTCGTTGTGCCCGATTTCGTGCCCGATGATGCAGGCAATCTCGTCCAGGCTTTCCGCCTCGTCCAGGAGGCGGGTGGTCACGAAGATCTCGCCGCCCAGCGTAAAGGCATTGGGTTGAGCGGCCCGCACCACGTAGATGTTGTAGTCAATCTGACTGGGATGGGTCCGAACGCGGTTGAGCTTGCGCATGATGCCTTCCAGTTTCTTTTGCTGAGGGTGATTCCGAATGACCGGAAATTGTTTTTCCAGTTCGGACCGCATTTCGTCGCCGTACTGGTCCTGGCGGGCATCGCTGACTTCCTCACCGACATCGTCCACAAATTCGTCGCGGATTTCCCCCAGGACATCCAAAATTCCGTCACTGACCGAGGTTTCTTCGCTTTGCAGGCAGGCGAGGTCGTAAGTGGCGGGATCGCACATCATCGCCATGTTGACCGCCGGCGGCTCTGCGGTGTCGGGCACTTGTGCGGGGGGCGATTCTTCGGCTTCACAAGAAAAAAACAGGCAGGCCAGCCACAAGAATTTGGAAATTCGTTTCCGATTTGCCATAATTAACCGTTATTTATCAATCCGAACCTTTTGAGAAGTGGCAAGATATCTAATTATTCGCCAAAATGGCAATATTCGTCAGCGGATTGAGTTGAGAAAAGGAGAAAATACCGCGATTACCCTGGGGGCCAACCCCACCGCAGTCGACGTTCACTTGGCTCACGATCTCATCTCCCGCACGCACGCCCAGGTCCTGGTCGATGCCGATGGTATGGTATACGTGATCGACCAAAAAAGCACCAATGGAACTTTTTTGAATGGAAAACGGCTTAGTCCCCACAGTCCTTACCTCATCGATACGGCGGACAAAGTCACCCTGGCGGGCAAGCAGGTTGCCAGCCTGAGCATTGAGACGGGAGATGCCACGCCCCCTCCTCCTTCACCGCCTCCGCCCAATGGCCGCCCCTCTCTGTTGCAGTTGCTCCAGGAAAAGAAGAAGGTCGTCGTGGGACGCGGCAAAGACTGCGATTTGGTCATCGACATGCCGACCATCAGCCGGAAACACGCCGCCTTTCGGCTGGGTTCCGGTGGGGCCATTGCCCTGACCGACCTCAACTCCACCAATGGCACCTACGTCAACGGGCGGCGGATTTCCGGAACGGTCACCGTGGCCGCCAGCGACGTGATCGTAGTGGGGCGCAGCATCCTAAAATTGGGCGAAAAGCCCCGCGAACTCTCCACCGAAGTAGCCATTTTGGCCCGGGGAATCATGAAACAATTTTCCAACGGTAAGATTGGATTGCGCGAAACCGATCTGAACGTGCCCGCTGGGGCCATGGTGGCCATCATGGGGCCCTCCGGCTGCGGGAAATCTACCCTCCTCAAGTGCCTGACCGGGGAAGCGCCCCCGACCAAGGGCACCATCCGGCTGGCCGGACTGGAACTGATCCAGAATTACGATTTGCTGAAAAGTTTCATCGGCTACGTGCCCCAGGACGACATCGTCCACCGGCAACTGACCGTCTACCAATCGCTTTTTTTCGCGGCCAAGTTGCGCCTCGACGATACGCGCCGCAGCCAGATTGACCAGAAAATCGACCAGGTCTTGCAGCAATTGCACATTGTGGAGATCAAGCACAGCCCCATCGCCAAGATCAGCGGCGGGCAGCGCAAGCGGGTTTCCATTGCGGTGGAACTGCTCACCGATCCGCTGATTTTGTTCCTCGACGAACCCACTTCCCCCCTGGATCCCCAGACCATTGCCGAATTCATGAAGATTCTGCAAGACCTCGCGCGCTCGGGAACCACGGTGGTCATGGTCACCCACAAACCGGAAGACCTGACTTTCATGGATTCAGTGATTTTCATGGCTGAGGGCGGCTACCTGTGTTACAACGGCCCAGCCGATGCCTACAAGGCGCATTTTGGCGTAGAGACCGCCGTGGAAGTCTACGCCAATATCTCCGGTCCCAAAGCCAAAAGCTGGGTGGCCCGGTTTCAGGGCGCTGCGGATCGCTCCGCCGGCACCGGTTCCCGCCCCGCCCCCTTGCAGAAGCGCTCCAATAAATCGTACGCCTCCCAGTTATTTTGGCTGAGTGCCCGCAACCTCCGCATCAAGACCAATGACCTGCTTAACGTGGGCATCCTGATCGGCCAGGCACCAATCATCGCCTTGCTGGTGTGCCTCATTTTCGAATATTTCACCGCCGCAGTTCCCTTTTTGGTGGTGCTGTCCGCCATTTGGTTTGGGACGAGCAATGCGGCCCGGGAAATCGTCAGTGAAGCTTCGGTCTACCGGCGGGAGCGGATGTTCAACCTGAGGATTGGACCGTACATTCTCTCTAAACTGGTGGTGCTGTCCTTGTTTGCCCTGATTCAGGCGGTGCTGTTTTCGACGATCATCTACCTGCGTTTCCACGAGGATGCGGTCCCGTGGACGAACCTGCCGGGCACAATCTTGTGGGTCTGGTACCTGACGGTGAGTGCGACGGTTCTGGGGCTGATGCTGTCCGCCCTGGTCAATACCGCCGAGAAAGTCATGACCCTGGTGCCGTTGGTGCTCATTCCCCAGGTGATGCTGGCCGGGGTGGTCGCACCGATTCGCAACGGAGTTGTCGAGATTTTGAGTTACTTTGCGATGACCCGCTGGGGATACGAGGGCCTGGTACTGATCCAGGGCGAGGTCGGGGTAAATGGCGGAGTAGAGGAGACATTGGTGGCAACCGATGCCAAAACGGTGCTGGAGGGCAATTACCCTTCCGAATACGAAGATACCTTCGGTGATCTGGCGTACCAGTTAGAACTGGACGTCGTCGCCGTAGGAGTACTGACCTTGATTGTATTGGTGGTGCTGGTTGCCGCCATGCGCCGCAAAGACGCAATATCATGAATTGTATTGAGCAAAATGTAAACCGAGAAAAATGAAAGGATTTCAAAAGTGCGAAAAGGGCCATTTTTTCAAGGAAGAATTGTCGGTCTGTCCCTACTGTCCCAAGGCGCAAGCCGGAATGGATGCCGATTCGGCAACCCGCATTTCTGGCGGTGGTGGTGGGGGCAGCGGCGGTGGCGGTGATTTGGGCAAAACGGTGATCGGTGGGGGCGAAGACTCGCCGGTTTCGCCGGTGAGTCCGCAGCGACCTCCGGTGCGCGACCTCGGAAAGACCTACATCCAAGAAGTAGAAGAGGTCAGCAGTGAGCAAGGCACCCGCGAGGTGGTGCGGCAGCGGTCTTCGCGGAAGATTGTCGGCTGGTTGATTTCTTATACCTTGGACCCGATGGGCATCGACTACCGGATCTACGAAGGCAACAATGCGCTCGGCCGCACTGCGGGGAACAACATTTCCATTCCGAACGATCCCTCGATTTCGGGCAAGCACGCCACCATTCTGTTCAAGAAAGGCCGCTTCTTTGTGCGGGACGAAATGGCCGCCAACGGCACGTTCATCAACAATGAGGAGTTGGAAATCGGGCAACCCCAAGAGATCAAGGACGGGGACAAACTGCGGCTCGGAAAAACTGAGTTCATCTTCAAAACTCCATTCTGATGGCCATGCGTCGATTGAAAACGATTCTGGGCGTGTTGGGGCTGCTGACCCTGTGGGTGAGCGGAGCGGCCCAGTTGCATCAAGTTGGGGAGGCGGATGTATCCAGATTTCCCGAAGTCAAGGTGCGCCTGGCGGACCGCGATCCCACCGTTTACGGGAAGGAACACTTCAAAGTAATGGCCGGGGATACGGCCCTGGAATTCACGGTGAAGGACACGGTTGGGGAGGAGGCGGATCAGCCCAAAACGGTACTGGTCTTGTGGGAATTGCTCACCTACGCCGAGCGAAAGGAGCAAAACGCCTACCTGCGGAAGTTTTTGCAGAATGCCCTGCCGGGCATGGTGGACGCGGGGGACCGCATCAACCTGGCGACATTTGCCTGGACCGATCTGGAAGGCCCCTACCAGTCTTTGCGGCTGTTGGCGCCGGATTTTGGGGAGGACGTCGGTCCCTTGCTGGATTCCGTGGCGGTGGCGCAGCCTCCCGGAGGCAAAGGGGTGCAGCCCAACCACGGTTCGGAGCTGTACTACGCCTTGGATGAAGGAGTGGACTTGCTGGTGCAGGAAACCGGGGCCCGTGTGCTGGTGATTTTATCGGCGGAGTTCCCGAACATTTTCAATCCTTCCATAGAAAAAGCTCCGGTCATCGAAAAGGCCCGCAAAGCCGAGGTCAGCATCTACAACTACCGCTACAAGGTCAAAAATGCGAAGTACGCGATTGACGATGTGGCCGAGGCGACGTTTGGACTTTCTCATCTGCTGGACAAGGACACTCCGGAGCGAAGCATCGGCGTCCTGCAGGACCACCTTAGCGGAGCCACCGCCCGAGCGGCGGGCCAGGTGTACGATCTGACTTTCACCGCAGAGCATCCGGCAGATGGTGAATTCCGGCAGGTGCAAATTGTAGCCGGAAATGATCCTTTGCTGATCAGTTACAAAACGGGGGCCCCAAGCCTGGGGGACCAACTGCTGGAAAATCCGCTCTGGCTGGTGATTGCCGGTGGGATGTTGCTGCTGCTCATCGGGGTCCTGCTGTTTTTGCGGTCGCGGCGCAAAAAAGCCGAAGCCGTCGCCGAGGCCATCCGCCAAAAAGAAATGGACGAATTGGCGCGCCGCGGGGATGAAGCTGAGGAACACTTGGCGGAATTGACCGAAATGCAACGCAAGGAAGAGGAACGCCGGGCGCAAGCGGATCAGGCCCAGCGTGATCGGGAAGCCGCCGAGGAACAGGAGCGCCTGCGGACCGAAATGTTTTCCGGAGGCAGAGCGCCCCGCTTGCGGTTGCAAGCCGAGGGCAGCTCCCAAACCATTGAGTTGCCGGGGCCGATTGTGATATTGGGGCGGGGAGAAGATACCGACATCCTCATCCAGCACAATACGGTTTCGCGGGCCCACGCGCAGATCGTGTACGTGGAAGGAAATTATTTGCTGACTGACCTCGGCAGCACCAACGGCACCTTCCACAATGGTGTCCGGGTGGACTCGGCTTCCCTGCGGCACGGCGACGCACTGAGCCTGGGGGATGCCCGCCTGATCTTTTACATTTAAACCGAGCACCATGCGATACACCTTTTTTGAGAAAACTGACGTCGGCCGGGTCCGTCAAGCCAATGAGGACTCCATTGGGCATCTGGAAACCGATTGGGGGTTGGTGCTGATCCTTTGCGATGGCATGGGCGGCCACCGGGGGGGCGCAACCGCTTCCCAATTGGCGGTCAAGTGCATCCGTGAATACTTTTCCAGCTATCAAGCCGATGCCGATGAAGTGACCGCCCTGCGCAACGCTGTTTCTTTCGCCAATGAGCAGATCTACGCCACGGCGGTTAACGAACCCGAACTCAAAGGCATGGGCACGACTTGTGTAGTGGTCCTGGTCAAAGGTGAGCAAATTTGGATTGCCCACGTGGGCGATAGCCGGGCCTACCTCTACGCCGATCAACGGCTCAAACGCCTGACCCGGGACCACTCCTTTGTGCAGGGCCTCGTGGATCAGGGCGTGATCACCGATGAGGAAGCGGAACGACATCCCCGCAAAAACGAGTTGATGCTGGCCCTGGGGATTCGGCCGGAAGTGGAAGTCACCGTGACGGAAAAACCGATTTTGCCGGTTTCCGGGGACCGCTTTCTGATCTGTTCGGATGGATTGAACGGGATGATCAATGACCGGGAAATCGCCTCCTGCCTGGAAAATCACCTGGATTTGGCCCAGTTGGGCACGGTGTTGATTGAGCGGGCGAATGAAAATGGGGGAACGGACAACATCTCGGTGCAAGTGCTGCGGATCGATGCGTCGCCGCATCGGAAGCGGACCTTTGTGCCGATTTTACCGCCGATGAGCCGCCGCACGACAGATCCCCGCTCTCAGCCGGTGGAAGGCATTCCATCGGAGGCGAAAAAGTTGTCGGTGCAGTGGAACCGGGTGCTGCCCGTGCTCGGGATTTTGGCGGTACTGCTGGTGGCGGTGCTGGTCCTGACCCCTCTGGGCGGTGCGGAGCCGGATCCGCCCCCGAACGAGGTGGAGCTGTCCGAGAAAATGATGGAGAAAGTCCAAGGCTTTCTCGAAAAGCTGGAAGCGAAGGCGACTCCGGAATGCAAGGCCGACTTCCGGGCGTTTCTCGAGGAGTGCGGTGACGGAAAAATCAATACGACTTGCCTAGCGCAAGCCTGGAAGGTCAAAAAGAGTTGTAACCTGACCCTCAAAAGCGAACGGACGGCGGATCCGGTCCCGGCCGATACCACGGCCGGCCCGAAACCCGCGAATTAGGATCAAGACGTCCGATTCTGGTTGCGGGCCGGGGGACTTACCCCACCGGATGCGGGCTGCGTTGGGCGGTTAAAATTCCCCTTTCCAGGTTTCCGGATCGCCCAGGGCCTGCTCCCCGGAGCGCATGTCTTTGACCTCAAACTGGCCGGCCTGATCGCGGGAAGCCACCCAGACGTAGGGCACGCGGCGCTTGCCCGCGTACTTGAACTGCTTACCGATTTTGTCCGGATAGGCGTAGGTCTCCACCCGGTAGCCCCGTCGCCGCAGGACATTGGCGAGGCGGACCACCTCCGGCAAGTCGTTGTCGTCGGTGCGGAGTACCAGCACGTCGATGAACGGTTCATTGAGGTCCGGGAGCAGGCCCCGGTCCACCATTCCCCCAAAGATGCGGCTCAATCCGATGGAAAAGCCCACCCCCGGCAAGTGCCGATTCGTAAAGCGCGCAGCGAGGTTGTCGTAGCGGCCCCCGGAGCAGATGCTCCCCAAACCGATGTCTTCCACAAATTTCCCCTCAAAAATCGTCCCGGTGTAGTAATCAAAACCCCGCACGAAGGACAGATCGGCTCGGACATTGGCGTCGCCCGCGTGGGCGACCATGGTCATGATGCTGGCCAGTTCGGAGATTCCGGCCTCGGTCTTTTCGGTGTGGACCCCGAGGGCACGGAATTCCTCCACAAAGCTCAGGTCCCGGCTTTTGATCGCCGCCGGAAGCAGGGCCTGCTCGATGGTGGCCGCTTCCAGACCGACCTCTTCGCGGAGCAATTTTGCGACGCCTTCCCGTCCCACCTTGTCCATCTTGTCGATGATGCGCAGGCTGTTTTCGGTATCTTCCACCCCGATCCCTTCGAGGAAGCCTTCGTAGATCTTGCGGTTGCTCACGCCAATGACAAACTCGGGGATGCCGAGCGCCTTCATCGCTTCCTGGCCCGCGTACAGTACCTCAAAATCGAAGTAGAGGCCCAGTTTGCCATTGTCCACCACGTCAATGTCGCACTGGTAGAACTCGCGGTACCGTCCTTTTTGCGGACGCTCGCCCCGCCAGATCTTTTGCATTTGGTAGCGGCGAAAGGGAAAAGTCAGTTGGCCCTGGTTTTGGGCGACGTAGCGGGCAAACGGCACGGTCAAGTCGTAGTGCAGACCGAACTTCTCGCTGGCATTTTCGTGGAGCTTCTTCACCACGTAGATTTCCTTGTCGATGTCGCCTTTGGCGCGGAGGACATCGAGGAGTTCGATGGCCGGCGTCTCAATTGGGAGGTAGCCGTAGTGTTCGTACACCGCTCGGATGCGGTCAATCCACTGCTGTTCAATCCGTTTCACTTGGGGCAGCCATTCCGGAAATCCGGTAATCGCCCTTGCCTTGACCTGTGCCATATTGTTCGGTAATTGGGTGAAAAACCAAGTTCAGGCGGCAAAAATCGGAATAAAAAGCAGAGATGTCCAGTTTTTTCCCGTTTCCCCCCGCAATTGGGGGAGAAGTTTGTCGGACACTCCCATATTTTTTGCATTCCGATTCTCTCCGAATTTCACTTACTTGGCTGAGTGAAAAGATACTTACTGGCTTTTCTGTTGGTCTTGCCTGCGTTTGCGTCCGCCCAAATCGGAGGACGCCACGTGTACAGCTTTTTGAATCTGACTCCGGCGCCACGGACCGCTTCGCTGGGCGGCATCAACATATCGACTTACGATCACGACGCAAATTTTGCCTACCAAAATCCGGCGCTCCTGAACGATTCCATGCACCAGCAGGCCAGCTTCTCCATCGCCAATTACCTCTCCGACATCACCTACGGCTACGCGTCGTACGCCCACCATTTTGATCAGATCGGGGCGACTTTCCACACCGGGATTCAGTATTTGAGCTACGGACAAATGATCCAGGCGGATGTATTTGGCAATCAATTGGGAAATTTCTCGGCGGGGGATGTTGCCTGGCTCGTCGGAGGCTCGATTGAGAAAGATCTTTTCCGTTTCGGCGCCAACTTCAAAGTGGTGAACTCTAACATCAGCGGGTTCCGCTCCCATTGGGGCCTGGGATTCGACCTCGGGGGCGCCTACATTTCAAAAAAGGGCAATTTCACTGCAGGCATGACCTTCCGAAACATTGGCTTCAGCATCACCCGCTGGAACGTTGCGGATGAGCTCACCACGGGCCTTCCTTTCGAAATGTCCATTGGGCTGTCGCACCGCTTGGAGCACATGCCGTTGCGCTTTTCGGTGACCGCGACCAATCTACAAACCCCAAACCTGGTCTTTTACGACCGCGATGCGCCGCCGGAAATCGATCTGAGCGGGGAACCCATCGAGACCAGCTTTCCGTTCTTCGACAACTTGTTTCGGCACTTTGTCTTTGGGACCGAATTTCTGATTTCGAAAGGATTCAACATCCGTGCGGGCTACAACCACATGCGGCGGCAAGAGCTCCGGTCGACCAGCCGCGCGGGCATCTCCGGATTTTCCTTTGGGGTGGGCATCAAGATCAAAATGTTCCGCTTCGATTACGGACTGACTTCCTTCCACGCCATCGGGCCGACCCACCAGTTCATGGTCGCGACCAACATCGGAAGCTTCAAGAAGAAGTAAGCGGAGCGGTCAGTCCGTCAACCACCGTTCCAAGCGCAGGTCGGCTTTTTCGGCCGTTATCAGATCTCCCATTTCATCGTAAAACTCGATCCGGGCCTTGATTTCCATCTCATCCCGCCGCCACTCGTAGCCCTTCATGCCCAGAATGATCGGACCGGTACCAACCGAGTCGAAGGTCTGACTGTAGCGAAAAAGTTCCCCCTCGATGGTATAGGGGCCCGCGCCGGAAAATGCGCGGAAATTGGCATTGGAGTAAAAGTTGTAGGTCAGCATTCCTTCCTTGGTGAAGGTAAAGAAATTGCCCTCCGGGAGGGAAACCGAAGTGTTCGTCAGGGTGGAATCGCCCGCTGCATACAGGACAAATGCCTCTTCGAGGGTCTTGAGCCGCCACTGGCCACCCTTTTTGGTCATCCAGTTTTCAAACTGTACTTCCTCGGAACAAGCAGCGAGGTTGAAGCAGAGCAATACCAGTAAAAGTGCGAAAAAACGGGGCATGGCGATTGAATTAGTTGTTTAAAGATACAAAAGATCACTCGGCTCGGACGGTCCGGAATTGCAGGGCGTGCGCCAGGGTGAGTCGGTTGGCGGCATCTTTGTAGGCGACCCGCAGGTCGATTTGCATTTCGTCCCGGGAGAGCTTGGTGCCCTGAATTTGGGTCTCGATGGGGCCCGCATTCAGGGAGGAGACCTGGGCAAAATAGCTGAACTGCTCCTCCTGGACCGCGTAGTCGCCGGAGCCTTCTACGGGTGCCCCCAGGGCTTCGGAGAAGAAGAAATAGGCCAAGGTCCCGGTCTCGCGGAAGGAAAACGTACTGGCCTCGGGCGCGGAGTCGAGGTAGGGGCCGGGGATCGAGTCGGTGGCGTTTGGGAACTCAATGAAGCGTTCCCGCAGCGTGGTTACGTTCCAGGTGCCTTCTCCCTGGGTGAGCCAGTTGTCAAAACGGACTTCCCGGTCACAGGAAAACGCGCCGGCGGCGATCAGAACGGCGAGTAGCACAAACCCTACATTTTGGAATCTTTGCATATCAGATGTCGATTTTGGCGGGAAATGGTCCCGGCCCGCCCCCGATTTGTTGCGGCATTATAAAGGGAAAATGCCAGAAACGAGGGGTCAAACGGGCACCCGAATTACAAAGTTTTGCCCTGCTTGCCCTTAATCGGGGACGAAGCGAATGGCCGTGTGGGTCATCACCAGGGAGCCGGTCCGCTCGCCGGTATCGCTGTAGATCAAGGCCGACGCGCGTACCCGGATCCGATCAGCATCCGTTTGCTCAATCGAAAGCTCCCCGGTGAGCGGATACTGCGGGTCAATATCGAATTGCTGGATTTTCCAAGTCGAAGCCGAGCCTTCTTCCGAGGCCAGCGCGGCATATCCTTGGAAGCGCCGGTTGACCTGCTCACCGTCCACAACAAATACCAAGCCCTCGTTGCCGTCAAAATCGACCCGAAAAAGCTCTCCGATGACCGTAGAGTCACCCAGGCTGGTTGAGTCATTGGCGCTGTTGAGTTGGTAACGTGTTTCTACGCCGCCTTCGCTGACCCATACCCCGTTGCCTTTGATGAGTTCCGTTTCCAGTTCGCTGGGCGGTTCGCAGGAAGTCAAGAACAGTGAGAAAAGCAACAGCAAAGCCGCGCCGGAGAAAAAAGTTTTGCTGATCTGATTCATTTCGCCAAAATACACCCAATTCATAAGTTTGAAAAGAAAAAATGAGTATGTGTAAAAAGAAGAAAACCCCGCTTGCGCAGGGTTTTCCCAGAAAGACAGAATCCTTCTTTTCTTAGCGGTTTTCTTTTTCCACGAACGGGCGAGCCGTGTAACCAGTGTAGACCTGGCGCGGACGACCGATGGGATCACCATTGTCGCGCATTTCTTTCCACTGGGCCATCCAGCCCGGCAGACGTCCGATGGCGAACATCACGGTGAACATATCCGTCGGAATACCGAGGGCACGGTAAATGATACCAGAGTAGAAGTCGACGTTCGGGTAGAGCTTGCGGGCGGCGAAGTATTCATCGTTGAGGGCGGCTTCTTCAAGCTGCTTGGCGATCGGCAGGGCCGGATCGTCGATGTTCAGCTTTTCGAGGACTTCGTCGGCACTCTTTTTGATGATGCGGGCCCGCGGGTCGAAGTTCTTGTAGACGCGGTGACCGAAGCCCATCAGGCGGAAGGGGTCACTCTTGTCCTTGGCTTTGTTGAGCCATTTTTCGGTGTCGCCCCCGTCCTGCTGGATGGATTCGAGCATCTCGATCACTTTTTGGTTGGCCCCCCCGTGGAGTGGACCCCAAAGCGCGTTGATCCCGGCCGAAATTGAGCCGAAGAGATTGGCGTGGGAGGAACCGACAATCCGGACGGTAGAAGCGGAGCAGTTTTGCTCGTGGTCCACGTGCAGAATGAGCAGCTTGTTGAGGGCATTGGCGACGGCGTGGTCGACTTCGTACGGCTGGCCTTCTTCGGCGTACATCATGTAGAGGAAATTCTCGATGTAGCCCAGGTCGGGATTGGCGGCGATGTAGCCTTTGCCCGCACCGCGGCGGTAGATCCAGGCGGCGAGCATCGGGAGCTTGGCCAGCAGTTGGATCATGGTCTGTTCTTTGACGCTTTCGTCCGAGTAAGGATCCAGCGATTCGGGATGGTAGCCGTGCAATGATCCGATGGTGGCGGCCAAAATCCCCATGGGATGGCTGGTGGTCGGGAAAGCGTTCAGCAGGGTTTCCATGCTGGTGTCGAGGGTGGTCGCCTCTTTGACGCGCTGCTCCAGGCTTTCGAGCTGGGCGGCGCTCGGAAGTTCACCGTGGATCACCAGGTAAGCAACTTCCAGGAAACTGGCTTTGTCGGTCAGATCGTCGATGCTGTAACCGCGGTGGCGCAGGACGCCATCTTCTCCGTTGAGGAAGGTGATGGCGCTCCGGGTCGAACCGGTATTTTTAAATCCGGGATCGAGAGTAATGTATTTCGATGATCCGCGGAGCTTGGAGATGTCGATTCCCCGTTCGTTTTCCGTACCTACGATGACGGGCAGGCTGTAGGAATTTTCGCCGATTTTCAGCTCTACGGTCTCATTCAATTCAGCAATTTTGGACATGTTCGCTCTTGTATTAATAAGTTGTATTTCAATAATTCGTGATACTTCAAAATTAAGAAACGTGCCTAGAAAAGTAAAAAAAATGTTGGCAGTTTGCGATAATTTTTTATTGAAATGCAGGAAGCTTACCCTTAGCCAATTGCGGCCGAGTTCCGGGGATTTGGGAGGAGACCGTAGTGGCCGGAGGCCGGCGGACGCAGGCGGAAAATCGCCGAGTCACAAAATGCTGGCGGACACGGGTCCGGGCTTGGGCTTGCCCCCACAAAATGGTATCTTTCATTTCCTGAATTACCTGATCAAATTCCCATGAAAGCCGCCGCGCAAAATCATCCTTCTGCTTCCACGCGATCTGTCCAGCACCGAAGCCAAAAAACGGGGAGTTTTCCGCCCAGGCAATTGCGTGCCGCCCCGGCCGCTCCCTCCCGTGCGGTGGCTTGGACGGATGCCCGGCCCTCAGTTCCGGGCGCCGGGCACCCGTTACAGCGCTTTACTTTCGAAACAATGCTCGGCAGCCGCCGCCGCGGGACCAAATTGATCGAAGACATCGATACCCCGGACCACCTGGAAAGATTCATCTATGATCGCTGGGACAAACAGTACCGCGATCATGTCATGAGTGAACTCAAAAAAAAGCTAATCCTCGAAAAAGACCACGAAATGGCGCTGGTCTTTAACGCGGCCATGGACCACTTGAATGGGGGGCGCAACAAAATGAAAGTGCCTGCGGCCGATGCCATTCCGCCGACCGATCACTTCAAAAACACGATCATCAAGCTGGTGGACAAAGCCCCCCAATACAAAAACATGGAGACCTTCCTCAAAAAAATTGCCCAGGGCGACGAAATCAACGGCTACAAAAAAGCCAACTTCTACGCGCGCATCTGGAGCCATACCGGTAATCGGCGCTACGTCACCCGGATGGGCCGCGCCCAAGGCCACCAGCACGAATGGCTCCCCACCAATATGATCGGCGAAATCGTCACCAAGACGCGCCGCTCCGACCTTTGGACCTCGCTGTACTTTACGCTGCGCAGCAACACCCAAAATGTGATCTTCAACAGTGCTGTGGTAGGCAAAAACAGTGGGGCAAAGCAAGTCATGACCGGCCACGTGGGCGCATTGAAGTACCGCACCAACGCCAAGCGCCTCATTGATTCCACGGTGTACCAGCCGGAGTTCCACGACGAGCTGCGCAAGGTGATCATCAACAATGAAGATTCCAGCAAGGTAAAACCCGGAGTAAAGAACGTGGTGGAAAGGTACGTTTGGCGGGGCGACGATCCTTTCCCCAGCGATTCCTACATGCATCCACACCTGTACCACCAGTCGGCTCCGACTGAGCCCCTGTTTCCCCGCGGCAGTACCTTCAACTCACTGCGCGGCAAACAGCAGGCCTTCTACAATGTTCTCACTACGGTTAACTTGAAATAGATTTCCGCCGCCATTTCTGCTCCGCTCCATAGCGACTTTTCCCGCATTGGCGCCCCGCGCCGCTGGTCGCGCCGAATCGGCCGGTGGAGCTTGCGGCTGCTCGGCCTGCTCGTATTGGCGCTCTTTTTATTGGAAATCCTCTACCGCTATCAGGTTGTGGATACCTACCGCCGCGAGTGGAAGCACTTGAACCCCAGGATTGCCGCCGGAAAGGAAATCGCATCCGGTGGGGTACTCGTCTTGGGTGACTCCTTCACGGCCGCACCGGAAAATTGGGTGGACCGCTTGCGCCGCCGGCACCCCGAATTGCCGATTTGGAATGCGGCGGTGCCCGGGACGGGGATCCGCCAAGCCAATTTTCTCGCCCCCCGCCGCTTGGCCGCGACCCAGCCCCAGCAATTCATCTATCAGATCTACGTGGGCAATGACCTTTTTGACCTGCGCTTTCCGCTGAACTGGGAAGACATCGGCGGGTGGCGCAACCTGTACTGGGGGCTGGCCAATCGCTTCCGGGGCTTGGGCTGGCTCAATTATGCCCTCGGTCAGTTCCGAGCGGCGCCCCCTCCATCCGGCACCACGGACGGCAAAAACCTTAGGCGGCCGTTTGCCCCGAACCGCTATTCGCCCCGCGCGCGCCTCTACCTGAAAGCCGAGCCCGGCCTGATCGAAAATTCGGTCTTGGTGAACGGCAAGCGCGCCGCGGACTTTGAGGAATACCTGGGTTTCCTGGACGAATTGGTCCGCCGGGCGGAGGATGAAGCTGCCGCAATCTACCTGCTGGTCATTCCCCATTGTGCCCAAGTCCACGCCCGCTACACCGCCAGTATGCGGCAATTGGGAGCCGAAATCACCGACGAAAAAGCTTTGCGCGCTGCATCTTACCCATTTTTGCGGCGCATCGAGGATCATTTTGCCGGGCAGCCGCAAGTGCAGATCGTCAATGCCCTTCCGGTTCTGCGGGACCTGGAGGCGTGCGGAACCGCGGCCTATTTCACAAATGACATCCACCTCAGTCCGGCGGGTCAGCAAGCGGTGGCGGACCTGATGGATGAGCAGTTGGGGGAGCGTTGATTGCCGCCCACATGCCGAGCAGCGTGGCAATGGGGGGCCGGTAGAGCAGGTCATCAAACTGCCCGTGGACGATCCAAGTGCTCAGGGCAATCACAGCGAGGAGGGAAATCACGTATTTTTCCTTTTGCCGGGAAGGGGGAGTTTCGGCGAGGAATTTTTTCCGGAAAATGTAGGCGTGACCGCCCAAAGCCACCAACATCAGCGCGATTAAGCCCAAGGGGCCCGGCAACCCCGTTTCCGCGAGTGCCGTCAGCCCGACCGAGTGGGCACCGCCCTTCCACCCGAACCAATAGCTGATCCGCTTGATCTCGCTTTCATCCCGCAAATATTGCTTGAAGTCCGGGGCAAAAGTCCCCGGTCCATTGCCGGTGATGGGGTGGGCGCGCCACATTCGCCCGGCACAGGTCCAGCGCATCAGGCGTTCGCGGTTGGAAAAATCCGTTTGGGTATCGGCCGTCGAAAGCACGTACGGCAGCGGTTGGGGGAGTTGGGGGCGGTAGGTATAGTATTGACGCAACAAGACAAATGCGATCAGCCCCGTAGCCACTAAGCCGATCCCCAGCCGGAGGCGCCGGCGGAGTGTATTTTGGCCCACCATCAGCCCGGCGATGCCGCCCCCGATCAGCCCCACCCAAGCGCCCCGCGAATTGCCGTAGAGTAGGCCGAGCAAGATCACCGCAACCAGCAGCCACCGTGCCCCCCACCACCAATTGGCCTCCCGCTGCCCCAGCAGCAGGGCCGGCCAAAGCAGATTCAGAAAGGCGGAAAACACATTGGCATCGGAGAAAAAGGGCCGAATTCCCGCTTTTCCCTGTCCCGGGGACAGAAAAAAATGCCACCCCAGCAAGAACAGGCTCCCCAGCACCAGGCCAAGGGCCAGGTGAGAAAACCGCGCGCGGCGTTCATTTCCCCCCAACACCATCAGATACCCCGCCAGCATCGGCAAGATCCAGGTACATCCACAGCGCAGCGAATCGAGCGGGCGCACGCTGAAAGCGGCGCAGATCAAGTACCAGCCCGCCAGTCCGAGGAGAATTTGCCCGAAGTGTGCCCCGAGTAATTCCTGCCGCCAATGCAGTGCGACCAGCCCGGCAAAAGCCGCCAATACCAGCCATTGCCCGACCGGAGAACTGCCCTCAGCGAAGAAAAATTCGGAAAATGGCAGCACCAGCCCGATCAAAAATGGGCTCCCAAAAGCGCTATGTTGGCCGGAGGGCATGGCAGCAAATGGCGGTGAAAAATTACCGGGTTAAATCTGCCCGAGCAAAATCACCGGATGCATGTAAAGCGATTTTAAGTTAGCCTGCATTTAATCCAGGAACAACCAATTGGGTTGACCGATTTATCCTCAAGCCGACTGCGCAGCGCGCTTTTTCCACCACCACACCCCGGCCCCACTCGCCAGCACCAGCAGTCCCCCCGCCAGCCAGCCCAGGGGAAAGGCCGCTTTTTGCCGCAGGGGAATGGGACGGACATCCCCCAAAGCGATGAAGGGCGCCCAGTAAAATGGCGAAGCCCGAAAGGTGCCCCCCGAGCGCATATAGGCCAGTTTGGCGTCGCGCAGGGCTTCGTCCACCGGCATTCCGCGTACCAGGCCGTCGTAAAATCCGCGCATGATGCCCGGCCCGGCATCATCCGCCACCGGCCATACACTCATGATGACCGCCGGGCAGCCGGCCGTTTCAAATCCGGAAGCGACACTCATGACCCCTTCGCCCCGTTCCAAGGCGCCACTGCCAGTTTCGCAGGCACTCAGCACCGCCAGCCGAGCCCGGAGCGGCAAACTATACAGCTCGTGCAGGTAGAGCACACCGTCTTCGGTGCTGTCCCCGGGAGAGGGAAAAACGATGAACGGCTCCTCGCCGCCCGAGTTGCCGTGGAGCGCGAGGTGCAGCAAACCGTACTCCCCCGCCAAAGCCTTGAATTGTGCCTCGGAAGCCGCTTCTCCGGCAAAAAAATCACCTTTGAGCCGGTCCTTGAGGTAGGCAATCTCCTGACCGGCGCCCGGTAAGTGGGGCCAGGGTCGGTTGTTGACCACGCGCAGATTTGTGTCGCTGACGGGTATATTGGGGGAGCTCCAGGCAAATCCCACGCTGGTCACAGCGGCGGTTTGGGTTTCTCGAGGAGCAATCAACAGCGGGGCGGCGCCGGCGTAACTCACGATGTGGTCGTGGATCAGCAGGTTCAGTTGGCTGAATTTGCGGGGCGGCTTTTCCGCCGGCCGGACCACCAGCGCATCAAAGGGCAGCATAGCCAGCATACCATCGGGAATGATCCGCAAGCGTTTGGGGGATTCCGGGCCGGCCAGTTCGGGACCGAGTAGAAGTTGGTAGAGCTTGTGGCCGAGGCGGTCGTATTCCCGCAGTCGCCAGGTCGTCGGGTGCGGATAAGTAACCAGGTTCAAAAACGTTTGCAAAGTGTCTTTGAAGTTGGTGTCGAGTGCCACCTGCCGGAAGCGGGTCTGTTCGGGATCAATCGCTACGACGTAGAGGTCGGCGTCCCCCAGAAAATATTCCAGCAGAACGGTTTTCGGGGCCGCCGCCGCGCGCAAGTGCTGCTGGACATCTTCTAGCGAAAGCCGCGGTTTTTGGCCGGTGAGGTCCCCAAACCCAGGAAATGCCCGCTCCAGGCTATCGGTAAAGGCGTCGAGTTCTAAGCGGGTTTCGATGAGGCGGATGCGCAGTTGTTGCAAACTGTCCGGAGCCAGTTCGGCGGTTTGTACTTCGAAGTTGAGGGCATGGACCACTTCCCGGAGTTGGGTGGAACGCTGGCGCAGGGCATCGGGAATGCCGGCCAGGTAAGCGGCCCGGGACCTCCGGATGTGTTCCAGCATCACCTGGCACTTGCCCCGCTCCATGTAGGCAAAGATCTCGGCGTGCCACCGGGGATCTTGGGTGGCGTGGGCGAGGCGGGCGGCACACTGAATGGCGCGTTCGTACTCGTTGACCCCGCCGCGGTTCAGGTACAATTTGTCCCCTGGATCGCGGTATTCCAGCCAAACCTGGTCCAGGGAGGCCGCGAAAAGGTCGTAACATTGCAGCGCGAGCGCTAGCAAGTCGAGTGAATCGGCGCGCTCCGAAGCCAGGCGGGTGATCAGATCGGCCTTGTAGGTGATGGCGTTGCGGAACTCGGTTGGGTAGATGACGTCGCCCAGTGGCGGATTGACCCGCCAGTCGGTGGGGGAGACCCCCGGAGCGGCGGCGTGCAACGTTTCCTGGATGAGTTGCAGGGCGATTTCGACCCGGTTGTTTTCGGCTTCGACGTAGGCAAAGTCACCGATGATCTGCCCAAACAGCGGATGGGATGGCCCCAGGTGCTCCCGGGCCATCTTAGCGGCTTTGCCCAGAAAATACCGTGCCCGATCAGCATTGCCCATGCGGTGGTACATCAGGCCAATATTGCCCTGGGTGGTGATGATGTAGGGGTGGTGCGGTCCGTAGGCCTTTCGCAAGCCGGTGATCGCCTCCTGGGCATTGGCGATGGCCGCGCCGAATTGCTGCAACTGGTCCTGGGTGGCCGCGAGATTGATGAGCAGGGAAGCCAGCGTCGCCGGAGACCCATTTTTGAAATCACGGATGATCGCGAGAGCCCGCTCGTAGGCGACGCCCGCCTCGGCAGGGCGATCCGTATTGTAGTAAATATTGCCGATGCTGATGTCGGTTTTGGCCACTTGGTAGCTTTCTGGCCCAAAAAGTTCGGTACGGATGGCCCGGACCTGGCCTTGGAGGTCAAGGGCGAGGGAGTACTCGGCCCGGCGGGCGGCGATCTTGCCCAGTATACTCAGGAGGTCGGACTGTTCGAGTTGGTTGGTCCCCGCTTCGCGCCGGAACAGATTGAGCGCGGACTCCATGCGCAGTTTGGACGCATTGAAGTCAGCCGTATTGTAGTAGTGGCGGCCCAGTTCCAATTCGACACGGGCCCGGGACAGGCAGCCATTCGGACAAAGTCGTTGCCAGATGGAATCGCTTTGCCTCAGCCAGTTGAACGACGCTTCGGGATCACCGCTCATGCGGGTTTCCAGCCCCCGCAGGTAGCACCATTTCCCGTATTCGGCGGGGTTTTTCGGGGAAATTTGCCCCGCCAGGCGCTGGGACAGTTCCTGCACCGCCACCAGCCGCTCATCGGCCCGATTGATGGCAAATTGGCTGAATTCTTGGTCCAGCATTTGTCGCAGATGGGCCTCGTAGGTCGCCATTTCGGGTTGGGCGAAGAGGTGGGTTCCCTGGGCCAGGGCAAATACACCCAGTACCGCAAGCATCCGCAGCGCGTTTAGACCGACCGAAAAATGAGGTGAGCGACGATGATATTGGAAGACTGCCAATGATTTTGCGAATGGAGACGATCTGATTTTTATACTTGCAAGCTACAAAGATGCAGTTTCGCCGGGGAATTCCCAATTTTTGCCAGGCGTGGCTCGGGGGACAATGTTGGCCGCTTTCCCGGCCCGCCAATTGCAGCTACCCGGACGGTTCACCGTTCCCTCGCGTGCCGGTAAATGGCCAGGTTGTACACCACGATTTCCGGCTGGGACAGGAATGCTTCGATCATGGGGCGGTCGGCATCGGGCATCTGATCCACAATCGACTGGAAATGGGCCAGGATCCGCTCGAATTTGGGGCTGGAGCCGGAGGCTGGGATCAAATCCAGATGACCCAGGAGGCGGAACAGATTGGCGCGGAGATCGGTGGGGTGCTGTATCGGTCGAATCAGGGAATCGATGGCAGCCCGGTCGCGGTGGTAACGCGCCATGTCCCGTCCGACCGCTTCCTGGATGCGGTGCATTTCGGCCGCTTGCTTTTCCCTTTCTCCCGCCAGCTGCACCACCGACACGGCCAAGCGCGAAGGGTGGGTGGCACGCAGTTCGAGCCGGTTGCCCGCCGTGCGCATCGGGAACAAGTAGGGATTCAGCGCACAGGTGAGGCGGAGGCCATTTTTACCCGGTCGGATCTCCAGTTCGTCCAGGAAAATATCCGCGTCCTTCAGCGCCGCTTCCCAAGCGGCTTCTCCCACACGAAAATCCCGTTCCTGCCAGGTCAGTTCCCCTACTCCCGAAACGTTCAGTACCCGCAGAGGCACCGCCTGTCGCCCGGCAAAAGCATCGGGCAGAAAGAGGTCGAGGGCGGCCCGCGTCTCTGGGGGAAAGGAAAACTGCTCCAAGTGATACGCCACTCCGGTGCTGTGAAAGCGAATCCAGGCACCGGGCGGTAGGTGGAAAGCCTCGCTTTCCACCCGGGGAATCGAATCGTACCAGGGATTGAGTGCGTTGTCGGACCGGCTGTGGTAAAATGCGCGCACCGGCGCAATCCAGCCGGGTGAAGGCTGCCATTTCTGCGGAGCGTTGACGGCGGTTGGGACGGGATTTTGGGGCGATTGGAGCTGGGCCACCCCCAGTGGCTGGCCCTGCCTATCCCGGTAAAATGCATTGTAATCGGGATCGTAGACTTGCCATTGCCCGGCGATTTCGACTTCGGGGACCACATGCCCTTCCAGATTCCAGACCCGGCTGCGGTAGCCTTGGGCCCGCCAGATCTCCGCCAGGACCGAAGCCAAGTCGTCGCAGTGTCCGTCCCCGAGCGAGTTCAAAAAGATGAGTGGATGGTGGCGCCGCTGCGAATCGTGTCGGGTAGCACCGTGGTGGCTGACTCCCGCGACAAATTGCCAGGCCCGCCGGGCGGCCGCTTCCGGACCCTGGGCGGAATCCAGGGCCGCAATCCGCGCCAAAACGTCCTCCATTCGGTACAGGAAGCCGCGGTTCCAGGAAAATTGCAGTGGAATCGGAATGGCGCCGCGGTTGCGAATCTCGATGGCTTGGCGGTGCGGCATTTCCAGATCAATGGTGTCCACCCGGGTTTTCCATTCACCACTCCAATCGTAGGCGGGCACCTCGGGGGCGCAGCCCAGACCAAGCAGGACCATCCCGGCAATCAAATATGTTGCAATCTTCCGCCGCTTCACGTTGCTGCCTCCCTTCGGCGAAGCAGTTCGAATCCTTCCAAATACAGAGCGGCGGTCAGTTCGGGACTGCCCGCCCACCAACTGCGCTGCTTGCTCGTCCAGTATTTGTAGGCCCGCCAGCCGTGCTTCAGCATGGGATCCTCCGCCAATCCCGTGAGCAGGGCCAGCGTGCGGGGATCGTCCCACCAGCCAAAGTTGCCCATTGTGAGGGCGCACATGACCCATTGCAGGTGGTCTTCGCCGCCGCGGACATTTGCGTTCAGCACTGAATCTACGTAGGTAACAAAGGCCGGCTTGACCGCTTGAAACTCGGAAAAGCCCTCCGGAATGAGCCGCGAAAGATGATAATAGACAAAGTGTGGCCGGTCGTAGTACTGCAATTGGAAGCGGGCTTCGGCGGCCTCGCGGAGCAATTTGCTGACGGTAGGCTGAGTGGTTGCGTTTTGGCCCAGATAGAGGAGGGCGTGACACTCGACGGCGGCTTCGGCATCCCGGGTACGGGAAATCGGTTCGGGCTCGGGAATTTTACGATTGGGGAGGAAGATCGCCCGCGTCGTCCAAAGTTCTCCGAGCAAGTACCACCAGGCCCGCCAGCGGGCCAAATTGCGCCAGCGGGGCAGGAACCAAGTATCGATGTTGCCGTCGGGCCGAAAGTTGCGCTGGATCAAGTCGCGGTTGTCGGGCACCTTTCGCCCGTACTTGGCCAGGAGCCAGGACACCAAGCAGGTATCGTCGATGTCGCAGGGAACATTGTATTCCATGATTGGGCTGTGGTGCTCCCAGTAGCGCCACAGCCCGAAGCGTTCCTGCCGGGAATCGAGAAAGTCCAGGGCGCGGAGCAGCAGCTTTTGCGCTTGCGGATGGTCGACGCAGTGGAGGCACCACGCGATATTGGCGGTGAGAAAAGGCGAAGGCCCCGAATAGTACCACTGGGGTTCCTCCGCTCCGGGCAAATAGCACTGCGACCGAAATTCGCCCTCCGGCGTCTGGCATTCGACCAGGTACGCCAGGATGTTTTCGATGAGCGGTGCGTAAGCCATGTTTGCGGGTTCAGGGTTCAGGGTTCAAGCTCGCCAGGCGGCCCGGGTCTTGTCGTCCAGCTCGATCAGGGCCGAAACCTGGTCTTCCACGCATCCGATTCGTTCGGGGGAAATGGTTTGGGGTTCCGTAAGGCCGTGGCGGGGAAGGTCGCCGTGCTGGTGGTGCAGATAAAATTCGCGTCCCGATTTGAAACGGGTGATGCTGCCATCTGGATTCAGGTGGTAGTGCACCGGTTGCGCCCCCCGGGGAATGGCGACCAGACTGGTGGCGACCCGCGTGGTTTGGCTGCGGTTGGGCATGGAGAAGTGGGCCATTTTGTGGGAATAGAGCACCATTTCTCCTGCCTGCATGCGCAGTGGGCGAATGGGATAGCGCGCGACCATTTCTTGCATGATGTTGCGGGCCGGCGACTCGACGGCGATGAAATTGATGTTGCTGCCCCGGTAGCTAAATTCATGGAGGTGGGAGCCCTTGAGCATGCACAGGCAGCCGTTGTCGATGTTGGTATCGGTGAGGGGGCCCCAGTTATTCAGGGAAATGTGCTCCCGCTCATCCACGACCGACCAGTCCAGATGGAGTGGGATCCGCCCCGAGTCCCCTGGTTCCTTGATGGCAAAGGAAGCGATGAAGGGTTCGTAGTCGATCAGGTATTGGGCCAATTGGGGACGGTAGGCCGCCGCAATGTCTTGGTAGATCTGGCGGCGGGTTTCGGGGGCTTTAATATTGATCAAGGTGTGGAAGCCCTGGATCGGTGATCCGTCGTAGTATTTGCGGTACAGCTTTTTCAGCGCGGTGACTTCATTGGCATCGAAAAAGCGCACCACGACGTAACCACTCACGTCAAATTGCCGTTGCAGATCGGGGTCTCGGAATATGGAGGGTTGGGTCGCCATGGGCTTCAAGCAGAGTTTGGGGGATCAATTGTTGCGGGAAAAAAGTTGCCGCCACCAGGGACGGTTGGTGCGCCCAATCGCCTCGGTGAGGGTGCGGGCGGGTGCCCCGAGCCGCCGGTCGAGGGTGTATTCGCCTTCGCCGATGACCACGCCGGTTCCGTACTGCTCTTCGATGACTTCCCCGGGGGCCAGTGTTTCCACTATGGAGGGGTAACGGTCTAAATCGGGCGGGGCGGCCATATTGCGGGTGAGGAAAAATTCCTGATCGACCTGCATCTGGCGGATGCGGCGCTCACTTTCCCGAAAGTAGTGTACCGGCTGGGCTTCTTCCGGAATCATCATGAGGTTGGTGGCCAGTCGCACCTGCGGTGTCCGGTTGGGCACGGAGAAATGGGCGAGGCTCAGGTCGTAAATGACCGCAGTTCCCGCCTTGAGACAAAGCAAGCGGGCCGGATACTGGGCCTTTACTGCTTCCAGAAAACCGCTGGGGGAGAACCGTTGGTCCCACGTGACAAAGTTTACCAGGCTACCCCGGCGGGTGTGGCCCACACGGTGACTCCCTTCTAGGATGCCGAGGGCGCCATTGTGTTCGTCCACATCCGAAAGCGGCAACCAAATCCCAATCGTACGGTGGTGGCGCTCATCCAGCACGGACCAGTCCAGGTGAATGCGCAATTCGCTGTCGCCTTCCGGGGCTTTGACCGTGAAATTACCAAGTAGGGGCCGGTATCCGGGCAGCAGCTCCTGGGCTTTTTCTCCGAGCAGACACTTAATCGTCGCGTCCACCCGCCGCCGGTCATCCGAGTCTTCCAGATTCATCGAGGTGAAAAACCCGTCGTTCTGCCCGCGTTGCAGGCTTTGGTAGAGGGAGCGGAGCGGGGCCAGTTCTTTCTCCGCAAACTGCGGCAGCAGAGCGTAGCCTTTCTCGGCAAATTCGGCCCGGAGTTGCGGGTCGCCCAGCCAGTTGTCCGGCAATTCTTTCGTCATTGGTAGCGTCATTTCGGTGCGGTACTTGTCCCGCAAGTGGAAATTAGGGACCACCCGCCAATTCGCCAAATCAATCCGGTGGCGGGGACGACTCCCAACGGACGCTTCTGTCGATGGCAAAGCCGATGAAGCGGATGGCTGCGGCAAAGTTGCGGAGTGCTCGGTCGGTGTCGGGGACAAAAAAGCAAAGGGCGCTCGCAAAGCGCCCTTTGGATAAGCCAAAAGAACTGGGCGCCACAGCGGGGCTGCGGCGGGGTTGAAACCAAAATAAAGTTGTGGGTAAAACTCAAGTCCAGTAGCAGGTGTAGGCGTTGTCTACATCTGAATCACAATTAAGATAGGCACAGCCGTGACGCTGCCGGCCAACAATGCGACGAATGGGGGTGCTTTCCCGACGAATTGGGTGCGGCGGTCAACTGGGGTCTTCTACGACAGCGTCGTGGACGCGGATGTTGAGCCCCTTGGATTTGCGGGGGCCTTTCTGTTTGATTTTGAATTTGGTCTCGCCATCCGGGAGGATCTTTTCAAAAATCACCTGGGAGGCGCTGTCCAGCGGTTCGCCCAGTTCATCTTCGAAGTAGAGCATCAGTTGCAGGTCGCGGTAGGCCGTCAATTCGGCTTTGTTTTTCAGGGTGCCTTCGGCGACCGTTTCCCCGAGGATATTTTTGCGGGCCTCGAACTGAACCTCGATGAAGTCTCCGGGGCGGGCGTGTTCTTTGAGTTTTTGTTCGCGTTCCAATTCATCCGGCGAGGGCGGATCGCCAAACGGTACCGAATCCTGAGCGGTCATGCCGTCGGGCACGGTTTGTTCCTGGTTGTTGGACTTGAGGGCGGCTTCCCCGGGGTCACGTAGGAAATAAAAAGCCGTTCCGGCTCCCACGACCAATACCACAACAATGGGCAACGCTAGTTTTTTCATGCCCCTAAATTAACATTTCCAATGGGCGGTTGAAAATTTCCAATTGCTCAATTGCTAATGGTCCTTTGCCCAATCTCAATCGCTATGTCGATGAAAACCGTACCCCCGTGCGGTTCATCAGAAGTCAGCAAACAGGCTTCGACCAACTGATGAATAGGGAATTAAGTTTTGATTTTTTGGATCATAGCGGCAGTCCATGGACTGCCGCTATGATCCAAAAAATCAAACCCCAACGAAGACAAATGCAGTCCAATGAAGAGCAAATACGGTAAACATCGGATGGCCAGCAAAAACTCGGAAATTCATATCTTCGGGCATGAAATATTTTTTTGCAACCTGCTTGGCACTGTTCCTGTTTACGGGTCTGCCGGCCCAAGGCTATGAACCCGACTGCGATGATCCCCGGACCCAGATGGACATGAATGAATGCGCCCAGCGGGAATTCAAGGCGGCCGACCAGGCTCTGAATGTCGCGTACAAGAAGTTGATGGCCTTGGTCGACGATGACCTAGAAGCCAAAATTCGCCAGGCCCAGCGCACCTGGGTCAAATTCCGCGACGAAAGCTGCGAATGTGAACGCTTCCTCTACGATGGCGGCTCCATTTCCCCCCTGATTTGGGCGAATTGCCGCACCCGTGCGACCCAACAGCGCACCGAGGAGTTGAATTCCCTGCTCGATCAATTGGACATGTAAATGCCGGAAATGCGTCGGACTTATCGCTTTAATCGCCCCGTGTCCCTGTTGATTTTGCTGCCCTTGTTGCTGCTGATCGTTATGTTGGTGGCAGGGATATTGCGGTCATTCAGTCCCTTGTCCTTGGTGCTGGTCCTGTTTTCGCTGGTGATTGTGGGTTCGGTTGTGTACTACAGCCTCCTGCGCTCCCTGACTGTGGGCCCGGAAGAATTGGTCTGGAAGGCGCCGGGAGTCCAGTACCAGATGGCCCTGGCTGAGATCAAGCATTTTGGGATTGTAAAGTACCGTTCCTTCCGCTTCATTTACCTCTCGCGGGCCGAAGCCGCCCCGTTTTCCCAAGCCGATGCCCGGATCGTATCGTCGGCGGACACCTTTGTGATTCAGTACCGCGGACGCGCCTGGAAGCAGGTGAAATCCCTGATGAAAACCGCCCAGCCAGAACTCAAACCGAGCAATTTGCTGCGCGGTCGATAAAGGTTTTTTCCTTAGCTTCGTGCTCTGATCAATCATTTATGAAGCCTATTTACTCGGTTTTGCTCATCAATCTGGCCAGCTTTGCCATCTTCGGATTGATGTTCAATTTTGTCATCAAGCGTCCGGAGTTGATTCCGCTGTTTACCTCATTTCAGGCGTCATTGAATCTTTTGGCGGCTGGGGTATTTTATTTGGACCGAAAAAAAAGCATTTGGGTCAGTTTTCTCGTCGGGTTTGCCCTGGCCGCGGGAATTACTGTACTGGGTTATTTTGTTCTCTACGAATGGGTGGACACCATCGGTGTAGAAGAAGGCTACACGCTGTAAAACCATCCCTTTTCATCACTTCAACGCATCGCCCCGGCGACGGCACGGCCGCGAATACCCTAAGAAAATCAGTGAACTTGCGCTTCGTCGCGTTTGAGACGTTCCACCGCCGAGCGCCAAACCCTCGCCCAATTACCGCGCGATTAAGCCCGCCCCGCCAGCAAATACAGCACCGCCATGCGCACCGCCAAGCCATTCTCGACCTGATCGAGGATGATGGCCTGCTCTGAATCGGCCACCCCGGAGCTGATCTCGACCCCGCGGTTGATCGGGCCGGGGTGCATCACCACCAATTCCTTGCCCAGAGAATTCAGCAGTGCCTCGTCCAGCCCGTAGAGCATCGAATATTCGCGCAGCGAAGGGAAGTACCGGATCTCTTGCCGTTCCAGTTGGATGCGCAGCATGTTGACGGCATCCGCCCAGAGCAGGGTGTCCCGCAAATCGTAGCTCACATCGACCCCCAAACTGGCGATGTGGGCCGGGATCAAGGTGGGGGGGCCGCAGACGCGGACCTGAGCGCCGAGTTTTTGCAGGGCAAATACATTCGACAAGGCTACCCGACTGTGCAAAATGTCCCCCACAATTGCCACCTTTAAGTTCCGCAACTCCCCGAAGCGTTCGCGCAGGGAATAGCAGTCCAGCAGCGCCTGGGTGGGATGTTCGTGGGCGCCATCGCCCGCATTGATGATGTGGGCGTCGATGTGGCGGCTCAGAAATACCGGTGCCCCCGGATGCGGATGCCGGATCACCACCATATCCACCTTCATCGCCAGGATATTGTTGACCGTGTCCAGCAGCGTTTCCCCCTTCTTCACACTCGAAGACGAGGCGGAGAAGTTGACCACATCGGCGGACAACCGCTTTTCCGCCAGTTCGAAAGAAATGCGGGTACGGGTGGAATTTTCGAAGAAGAGATTGGCCACCGTCACGTCGCGCAGGCTCGGCACCTTCTTGATCGGGCGCTGAATCACTTCCTTAAATTCGTCCGCCGTCTGGAAAATAATCCCGATGTCTTCCGCCGTAATCGGCTCGATTCCCAGTAGATGTTGCGTGCTCAGCATTTATCTTTGCTCGATTTGAACTGTATCCTGACCACCACCCTCTTTGAGGCGTACGATGACCTTTTCCGAATCCATGGTATCGACCTGCAAGCCGATGTACACCGCCTCGATGGGCAATTCGCGCATCCGCTTGCGGTCCACCAAGGCGAGCAATTCCACCGACTGGGGCCGCCCCATCGTCAGCATTGCGTCCATCGCCGCCCGTACCGTCCGTCCGGTGTAGAGCACATCGTCGATGAGGATGATGCGCTTTTCTTCCAAGTAAAAATCCACTTTGGTGGCGCTGGCGAGCAGGGGTTCTTTTTTCCGGCGAAAATCGTCCCGGTAAAACGTCACATCCAGTTCGCCGTAGGGAATCTCCAGTTCGGGCCGAAGCTTTCGCAGCAAGCCGTAGATCCGCCGCCCCAGGTACACCCCGCGCGGCTGAATCGCCAGCAAAGCCGAGTTGGCAAAATCACCGTGGTTTTCGATCAGTTGGTGGCACAGGCGCAGCAACGTGACCTCCAACTTTTTTTCGTCCAGTATGTGTAAGACTTCTTTTTCCATCGGTTTGGGGTGAGTGGGTTCCAAGATCAATTTGGGAGATTGGCTTGTGTTGTTGGGCTCCTGATCCCAGATCGTACCAGGAGGGAGTTCGGGAAAATGAAACGGTGGGAGGGCTGACGGTCCGGAAAGACCCGACATTCGCCAGTGGGGCGGTGGGCCCTGCTGGATCGACTGGGTTTCCGCCGCCTCCGGTACGGCAATTGGGTTTTGTATTGACCCGCCAGTTTTGCATGATCCCCGGCAAATTCGGGAAAAAATGTGGTAAATGACAACCAGAATGATCCACAAGGGGGACGCCGGCCCCGGTAGTTCTCGCCGCCGTTTTCTCCTCGGCTTGAAGTTCGGCGATTGATTGGTCCCTTCGTCGCCTGGAAACCGCGTTCAATTGCATCTGTCCACGATTTTCGGGTAATTGTTCCCAATATGACGACGACGAAAACCCTGCAAATCTTGAGCGCATTGCTCCTCGCCGCCTGGTTGGGGATACCGGCCATGCAAGCCCAAACTACCGCCGCCGAAGTAGAAGCGGCCTTGGCTCAGAATCGATCATTGCGTGCCAATTCTCCCCTGGCGATGTATCCTTTCCGGAACGTGGGACCGGTGGTGCAAGGCGGCCGGATCACCGACCTCGACGTCGATCCCCGGGATCCGCACACCTTTTACGTCGCTTATGCCTCCGGGGGCCTGTTTGTCACCCACAACAACGGGCAGACCTTTGCGCCCATCTTTGACAACCAGGGCGCAATCGGGATCGGGGACATCGCCATTTCTCCGGCCAATCCGGACCTCATCTGGGTCGGCACTGGAGAAAGCAACAGCAGCCGCTCGTCTTATGCCGGGGCAGGAATCTTCAAAACCACCGATGCCGGCAAAAATTGGCAGCATTTGGGGCTGACTGGCACCCAACACATTGGGCGGGTCATCGCGCATCCCACCGATCCCCAAGTCGCTTGGGTCGGCGCGATGGGGGCACTTTACACGGAAAATGAAGACCGCGGCGTCTACAAAACCACCGACGGGGGGACGACCTGGACCCAAACGCTTTACCTCGACCCGAGCACCGGCATCATTGATCTGATCATCGATCCCAAAAATCCGGATCGCTTGTGGGCCGCCGCCTGGGACCGCAGCCGCAAAGCTTGGGAATTTGTCGAAGGTGGGAGTGGCTCGGCCATCTACTTCTCTGAGGATGGCGGCGCGAATTGGTCCAAAAGCATGAGCGGCATCCCCACCGGTGAAAATACCGGTCGCCTGGGCCTCGCGATCAGCCCATCGAATCCGGAAGTGCTTTACGCATTCCTCGACAACCAGGAGCAAGATCCCAGTTTGGTAAAGGAAGACACTGTGGCGGGGATTGCCCTGCGGATGCTCGGCGAGATTTCCCTCGATGATTTTATGTTGCTGGAAAATACCCGGCTCGACTCTTTCCTCCGCAGTGCGGGCTATCCGGAAAAATATACCGCCGAAGGCATCAAGCGGGACATTGAAGCGGGTAAATACCCGCTCAAAGCCGTGGCCGAGTACTTCGGCGACGCCAATGAAGCCCTCTTCAACACGGCAGTTAAAGGCGCGGAAGTCTACCGCTCCGACAATGGCGGCCAAAGCTGGCGGCGCACCCACGACGAGGTGCTGCAGGGAGTTTACTTCACCTACGGCTACTATTTCGGCAACGTGCGCGTGGCCCCGGACAATCCCGATGAGTTGTTCCTGGCCGGCTATCCGCTCCTGCGCTCCGCGGACGGCGGCGCCAACTGGACCCGGCTCGATACCTTTGAAATCCACGTGGACCACCACGCCCTCTGGATCAATCCGACGGATGCGGACCACCTGATTCTCGGCAACGACGGCGGGCTGTACATCAGCTACGACCGCGGCGCTAACTGGACGCACGTCAATAACCTGCCCGTCGGGCAGTTCTACACCGTCCATGTGGACATGGCCCAGCCTTACAATGTCTACGGCGGCCTCCAGGACAATGGCGTTCTTAAAGGTTCCTCCCGCTCGGTCCCCAACCGCACCCGGAAGTGGGAGCGCGTCTTTGGTGGCGATGGGATGTTCATTGTCACCGACCACAAAAATCCCGGTTTGCTGTACACTGGCTACCAGTTCGGCAATTACTTCCGGATTGCGCCCGGGCAGCCGCCCAAATACATCACGCCCCGGCACGACATCGGGGAGGACAAGTACCGCTGGAATTGGCGGACCCCGCTGCGGCAAAGTCCGCACAACCACGAGATCCTCTACTTTGGGAGCCAGTACCTCATGCGGAGCCTGGACATGGGCGATACCTGGGAGGCGATCAGCCCGGACCTCACCACGAACCGGCAGCCCCAGGGCAATGTCCCGTTCTCAACCCTCACCACGATTTCCGAGTCGCCGAAAAAATTTGGATTGATCTGGGTGGGCAGCGACGATGGCCGGGTCCACGTCACCACCGACGGCGGCAATTCCTGGACCGAGCGGATCGCGGGTCTGCCGGAGGGCAAGTGGGTAAGCAAAGTATTTGCCTCTCCCCACGATCCGGCGACTGCGTTTGTGAGCCTGACCGGTTACCGGGACGATGACTTTTCGCCTTACGTGTACAAAACCAGCGATTACGGCGCGACTTGGACCTCACTCGTGGGAAATTTGCCCCAGGAACCGGTCAATGTCATCATTCAGGATCCCGTCTCGCCGGACTTGCTCTATCTGGGGACAGACCACGGTACCTACGCCAGCCTCAACGGCGGGCAGGTCTGGGACATGTTTTGTGCCCTCCCCGATGTGGCCGCTTACGACATGGTGGTACATCCCCGGGATAATGAACTCGTGGTCGGAACCCACGGCCGCAGCATCTACATCGCCGACGTGAAGCCGCTGCAAGCGCTCAAGGACACGGAAGAAAATCAAGCTCTGGTTGCTTACGCCCCGGCCGAGGTGCGCCACCGCAGCAATTGGGGCGAGAAAAATTTCCCCTACAATCCGGTCAATGAAACGGAAGTTCAACTCGACTTTTACCTGCGGGAGGCGGCCGAGCCGGGCCGGCAGGTCACGGTCAGCGTGCGGGATACGGCAGGCACCACCCACTACGAATCGAAACTGGTGGCCCGCCGGGGATTTAACCGCGTCCCCTGGAATTTGAAGCTTGCCCAGAAAGGGACGTCCCGCTACTTGCCGCCCGGGGAATATGACCTCGTCTACAAACTCGGCTTCGAGGAACAAACCACGAAACTCAAGATCGTGCAAAAGTGATCCACCCATGCGATTCTTGTTGACGTGCTGCTTGATCGGACTGTTCGGACTGTCGCTGAAGGCCCAGAACTGGGACTTGGGCGGGCCGGATTTCGTCCGGAAAGTGTCCCGGGACAAGTTGCCTTCCGCGCTGAAATTCAAGGGAGAATTCCGCAACGGATACATCTGGCGGGAAAAGGGCGAACCGCGCATCCTCGTCGTTTCTGAAGTGCGGCATCCGGAAGCGCTGCGCAATGACCTCTACGTCGCGCAGTACGCTTGGCACAACCGCCGCCTCGGTCTCATGTGGTCGCTCAAGGAATTTGCGAAGACATATTGTGAGGTGTCCATTTACGAGAATAGCTTGCAGGTAATCGACTTGGATGGCGATGGGAATTACGAAACCTGCTTTCATTACAAAGTACACCAGGAGCGGGAAGCGCGGGACGAAACGAAAATGCTTCTCTACCACAACGGAGAGAAGCTGGGGATGCGGGGAAAGCTGGACCCGGAAAAGCGCGCCGTTTACGATCTGAAAGCAGATTCGGCCTTGCGGGCCTCCGCACCAGTATTTGAGAATTTCCTGCAGGTGCTGTGGCAATATTGGGAAGCAGGGGAAGTACACGGAAAATGGTACATCCGGGCGCGGGGGGAGGAATGGATGTTGACCCAGGTGGTGGATGCGCCCCAATACGATGTCGAATACATCATCCGGAACGCTGATTTTACCGACCGAAAGATGAATAATCTTTGGGGTCCGCAGCTGCTTTCTGCGACGTGGATGGAACCCTTGGACGAGGAAACTCTGCTTTTCGTTTCCGGTAACCAGGTGGGCACTTACGATCCGGGCGAAGACTACAAATACAACTTCCTGGATCTGCCCCACACGACGGAAATGATCTCGCCCCCGGTCTGGTCGGAGGACCGTTCCCGGGTTGCTTTTGTGGTGCTGAATGCAGAGGAATATCCCCAGTTGACCCGCATCTACGTGCTGGATGTCGATCAACACTCGGTTGTGGGCCAGCAGGAGATCGAGGTGAATGTCGAGCACACCCTCTTTGAAGATTGGGAATTTACCCTGCCGCAATTCGTTAATGATACCACGCTTTCCATCGTGCAAGGAGATTGGGACGAGTTGCAAGCGGGTGCCGCCCGCGAAGTGTACCTGCGCCCGCGCGGGAACAAATGATCCGTGATTTCGGTTACCTCGGCAAACTATAGAATCCGATGGACACCGTGATCTCCCCCATGCGCCGCCTCTTACAATTCCTCCGACCTTACCGCGGCTCCCTGTATTCGGCTTCTTCCTCCAGCGTCATCAACAAGATTTTTGACCTTATGCCGCCTTTGCTGGTGGGCTGGGTGATCGATTCGGTGCGCGGTGAGGCCCCGGAATGGATCACCTGGACGGTGGGCACCAATGACAACTGGACGCTGGCGGCGTTTCTGGCCGTGGTTGCGGTGGTGATTTTTGGCATCGAAAGTTTTTTTGAATGGCATTACAAGTACACGTTCATGCGGCTGGCCCAGCGGGTGCAGCACGATATGCGGGTGACGACTTACCGGCAGTTGCAGTCGCGGGAGATGGCATTTTTCGAAAACCAGCGCACCGGAGAAACGATGGCGATCATGAACGACGACATCAACCAATTGGAACGCTTTCTCAATTCGGGGTTCAATGATATCCTGCAAATGTCCACGCTGTTCATCTTCGCCGGCATCGTCTTGTTTGCCACAAGTTGGCAATTGGCGCTGGTGGGGCTGTTGCCGGTGCCACTGATTTTGATTGGGAGCCGGTACTACCAGCGTTTGATTGCGCCTCGTTATTCGGCCATCCGGGAGGAAGTCGGCCAACTTAGCAGTCGGCTGGAAAATAATCTTTCTGGGATTTCGGTGATCAAAAGCTTTACTGCGGAGGAGTTTGAGACCAGCCGGGTAGAGGCCAATTCTTCGGCCTACGCCAAAGCCAACTTCAACGCCATCCGTTACAATGCGCTCTACATTCCGCTGATCCGGATGTTTATCGCGCTGGGATTTGGCGGGACATTGTTGCTCGGGAGCTATTGGGTGCTCAACGACCAGGGCGTTTTGACCGTTGGGGAATTGGTGCTGTTTTCAATGATGATCCAGCGCATCCTCTGGCCGATTACGCGGCTGGGGCAGACCTTTGACGATTACGAGCGGGCCAAGGCCAGCGCCCAACGGGTGTTTGGTCTGCTGGACCATCCGGCGGAAATTCAGGATGCAGCGGAGCCAGTAGAAGTGGCCCGGGCTGAGGGGGCGATCCATTTCGACCGGGTAAAATTTGCCTACGCGAATGGCGTGCCGATTTTGCGCGGGCTGGACTTTGCGGTGCGGCCGGGGGAGACGATTGGGATTGCCGGGACCACCGGCTCGGGCAAGTCGACTTTGATCAAGTTGCTTTTGCGATTTTACGACGTCAAAAGCGGGGGGATTCGGATCGATGGCCACGACGTACGGGCCCTGCGCTTGCAAGATCTGCGGCGCAACATTGCCTTGGTGAGCCAAGACACGTATTTGTTTCACGGAACGATTGCGGAAAATATCGCCTACGGGACCACGGATACCTCACACGAAGAATTGGTGGCGGCTTCGGTGGCCGCCCAATTGCACGATTTTGTCGCGACCCTCCCCGACGGTTACGCCACGATGGTCGGAGAGCGTGGGATCAAGTTGTCCGGCGGGCAGCGGCAACGCCTAAGCATCGCGCGGGCGATTTTGAAAGATGCCCCCATCCTGATTCTGGACGAAGCGACCAGTTCGGTCGATACCGAAACCGAACGGGAAATTCAGGAAAATCTCGACGCCTTCGCGGCGGGCCGGACGGCCCTGGTGGTGGCCCACCGCTTGTCGACGATCCGCAATGCTGACCGCATCATTGTGGTCCACGAAGGCGAGGTCGCCGAGTCAGGCCGCCACGATGAACTGGTCGCGGCGGGGGGGATCTACGCGGATCTTTGGAACGTGCAGACCGGAGCCTCGGCGGTGGGGGTGTAATTGCTCGGTGTGCCACGACGGTGTTTTCTCCCTTGCCTGGGTTTACAGTTGTGTAAAGCTTGAGCGGGAGAATACCCAGCCAACTGAACACTCCCCCCTTCCCCACCTCAAGCTCCTCGCCGGCCCCGTTGCCACTTCACCCAGCCCCAGCCGCCCAGTAGCAGCACCAGCCCCAACGGCAAGGCCCATTGCAGACTGGATTGCCATTTGCGCTCCGCAATCGTGGCAAAAGGCATCGGTTGGGTATCGCCGATGATCACCAGCCCCGACCAGAAGAAAGGGTGCAGGTTTTGCATGGCGAGCCCGCCTTTCTGGCGCATCTCGGCCAGGAAATTGCGTTTGGCTTGGGTCAGGGCGGCATCCACCGACTTCCCGGCGGCGAGTTCCGCATAGAAAAGGGCGATGATCGCCGAAGAAGCAGCATCGGCGGCTTGCCACAGGCTCATGACGACCCCATCGCAGCCTGCGTAGGTAAATCCGCGGGCCATGCTCATGACCCCTTCGCCCATTTGAAGAGCGCCGGCGCCGGTTTCGCAGGCTTCCAAGATGGCCAGGCGGGCTTGCAACTGCATCGTGTACAACTCGTCCAGGTAGAGGATGCTGTCTCCGGTGCCATCGGGTGCAAAGTACAGCCGCGAATCCATCGGATTCAGGGTGTCGACGCTGCCGTGGGTGGCCAAGTCCAGGATGTCGTATTCTGCAGCCTGGGACTCAAAAGCTGGCTTGCTGGCCGCGCCATCCATCAGAGCGACCACATCCCGGTAGCGCCGGGCCAGTTGTGCTACATTCTCCCGGGCTCCGGCCAATTCGGGAAGCCCCGATTCGGAGGCAAAACTAGGTGCCAAAGCCAGAATCCGGGCCGGCCGGCGGTCGAGCACCGGTCGGGGCGGACGCAGCAAAAACGTCGCCGAATAATTGTAGCTCGTAACGTGTTGGTCCAAGAAATAGCGGAGTTCATTGAATTTGGGATCCGGGAGGTCGGGGACTGCCGTTACCAGAGCATCAAACGAAAGATAATTCAAAGGGCCATCGGGCACAATTACGACTTTTTCCCGCAGCGCAATCGGTAGCGACCCCAGGAGCGTATCGTATACCATGCGGGCATTGTGGGCGTAGTTCACCGCCGAAGCATTCGAAGGTCCCGGCTCGATCAGGAACCGGCGCAGACTTTCCAGGCTATCTAGGAAAATCCGGTTCAAGCGGGTACGCTGGACCACAAATGTATCCGCGGCAAAGGCGAAAGTATACAGCGCGCTGTCCCCGGTGAAATATTCGACCAGGGAGCAGTTGTCCCGTTGCATCCGCGCCTGTACCTGATCTGGCTGGGCCGTCTGGAAGCCGTACACCAAGTCAAAATACTTGGGAAAGTCACTGGCAAACGTGTCGAGGATGGCCGTATGCGCATTGCGCAGGTCAAAAAGCTGGCTGCGGAATTCGCTGGACTTTGCCGGATCATTGGTGGTGCGCAGGCGCTCATTCAGGAGGTCCATCTGGTCGAGGATCCGGCGTTTGCGGCGCAGCATTTCCGGGGGAATACCGGCAATCTGCTCGGCATTGTTTGAGGAGACTGCTTCCAGGAGGATCATGGCCTTGCTTTGCTCGGAAAAATCAAAGGCTTTGGCCTGGTACTCGGGCGCGCCGGTGAGTCGGTAGAGCTGCCAGGCGACCTCGATGGCCGCTTCGAAGGTAGGACGACGGGTTTGGCTGAGAAAGAGCTTGGAGCCTTCCTCGCGGTGGTCCTGGCGGACCTCCCGAATCAATTCAATCGTGTGCTCGTAGGCACGGAGGCTGAGGCGAAGATCGGCTGGGTCCGCACTGAGGCGGTAGCGGGCGCGGAAAGACTGGGCCTTTCCCCGTAGCGCTTCGAGGGCTTGCAGGTGGGCGATCGTATTTTCCAGTTTGGGGAAGCCAGTGGGATCGCGCTCCTGGTAGCCGGACACGACCACATTGAGAGTGCGTTGATAGAGGCGCAGGGCCTCGTCGTGGTTCTGGCGGCTGTATTCAAAAAACGCGGTCTCCAGCAGCGATTCGGCGATGTTTACGATGTCGTAGGGATCCGTGCGGGCCAGGGCTTCCTGGGCCCGGGCGATTTCGCGCTGGGCGGCGAGCACTTGCCCCCGGCGACTGCGGGTATTGGCGATGAGGGTGTGGGTGTGGGCGATGTTGCCCCAGGCGGGGACTGGTGCCTGGCGGAATGAGGCGATGGCCCATTCGTAATGGGCTTCGGCGCGTTCCGGGAGCGCTTTTCGGTCGTAGCACAGCCCAATCGAATAGTAAATCTTGCCGATCCGGTTGTGGTCTTCCGGAAAATAGTCCAGATAGCGGGTCAGGGCCGAATCGAGGTAGTTGAGCGCCTCGTCGTAGCGGGCGAGGTCGAGCAGAACCGAACCGTAGTTTTGGTAAAGGTCAGCGAGGGCGGTGCGGTCCGGTCCGAAACCCTTCACGATGGCAAATGCTTCGTCGTAGTACTGCAGGGCGGCGTCGTGGTCGCCGAGAGCGGTCAGGCATTTGCCCAGGTAGAGATAAGCCATCCCGATGCGCAGCGAGTCCTGGGTCACCCGAACGTGGTAATTGAGGTAGTCGGTGAACGTCACCCGGGCGTCCTCGTGGAAGCCCCGGTCCAGTTGGACGGTGCCCAGGGCGGAGTAGACGTAAGGCAGGAGGGGAGTTTGGCAATCGTAGGCCCGGCTGATGGCGGAAGCTTCCCGAAAAATACGTTCGGCGCTTTCGGCATTGTCGCGCAGGTCCTTCTCCAATTTTCCTTCGTAGTAGAGCTGTACGATTTTGTCGTCGGGGCGGACCTGGCGGCAACGGTTCATGATGGCGCGGGCCCGTTCCAAATAGGTGCGGCTGGCCAGCGAATCGAGTTGCCGGTAGTGGTACACACCGATCTCCTGGAGGGTACGCAGACGTTCCCGGCAGTTTTGGCCGGTGAGGTGCCGCAAAGAGCGGTCGTAAGCGGGGAGCACGCGGTCGTTTTCGCCGAGGAGGCGGTGGGCCATCCCGATTTTGCGTTCCAATATCCCCGAGCGTTCGGCGTCGCCGGGGACCAACTGCAAAGCAAGGTCAAAAAACTCGCGGGCTTGGCGGCGAAGTGACTGGGACTTGTAGGTAAATGCAATTTCCCCGTAGCGGCAATACAGGTCGCTCAGGTGAGCTTGGGGCCGTCGGAGGTCTCGCTTGCGTTGCCGCCAGTAAGCGTGAAAATGGCGCAGGGCGGACCAGGCATTTTGTGGCTGGCGGGTGACGATCAGATTTTCGATGAGAGCCTGACCGATCTCGAGGTAGGCGGCGGGCTGAGAATCCCGCGCTACCGCCATCAGTTCCAGCAAAATGACGTTGGCGGTGTCGTACTGGGTAGACATGGCCTTATCCTGCGCGTTACTGAACTTGTAAGCGTTGTAGGGATCTCCGTATTCGATGAACGCGGAAGTCTGGGCCTTCAAAAGGGTGACTCCCGCAAGCCCCCAAAGTACGATGATCAAGTAAAGCGCACTCTTGATCGATTCATCTTGCAAACGATGCGGCTAATTTCCGTGACTCCGTAATTCGAATTTAAACAGCAAGCTTCCGGCACCGGTCAACTTGTGGTTTCACACCTGCCCGGTGTCAGCATTGTCCTAAAGTAGGAAAAAAATGCTGCAAAACGGTCAGGCGAATGCTTTTTTTCGGCCCCGCGTGCCCGTGGACCGCAAACATGCCGGGTAAGATCTTCCCCGGAAAAAATCTTGTTGCGGGTGTGGAATGCGCCTGCTTTTTTCGTCTCAATAAGGAATGCAGTGGCAAACAACCCTGATTCAAACCAACACAAGTGCGGGAACAAGCCGATTTTTCTGGCCCAGGCTATACCGGAAAATTCGACGTTGGTACCGCACTAGGAATATTACAGCTTACAACGGAAACCAAACAGAAGCGAGAACCATGAAAAAGCGGAATTACATTTTGCTCAGCGAGCTTGAGCTTGCCCTGTTCAAAGAAGAAGCAGCGGCCCCCAAATCCAGTGGTCCAGACCTCGATCCGGTGACCGGAGCGGGAGACGCCCCGGCCGCCGGTGATTTTTTGATGATCAGCGGAAGCGATAAATGCCCGGGCTGCCAGGTCGGTTACAATGAGCGGGTGGCCGGCGGCTCCGGTAGTTCGACCAGCCGTCCGATCCACCACGAAGACGAGCCCGAGCGCGCCATTTTGCTGATGGATTTGCCCAAGCCGAGTGCTGACTGGACGATGAAAGTCACCGTGGACAATGAGGAAATGAAGGACACAGTGGACCTGCGCACCGAAACTGGCAATTACAAAGAGTTGTACTCGACATTGACCAGTAAGTACGACCTCGTCCACCAAGAAAGCGATTTCTTTACTGTCCTGGTACCGGAAAGCGAGTCGCCCTACTGGACCTACATGCACATGAACCAGAAAAAAGAGGTCATCCGCCTGACCCACCAAAAGAAGAACACCTTTGATGTCTTCCGGGTCTCGTTCCTCGTACGCGCCAAATAACCGCGATGAAGCTCATAAATAGGAAAAGCGGAGGGTTGCTCTCCGCTTTTTTGTATCATCAGTGACCAATGGTCAGAGGGAAATGCTGAGGGTCTTCTTCTGATTCTTGTAATCAAACTCGAAAAGGTATTGGTTTCCGGTGGTCAGAGCGCTTTTGCGCAACACCAATTGGTGGTCCCCTTCCTCATCGTTCACATATTGGCTGCGCCAAAGCAAAGTTTGGGAAGAATCGAAGAGTTTGACCTTCGTCATGCCGGGGTAGCGGATGTTGTAGGTGATGATCAGGAAGTCCTGCTGGAATTGGTAGCCAACGACCGAGAACATGCTGTTGGCATCATCGCCACTGTCGGCGGTTTTGCTGGCCTCATTGCCCGAATCAAATCGCTCGGCGGAGAGTCCGTTTGCACTCGCCAATGCGATTCCGATCACCATGGCAGCTAGAACTGCACGACGGCTTTTCAGGAGGGCAAAGCGAATTATTTGCAAAAAAGGGACCATGACCTTACATGTGCCTACACCGTGAACCAGGGGTTCAGAAATAAAATAGCTAAAAGTTTCGAGATTCAAAATACTTTGCCGGCAAACGCTTCTTCGGGGCGAAATCAAAGCTTTTCCGATCAATGAGACACTTCTGGATAAGATGTGGATAACTGCATTTCCCCAAAAAACCTTACATGCCCAAAATCTTCCTCAGTGCCGGTGACTTTTTTCGACTAAGCGCTGGATGGAGCGCTGATCATTGTGGAGGTGAACCCGATTCAGGTCGATCCAGGCAAGATCTCGCGATTCGTGGCTGATTTGCAGCGGCGCTTCCGTTGGCGCTTCGAATAGGAAGCGGACGTCGTAATGCAGGTGTTCCGGCTCGGATTTGCGGGCTGGAATTGTGTGGATATCCAGGTCAAAAATGCGCTGCGTCACCGGGGTAACCGGCAGTCCGGTTTCCTCTTCGGCCTCGCGCCGGGCCACCGCCAACATATCGGTATCTCCGTCGGCGTGGCCTCCCGGTTGTAACCACTTGCCGAGTTTCCGGTGGAGGACGAGGACTGCTTGGGTGCGGCTCGGGTTCACGATCCAGGCGGCTCCGGTCAGGTGTCCCTCGGCCAGGCTCCGCTCAAAGCAGTCAGGCCGCCGTTTTACAAAGGCGATCATGCGCTGGCGCATCGCTTCCTCTTGGGAATCGATCCCTCGGTAGGTGCGCAGCTGGGCGAGCAAAGGTTCTCGATGCATGGAGGGATTTTATTGGGCCGTTTCGAGGGCTTTTGCGGCGGCGGCCACGACCTTTTTTGAACTGCCCACAAAAATTTCTTCCCCGATGAGCAGCACCGGCCGATTCAGGAAAGTGTATTCCTCCAGAATCAGGTCGCGGTAGTCGTCTTCGCCCAGTGTCTGCTCGTGAAGCCCGCGCGCCCGGTACTTGCGTGCGCGGCGGCTGAACAGCGCGGCATAGCTCCCCGTCCGGGCCTGCATTTCCGCCAACTGTTCCGGCGTGATCGGCTCCGACTTGATTTCCTGAAATGTAAATTCCTCACCCAGCGCCAATTCCTGAATGATGCGCTGGCAGGTGGAGCAGTTTCCGAGGTGGTAGATCTTCTTGGTCATAGCAAATTGTTGTTTTGCGAGTCGTTGCGCTTCTCGGCAATGATCGAAGCAATGTCGGGGCGGAAGTAATTTGATCCCTTGATGACTTTGCCATCTTCCCGAATGATCGGGCGGCCATCTTCTCCGAGCTTGGAGAGGTTGCTGCGGTGGATTTCCGCAAATACCGCCTCGATTTTGGCTTGCATACCGTGGGCGACGATGGTGCCGCACAATACGTACAACATATCGCCGAGGGCATCGGCAATGGCCACCGGATCTCCCGCAACGCAGGCCTCGTGGTATTCGGCATTTTCTTCACGCATGATTTCGTGGCGAAGTTGCCATTCGGTTTCCGGCAGATCGGCGGTCGTATGGGTCCGCCAGGGAAGGTCAAACTTTTCGTGAAATTCCCGCACCATTTCCAATTGCTCTTTCATTGCGCCGCAAATATAATCCGAAAAATCCAGTCTACCCCTTGAGAGTGGGGGCCGTTTTGGGGCTGAGTTCCCAAGTTTGGTTGGAATGTACTTGGTCACAAAATTGATCGGTGCTTTCTGGGTAAGGTGGTTGGGTGATCAATGGATAATGGGAGGATTGAAATCGATACTTCTGATCGGTAACCGCGAATTGCGCGTTCGGAACGCGCAAACTGGTCATCGACCTCCGCCGTGCGTGATCCCGCGCGCCTACGGTAATGATTTGATTTTGAGCAATTTAAATTGGATGCAGGATACGCCTTAAAAACGCATCAATCAGAAATTCTCCCCCTAGTTGATTGCATAGTCGATGTTGAAAGTAGCGTCGGTAGCCTGGTAGCGCACTTGCTGCTGATCATTGGGGATAAAGACGCGAAAATCTTCCTGGTAGACCGCAATCGTGTCGTAATCGTTGGCGCCGTCCACGTCGGCGAGGATGATGCTCCAGTTGTCCGGGGTCAGGTCAAAGCTGCTGCCCGAAAGGTCAAACAGATAAGCAGACCCTGCCACCGCGTCGTTCTCGACCGGAGATTGGTACTGGATGGCCCCGTCGCGGACAAACAACAAGGACAGGTCCGGACCATCGGCATCGTCCCAGGTGCCGCCGCCCGCCGGAGCGGCCGCAAAGTCGGTGACCGTGGCATTGGTCAGGATGCGGTTGCCCACCTTAATGATTTCGGAATAGGTGGAATTGTTGAGCTCATTTGTGGCAATTGAGGTCAAAACCACCAGGTACTCCCCGCGCTGGGTGAACCGGTAGATCGGGCTGACCGTATTCGAAGTGCCGCCATCACCGAAGTCCCAGGAGTAGCCTTCTTGCTGAAACTGAGAGCAATTGCTGAAGATGACTTCTTCGTTTTGGTCGATGAGGGTCGCTTCGACGGAGAAACAAGCTTCCGGCGGATCCTGGCAGCCATTTAGTGTGGTGGTGAAGACCAGCGCCGTCAGCAGTCCGGAGAACAACGGCAGATTGAGGTACGGGAAATTTTTCATGGTCACAAATGGGATTTGATCGAGGAAATCGCAATCGAAGTTACGAAAATTCACCGAAGGAATCGGGCCCCCCGAGCCGGCAAAAGTCCCGCAATTCTTTCCTCGATCCCGGGTGATAGAGTCGGCGGTGCATCAGAAGTGTGCGGAATCTCTCCGCAAAAAAACAGCGGCCGAGGGTGATTCGTGCCGCTGTTCGGTTTAAAGAATGTGAGATGCTACTTGTACTACTTCATCAATCGTGTAGGTGGCTTGTTCAGTACGGTGCGAAAGTCAGAGAATGGTGGTATTTCAGTAGGAAAGATTCGTTTTGGTAGAATTCATCGAGAAAATGCGCTCAGAATCGGTCAGGGAGCTGTCATCCCCTTTCTTTTTGAGCCGCTTGTATTTTTTGCGGACGGCGCGGCGGATCTGGTTTGGATTTTCCGGACCAAAGTAGCCGCGCATTCCCGGATTTTTCGTGTTGACAATGATGATGCCGCCGGTGACGTCCCCAAATTCCGCCGGGATGCCACCATTGATCACGCTGACTTGCTCGATTCCCGCAATCGGCAACTGGCTGCTGCCACGGACTTTTGTACCATTGATAAAGGTGGCCGTGCTGTTGGCGCGGCTGCCGCTCATATTGAGGGGATCGCCCTGGTCGGACTGGGTAACCCGTGGGGCGACCGCTACGATGTCCCCGAGGTTGCCGCGGTCAATTGGGCGTTTGTTGATTTCGGGGCCCGTGATGACGTAGGGATTGATCGGATCCACCGTGAACAACTCCGTGGTTTCCCCGTAAATCTGGACGCCCTGAACTTCCGTGCCGAAGACTGAGCCCTCGCCTTCTCCGCCTGCGTAAGCCATCGCCATGTCCACCAGCGAAAGTTTCGTTTCTCCGGGGCCAACATTGATCGTTTCGACGCGAAATTTGCGGTTTTCGTCGGTCACTTTGAGTGTGTATTGTCCCGGATCGAGCCGGGCAAACTCAAATTTCCCATCTTTACCCGTGATGATGCCGCCGACCGGGGCGCCATCGCGTTGCAGTTGCACCGTAGCGCCAACGGCTTTTTCCCCGTCTTTGCCGGTCACGTTGCCGAATATCTTGCCGAGTTGAGCTTGGGTGTCGAGGCTGATCCCGATGAAAAATAGAGCGGTAGCCAGTATCTTGCTGTAGGAAATGATTTTCATGGCGGTCATTTTTTATTGTCTCATTTCAAATATGCGGTTTGCTGAGTTCGTTGAAAAGCAGAAACAGGGCGATTCGTTACACAGTAATGACAACGATAAACCGTGCAACGAGCGTATTTTCCCCGGGGAGAACCTTTTCGAAAGAATCAAATTGCACCGTGCATTACATCATCAAAATTTTTGCCGGTAAAAAATTGCTTTTTCCGGGTCCTTGACGATTCCGGATAGATAAGTGCAATTATTTTTGTTAATTTTCCGGCTGTTTTTAAACGATTATTGCGGATACGTACTTCAAATTATGAGAAAGAAGATACTTAGCTTGTTAACCGCGTGTCTGGTGGCATTCAATTTTGCCAAGGCAGCTGACTCACAGCCCATCAACCCCAATGAAGGTATGTGGTTGCCCCACTTGGTCAAGATGATGAACATCGACGACATGAAAAAACTGGGCTTCAAGCTCAGTGCGGAAGAACTCTACAGCGTAAATAAATCCTCGATCAAAGACGCCATCGTACAGATGGGCGGCTTTTGTACGGGAGAAATCGTTTCCCCCAAGGGATTGATGTTCACCAATCACCACTGCGGGTACGACGCAATCGCCACCCACAGTACGGTAGAAAACGACTACCTCACTGACGGTTTCTGGGCGAAAAGCTTCTCGGAAGAAATCCCGACTGAGGGACTCACGGTGAAGTTCCTGGTCCGGATCGAAGATGTAACCGAGCCGATCATGAATGCCAAAGCCGGTGCGGAAGAAGGCAATGAAGAAGGCGCCATCCAGAAGGCCATCGGTGAACTGGAAGCCAAAGCATCGGAAGAAAGTGACGATTACACGGTTCAGGTCAAGCCGATCTACGACGGCAATCAATATCTGCTCTTCGTGTACGAAATCTTCCGGGATGTGCGCCTGGTGGGTGCTCCTCCCTCGGCCATTGGCAAGTTTGGGGGCGATACTGACAACTGGATGTGGCCGCGCCATACCGGCGACTTCTCCGTCTTCCGGGTCTATGCGGGCAAAGACAATAAGCCTGCCGATTACTCAGAGGAAAATGTCCCCTACGAGCCCAAGCACTACCTGCCGATCAGCATCGCCGGAGTGAGCGAAGGCGACTTTGCCATGACCCTGGGGTATCCGGGCAGCACGGATCGCTACCTGTCCAGCTTTGCCATCGAGCAAGCGTACAAGCGCGACAACCCCTCCATCGTCAAGATCCTGGGCGAGCGCCTGCGGATCATGCACGAAGACATGATGGCCAGCGACGAAGTACGGATCGGAATGGCATCCAGCTATGCTTCTCTGTCCAACTTTCACAAATATTCCATCGGGCAGAACCGGGGACTGCGTTCGCGTGGTCTGATTGAGGAGCGCCAAGCCTTCGAGAAGGACTTCCAGCAGTGGGCCAATGCCGACAGCAAGCGCCGGGATCTCTACGGCGGGGTCCTCGGACAGTTCCAGCAGAACTACAGCAGCAACGAAGACGTCTTGAAGCTGCGAATTTATATGAATATGGCCGGTTTCGGCCCCGGGGCTGTCGCTTACGGAATTGGCGTTTGGCGTTTGAAGACGATGATGAACAAAAACGCGGACGATCCTTCGGCTTATGAGCCGATTGTCGAGCGCACCAAAGGCGGAGTTGCCGAGCACTTCGGCGAGTATTTTGCCGGAACCGATCAGAAGGTGTTTGCCGCGTGCATGCGCCTGATGTACAGTGATTTGCCCGAGAAGTTCCATCCGGCCATTTTCACCGAAAAGTCATTCACCAAGCTCAAGCCCAAGGGAGGCAAAGACCGATTTGACTTGTTTGCGGAACGAGTTTTCGCGACCTCTATCTTGACTGATGAGGACCGCATGACTGCTTTCCTGGAAGCGCCCTCGCTCAAGGTCATCAACAAAGACATCGGCGTCGCTTACGTGGAAAGCCTGATCGAAGTGTACCGCAACCAGTTGGCGATGGGCAGCGCTATGTTTGAATCGGTCAACGGGGAGTCGATGAAGGTCTTTCAGGCCGGGATGCACAAAATGATGCCGGACAAAAAGTTTTACCCCGACGCCAACTCCACCATGCGCATGAGCTACGGCAAGGTCATTCCCTACGATCCGCGCGATGGGGTGAGCTACAAGTACCAGACTTACTCCAGTGGGGTATTGGAAAAAGAAGTTCCGAATGACGAAGAGTTCCACGTTCCGGGCGGACTGCACGACTTGTTCATGGCAAAAGATTTCGGCCGTTACGCTGATGATACGGGCGAATTGCCACTGTGCTTCCTGACCGACAATGATATCACCGGGGGCAACTCGGGATCGCCGGTCATCAACGGCAACGGTGAACTCATCGGGATTGCTTTTGACGGGAACTGGGAATCAATGACGAGCGACTTGGTTTGGGACGACGATGTCGTACGGACGATCAGCGTGGACATCCGCTACGTACTTTGGACCATCGAAAAGTACGCCCGCGCTACCAACTTAATCAAAGAATTGACGGTGCGGAACTGACCTTCGGTCCAGATCAAAGAGATACAACCACGGCACCGAATTCCAGTGCCGTGGTTTTTGATATTACCGGCCCCGGCTTGCATGTTTATCCACATTTTGCTTATTTGAATGTTGAAAACTTTGGTCGTATGATTCGATGGATACTTTCTGCAGTTCTGATTGTACTTTCGCCTCATCTTTTGGGGGCAGAAGGCGGTAAAACCGACGTCAAAATTATCTATGCCGAGGGCAAGATTTTCTACCACGAAATCTACGTCACCTGGAGCACCGAGTACGAGCAGGCCGCTTGCGATTTCATCATCGAAGCGAGTGAAGACGGGCAAGATTGGCGGATTCGGGGGCGGGTCAAGTCGAAAGGCACCGCCCGTAGCCACGCCGAATACCGCTTCATCGACGAAAAGCAAGCCCACTACCGGTACTACCGCATCCGCAAAGCGGGGGCGGGCAGTAGCGATGTCTTGTCCAGTTTTACTTTGGAGAACTACTCCATAGCGGTGCTCCTCGACGAGGTCACCATCGACAACGAGAAGAAGCTGGTGTTGGATTATTCCATCGACAAAGACCAAGAACTGATGGTGCGGATTTATAACAGGATCGGGGAGCAAGTCGTTACCAAAGTGATGCCCTTCAAAATGGCGGGCGATTACGTGTACCACTTGGACATCAGCGGGCTCAAGCCGGACAATTATCTTCTGGTCGTCACCCAAGTTCTGCTGGACAAATCGGTCGCGGAAAAGGCTTTTCAAGTAACGCGATAATGCAACACATCTGGATATTTCAATTGGCGGAGGCGCTTGACGCAGAGCGGGAAAATGCCGTACTCGCGCAACTCAACCGTTTAACGGAGGATTGGAAAGCCCACGGGGCGCCAGTTCCGGGCCGGGCGGCGATCCGCCACCACCGGTTTGTCATTGTACAAGCCATGCCGGGGGCAACTTCTGGCTGTTCCATTGACTCGATGACCCACGGGGTAGAAGGCATCATTGCCTCGGCGGGAGTGAAGATCCTGCCCAACAACATCATTCAGTACCGAACGGTTGCCGGCGACGTCGCCCAAATCGACTTTCGCGAAGTCAGCGCGGCGGTACAAAGCGGTGAAATGGGACCAGACACGCTCATTTTTGATGCGACCATGGGTCAGACCCAAGACCTGGAACGCTTTGAAGTGGGGATGAAAGACAGTTGGTTGAAGCGCTATCTGGTCACGGCGTGATTCGGATTGGGGTAAGTATCCGGTAGGTTGGGAGGGGCGGCCACGGTCACTTCGATGGCCACGCCTCACCGGCCATTGGTTTTCTTTCACTGTCACCTCAGCAATTCCCCGATTGTCATCTCGACATTAGGAGAGATCTTTCGCGGCGTAACCTTCCAGATCTTGATCAACTGCACCGGGAAAGATTTCTCCTTCTTCACTCATCGAGATCACATGGCCGGGCATTCCAGGCCAACCCCTCCCCAACCCAAAAAAACCACGGCAACACAAGCGTCGCGTTGCCGTGGCTTTTTCTTTCTGTGCAATAGGACTACCGCCGGATCACTTGCTTGACCAAGGATTCGGTTCCGCTTTGGAGATGCACGAAATAAGTGCCCTGAGACCAGTCCTGCGTCGCGATAATCCGCTCACTCAAACCGGCTGCGACCTCGATCTCCTGGGCGTGGACCAACTTCCCAATCGCATCGTACACCGTAAAGGTAAACGGCCGCCCTTCCGGAAGATTGGTGCGGATGGTGAGCCCTTCACTGCTGACCGGAACCGGAAAGATCTCCACCAGCGCCCCAAGCGATGATTCATCCAACCGGGCCCGGACCGCATTGGAATAGCCCGAATTGCCGTCCCGGTCCACGTACATGATCCGGTAGTAATAATCCCGCGCTGCCTGGACGTTGTGGTCCGCTTGCATGTACTTGTGCAGGGCGCCATCGTTTCCGGTGGCCGGTTCCCTTCCGATTGGGAGGAAAGCTACCGCATCTTCACTGCGCTGGACCTCATAATCGGCGACCCGCACCTCCTCCGGATTCGTCCAGTGAACCTCGAAATAGCGGTTGTCGATGGGCCGAACCCCGGCGATCAACTCATTGGCGTCGAGGATGATCGATCCGCCGGCAAAATCAAATTCGGAAGGAAACTGGAAACCATTGAAGGCCGCGCGGTCCAGTCCGGTTGTGGTGGGACCACAATCGCCCAAGGTGCCTTGAATCGCATTGTCTTTGGTGATGAACCAGGTCGACTGGACCGGCCAGATTCCGTCTTGGGGCCAAATTACCACTTCGTAGGTGCCCGAACCATTGCCATTGAGGTCCGAGAACATCCACTCGCCGTGGTCCACACCCGCAAAGTAAGTGATGTTGTAGCCACATTCCGACGGCGTTCCGATCATGGAATTGGGACTGCCTTGCTCATAATAGGACGTTACGACGTCGTAGTTGTTGACGCCAAAGTCCAAGAGAATGTATTGGAATCCGCGGGCAGCACTGGCGCCGGCGGGCTCCAGCCCTTCCAGGTAACCGTAAGCACCGCCAGTGGCCCCGATGGCCCGTCTAAGATTGCCTTGGACGTAGCCCACATCCGTGGCGGACATATTGCCACCGAGCGCGACCGAATTGTTTACGAAGCTGCCCAATCCCGGGGCAGGATTCATCATGCCAAAGACCGCCAAGTAGCCCGATCCATTGGTCGGGAGGGTCAGCGTATCGTGGGTGACAATCCGATTGACCGGTGGGGAACCCGCCGCCCCCGCCGGGTTGAAATCGACTGCATTGCGCACATCGGCGACAACTCCGGTACCAAGGAGGTGAACTGCCCCTTGGGTATTGGCGAGTTCGAGGTTGTAAAAGCTGCCGTCATCGGTCCCGATCTGGGACTGGCCGCCGCGTACGGCATAACTGCCTTGGATGAACTGCCGCTCACCTGAGTTGATATCGTTGTTTTCCAGGCGCACGGTCCCGGTGCCGCGCTGCTGGAACTGCCCGTCGGAGAACATATTTCCCTGAACTTCAAGCAAACCATTGTGGTTCAGTGTTGCGGTACTGCCTTCCTGGTGAACGTCGCCCCAGACGTAGATCTCAGCCGCAGCCGAAGTCACGATCAGAGCACCTTCGTTGTTGAACTCGAAGTTGTGCTGGGCGGGCAGATGTACCGCCATTAGCAGTCCCACGAGTCCCAAGCAAATGGATGAGAATCTTTTCATGATCTTGTGGATTCAGGATTCATCATTGCTTGGGTGAAGGAGCCGGTTCTTCTTCCTCAGTAAATGGCTGGCGATTGGAGTTGCGGCGCTGCCGGTCCTGCTGCATCTTTTGCAATTCGGCGACGCCTTGCCCGTGACCGGCGATGCGGTTGGGGGAAGCAGTTTGATCTTTGCCCGAATACCCGATGCGCAACTCTTCGGGCTGCCCGTACAACTCGGGCATGAGGTAGTAACCCTTCTTATCGGCCGGTTTGTCAAATTCGACCGTCCGCTTCTCCGGATTCTGCTGGAGGTAGGCATCGTTCCTTTCGGCGAGGACCATCCAGGAGACCTTGGTATTGGGGGCTCCCGCCACCTTAAATGCATTGCCGGTGATTTCCTCGGCTACGAAAGGTTGCTGGCCCGTCCCGATCGGCGTGAGCTGGTAGCTGAAATTCCGGTTGATCGAGGCAAAATAGTCCGGCAATTCCACTAACGCCTGTCCACTGGCGTCCAGTTCCACGATACCGCGGTAGACATTGAGAACTTCATCCGACTCGATGGAGGTGTGGCGCAGGAACTTATTGGCCGGATCGGTCGGGTGGTCAATGATGAAGTTCTTGAGGCCGGATCCGCCCATATCGCCTTGGGCATAGACTGCGTAGAAGCCACCGACACCGTAGATGCCGTACCAGCCCCCTTCACCGCAGACCCCAATGCCCCAGAAAGGCGCGGGAACCGATCTACCCGTCACCCCGACGTGGTCCGCTAGATCTGTACCTGCGTAGGTAATGTCGGCTACGGTGATGACTCCGGGAATGGCGTTGTTCTGGTTCTGGACGACCAGGGAACTTCCGATACCGGTGCTGACCGAGAAGATCGCCGGATCGGGGTTATTGGCGTTGAGTACGTTGAATTCCACACCCCGACCGGCGGCGCCCGTGTGGTTGATCAGCGCTCCGTGTCCGAGGCCGGTCTGAAGGCCTAAGACCGTGGCCCCGTAGACAAATCCACCGCTGGTGGCCGTCTGGGTATTGACCGTCGCGTCGAGTCCCCAGCCATCGCCGATGGCGTCGACGAAGAAGCCCGTACCATTTTGACCATTCAAAAACGTGTAAGAGCCGATGCCGCCGGCGGCACTCAGATCGTTGACCGTGCCGGCAAATCCGGTTCCGTCGACATCGTTGTAAGTTCCACTTCCTGCGCCGGTGACATTGTTGTAGATGCCCCATCCGGCGCCGGTGCTGTTGATGACGATTGCATCACTGGCGCCGGCCTGGAAGACAGCGATCCCGATGCCCGTCGTGGTGGCGGCCATATCTACCTCGAGTCCACGGGCCAGAGCCCCGGTACCGTTTTGCACGACCTGGACGGCGGGAATGTTGTTGCCGGTATTGAGGGACTGCACGTTGAGAGCGCGTCCCAATCCGTTGTTGATGATCCAGCTGGCGGAACTGGTATTGGTGGTGGCATTTTGTTGCACCTCCAGGGCATTGCCCGTGGCATTGGTGCTCAGAATGTCCAGCTTGGCATTTGGGGTAGCTTCTCCGATCCCAACGACCTGAGCGGGGAGCGAGAAGCTGTACCCAACGGTAAGAGCAAGGGCGATCACTACGCCTTTGAATGTAGATATTTTCATTTCCAATCCTGAATTATAACAGCAAAACAATAAATCGAAACGGAATTCACTCCCTTGTGAAGGGAAGCTTACGGGTGCTAGTTAATTAGTAAAAGTGAGTTGATCTTCACTACAATATGGCAATTTTTAAGAACAAATTAAAGAGCAATCGCGATTGGTCCGTAAAATAGTTTCTTTTGTCGACTGTACGGCGCCGTTGGCGGCCCCGGGGTAAAAATTTTAAAACGTGTCCTAGATGGGCAAAATTGTACATTTGGCACGAAATTGTCACCCTCCAGGAAAGTGAAGATTGAAGAAATGGACAATTTCATATCGCCAGTGGTAAATTTTTTTGTGGGAAATGCAGGAGCAAGCAAATGTTAGTTTGTGACCCAACCCACAACCGATTGCGAGCACAAAATTGTGCGATTTAGCTTTCTTTTTGCGAGTTGGGGGCGGCGATGTCCGCCGGAGTGATGTACTGCAAGTGGTGAGCTTCCCACGGGTGGACAAGGTCAAATCGGTGGTACAGAGCGGCAATCTTTTCTTTCCCCTCGGGTTGGGGACGTTGAGCATCGCGTTCGAACAGGGGAGGCAGCGGTGCTTCGAAGACCAGGTACTCGACCGCGACATTCATGTCACGGATGGACTCGGTGAGCCGGCGGCGGAATTTTTCCTTCAGGTTGCGGCCCTCCAGCACCACCTGGCGATTGCGATTGAGGTAGATCGTGAGAAAATGCCGAAATTCGATCAGTTTGCGGTCTTCGTAGTAAGCGTCTCCCAGGTCGGACTCAGCCAGGCCGTGTTCCGCGAGGTCCACCCGGAAGAGGCCCGGATGTTGGTGGGCGAGGTAGCTGGTTTTCCCGCTCAAAGGCGGCCCGATGGTCATGTAGACTTTTTTTCCGAAGGTGGGCGGAGAATCACGTTCAGGGGCGTGCCGCAACTTTTCCAGCAGCGAGAAATTTTTCAGTCGGATGGCATTCCAAGCGGCGTTTTTGTGTCGCAGATTCCAAGTGGCGTACTGCGCTTGCAAATCTGCATAGGGGGCAAATTCGTATTCGGCCTTGGGGACGGTCACCCGCTGAAAGTGCTCAATGGCGGTGATGGTTTCCGCTTGGTTTTCGCAGATGCGTCCGTGAAAATCCAGCACCGTGAAGATGCCGAGCAGGCGCAGGTCGGTCCGAGTGCCGAGCAGTTTCAGGTGGTCGAGGGGAACTTGGTGCTTGACGAAGTAGAGGGGAATTCCGTGCCACCGCACGAGATCGAGCACCTTGCGCCGCGCTTCGGGAACGAGTTCGGTGCGCCGGAGGAGGTGGTCCATGGCCATCGGAAGCCCGGCTTTTTCGTGCCCGGGTGAGGTCCAGCGTCCATTGACCTGTTTGGTAACCCGTGTCTTGCCGATGTCGTGCAGCACCGCGGCCCAGTAAAGGACTTCCCGTTCTTCTTCGCTTAGGCGAAAGCGGTCGCGCAACTCAAAATAGCGGCGCACCACCATTTTGGTGTGCTCAAGGACGCTACCCTCAGCATGGTACCGGGGGTTTTGCGGCGTATCGGCCATTTCGGCCATTAGCTCCTTGTCTATCGGCAGTTCTTTGTTCAACGGTCCTCTCTCTACCTTCTGTAATACATCCGGGAAATTGCGCAATCATCCGGCAAAATGCACGGGACGTTCTCCACATTTTGATTTCTGATGGTCGGATTTTCGATGGCCATCCGGCGCTTGTTTTGCTAGCACCCACGGAAAATTCTTCTGTGCGTGCTCCGAACGCGCCAATCGGAAAGTGGAAATCAGCCAATCGGAAATGCTCATGCGCTGCGGCTGCAGTTTTGGAAGCCGGCGGCGCACGGAGAAACAATGCGGGGGCCAGAGGGATGGGGCTGGCCAAAGCGTCAGGTGAAGCGGAGAAAAATTTATCCCTTGTTCGCCGGGGGCGCAGGAAATAAATTGCCGCATGAAACCGACCTTGGACCCGCTGTTCCCGATTTATCAAGTAGATTCCTTCACCGATGCGCCTTTTCGGGGCAATCCCGCTGGGGTGTGCATCCTGATGAACCACCGTCCGGACAACTGGATGCAGAAGGTCGCGTTTGAGATGAACCTGAGCGAAACTGCTTTTTTTATGCAGATGAATGGCCGGTTCCGGCTGCGCTGGTTCACCCCGACGACGGAGGTGGACCTGTGCGGACACGCGACCCTGGCTACGGCGCACGTGATTTGGCAATCGGAAGTGGTGGGCCCCCAGGAAGACCTGCACTTCGAGACGCGGAGTGGGCAATTGGTGGCCCGGCGGGAAGGCGAATGGATCGTGCTGGACTTTCCCGTGCGTCCGGCGGTGGCCGCCCCGGTACCGGAGGGAATGGTGAGCGGGTTGGGGGCTACCCCGATCAGTTGTTGGCGGGGGCAGGACGATTACCTGATCGAGTTGGCCTCGGAGGCCGAGGTCAAGCTTTTACAACCCGATTTTCGGGCACTCAAAGCGGTGAAAGCTCGGGGAATCATCGTCACTGCCCCTTCGGAAAATCCGGAATTTGACTTTGTGTCGCGGTTTTTTGGTCCGGGGGTCGGAGTGGACGAAGATCCGGTGACGGGTTCGGCCCATTGCACTCTGGCGCCATTTTGGCAGGGTCGCCTGGGCAAAACGGCGATGACCGGGTACCAAGCCTCCGAGCGGGGCGGCGTGGTCAAGGTTGAATTGCGGGACGACCGGGTCTGGCTGAAAGGCAAGGCGATCACGGTACTCCAAGGGGTGTTGAGCAGTGCCGGGACACGGGTGGAGTGAGGAGGGCGCGGTTGCCGGGTTTAATTTTTGACTGGTCCGATCAATCCCTTGCGCCACAGATTCCGAATCGACGAGCCGATGATGTTTGCGCTTTCCGGAGTGTAGCCGCCGGAGAGGACTTTCAGGATGGGAATCTTGTGGTGGCGGGCAAGTTGGAAGACGGTCTCGTCGCGCACCACGATGCCTGCGGCCGAGACTTTTAATTGGCCCAGGGGATCGTTTTCGTAGATGTCGCTCCCCGCATTGTAGATGATCAGGTCAGGACGCTCGGCCGTGATGGCCTTGGGCAACTCTTTTTGCAACAATTTCAAGTAAGGCAAGTCGCGCGTGCCGAGCGGCACCGGATAGTTGTATTTGATGAATTCCCGGGCTGGAAGATCCTGGGGGTAAATCTGTGCATTGTACAGGTCAAAGGCGGGGAGGCGGGGATCGTCACCGTGGATGTCGGCAAAGCCATTTCCCTGGTGAGCATCGAGATCCACGATCAGAATTTTGTGCTTGGGATGTTGCACAAGGTGGTGATAAGCGGCCAGGGAAATATCGGCAAAAAAGCAGAATCCACTGCTGCTTGTGCGCTTGGCGTGGTGGTAGCCGCCGGAAAGGTTGATGGCCCAGCCGTGCCGGGCGGCGAGTTGGACGCCGAGTACGGTGCCGCCGGTGGCCAGGCGCATGGGTTGCAAGAGGCGGCGCTGCAGGAGAAAGTTGGGGACCCAACGCAGGGGCGGCACCTCGGCGATGCCAGCAACGATCCGCGACCGTTTGAGCAAGCGCAGATAAGCTTCGCCATGGACCGTTTTCAGGGACTCCGGGGAGATGGGCGAGGGGACGATGTGATTTTGGCCGTTCAGGATGTCATTTTCCCGGAGAAACTCGAATACTTTGCGGTACTTTTCCGAATCGAAGGGATGCAAACGTTGGAGCCCCCAAAGGGTGATGTTGTATCCGGGAGCATAGATGATGGGGAGCGGTTTGGGCATGGCAAAAATGCAAGCAGGGAAGCCAATAGGGCTCCCCTGCTCAATATTGAAGGTTTAATTCAATCACATTTTGATGACGCGCTGTTGTAGCGCGCCGGTCGCACCTTGCAACTGCAGGTTGTAAAAACCAGTTGCAAAGCGGCTCAGGTCAAGGTCCAGTGCGTTGATGCCCGCGTGGCTACTGACCGTACGCTGCAGCACAATGCGGCCTTGCAAATCGATTAAGCGAAGTTCCATGTTCTGGGCTTCATCGGCATAGAAACCCAGGGAGAGCTGGCTACGGGTCGGGTTGGGTCCGAACTGCGTCCAGGACAAGCCGACGGGGGCTTCAAAGCTGACTTGCCGAATTTCCGATTCGGAGGTCGCTCCATCGAGGTCCACTTGGGTGATGCGGTAGAAGTTATCGCCGGTGCGGGGATTGGGATCTACGAAATTGTAGGTCATGGCTTTGGAGCTGTTGCCGATGGCATTGACCTCCCCAATCGTTTCGAAACTGGTTCCGTTGGGGGATCGTTCCACCCGGAAATAGTCGTTGTTTGATTCCGAGGCGGTGGTCCACTCCAGATCCACGCCCAAGTCGCTAGGGCGCGCAGCAAAGCCAGCCCAGACAACCGGTAGAATGGTCAAATCGAGCAGCATGTCCGCGTCGGGATAACATCCACCGAGCGGATTCCCCGCCCCTTCGATGCCAAACACCCGGATGGAATCGGGCAACTCGTTGGTGCGCACCCGCACTTGCACGGAATCGGTATGCCGATTCCCGCAGGTCGAAGTGACATTCACACACGTGAAATCAATACCCGAAAACAGATAGGCGAGTAGGAACCGGGTGCCAAGGGCTCCGGGACCAATGCCGCTGAAGTAAGTCGCGCCGGTGGTATCACTGGTGACGCTGGTGGTAAAAGATACCGGAGCCAGGGCCGCGCTACCGTAAAATCCAAAACCGAAGTCACGGGTGGGGGCGTCACCGCCCTTCTGGGTGCCGGTAATGCCGGCACCGATAAACGTAGTCATGACGATGTCCACGAACCCGGACCCGATGATGACGCTGTCGAGTCGGGCACTGGAACGATCACAGGCTTTAGCGGATTGATTTGGGCCTACCAAGCCAAATCCTGCAAGGAGCACGATCAGAAGCAGCTTAGGTAAAAAATTTTTCATTTGGGCTAATGAGTCGGTTTAATACTTGTATCCAATCAAAAAAATGTGTTCTGCTGTGTAGGGCTTTCGCAAAGTGGCTAGATACACATTATACGTAAAAAACGCACGCAAAGATGTCCCCATTTGAACATTCTTTTCGCTGAGTTGACCAATTTAATACTTCATTGGTCGCATATTTGTGAGTGGAAACAGGGAAAAGGAGCTTGCCAGCGCTCCTTCTCCACGTATCCATTATCTATACAAATTTACATCTTCAAGATCTTCTTGTCGATCTTCTCTTGAGTGCCCGAGATGCGCAGGTAGTAGAATCCAGCGGCCTCTCCGGTCAAGTCGACCTGAGCACTGTTGACCCCCGCGAGGGCGTCGATATTTTGTTGCCGGATCACGCGGCCTTGCAGATCTACGATTTGCATCAATAGGCTTTGGGATTTCCCGGAGTTGAAACTCATATTAAGATTGCTCTGCACTGGATTGGGACCAACTGCGGTCCAGAACAGTCCCGAAGCCACGGTAAATTCGACGCTCAGAACTTCCGAAGCACTGCTCTTGCCATCAAGGTCAACTTGAACAATCTGATAAAAGTTTGCTCCGTTCAGCGGATTTTGGTCGAGGTAGCGATAGCTGTTAAATGCATTGCCATTGCCCGCCGATTCTACTTGACCGATAGTTTCGTAATTGATTCCGTCGGCCGAACGCTGGACCAGAAATTGATCGTTGTTGGTTTCGCTGATTGTACTCCAATCAAGCGCGACACCGCTTTCTTCAACCTGCGCATCAAATCCCGCCCATTCGACCGGGAGGGTCGTGAAATCGAGCAGCATATCGGCATCGGGGTAACATCCGGCGAAAGGATTGCCAGCACCTTCGATTCCGAAGAGGCGAAGAGAATCCGGCAAAGCATCTAAGCGGAAAAACATCTGCTCCACTTGCGTGTGGCGGTTGCCACAAATGGCGGTCGAACTGACGCAAGTAAACGGGAGTCCCGTATCGATGTAGCCGATCACGAAGTTGGCCCCAAAAGCCGACCCAACGTTGATCCCGGGATAAAGGCTACCCACGGAATCCCCTACCACCGACGGGGTGAATGTAACCTCGTTGATGCTGCCGCTGCTGTAAAATGCGAAAGCGAATGTACGGGTATCGCCCCCACCGCCTTTTTGTGTTCCAGTGATTCCGCCACCAACTCGCATTTCGATATAGATGTCGTAGTACCCAGGTCCGGCCACCACGCTATCGAGGGAGATCTCGGAGCGGTCACACGCTTTCGCTTCTTGGGTAAAACCCAGTGCCAGTAGAGAGACAAGCAGGAGAACGGTTGTGAGTAGAGCCTTATTCATAGTACTTAGTCGGTTAATGCGGTTAATCTTTGGGAACTTTTCAGTCAATAATTAACTAGATCCATGCGAGACGGATCTCCATTCAGAGTAATTAGTAAATCCAATTGTTGAGTTGTCGCTGAATGACATTACAAGTTTACCGCTCTCGCCGCTGAATAAAAAAACAGAAGCAATCATCGACTCTACACCCCACATGTAATCAAAACCTGCTTTTTCACCGCTGATTAAAACGACTCATCGCCAATTCGCTCCCAATCGTCGAAAACCGGGTCAAAAAACGGTGACAAATTGGGGGTCTGAATTACATTGTCATGTTAGAAATGGGGCCTGATCCGGCCATCGGGCAAAAAAAAGTTGCGGAACTGGCGCAGGTCATTTGCCCGAAGAAGCATCGCGGTAAAACCATTTACCCGTACCCGATAGCAGTTGATTTCAGTGACGTGACCATTCATCCCCGAATTTGACTATTTTGGCGCGCGACGTGCTGAATGGTATAGATTTTGCCCCTCGGGGAGAATAATTTTGCATTACTATGAGAAGACCGATTTACTTGATTCTAACTGCGGTGGTCCTACTGGGGCCGGCACGCGCATTGAATGCGCAAAATCTGCTTTTCTTCGAGCAGGCCGATTCCAAATCCTTTCTGATCGGGTACAACGATGGCGGTCCCAGTCAGGCGATTACCAATTTTTTCTTGGAAAATCTGAGCCAGAGCAGCGGTAAGTCGGTGACCCAAACCGAGTATGTCCTCATTCACGACTCGTATCTACGGGCGACCAAACTGAACAGTGCTCAGTACCAAGTCTACGGAACGGTCAACAGTATCCGCTTCAGCGGAGATACGCGTTACCGCGGGTTTGAAATGGCCGGTCAATTGCGGCCTTCCGCGGTTCGTTTTAAGTTGGAGCGGCGCAGTCCGGAGGGTATGATTCTCGATCAGTGGGATTTTGGGTCGGTTCCGGTAGCGGGTGATCCCACGGTCATCGTCAATTTCAAGGCAACCGATAGTTTGACTGGATTTGAGGACCACAATTTTCGCTACCGCGATTTGGCATTTCTCTACACCAAAGATGACAAGTTGCCTTTCATTGAACGGAAGCAGGCCATCGATAATTACTACGCGGCGGTGCCCCAGCTTGAGGCGTTGTACGGAGAATTGAAGCGGATTGATCCGGAAAACATCGAGCAGTTGGGCACGCAGCAAACTACGCTGGGCCGCCTGCGTTCGCAAATTGAAACGCTGCGCGCCGGCAACTACGCGGCTCAATTGGGACTGACTGAGCAGTTTGATCCGGCGGGTTTCCAGCCGCGCTTTCGCGAAGTGGATCAGTACGCGGCGGATCTGGCCAGCCGGATCGAGTACAACCGCGCCAATGTCTACCTGCTGTACTACGAGCGAGGGCGCACTCACCTGGAAAATGGCCAGCGCCCAAAAGCCCTGGCGGACCTCAACGAAGCGATCCGACTCAAGGGAGATTTTGCGCCTGCTCACCTCACTCGGGCCCGTTTGCGCTATCAAGAGGGCAATCTGCAGGCGGCGGGTGAAGGACTGGTCTACGTATTTAGCGATTTGTCGCCCGATGAAGCGACCCGCACCGAAGCAACTACGCTGGGGGCAACCATTTACCAAAATCGCATCGGAAATGCGCGCTATGCGGTTCAGCAAGGCCGCTTTGAAGAAAGCCTCGCCGAAACCGATGCGGCGGCACTTCTGTGCCAGAGCGTTTCTGGTCTGAACTGTGCGGATCTGGAAGGGGTACAGCGCCTGGCCCACGATGGGATCATCACCCGCTACCTCGACAATGCGGACAAGGCGATTGCTTCGGGCCGGGCTGACCTTGCCATCCAGGACGCCGAAAAGGCCAGAGCCTACGCGGCCGAGCACGGGGCCAGCCTCGCCCAGCACGACCGCATCCGTACGGTGCTCGATGCCGCCTACCGGATGCAGTACGAGCGGATGCTGGCCGATGTAGAAGAACTCCTGCGCAACCAGGATTTGGACGGCGCGGAGCAGCAGATGGAAGCCAGTTTGAAATTCAGCGCAGCTCACCCGGGGGCGGTCACGGATACGACGCGGACCCGGGCACTGCAAACGGAAATCAAAGGCCGGCGCTACCGCCAGTTTATTTCCTCTGGAGCCGGGCTGCGGGGTGGCGGAGACATGGCCAAGGCGCTGGAACGCTTTGAAGCGGCGCTGGCCATCGAAAAGGAATTTGCCGTGGCAAAAGACACCAGCCTGCCCCGTATCGCTCTGGCCACGGCCCGCGACCTGGCCCGGGAATACTTGCAGGATGCTTTGGAGAAGGCGCGCAGCAATCGCCTGACCGCTGCCCGCGAGCGGCGCCTGGAGGTGGAAGATCTGCGCAAGCGCTTCGATGTACTGGGCGATCCCCGCCTGAAAGCGACCTACAATGAACTGAAAGCGGCGATTTTCAGCCAGGAGTGCGCCAATGCCCAGGCCGACCTCGACCGCTTCGTGGCCCAGGCCAATAACCAATCGGCGGTAAAGCGCTATTTGGATGCACAGGAAAGTTACCAGCAAGCACTGGTGATTGCGTCCGAAAATGCTCCCTGTGGGCTGAAGGTCGAGGCGCTCAATGCGGGCCGCCGCCATATCGCGCCGGCGGTTGCCTACCAAAAAGCCCGGGCGGACATTGAAACGCAGCTCGACCGGGCACTTTTCCGGCAGGCCGCCGAAGCTTACCTGGCCACTGGAGTTGAGTTTCAGCGGGACACCCTCGGTGTGCGGTTTGGCTTGAGTCACCCGGCGCTTTTCGATTATATCCAGGCAGGGGGGCGACCGGGGTTCATCTTGCACGGAGTCGGTCACTTTGCCGATGCACAAAACTATCCATCGGCGCTTTCGCTGCTCGATTTGGCCTTTAAGTCTTACAGCAACAAGGAACTCAAGCCGATTATGACCCGGCTTGGGCAGGAACTCGCCAAACGCGACCACCAATCTGATCCCAGCATCGACCCCAAGACCTATCCGGTGATCTACACCAATGGTGAAAAGCGGATGAAAACCCTCCTCAAGGCGTACAAAAAGCAGTGGAAAACGCTTTGAAAGTTTCCAATTGCTTGATTTCTGATTTCCACTGGGCGCGTTCGGAACGCGTCAACCGCAATGATGAGTAACTCAAAGCGTGGATAAAGCCTGGGGGATCAGGCGCACGGCACGCCGTGCGCCCCCCGATGATTTGCCTCGGAAAATTTCCAATTACCTGATTTCCGATTTCCACGGGGCGGGTTTGGGACGCGCATCCGCTCAACAATCTGAATTGCTTAGAGGCGGTTTAAAATTGGTTTGTGAAATTTGCTAGTGCAGATTTTTTTGTCCATCGAAGCTCATTTTGGAGCCCATAGCCCGAGCTATGGGCGATAAAATAGCGGAAGAGGGGCAGAGAAAGATGCCATAGCAAAATCGCAGAATTAGATTTAATGACTATCCGCCTCTTTGCCACACGTGGTATTTGTTCC
>JBCCQH010000023.1:0-75631 GCA_039024435.1 Bacteroidota bacterium
GGGCCCAAGGCAAAAAGGCGGTCAAATTGCTGCCCTGGGTACACATTTCGGTCACCAACGTGAAGCGCAACCTCTCGGGGATATTCCACGGTGTGAGCGAAAAGTACTTGCAGAACTATCTGGACGAATTCTGCTACAAGCTGAACCGACGTTACGAAGGGGAAACCCGGTTTGCGACCATCCTGGGCAATTCGCTCCGGCATTGGAACAAATATCACGTGTGGCAAAGAAGCGGATAGTCATCTTGTGGGAAAAGGCGCAAAACCGAGTGTCCCGCATGCTCCGGAACGACCATAGGAAGCACGGTCCGGTGGCGCACACTTCGCAACCCAAACTGCACCCGCAGGGTGATTTCCATGCGGTTGCGGGCACGAGACACCCGGTCCCCACCGAGCCTACCGCAAAGAATCAAGCAATCGGCCAGGCACCGACCGCATTTTCGCAGCCTTGCCAATGGATCTGGAGATTTGATTCATCCAGCAGCAGCTCTTCGGGCGGCAGGCGGTCCGGATAGCCCTTCCAGCCGGCGGTCGGTCCGAAAAAGTCACCCGCCTTCGCTTCCGGATCCAGGCAGGCCCGGATGATCCCAGTCGCACCGTCCTCGGCCGATTGGGCCCGGGACATCAATTCACTATCATTGTCCATGCCGCCATCGGCGGCCGTGGTGACCTGCAACTGGGTCAAGGCGAGGCCGGGATGAGCGAGTAGCGGCACTACATTGGCGATGTTGGCCGCTTCCAGCTTGCGCTTGAGGTCATAGGTAAAGTTCGCATTGGCGAGCTTGGTCTGGTGGTAGCGTTCCCAACGGGGACCGCGGAAGCTCACATTTTCCTCTTCGGTGCCATCACCACCCAAATCACCCCCGCGCTTTTCGAAGTATTCTGCCTTGAGCGGCCCCCCGAGCCGGGCCATTGAAGTGTGGTTGACGATCCGCGCCTGAGGGCTTTGCTGCAACAGCGGAAACAATTCCCGGGTGAGGAGGAAATGCGAGATGACATTCGTCTGGATCTGGACATCGTAACCGTCTTTGGTGGCTTGGTCTTTGAGGGCCATCACGCCAGCATTGTTGACCAACACGTCGACGATATGGTATTTCGCTTTGATCTCGGCGGCGGCATTTTGGACACTGGCAAAGTCCTGCAAATCACAGACTACCGACACAAATGTACCCTCGGGAACGGCCGCTTGCAGCTTTTGCAAAGCATCGGCCGCGCGGCGGCTTTCGCGGTTGAGAAGAATCACCGACGCGCCTTTTTTGGCCATTTCCTGGGCACAAACAAAACCGGTGCCGCTGGTCGTACCGGTGATGGCGACTACTTTTCCGGTCATGTCCTGGCCGTGCTTATTCAGTACCTCTTCCAGGTGGAGAGTTGGAATTTGATTCGACATTTTGGATATGCGTTTTGAATGGATTTACAGATAATTTTGGGAAAGCTACGCGGAATATCTCCCGGGGCAAAAGCCGCAGATTTACTTGGGAACTGCGTTTTTTACGTAGGTGTCGAACCAGCGCATTTGCTCCCAGAGTACATGTTCGATCGTTTCCTGAGCGCGGTAGCCGTGGTCTTCAAAGGGCAAGAGTACCATCCGCGCCGTCCCGCCCGAGCCTCGAATCGCTTCGTAAAAGACCTCCGATTGGAACGTCAGCGTACCCGGATTGCTGTCATCGTCGCCGTGGATGATCAGGATAGGTTCATTGACCTGGTCGGCGAAAAATGTCGGCGAAACCTGGATGTAGACGTCCCGGGCTTCGAACAGTGACCGCCGCTCGGCCTGAAAACCAAAGGGCTGATTGGTTTTATTGTAGGAACCGCTCCGCGCAATACCCGCCTGGAACAAGTCCGTGTGAGCCAGCAGATTGGCGACCATCAAACCACCGTGGCTGTGGCCGATCACCCCGATGCGATTCGGATCGGTCACCCCGAGGTCCACCGCCTTCTTCACCGCTGCTTCGGCATCCGCCACCAACTGCTCGACAAAAGTATCGTAGGTCGATTCCGGATCGCCAATCATGGGCATGGAGGTACGGTCGAGTACCGCATAGCCCCGCAACAGGAAATAGAGGTGGGAGGCTCCGTAGATGCGCATGAAGCGGCGCGTTGAACCCCGGACCTGACCGGCCGTGGCCGCCCCCGAGTATTCCAGCGGATAGGCGTAGACCACCGTCGGAAGGGGCGTTCCTTCCTGGTATCCCGGCGGAAGGTGCAATTGGAAGCTGAGGGGTACACCGTCGGCCCGTTCATAACGCACCAGGCGCTTCTCAATCTTGCGCAACTGGGGAGAGGGATCGGTGAAGCGGGTGATCGGCTGGACGGAAATGGCCCGGGTTGCTTCGCCGGGTTCCGCTTTGATCTTCTTACCGATCTTCGCGAGGTGGAAATTCGGGACATCGGTGGCCGATTCCGAGCGCAAGACGAAATGGTCCTCATCCCCGGCAAAGTCCACCATATATTCGTAGCGTTCCGGATCACAGCGGAACAAGCGGGTCACCTTACCGCTTTCGATCTCGTGCCGGTCGAGAAAAGGACGATCTCCGTCGTCGGTGCCACCGGAGCCTTTGAAATAGATGGCGCCTTTGTTTTCGCGCAGCACGTAGAATCCATTGTCCAGGGGACGAAACACCGGATTGCCCGGATCACCATAGCGGTCGTCTTCGTCCCGGTCAAATAGCATCCGCGACTCGTCGGTGTCGACATCCACCAGCCAAACGTACTGCCGCCGCTTCATGCGTTCCCGTTGCGTAAGCATGACTTTGCCCCCTTCGGCAAACCACCCGGTACGCCAAGTTACGATCCGGTGCTCGGCCTTGAACTCTTCGGTGGGATCACCGCTGAAGGGGGCGGACAGACTCATGAGCCGGTCGCGGTGGGCCGCCTGAGCCATGGGATCGCCCCCGTCCAGGGCTTCGATCCAGTACAGCGTATGCGCCGCCGTGGGCCGCCAGCGCACCGAGCGCGGGCCTAGGGTAACCCCCTGCACCGGAACCGCATCGGAAACCGGAAGCGAAGCGATTTCCGCTACTTTCTTGCCGTCTTTGTCGTGGACCTCAATCTCGTGGGCAAATCGCCACCACGCCACTTCATGGGACCAAGGCCCGACGAGCCGCTCCGTAAGCAGATATTCACCATCCGGCGAAAATGAGGCCGTGCTGTAGGGAGCGGCCTTTCCTACGGTGCGCTTTTCCCCGGTTTCCGGATTCAGCACCACCAGTTCACAAACCGTGTAGTAATCAAACAGGGCATCGTCAAATGCGGTTTCCAGAAGGTTCCGGGCCTCGTAGGTGGACCGCGCCGAAGCACCAATGCCTTCCACGATCTTGGGCCCAATGGGCACCGCCGGAGCTTCCGGAGCCGCTCCCCGGTCCGGAATCTGCCGGAGGAGCAAATGCTGCTGATCGGGCAGCCAACTTACGGCACTTCCCATCAAGGGATTCAGCGCGGTGCCTTTGTATTCTTTGATTTCCCCGGTCACCGATCCGACCCACAAACCGATGTGGTTCGGGTATTTGGCCATAAGAGCGAAACGCTGCCCATCCACCGTCCAGCGAACCCCCAGCACTTCCATTTTCTCCGGAAAATCGAGGGGAATTTCCGCACCGTCCTCGATGCGGACCACCCGGGGGGCGGTGCCACCGTGGCGCCCGTGAAAGCCATTGATGCGGGGATTGACCCGCATACCGGCCAATTTGTGCATCGGCGCGGCCATTTCATCCAGCGACGGATACAAAATCGGATCCATCAATAGGAGATATTCGCCCGAAGGTGCCGTGTAGACCCACGGGAGCTGAGGGGCATTCAGAACCTCCCGCACGTCTTCCGGCGCCGATTGCCAGACATCGCTGGGGGAGTTACTATTCTGGGACAAAACGGGATTTGCGATCAAGGCAAGCAACACGAAATAGAGTGATCGCCATACGGTAGCATTCATTTTCATCATCATTGTTCTGGATCAATCGGCCTCAAGCGGCACGTTGGTTTAGGTAACAGTTAAGCAATAGCCAGAGGAAGTTAAGCATCGCAACGCAATTTGCCCATGTTTTCCGAGATTATGTCAAGGGTTGGCAGCGGGAAGACGTGATTTTTGTGCGCCGACAAACTTTTCCCACTTATATGGGGACCGGGTCAAGCGGAAAAAATTCCGGACGGCCGAAAATCGGTGAATCCCGGGAAGATCCGATCCAGCTTTTGCACCCCCAGCTTTTGCCGCAATACCTCGCCCAAAACACTGCGGTAATCGGTGGTGATCGCCAAGTCCACTCCACGGTCCAGGGCGTCCTGCGATAGGCCCGGCCATCGCCCGTACATTCGGCCACCCCGCACTTGCTCCCCGAGTACCATCATCGTGTTGCCGTAGCCGTGGTCGGTCCCAAAGCTGCGGTTACAACGGAGCCGCCGCCCAAATTCGCTCATGACCACAACCGTCACATTTTTCCGGTGGCGGCCCAGATCCCGGTAAAACGCCGCCAGCGAACTGCTCAAACCACCGACCAGCCGGGGAAAATGGTGGATCTGATCCTCGTGTGTGTCCCAGCCCAGTGAATCGACCATCGCCATCCGAATCCCGTGTCCCTCCCGAATCAGTTGGGCCAGGGTCTGAAAGTGGCCGTTCATCTCCCGGGTATACCAGGTATCCGGATAGTTGGCACTGGCCTCTGTCTGCACCCGGGAATCGGCCAGTAACTTGAGGGTATCCAGGGTGCCGCGCGCCGTGCGGTCCAGTTGGGAGTCGCCGCTGTACCATTTGCGCAGCAAACGGGGAAAATCGTGGTCCGCCGCCAGGGAAAATGTACTCAAATCGGTAACCGAAGTCGAAGCAGTGTAACCGGAAAAGCTCTGGGGCATCCCGCCCGACGTTGCCACCGCCGGTAAGCTTCCTCCGGGTGCAAGTTCGTCCAGGACCCGCGCGATCCAACCTTGTTGAATGGGTTGATTTTCGACCAGGCCCCGTTCGATCAGCGCCATCGCCTCGAAGTGGCTGCGGGTTCCATTTTCCAGTCCACAAGCGTGAAAAATCGCCAGTTTGCCCTCCCGGTAAAACTCGTGCAATTCCCGCGCCATCGGGTGCAACCGAAATCCAATGCCCCCCAGGCTATTGTCGAGCAAAAGCCCCGCCTGGGTACCCGATTCCGCCACCTTGAGGCCGGATACTCGGACATCTTGGTAAAATGCATCGCTGGACGGCGCCACCAACTGCAGGCCGTCCACCCCACCCCGCAGGAACACCACCACGCAGCAATGCTCGTCCCGTTCATCCGGATTCAACGCAAACAAACTGAGCCGCGGCGTCGTCAGCAAGGCCAACCCCGCCGCACACCCAACGATAAATTCCCTTCTTTTCATTGCCATGTACTCATCGTTTCTGGAAATCGGGGGACATACATACCAGCCGCACCATTTGCTTGACCCTCCGGGACAGGGCCTCGGGATCGCGGCGGCGCAGCTCAGCGATGGACCTGGTCGCCAAATCTTCGAAAAATATCTTGCGCAACTCAGCCCGGATCCGTGCCGGCAAGACCGTCGGAATCAGCCGCGCGGTCCAATACTCCAAAAGCGACGCAAAATCAGCAATTTCCGCCGGTGTCTCCGCCAGGACGTCCCAATCGAAAAATCCCTCCGCCGCTCCGATCCGCTCTAGCTCGGGGAAGGATTGCCAGCGTTTCAGCAAGGCGTCTGAGTTGATCCAGAATTCCGCCCGGTCGGGATTCCCCGTCGGGAAGGGACAAGTAAATTGGTGGTAGCCCATCTTACGGGTCCACCAAAACACCGATTCGTGAGGGGTGAGCTGGGCTCCGGTCATGCGCACAAACGCGAGAATGAGGTGGTTGGGGCGTTTCAGTTTTTGGCCTAGACTCACCGCAAATTCGGGAGCCAGTAAAATCGTGCGCAGGGTGGCTTTGATTTGGTCGGGAGAACGCTGGTGCGCGATCCAGGTCCCGACCGCCTGGTCCACCACACTTTGGGGCGGATCATCCGCCACCAGCCAGCGGCACAGCTTGGTCACAATAAAGTGGGCCGTCCGGGGGTGATAAGCCAGCAAGTCGAGGACCTGCCGACCGTCCTCCATCGGCCCTTGGTGACTTTTCAGCTCCACGCCGAGCACCCGCTTTTTGTAGGGATCGTGCCAGAGATCGAAGTAGTAGAATTCGCCCGAATCCGGTACCGAGAGGTCGCGGTGGGGCTGGTTGATCGCCACCGTCCAGCCGGTAAAGGCCCGTGCCGCTTCGTAGACATCCTCATCGATGTAGCCTTCGGCCCGGCCTTCGAGCGCCCCAGGAACCTTGGTCCACTCATCGTAGAGGTGATTGTAATAACTCCCCGCTCCCATCGTGTGCAGTTCGAACAGCTCCCGGGCAAAGTTTTCATTGGCGGGGCTGGCGCGGCTCACCGCATTGTCCAGATAATGGAGCATGGCCGGAGCTTGGGCCACCGCTTCCAACAGCGTGCGGAAATTGCCGAGGACATTTGGGCGAATGGTTTCCCGATCATAGGCCGCGTAGCAGGCGGCAATCCCATCCTCGATGTCCACGCTGACCGTGAAGTGATTGTGCCAAAACTCCACCATCAGCTCCCGCAACTGCCAGGGGCTGTGCAGGGCCTTGAGCCAGGACACAATCAGCGTTTCGAAAAATGGCCGCCGCAGATCGTACTTGGCAGGATTGCCCGGTGCCGGCATCAAGCGCCGAAAAATCTCCCCGATGCTTAAATCGTAGTAGGTCAGCGGCATTTCCATCTGGGTGGACTCACCGTTGATGTCAAAGCGCCATCCGTAAACATCCTCCTGGATCATCCGGCGCAATGCTTCTGGCTCTTCGCCCGGATTCAATTGCTCCGCAACGTAATTGTCCCAGCCGATCTCCGCGAGGTGTTGCCGATCTTCCGGACGGGGACCGTAGGTGATTCGGTTTAACAAATGGTACAGTTGCGCGGTCATTTTGCGGGACACGGGATCAAGGGTCAAGAATCGGGCAAAATCACCGATTCCGTTTCCAAAATAGACTTATTTACCCGGAAGTGCCAGCCGAATCGGACCCCGGCCTACATTTGTACTGAATTTGTCCAATTGCAGGCGAAACTGACGCGCAATCAAGCAACGGTCGGTACCGCGCAGTCATCCAGCGCGATCCCGACCGTTAAATCAGACTTCTGCCCGCCGCTCAACTCAGCGAATCACAAACCGCTTCCAGGCTTGCCCGTCCTCCCCATTCACCGACAGGATATACGATCCCGGCGCTAAGTGGCTAAAGTCGAGCCGTTCGCCCATCCGCACCGAATTCCGTAACGCTACCCGGCGGCCCGTCAGATCGGAGACCACTACCGTTTGCAGCTCCACGTGGGGATCTTGGGCCCGGAGCGCAAATACCCCCCGGTTCGGATTCGGAAACAGGTCCAGCGCAAGGGTGACCGGTACCGATTCGGTCCCCGAATCAAAAAATTGCTCGGCTTCCGGATTGGCCACCGAGGGGGCCGAAATAACCGGAGGACTGATCGCCGGGCCGGCAACACGTCCACAAGGATTGCCCGGAATGTCCACCATCATATCGGCATCGGGGTAGCAGCCCCCCAATGCATTTCCTGCCCCTTCAAAGCCCAATACCCGGATTGAATCCGGCAATTCAGCTACCCGAAAGCGGTACTGATCGCATTGGCTATGGCGGGGGCCGCATATCCCCGTCGCGTTCACACAGACAAATGGCTGGTATGAAGGGTTCAGGTAGAGCACCGCCGCTTGGGCATCGAAGGGGGGGCCCACCGGCCCAAAGTTGAAGCCCCAGTATTCGGCCCCGGTTTCATTGCCCTTCACACTCGCGGGGAATTCGGAAATCGCCAGAGACGCATTGCAGGAGGAATAAAACACGAAGGCAAACGTATACGTATCCGCCGCCCCTCCTTTGGAAAAACCGCTGATGCCCGCGCCGACGCACGCCGTGACGTAGATGTCCCATTGGCCATTGCCGGTGTCGGTGACACTGTCCAGTTGGACGTAACTCAGATTGCAAGCGCGCGGGGAAAGAGGCGCCAGGAGGAACAACAGAATGAGACAAAGCAGAGCAAATTTCCCCCCCAGGGCGGAGCTTGTTTGTACAACAAAGGAATTCATAAGCAGTATAATTGGTTTAAGGTTGTTAATAGCCAGTTGCGTTCTACCCTAAGGACGGAGCCAGGATAAAAATTCCACAAAAAATAAAAATTGGTTCTTTGAGGCTGTTTAAAATTGGTTTGTGAAATTTGCTAGCGCAGATTTTTTTGTCTCTCAAAGCTCATTTTGGAGTCCATAGCCCAAGCTATGGGCGAGAAAATAGCGGAAGAGAGGCGGAAAAAGATGCTATAGCAAAATCACAGGATTAAATTTAAACCGCCTCTCAGGCGCAGGGAAACCCACCGCGGATGTTTAAAATTGCGGAGAGGACATTGGCGTCATTGATCGATTGCTCTCAGCGGGGGTTTACCCCACGGTTTGATGGGCTTGCAACAGCGGAAATTCCAAAATGAATTCGGTCCCCTCTCCCAGTACACTGTTTACCACAATGGTGCCATTGACTTGTTCGACCAGCAATTGAACGATGTACAGGCCGAGCCCCGTAGAACTTTCGCCGGCGGTCGGCCGGGGAGACAAGCGGGAAAACTTGCGGAACAATTTGGGCAGTTCATCCTCGGGGATGCCTGGTCCCTTATCGACGATCTTGGCCTGGGCGTGGGTTGGTGTCGCCGCCACGTAGATGTCGACCTGGGAAGCGGGCGGCGAAAACTTAATTGCATTCGAAAGCAAATTGCCGAGGATGCGGTCCAAGGAATCGCGGTAAGTCGCCACTGGTCCCGGCAAGGTTTCGCAGTGGGTATGGATCCGGGTAGATTTCTTTTGGGCCACCGGGGCAAAGCTTTCGGCAACCTGCCCGACGACCTTGTCCAACTGCACCGGCACCAATTCTTTGGCCTCCTTGCGCTCCAGATCGACAATCGATTCGAGCTCCCCAATCAAGTTTTCGCCCTGGGAAATCGCTTTTTCAATCTTTTCCACAAACAGGTGATGAGAAGATCCCAAGAGTTCTGCCCCCTGCATGGCGCCAATCAGGGCACCGACTTTTCGCAAAGGCGATTTGAGATCGTGGGCCACGATGCCCATCAAAGCATCTTTTTCTCCATTTGCTTCCATCAATTGCTGGTTGAGGTTGCGCATCCGTTGGAAAAGAGAGAAAAACACTACCAAAACCAAAAGCAGCAGGGCCACAACCGTGATGGACACCATAAGGGTCGTATTCTGGCGCTGCAAGATCAGCGCATTCTCCGATTTCAATGCCGCATTTTCTGCCTCCTTGAGTTCGGTATCGAAACGGATGGTCAGTTCTTCGATTGCCTTGGCTTTCTCTTTGTCCAGTAGACTATCTTCCATGTCGATCTGTTGATTTCTCAACTGGTAAGCCGTTTCGTAGTCCTCCGCCGCTTCGGCAATTTTTAAATCCAGATCGATGACCTGCTTTTGGACCATGTAGTCCTGGTTCATTTGGGCAATGGTGCGAACTGAGTCCAAATGGCGCCGCGCCGAGGCAAGCTGCCGCGTGAAAATGTAATGTTCCACCAACCCAAAATGCCCCCAAATGATGTAGGTCTCAATATTCGAAGCCTCGGCGTATTCCAAGCACTTCAGATAATAGTAACGAGATGAATCCAACTGACCGATCACCTCAAAAATATCCCCGAGGCTGAAGTACTGGTAGGCCAGCTCGGCACTGGTCCCCACCGGCTTCATCAGCGCAAGAGATTGCCGGCTATATTCCAAGCTGGATCGATTGTTTTGCCGCGAGGCTTCGCAATTGGCAATTCCCGAAAGCGCCTTTGAAGCACCGAGTGAATCCCCAATTTCGCGGTTGTGCTGGTAGGAATTGCGGTAGCTTTTGATCGACGCCGCAAACTTTCCAACGTTGTAATAGATATTGCCCAGCCCAAACTCAGCCATCGCCAAAACCTTCTTCTGAGGCTGATCGCGCACGAGCCGACAAGTCCAAAGCAGGACTTTTTGCCCATCTTCAAATCTCCCCATTGCCCGGTACAGATCACCTAAAATTGCCGATGAACCCCCCGCCTCCAACGTGTCTCCGGTGCTTAAATGCAACTGGATGGCCCGGACAAGGTAGGGTTCGGCCTCTTCAAATTGGGTCAAGAAGTACCTCGTCTGGCCAATCAAACTGAGCGATCTCGCCCAAAAGTTCGTGTCCCGGCGACCTTCATACCTGACCGCCAAATCCTCCGCCACCAGAAGCAGTGAATCGGGATGGAAGCGGATCGCTTTGCGCATCCACTCCAGTTGCGCAGCCTCGGCGACCGCCGGATCCCCATCAACCCGCTCCATCAGTTGACGCAAAGAATCCTGATTCGTGGCTTTGAGCGACGTAACAAAAAGGGGCAATAAAAGGCACCAAAATCCCCGGTGGAAGAAAAACAAACGCAAGCAAAATTGCCACTGATTGGGCCAAATGGGCATATCGTTCTTTTTAGACAATTGACATAGACCGCGATAGAACCGTAGTTCAAAGTAGAGCGATGCAATTTACCTCGGCCGAATATCCCATCAATCGAGGCCCATTTTGGCGTCCCTAGCCAGAAGGAGGGACGAGGAGCAGCCTCAGCGTGCTGGAAAATCCGCCCGGCAAAGTCGCCGGATTAGATTCGCATACAGATTTAGACAGAACGGGCTGGTCGATCATGCTTGTTTGAGCTACCAGGAGGTCAGACAACGTTTTATTGTCGATTGGAAAATTAACCAATCCCAACGTGATTCAAAAAAATTATCCCCAAAAGGCAACCAGCCATTGACGATCACTTGCGAAACAAGGGATAGCGCACCCTGGCCGGTGCGGATCACTCAGAGGCTATTTAAAATTGGTTTGTGAAATTTGCTAACACAGATTTTTTTGTCTCTCGAAGTTCATTTTGGAGTCCATAGCCCGAGCTAGGGGCGGGAAAAAAGCGGAAGCGGGGCGGAAAAAGATGCCCTAGCAAAATCGCAGAATTAAAGTCAAACCGCCGCTTAGAACACTTCCAAATAAGTCCCGAAAAGATTCCTGAACCATGATAAATGTCATCGTTTTTCGCCGAGGTGGATAAGTGATCATTTCTCCTTGGGGGGATCCCCGCTCCGGCGGCGGGGCGGGCCATCCGGCAGTCGCTCTCTTCGAGGAGCTCCAACAACCACCTCCTACCCCTATCCCATTGCGTCAATAGCTCACAAACGGCATCTGCCCGTGAAACTCTTCCGATTCGACCTGCTTGAGCAAGAAATCCGCCAGATCACCACGGGCAATTTTGGTCCCCGAATTTACGCCGACCCAGCCCACCCGGTAGCTTCCGCGCGGCGGATCATTGGTCAACTGCGGTCCCCGTACGATCACCCAGTCCCGCCCACTTTGCGCCAGCACCTCGTGGTGACGGACCGCATCGTTGAGCACCTTCGCAAACGCCACCTTCATGACCATCCGGATCAGCTTATCGATGAATTTGGGCTGATCCTTCTCCGGAAAAGGAAGTCCACCCCCCGATAGCGAGACGATCTTCCCTACCTCCGCCCGCTTCATTGCCGCAATGAGATGGCGGGTACCATCCGTCTGCAACCATTCCGGAGAACCCTTGACGTGACCAAACAGGCTCACCACACACTCAGTTCCCGTTACTGTCCGCTGCACATCTTCCGCATTGAGGACATCCCCTTGCTGGACCTCCAGTTGGGGATGACGCAAGGCCAGCTTTTTCGGGGTCCGGACCAGCGCCTTTACCGCATACCCCTGGTCCAGTGCCAGTTTGAGAAAAAGGCGACCGGTTCTCCCCGTCGCACCAAATAGGGCGATTGTTTTCATGTTTTACGATTACTGAATTGAAAGCCGTAAAACTAGGGATTCTTGCTTGCACATACTATTTTAGCCGTACTAACCTTTTTGTGGGTATGGAAAATCAAAAGATCTACGTCACTCCCCGCTGCCCGATCCGCACCACCCTGGAGCTGATCGGCGGCAAATGGAAGCTCATCATCCTCCAACAACTGCTGGACAACGAAGAACTCCGACTCAGTGAGCTAAAGCGCCTCATTCCCGACATCAGCGAAAAAATGCTGATTCAGGAACTCAAAACCCTCACCATCAGTGGGCTGGTGAACCGCAAAAACTACGGAGAGGTGCCGCCCCGCGTAGGCTACCGCGTGACCGGCAAAGGCAAGCACGCCCAAGCCCTGATCGCCGAAATGGTGGCCTTTGCCCATCGCTACGAAGAGTAAGCTCCACCGGCGTTGGGAATCGACTCACTTTAATTCTGGGCGGACATTGGGCCGCCGTCATCCCAATGCCCGCTCCTGAGAAATCAGTCAATCCACCGGGACCAGGTATCGCGCTCTTTGCCCAGTTGGCGCATTCCCCCGGGGATAATCCTGGCTCCGCGCTGGGCCGCATCTTCCGGGAAAATAAAGACCGTTCCCGCGATGATCTCGTCTGCGGGAATCCCCAGGTACTCCCGCAATTCGGGGCCGCGCAACTGCCCACCCGAAGACCAGTAATTGGGGAGATTGCGGGCCGTAGCGCCGATCAGGACATTCTGGATGGCTGCCCCGGTTGCCGCGATGTGCTCCATATTCTGGGCATTCCCGATGTAAGTCGCTTGCCGCTTGATGCCGTCTCGGTTGACCTCTGAAGGCTCCGGCAGCCAGGTTACAATGAACAGCGCATCGGCGGCATCCAGCATCAATTTCAGCTTGCCGGCCTCGATTTGGGCCTCGGTAGCGTAAGCCGACGTCGCCCGGCACTTCTCCGGGCCCAATACATAAAAGCGAAAAGGCATCGTCGAATTCAGCTCCTTTTCCGCGATGTATTGGCGATGGACCGGATAGTGGTACGGTGCGTGGGCCGCCAGGTCCAGCAACTCGTCGACGAGCGCCCGCAATTTATCTTCGGCCAAGTCCGTGGAGAAAGGTGCTTCCGCAAGGACTTTTTGGGTCTTGCGGTTTTTAATCGTGGTATCGGTATTCATGATTGTTCGGTAATTGTTCTTGTGATATTGAGACAAATCTCATTTAAAAATTCGATTTATCCGCAATATGGTTGCGGTCGGGGAGCATCTTTTTCCCACAAAGAATCCCCGGCCTTCACCGTGATGCCCGGTGCAAGTCATCCGAAATCGGCATGCGACGAGCCACAAGGTTGCGCGGCAAAAACAGCACTCACTGCTGAGGGGTCTTTCACGGTGCGACTTTCCCTAAGAGGCGGTTGATAATTGGTTTGTAAAATTTGCTAGTGGAGATTTTTTTGTCCATCAAGGCTCATTTTGGAGTCCATAGCCCGAGCTATGGGCGAGAAAATAGCGGAAGAAGGGCGGAAAAAGATGCCATAGCAAAATCGCAGAATTAAATTTAAACCGCCTCTGAGCTGGATCGAAATCTGACAAACGCACGAGGTGAAAAATGTATCCTTCCGCGTCGTCGCGCATGACAAACGAGGAGATGACAATGAATAACCCAGAAAGCCAAAATGTATCAGAACACGCAGTCACAATCCCCACCGCCGCTAAAACTGCGAAGCCAGCTCCGACTCGACCCAGCTATCGGAATCGACATCGTACAGGCGCACCGCCAGGGTCCAGGCGTGGCCCTCCCTGGGCCGAATGACGTAGGTAGGCACCATCTCCCCAGTAATGCCGTCCAGAATCAAGCGGTAGCGGCCGTCCACCTGGCTTTCGTCGGTGACCAGGCCCACTTCCTTACACTGCACTAGACTCCCTTCGTTGTTCTCGTAACAGCGCGCCAGCGCGACCTGGGGTTCGGTGGCGCCCGAAGGGGTAAACAGTTCAAAACGCCAGACATCGTACCCCCCGTCCCCATCGATGGGCTCGGAACTCCGAAAACGTCCGAGAAACTGAGTCGCGGGGGGCACGGCTCCCGGGGAGATTGCCCCCGAGCTTTCAAGCAACTGAACCGCGTAATTTTCCCGCCACAAGCTCCCGGTTGCGGCAAGCGACTGGTAGCCCTGGGACCGAATTTCGCCGGGACCAGTCAGCTTCGCGTAGGTCAGCGTCGTGTAGGTACCATCACCGCTGGTCTCCGCCACAGCTTGCTCGGCGTAGCCTTTCCCCTCCGCCGAAAAGGTACGCACAAAATAGCGGTAATTGTCCGTTCCGACTTTGCGCTGCTGGAAGATGACCGCGATCACCTCCCCAATGGGGTATTGTCCGTAGGCTTGGTAGAAATAGCCCTGACCCGTCTCGCGTTCGAGGAACTGAGTTACCGCACCGGGAGCCAAGGCTTGCGCCGATTCACCCAAGGCATTGCGCTTCGGTTTTTCCGGATTGACTTCGTGGGGCAGCGTTATCGGGGGAAAATTGGCGAGAAACTGCGCGAACTTTGCTTTTGCTTCCCCAATTTCCGGGGTTCCGGCCTCCGATATGACCGGACTTTCGTCGGTCGCTTCATCGCCCGCACCATTGGTGGCTTGGGATCCGCAGGCACTCAGGCCACTGGCAAAAAACACCAGCGCGAGGAGCCATCCGCCCCAATGATCTGCGCGCACTAATTTATTCATGGTCAGAAATTTGGTCGGTCAACCACTTGCCATCGGTCTCCAGCAAGGTGATTTTAAGCGACGCACTCCGGCTTTGGGTGGCATCTTCCGTCAATTGCTTTTCGCCTTTCAGGGTGACCTGAACGACAGCTTGCCCCTCCGACTGAGACAGGCTCACGACCTCCAACGCAGAAAACTGATCGAATCCGGCACGCACTGTGACCGGGTCCCGCTCCAAACAAGGGAGGTGTTCGTCCAGCTCCTCTGCTCCGAACTCTTGTTCGCAGGCATTGTATTCCGCTTCCAAACGGTTCACAAACCCCTCGCTGAAGTAGGTCGACTCCCGCAAAGCGTCCAAAAAGCTCGCCTTGTTCTCAATGATGGCCATTTCCGCATCGTTGTAGGTCGTCGCAATGCGCGCCTCGTCCGGGCGTCCGATGTACCACCGGAACATCTCTTCCAATGTCCGCCCGATTTCGGCATCTGCGTTTGGCGGGGTATCGCTGGTCTCTTTCATAGCTACCGTTCCTTCTGATTGTTCGTTGGCCCCTTGTTCCTCCGTCGGGGTACAGGCCACCGCAAACATCCCGATGATGATCAGCACCGACCACCAAACATTTCGTCTTCCGTTCATCGTGGGCATTTATTCGGCAAAGTCTCCGGTTTTATTGGCGAAATCCTCTTTCAGCGATCTGAGGTCGGAAATATTTTGATCCACGTAGTCCTTGTAGGTCGAAATGTCCTTCTGGAACAAGACGACCATGGTCAAGGTGTAGGTCTTGTCCCCCCAAGGTTGGGAACCCACAAAACGATTCGGGGAGACCTCTACGAGGCGGTTTTCGTCGCTGGTAGCATTGTTCCGGTGTTGCGTCCCCGGATCAAACCACTTAAAGTAGCGGCGATTCTGATCGTCCACCCCTTGCCCAACGATGGTAACGAAGTGATCCGTCGTCCCCTCGTTGTAGCCGGCCGTATTTTTGCTCGAGGTCTTCCCGTCTGCTTTGCTGAGGCTGCGGTTAAACGTGTGATCAACGCCTGCCACCACGGGAATACCCTGCGCCAGGTAACCGCTCAGGTAATCAATCGCAATGTTGGCGGTGCCGGCGGTGTTGAAGGTGCTCTGCTTGTGCTTTTTCGGGATGATGTTTTTGAATTCGGACTTGTCTTCCTTCTGCACCGACAAGAACTGGCCGAGGCCAGTTCCCCCCACGATGTAGTCGTACTCACCCGGGGCTTCGAGGACCTGACTGCGCTTGAAATCGGCGGGCAGATCTTCGTAGATGGCGCGGTACACCATTTTTTCCGAAATGTACTTGCACGCCGTCCAGCCGGACTCATTGTCTTCGTACTGCTGATTCGCCGCCGTAGGATTCGGGTTTTGGGTGCGCCAGTCATCTCGCTCCATCACGTTGTCAATCGTGGCAAAATCATCCGATCCCGATGCTTCCGACTTGGGAGCCGCTGGCTCTTTTTTCTTGGCCGTGCCCGCGTTGAGGTAGGACAATGCCTTGTCCAGTTCGTTGCCCCAGAGCATAGTATTGCTGAACTCCGAGCGGATCTGGGTGACGACGTCCTTGTCGTATTTCTGCCGGTACACACTCTTGAATTCTGCGATGTGTGCACCGTTTTTATTGAGTTCGGCCAGCGCCGCGTAGACCGCGTCTTCGTCGGTGCCCCAACCATCCATGGCCCGAAACACCCGATCCGCAATGCTCGCAAAATCGGGTCCCGCCGGAGTGGAAGTATTGCTGGTTACCGGACGGGCCACCGGCCGAACCGATTCGGTCGGAGCGGACGAGGAGGTCGTGGGATCGGGGGCGGGATCGTTGCCTTTTACTCCGGAAATCAGGCGGGACTCCGTAGCGCCGCCCGCCGACATCAAGCCATCCTCGGTATTGCGGAAAATTCTTCGCTGGTAATAGCGAATGAGCTTGCCCATGCCCGCTTCATCCGTACCCGCGTACTCGGCGGCGTTGGCGGATGTCAGCACGCCGATGGCAGCGAGCTTGGCGCGGACCGCGTCGACATCGTCGGGGTGATTGACCCCGCCAAAACCGACATCTTCTCCGATCAGGCGTCCGTTGGGCACCCGGCCCGAATTCGTGTCCTGAGTAGTGCTCGTTTCTTCCGACTCACTCCCTTCGGCCGCTCCCTGAGACGTGCCGACGGGCGCGGAGTCCGTGGCCATCAATGCATTGTCGTCGCGGTCTCCGAGGTCGACAAAGCCGGCCTGGTCCTTGTCCCGCGCCCGCAATTGCCGGGTGGTGTACCCAAACGTCATCTGGAAATGCGGCTTGTCAACGAAGGATTTCCAGTCGCCGCCCCACTCAAATCCAAGATTCTTGCCGATGCTGGCAATCGTATCCCAGCGCGGGTTCTTCCAAAGGGCCGCTCCGTCTTTGATTTCCACAACGTCGACCGCCATGCCGTAGTTGTGGAAGCTGTATCCGCCGCCTACGGTAGAAGCGCCGCGGGCTTTGAGTTCATCCTGTTCCGCGAAGGAGCGGAATCCACCCTGGGGCGGAATCCGGAGCTTGATCCCGTGCTCTTTGTCGGCGATGTTGATGAGCGCCCGGGCACTGGCGGCCACACTGGGGTGCATTCCGACCATGCGCCGTTCCGAGTGCTTGTCCCATACCGTCGCCGAGGCGTAATCGTTGTCCGGGGCCGTCGTATTGTCCTCTTCAGTGACCTCGTTTGCGCTACCCGCCGCAGTGTCTGAGGACACGGTGGTATCCTTGGGTTCGGGCGCTTCTTCGACCGTGGTTTCCCCGGACGAGGCCGCCGGATCTGGCGTCAGATCGTTTCCTTTTACCCCGTTGATCAAGCGCGTCTCCGTAGCGCCCCCCGCCGACATCAGTCCGTCTTCGGTATTGCGGAAAATTCTTCGCTGGTAATAGCGAATGAGCTTGCCCATGGCTGCCTCATCCGTTCCCGCATACTCAGCGGCATTGGCGGAGGTGAGCACGCCGATGGCGGCCAGTTTGGCGCGGACCGCTTCGACATCGTCGGGGTGATTGACCCCACCGAAGCCGACATCTTCTCCGATCAGGCGCCCGGTGGGTACCCGGCTCGAATTGCCGTCCTGAGTGGTGCTCGTCTCTTCCGATTCATTGCCCGCGGTCGCCCCGAGTGGCGCGGAATCCGTAGCCATCAAAGCATTGTCATCGCGGTCTCCCAGGTCCACAAAACCGGCCTCATCTTTTTCCCGGGCCAGCAATTGCCGGGTAGTGTACCCAAAAGTCATCTGAAAATGGGGCTTGTCGACGAAGGATTTCCAGTCGCCGCCCCACTCAAAGCCCAGATTCTTGCCGATGCTGGCAATCGTGTCCCAGCGCGGATTGGTCCAGAGCGCCGCCCCATCCTTGATCTCAACGACGTCAACCGCCATGCCGTAATTGTGGAAACTGTATCCGCCTCCGACAGTGGAAGCCCCGCGGGCTTTGAGTTCATCCTGTTCCGCAAAGGAGCGGAACCCACCTTGGGGCGGAATCCGGAGTTTGATGCCGTGTTCTTTGTCGGCGATGTTGATGAGCGCCCGGGCACTGGCGGCGACGCTGGGGTGCATTCCGACCATGCGCCGCTCTGAGTGGCGGTCCCAAACGGTCGCCGAGGCGTAATCGTTTTCGGCGGCAGCCACGTTGTCCTCTTCGGTGACTTCAACCCCGCTATCCGCCGGCGTATCCGAGGATGCCGTCGTGTCTTTGGGTTCGGAGGTTTCCTCGGCTTTGAGATCGACATCCCCCCCACCAGAAATACCCGAGTCAAGCAGTGCGATCCGGGCCTCCGTTCGGTGAATCATGAAATGCCCCTTCTTGAGGGTTGCCTTGTAATTGTTGAGGAGGGTCTTCAGCTTCTCCATCTTTTCCTTGTCGCTGATTTCCTCCTTGAGGATGGGATTGACCTTTTCGTAGGCAGTGTGGCCAAACGAGCGGTAATCACCCCGGTAAGTCAGGTCCACCAGCAATTCCTTGATGGTCGGATGCAAGGCATCGTACTGCTCGGGGGTGAGCATAAACGGCTTGTCCTCTTCGCGCTGGGCGTACGCACCGTGTTTAGTGGCGCGCCCTTTGGCTTTGGCTTCGTACTCGACGTAAACGATCTCGAAGAGTTTCTTCTGCTGTTCCTGGGTGATGTCTCCGATCTGATCCCGGTAATCGGCTACGTATTTCTTGGCGGAAGCGCCCTTCTTACCGGCAGATGCGGCGAGGAGATTGGCCTGCTGGCCCCCGATCCCGGCGGCTTGCATGTGGGCTTTAATGCCCGCCTCCGTCCGGTTGCCCATGTCGTATCCCCGGCCGATGGTAACCCCGGAGTTGTCGGTACCGGGCCAGTGGATATGTCGTGAATACCACGTGCTGTTTTTGGTATCGTTGCCCTCGGCGTCAAAGGTCACTTGTCCCCGATCTACCTTCAGGGGATCATCTTGCTTTTGCACCGGAGGTCCATCCGGCGGAGTTTCGGATCCACTATCGGCAAATTGAAAAGCGGGGGGACTTAGGGTTGCTCCGCTGTATTCACCCTCCAGCGATTCTCCGAGTTGACCCGTTGAATTTTCGTTTCCTTGATTGATCTTTTCCATGGCTTTAGAACAAATAAATATGTCGCGACGATAATCTATTATGCAGTAGCCACCTTTAGTGCAGCAAGACCAACCTTGTCTCAACTTATCCGCTGACTGCGGCCCTAATTACAGACGACTGCATCAAACACTAACTGTAAATAGCCAATTTTACCTCAATAAATCAACCAAAAGATTCAACAATTGGCCCACTGCCGGAAATTCCCGGCAGCATCTTTTCCGATGGCCGCGGCGGAGCCGGGGACCGCATCGCAACATTCCGGTGCAAATTTGTTATCTTTTCATTGGCTTATGCAAAGAATCCTCGCTTTTATCTTCCTGGTTTTCCCCTTGCTACTGGTCGGTCAAGCCCCGCCGCGCACGCTTTTTGTGTACGGTGGACAGGTCAATCAGCAATTTATCCGCTACACTGCCCAACTTACCGGCAAAGCACGCCCGAAAATCTGCTTTCTTCCCACCGCCACCGGGGATCGGGACGGCTACATTGCATTTTTCTATGAATTGTGCTCCGGTTTATCGGTGGATCCCTACGTACTGCGTGCCTTTACCAGTTCTTCCCGGCAAAATGAATCTTGGGAAGCAACCCTCACGCGCATGGACGCGATCATCGTCGGAGGGGGCAATACTTTGAATATGCTCGCCATCTGGCGGGCCCAAGGGATCGATTTGGCCTTGCGCAAAGCCTACGCGCAAGGCGTCGTCCTCGCCGGCGGCAGTGCGGGGTCACTCTGCTGGTTCACCGGCGGGACCACCGATTCGCGTCCCATCGAGTTGACCATTGTGGAGGGGCTGGGCTATCTGCCCTACAGCCATTGTCCCCACTACCATTCTGAGGCCTCCCGAAAACCCCTGTATCACGAAAATATCCGCACCGGAAAGCTGACCGCGGGATACGCCTGCGATGACAATGCCGGCCTGGTTTTCAAAAATGAAATCTTGCAAAACGGCGTCGCCACCGATACCAGTAGCCACGCCTATTTTGTACAATTGCAAAAGGGAGAAATCGTCGAAGAGCGCATTGAGGCGGAACTTATCGAATGAATTCGGCCACGCCTCGCCCTCCGGCATTGGCTTACGCTGTCTGGATCAAGACGAAATCACCACGTAGGAAGCCCGGAGGTAGTATCCTCCGGTGACCTGATTGTTGAGCCGTTCCGCGCGTACAGTGTGGTGTCCTTGGGGCAACAGCATCGTCGTCGCCGCTGAAGCCCAGAAGTCAATCGTATTTGATTGGGCTTCAAAACTTTGGTTGAGGGCTTGAAGATTGCCGTTTACCGTTAACTTTACCCGAATGCCGGCATTTGCGGTAGGTCCGGTGTAATTTGCGCGGGCCACCGCTTCAAAAAACAGAAGGCTCATCGTCTCCAATTCAAAGCTGTCCTCAAACACGCCCGTTTCCTCGGTGATTTCGCGTTCTTTTTGTTTGACGATGATGAAGCGCGAGTCCGCCCGGTTGTTTTGTTCTTCGTTCATGATCAAAAAGGTTTTGGATTACCGTCCCAAAAAGCCACCGCCGAACGAGCAATCCATGAACAGAAATTCGGGTACATTCCGCCTTTATTCCGGCAATCCACTTCTACTGCTTTGGAAATTTAGCCCCTGACATCGGAAAGCCCACACAATTGCCCAAGCAAAATTCTGCAAAATCATTCTTTCCGGTCTTCAACTTTAGAAAAGCATTGAGGACCGGTCCCATGGATTTGCGTAGATCTTGATTTGCTCCATTTCCGCAATTGCTTTTACCGCGACCGGTCCGGAAACCGCTTCGATCAAACTTCTGTAGGGGATACCGCCGTTTCCATTGTCAAAATCGTGGGTTTTGGTCAAGGTATTCCCGGCGAGATCAAATTCGAAAATCGTGTCGACATCGGTCGCTCCACCCCGGCTGGTCATCCCGTACAGTTTCCCGTTGCTGCCTTCAATGAGCGCACTGTAGGGACACTCCCCATCGCTGACCGAACTGAAACCGTGGCCCTTCGCGGAAGTGTTGTTACTGCCGCGGGTAAATTCAAACAGTGTCCTGTGGACATTGGCTCCGCCGAACGAGGCCATGCCGTAGAGTTTGCCCTTGCTGTGCTGCACCAGTGCCCCGGCGATTGCTCGCCGTCGGTATCCCCAAAGTCAAACTGCTTGGTGTAAGCCCCCGCCCCGATGTCGTACGAAAACAGCTTCCCTACCTCCGTGATCCCCCCCTGCGGGTGAGTCCGTAGCGCTGGCCATCCGTCGCCAATAACCGATTTGTATAGTAGGGCGATTCTCCATTGGTCCCCCCAAAACCGTCAACGATCACGGTGTGGTTTTGGCAATTGCTATCCGTTTGGAAAAAGGTGCCCGCCGGGGTCAGCCCCCAGTCACTGCGCTGGCAAGCCAGCAAATGCCAGGCAGAAAAAGAAGGGCGGGATGGGTTTTTTGTACTTGCAAGTTGATCGAACATGGTGATCGATTGAGGGGCAATCCAAGATGCAAGCAGCGCTTACCCACCGCCTGGGTTCAGTAACCGCCGCTAACCGAAAAGCAGCGTCGGACCAGGATGAATGATTCGACGTTGGTGTGCAATTGCACCAGGTAAAGTCCGGGGGACAGCCGCAGCCGGGTGGTCCCGCGATTTTCTGGGGGCAATGCGCGGTGCTGGACCACTCGACCGCTCAGGTCCCAAACGGTGATCGCCGTGGCGGTGTAATCACGGGGCAGTTCCCAGTGGGCTTCCAGGCCGGGGCCATGGCCCCGCAAAAATCGCAGACGGCCCGTTTCGCCAAATGGCGATCCGATTACCGAAGTAGGGTTATCCTGGGCGGCAAAGATGTATTCCGGAAAGGAATATTGGCGACAACCCGCCGTGCTGCGCCCAATCGCCCAGTAAAAGCCCGAATCCAAGGCCCAGACCGAGTCCCGACCCGCCCAGGCGAGCACCTCCATGCCATCGCGGTACCAGGAAATGGCTTCCCAGCCCCCCGGAGCAACAAGCAACAGGCTGTCATTCAGCGGAATGGTATCTCCCTGGGGCAGACCCAAAAAGAGTGAATCGGCGGGGTATTCAAAAACCGCGAGAAAGGGAACTGAATCGGTCCCCAACTGGGTAAAATCGCCCCCGATGGCGATCCGATTGCAGCGGGAATCGATCTCTTCCACCGTCCCGTTGGGATTGGCCGGAGGGAAGACCGCCATCCCGGTAGTGGTTTCCAGACCGCCGAGGTTGGGCAGGGGCTGCGCGTTAAAAGTACTGAAAAATCCCCCCGCCCAGAGCGTATCCGCATAAGTCGCCAGGGCCAGGACGTAACTGTCCGGATTGGGGGCCACACTTTGCAGACTGAGGGTATTCATCGCAAAGGCCGCAAAGCAACTGCGTGGTTGATTGTCCACCACCTGGAAGATGCCCCCGATGTACAGTTTGCCATCATGGGTGATCATTTTCCAGACAAAGCTGAACGCAAAACTGGTCGCCCCCGGATTCCAGGGATACAGATTCCCCATTCGGTCCACGGCAGCGATCTTGGCTCGGTTGACCCCAGCCACTTGGAAGTAGTTCCCCCCAATGATGATGGTATCGCCCCAGGCCAGCAGATCGTTCACCGAGCCGGTAGGTTCCGGAGCAAATGCAGTGGCGGCTCCAGTCGCGGTGTCCACCTCAGCCAGATTGGAGCGAATGAGCCCACCCAAGGTCGCAAAGGTCCCCCCAATGTATACAGTCGCAACATCGGGCAAAATGGTGCGAACATCGCCATTGCCCCCGGCGTCAGGATTCCACGGCAAAACCTCCCCCGCCGCGGTGATCGCGCCGATGCTGTTGCGTGAAGAATCCCCCAGTTGGGAGAACTGTCCTCCGAGATAAATGCGGTCGTGGCCGAGGGCGATTTCTCTTACTCGGCCATTGACCGCCGGCGTCCCCCCCAAAACGGTGTTCGACGGGATATGCAGAGCGGCAAAATTTGATCGGGCAGAATCCCCGACCATGGTAAAAGTCCCGCCGATGAGCAGGGTATCGCCTCCGCCCAGGAAGCGAACGACCTCTACGGTACCATTGGGGGCAGGAACGTTTTGTAGGAGGGTTTGGGCCAGCCCACCGCAGTGCAAGCCAGCCCACATCACAAGGATCGTCAGAGTATTGCGCAGCATAGCTTGGTCAACGGTTGTATTGGGCATCGATTTCATCGGCCAGAAGGTCGATCCGCTGGAGAATATCGCGGCGGACTTCCTCAGAGACGCCTTGGGCTTGGTTGATATGGTCTTTCAGGTGCCGGAGAAATGCTTCATTGCTAGGGGGTGGCGCCTGGGTTTCTACCCGCAGCGAGGCTCCGGACATCACGGGACGGGAAGCAGCGATGCCGAAGTCGGTGGCGGTCCGAATCGCAACGGGCTGCTGGTCGAGCAGCGGAGTGTGGGCCGTCTGCCCCAGCAAGGCTTCCAGCTTGATCAGCCGCGCTTCAATTCCTGCACCTGGCCGTAGAGTTCTTTGGTGGTGTGCCAAAGGGGAACCACCAGCCGCGAATAATCCACCGTCAAAATGCCGTCTTTCCCTTCAGAGACCACCGAGGGGAAGAGTTGCTGTACTTCCTGGGCGATAAACCCAATCTGCCAGGATTGGTCCGAGGCCGCTTTCCATTGGTAGGTGTATGTCCCGAGCGCCAGGACCGAAGCGGTCAGATCAACTGTGGGGGCCAGGTTCTTTTTCAAGCGGAGGTCGGAAAAGGTATTCCAGGCATTGGCCACCGCCACCGAACCGTCTCCCAGATTGCCGACCTGCAAGCGAAAACCGGGGGTCGTGGACCCAACTCCGACGAATCCCGAGGCGGCAGCCCCATTTTGCAAAATCGTGATCGAAGGAACCGAACTCGATGCCGCGATCATGACCGAATTGGGTACATTATTGGTCAGGACCGGAGTTGAGAAGCCGTAGGTATTCATCGCCAAAGAGGATACCCCCGAGGCGACGGCATTGCCCCCCAGCGCGACGCTGTAGGATCCCGAAGAAGTGACGCTGTTGCCATGCGCGGTGCTGAAGTCGCCGGTAGCCGAAGCCAGCAAGCCAAATGCCTGCCCGTAACCGAAGGGGCCATCGCCGGTGGAGACCAGGCCGTAAGCGTGGGCCCGGTCGCCGGTCGCACTCGCCAAAGCGCCCATGGCGCACGATGCGGAAAAAGAATTGACGCTTGCCGACCGCCCAACCGCCGTCTGCCCGGTCCCGGAGATGACATTGGCTGCGTCACCAAATGCCTGTGAGTTGTCCGCCCAGACGTAGCTATTGGCCCCAAAGGATACACTGCCGGCCCCCCGCGCTTTGGCGTTGATGCCCATGGCCACCGATCCCAGCCCGATGCTGTCCGCATCCCAATTGGTGGTGGTTACCGAACCGGCGCGGATGGCGGCTTTTTCCGGAATCCACATGAATCGCCTGCCGCCGCCCGAGGTCGGCGTAACCCCATTGACGGCATCGCCGGTGAGCAACAGCGCCCCGCCCGAGGTGAATTGCAGCAAGGAAGTGGCATTTGTTACATCCAATGAATGCCCAGGCGCGGAAGTGACGATGTCCCAGGAATTGGTCGGGGTAAAAATTTGTAAGCCCGCACTATCGGCCGCGGCGGTTTCGATCTTCAACCGGGCGGCTGCCGTGGCATTGAAAACGTGCAATTTCTGCTCAGGAGTGTTCGTGCCAATCCCGACATTTTGCGCCGCTAGCCACGGGATTGCGGTGGGGAAAATGATAAACAGAGCGGTGATCACCGTACAACCGGCCTTGGTCACCAGGAAGGAAGGAAGTTTTGTGTGCATTGCGACGGACTTTGCTGACAAATAATGACTTATGGTCGGTAGTTCGCCTTATTTAGAATGATTCAAAATAAGGGAATTATTGTAGCAAGTTCAATACCTTAAACGGGGTATTTGGGAAAGATCGTGCGCCCTACTTTTTCGGCGTTGGGCCCGGTGGGAAAACGCAATTGCACCCTAGAAATCGGGCAAGGATCCCGCGGGGGTTCGCGTGCGTAGCTGAAAGTTTGATTCTGGGGGTTGAGCGGATATGGTGTTGCTTATTGATAAAGAAGAAAATCCATGCTTGAGCACGCGGCGGTTGGAGCCGATTCAACCTTCCCAACGGTATTCTCCCCCACCCGCATTTTGCTCAAAAAAATCGGTCTTTTGGATTTGCGTGAGACGGGTACGTTGCATAGCGCTATTGCCTCCGGGCACCCAAACTTCGGATAAACTTTCTATCCTCATCGCTCAAAACGATAGGATTGTCTGCGTGGAGCACGTATTTGAGACGAGGTAGACGTTTGAGTGCTCCGGGAAGTTTCCGCAGTTGGTTGTCATGGAGATACACGTATTCCAAATTTTCCAGAGACGAAAGGGTCTCCGGAATCGCGGTCAAATCATTGTTTCCCAAATCCAGAATGCGAAGTTGTTTGAGTTCGAAAATTTCATCCGGCAGCTTACCTCCCCCCAGTCCATTTAAAGTCAGACTTTCCAATGCCGGAGCCTGCTTGAGGTCACGCAAAAATTCAGGCAAGTCAGCGGGGAACCCAAGTACCCTCACCATTTTTACTGAGCGGTAAAACTGTGGGTTGCGAATTGTCCCAATGCGGTCACAGGCGTACCAGTACCAGTCGTTAATTTGACTCGGAAAGCGAACCGCTTCGGGAATCGAGGGGGCTTCCAAACGCAGAAATTCCAGACACGTTAGGTTGGGATATCGGTGCAAATCGGAATACAATCTTCCCCAATCGTCCACCGAACATGCGATTTTGGCTTTGCTCACCCGAGCCAGTTCTGCCGGGCTCCCGGTTGGGACATCTACACAAATCCTAATTTCCTTCGGCAAAGTGCGACTCGGTGGCGGGGGGTGACACGCGCCGCCGAGCACGATGATCGCGATTATGCAAAATTTCCCCAATTTCATTTCAGACTCCAAAAAACGTCTAGCGGGATAATCCCGTTGTGATTCCCCTTGCCGATCGGTGTCTCCTGGTTGTAGAAAAACACTTTCTTCTCCCGCTTGTGAATGACAAAGTTTCGGTTCATCGGATACACTTCCTCGGAGTCGGAACTCGGGGGCACCTGGCTCGCCGCATATCTTCGGTGCGCATTTTGAATATCGGCCTCACTCGGTCCCAAGTCGAAGTATTTAGTGACAATGTCGGAACCTCCGATTGTCGTACCGGACAGCGGCTGATTGGATTTGGCCTCCTGATCAAAATCTTTTGCCGGCTTAAAGGCAGCATCCGGCTCTCCGGAACGCTTTTTCCATGATCCCTCGGGGTGAGAATGCCAGGTGTAGTCCGTTGCGAAAGATCCGGAGGGAAATACCTCCCCGATTAGGTTCCTATCATTATTGTGAACGGAATCCAGTTGAATGTTCGCCGCTTCATCTCCCGCAACCGCCACTTCTCCATCAACTGATCGCACGTGCGTTTTCTTATCGTGCTGCAATTTACCGGACTCCGAATCGATGGGAATCAGACCCCGCCCACCAAATTCCATGTAACCACTGGTATCATCCTCTTCCATGATTTCCTTCATTTTTTCCCGGTGCGAAAGTGGGGGCAATATACAGTAATCAATGGTTTTCCACTCGCTAGCATCCAGTTTGTACTCGGTATCGGACTTCCCGGCCGCTTTTTTATCCTTGCGGATGGTTTTGAGGAGTTTTTTGTTGAACAAAACGATGGGCTCGCCCGTGTCGTTTCCCAAGATACCCTGCGGATTGCCCTTGGCATCGTAGACGCTACCGGTTAACTCGGGCATGTTATTGGTGCCGTATTGCTCGGAACTTCGCTGAACGACTCCAGAACTGGCTTGCAAGCTGAACTCCGGGGGCATCAAGTGCCGTCCCATCGGCTGAACATCAAACTGGCGCTCGTCTTGGATACTGTGATCCTGACTTGGTAGTTGCTCTTTCATTTTCTCAAAGGCTATGTACGCTACAATATATCTGATTTTAGGTTTATCGCAAAATTTTTAACAACATTGTGACACCAATCAATTCGCTGGCCGGTATGGCCTTGCGGGTACAGCAAAAAAACTCAACCCACCGCCTTACCGGTTTAAACATAGAAAGGAGGGATCACCAAGTCTCCGGTACTCAGATCCCGTCAGTGGAAAAAACGATTTTTGCCTTTTCCCCCGATTGTGTTAACTTATCGTTAATTGTCAATCAATCATTAAGCTCGTCAGATACAATAAATGATTCATTCAAACGAATCTGTGCCCCAGCACAGCCGTGAATCCTTGCTTCCAGATCAATCAACCGCCGAACCAGGAATTCAATCCATGGCTCCACCGCCTTTTCAATTGTCGGCTTCTTCCCTGCAAGAGGAGGAGGTAATCGAAGATGAAGTGGTGGAACAAGGGCCGGAAGCCCAGGCAGATTCTTTTGCCGGAGGAGCCGAAGAAGGAGGAAATTCGGGCGAGGGCAGCGAGTCCCTCGGAGACCAGGAGTCGGGAGATTCCAACGGCATCGTCCCGCCTCTGCTGCTGCTGGGCACCCAAATTGCCGTCGAACTCGGAGGAGTAGACCAAACCACCTCCGTGCCCATCAATCTCGAAATCTTTCCCGGTTGCGTAGTCAAGCGGGTCGAGGTGGTGATCACCGAAGGCGCCTTTGTATCGGGCACGTTAGTGGTAGAATGCGGTTACCTCTCGGGGATTGAGCTGACCCTGGCCATCGACGGTGAGGGGAACGTGAGTGCCAATCTCCAGATGGAACACGAATTCCTGGGCTTGCCCACGGAAATCCAGGCCCAGGTGACCGAAGAGGGAATCCAAGGCACAATCAACGTCCAGGTGCCGGCGGGAACGCCCATTGTCCCGGGTCTCAAGACGACCGAGGGAAACATCTTTTTCGCTTTCGGCAACGAAGAGCCGTTCTTGGAAGGGAATATCGGGGTGACGACCGACGATGGAACCGCCACCGGAACCGCCGATGTAAAAGTAGATTGGGCAAATGCCAATTGGTCGGGAACGGCCAATCTGGTGTCACAACCGCGCACAATATCGGTGGCTCCCGGCGTGGACGTTCACCTGCCGGAAGGCTTCCAAATCTCGTCGCGCTTCGGCAGTGAAGAAGGGCTGGTCATGGAAGGTTCGGCGACCGTAGTGCCCCAAGTGACCTTGGGCTCTTCGGATGGCATTGAGGCGGGCGGCACCGCCGAAGTGGAAGCAAATCTCGGTCCCGACGGACTGGACATCGTACTCAAAAAGGTGCGTCTGGCGGTGACCGGCGGCCTGAACGCCCCGGAAATGAGCGAGGTCCTGGAATCGCAAAATCTGAGCACGACCGTGGATGCCGGAGCGACCTTGACGCTGTGGTTCGAAGAAAATTCCCTGAGCAAGATCGATTTGGAATTCACCGCCGGGCTGGACAGCCCGACGCGACGCATCGGTCGACTCTCCTTTGCTGGACAAGCGGTGCTCAATCCCTTCAGCTTTCTCGGGATGCTGCACGCCGTCACCAATGCTTCCTTTAACCTGTACGAAGGCGGCATATATACCACCTCGGTCCTCCCGGGCAGTCAACTGTTTGTCTCGCTGGACAACAGCGGCATCGCCAACGTGGACGCCAGCCTCGGTATGGAAGTATCCGATCAAGCCTCCGCTTTGGCCCGTCTTTCGGTAGCCACCTCACTGCCCCGGGGACAAGGGCTCTCCCTTTCGGCTCAATTGGAGCTTTTGCGGCGTTTTGACATCAGTACTGTAGAAGAAAACGGCTTCGGGGTTGCTATCCTGCCCACCACCGGCTTGGGTGCGACCTTGGAGAGTGGTGCCCTCACTGGGATCGAAGGGGCGCTGGCCATGGAGATGGCCGACGAGCAGGGACCGCTGCTGGCGGGCAGCATCAACGGACAGATCGCGGTGACCGACGCCGGATTGTCACTGCAGGAAGGCATGGCCATGGCCAGTTTGCTGCGCAGCCTCAAGATGAATGTGGGCACCGGTGAAGTCCGGGTCTCCGAGGGCGCGCTACTCTCAGTGGACATCCAGGGCGGCCAGGTCGTGGGATTGAGCGGGCAGATCGAAGCCGTGTACGACGATGGCGGCAACGAGATCTCCATTTCCGCCAGCATCGACTACGATCCCACCCAAAAAATGATCCGCTCCCTGGACGCGAATATGGCGAGCGATGCTACTTATCCCCTCTTCAACAATAAACTCGTGGTCAGCGAACTCGAAGGGGGCATTTCCATCCGCAATGGAGAAGTCATCGCGCTGGGCGGTCACGCCCGCCTGGATGCCTACCTGGGCGACTTCACCGCCGCAGGAGAAGCCGACCTCACCTGGTCCAATGCGGGTGAGGGCAGTTCATTCATTGGTTCCGGCTGGCTGGAATTTTCCTGGTTCCAGGAAGAAGAGGAAGACAAGTACCTCAATGGCCGGATCGAGGCCACCATCGATGGGGAGCAATTCTCCTTGCTCGGCACCGTACAGGTCGGTCTGATGAAAGGCCTGAGCGGAGAGGCCACCGTCGCGATGGACCAAGAAATGGACCCGGAAATTTCGGCTTCCCTCTCCTACAATGCCGTGCTCATGGAAGCCAGCGAACTCTGGGGGATGGAGTTCAATCTGGGCATTCAGGTGCCGCTGATTCCGGGCTTGGTGGCGGTTGAGGCGGGCGTCCTCTTCGGCATGGCGATCAACACCCGGCCCCTCATGGTCTTCGGCACGGTCGGCGTGGAAAGCTGGCGGCCCCTCTCCGGCGGTTTCCCCGACTTCTTCGCCGAACTGCGCGCTTCCTGGGGCATTGACATCGAGGCCAAGCTGATGGCTTACCTCGAATTGATCCTCGGCATCGACGGACTGTTGCACTTGACCGGCGGGGTCCGTGCGGGTATCGGTCTGAATATTCCGATTGAGCTGGCCCCGGCCATTGCCCTGCACGGCGGGGAAGACGGAGTCTGGGGCTCGATGGGTATTGATCTGGCGATCAACCCGATTCTGAAGCTGCTGGTGGAGGCCTACCTGAGCTGGGGCGTCCTGGGCCTCTGGGATGGCGAAAAGATCTGGCAACTGGTCGACCAGGAACTGGGCAACATGGGGGCGATCAACTGGTCGGGTAGCTTTGCCTTTGGCGACAAAGATGAACCCACCGACGAGGCACCGGCCGTGGAAGCGCAGTCCTTGCAGCCCCAAGGCACCCCCATTCCGACACCGGAGGGTTTAAACGGAGACTCCGACCTGGGCTTTGGTGACAACGAACAGGAGCCACAATCGGAAGCGGGCCTCACCGGTCTGACCGACGGACTGGAAGCGCCGACCCCCGAGGAAGAAGAAGGCAAAGTCGCCGGCACCGGCCTCGGGGGCGAACTCGCCAAGGTGGGCGAGTACGCCCAAGGCGTCGCGGCCGTAGCCGACCTGATCAAGATTTTGGCCGATGGCTTCCAATCCTTCATCAAAGGCGGTCCGGTCGGACTGCTGATCTGGCTACTCTTTAAGAAGCCGAGCAAGGACGAGATCAACGAAAAGCGGGATGCGGTTGAAGATTTCCGCACGCAACTGATGGACGAGAACCTGATCGAGGAAGGCAGTACCATCTCCAATATGCTGGGCATCCTCAGCGGTTCCTACAGCATTTGGATCATCTTTGACAAGTCCAAGCCTTACCGCGACATGGTGGACGAAGGCAAGCACGAAGAAGCAATCCTGGAAGACCGGGCCAAGATTCTCGAGGGCATGATCAAAGGTTGGACCGGCGAAAAAGACGAGCGCCGAATCCTCAAGGTCCTCCAATACACGCTCACCAATGAAAGCACCGCCGGGGTTCGGGAGATGACCGAACTGGTGGGCGGGCCCAAGCGGGTCCGGGACCAATACGAAAGCTTCCTCGGGCAGGACCGGGACGAGCGACGTGAACTGGACCGCATATTTACCGCCTCGTACGGCAGCAATTGGGAAGACAATCCGGATGTCTCTGACCGGCCCACCTACACCGCCGAAGAAGGCGCGCTGGTGAAGCGGACCGGCCGCACCTGGGAAGAACTGGCGGAGCAGGCTTTCGGGCACCGCAGCTACGTGGTCTACCTCCTGAACTATCCCTACAACGTAAGCCAGATGAACTCCGAAACGGCTTACGAGGACTACCAGCAAAACAACAATAACAATAACAACGGCGGTGGGCCGATCTTGACTGAGTTTGACGATGATGTCATCGACCCGGGCCACACGGGCAATACCTACAATGGTCCCCCCCGCCCCCAATTCCAGGCCCGGATTCCCACCATGGGCGAAGTCGTGGATTTGCACGAAAATGGCCTCTGGCAGCAGCGTTTCCCGGTTCCCGGAGTGATCGAGCACGCGCATTGGTTTGAGAATTACCACATGATTGCGCTCCTCGCTTACGGCGATGCGGGCTACGCCGACGCTTTGCGGGCGCACAACCCCTCGGTCCCGGAAGTACTGGAAGGGGTGTCGATCAGCTTGCCCACGGCGGCAGAACTGGGTCCACCCTGGATCGAAGTTGCCCCCACCGCAATCGGTTCCACCGGCCTCCGGGTCTGGGTGGCTTCCGACAGCAACCGAAACCCGGAAATGTGGATGGGTGCCCTGGATCGCCGGGTCACCGAACTGGCCGAGGCGGCGATGGAATACGATGCCGGACAAACCGCCGGGCAAGAGTTGCTGAACACGGCGACCTTCGCGGATGACGCCACCCAGACCGATGCCGAAAATGCAGTCAAGGTAGCCGAAGGGCTGATCGACTTCATCCTGGCCAATAACTTTGGCGGCGGAGTACCGGGCACCGCTTGGGAAAATGCCCAACCGGGCGATACGGTTCGCATCACTGCCGACCAACTCAATTCATTGGCCAAAGCTGTCTACGGACACACGGAGCGCGCCGCCTGGATCAGCGCCCACAATCCCAATCCCAGCGGCGACCAGCCGGCTTCCGCCATGTCGAAATCGGGCACTCAGTCAATGATGGCCCTCACGCCCACGGGCGGACCGGACGGCAAATTGTCTTACCTCCTGCCAACGTGGAGCGAAATGCACGCCTTGGATCCGCTGCCGGCAGCCCAACGCGGCGTCGCTCCCCAATCTTCCATCGAAGCGCTGGCGGGCGATACTTGGTCTACCCTGGCACAAAAAGCCTACGGCAATTGGGAACTGGCGGTCAAACTGGCGGACTATTCCGCAAACGCCGGCAAGAGCTTAACTGCGGGCACCCAAGTGGTCCTGCCGAAACGCTCGGACCTGCAAACCTTGGTCGTGGCGCAGATGGATGACCGGGTGGCGTCGGTGGATGGCTTCGGCGACACCGGAGCCAACTTAGGCGGGGCAACGTCAGTTTCGATGGACGAAACCCGGACCACCGCCAATGGGGAAGCATCGGCCACCGAAACGGACAACCGGGTATTTGCTCCGGGACTGACCTTGTTGGTAAAAGGCGGCGATACCTGGAGTGCGATTGCCCTGGCAACCTACGACGATTTCTCCCTTTTTGTACGGCTCGCCAACCATCCCCGGAATGCGCCGTTCAAAACGCTGCCCGACGGCGCGGAGATTTATTTGCCGACCCAGGATGAGCTGATGGATGTGCCGGAGTTTGGCCTAGGGCTATCGCCGACCGGCTTCCCGCTGCTCACCGAGATGATGCGGGTGCCGACCCAGGACGAGTTGCACCACGTCTGGGTGGAAGACCACGCGACCGGCGGCGAAGCGCCCAAAGGCGTGTGGATGATGGCCTCCACGCCGACGGCATTGGAACCGGAAGCCAAGCGGTGGAAGGAAGATTCCGAAGGGAATGCCACCGTGAACGATGCTGCAAGCTTGGTTCACGAAGTGGCCGAGCAAGGCGATGCCAGTGTGGATCGGATCGAAGAATTGCCGGATCCGGTACGTACGGTGGTGGATGAAGGCTATTACGAGGGGGAGGCGGGAGCGACCTCTACCGCTTCCGACGACGACAAGGTGTACATTGTTTCGGACAAAAATGCCAATGTCCGCAGCGACGAGGAAGGCCACGCGGTCACCAGTGCGGTCATTCCCCAGGGAACCCTCGTCAAAGTCATCGAAGATGCCACCGATTCCAAGGGCAAGGCAGTCCAGCGGATCGAGTACCTGGATGACGCCACTAAGCAGCATTGGACCACCAAAACCAATATCTCCGAGGTGACCGACGCCGGCGATGAACTCATGATTTCCGCCTACAGCGACGTCACCATCTACAAAGACCCCTACTCCGGAAAGAAAGTGACCGAAGGCACCGGCAGCGCCCAAAAAGACAAACTGGTCGCGCAGGAAGCCAAGGTCAAGGTGAAGTACGAAGTGGACAAGTACCAGTACGCCGAAGAGGAAAATGGCACCAAGATCGGCTGGATCCGCAAGGCCAATCTGATCAGCCAGGACGACCAGGAGCGCACCGATTTCCTCGAAGAATACAAAGAATGGCTGGAGGAGCGCAAAACTGAGGTGGATGCGCTGAACGGCCAGAGCAAACTCGACCGCGTGCGGGGCATTCTTTCGCAAGTGGAAAGTGTGGCCGCCCTCCTGAAAGCGGGGACGACACCGGAATTGGATGAACTCAGCAAGACGCCCGCCTACACTTCGAACCACAAGGGCAATTTCTGCCCGCCCGAACTGGTCGGGGTGGTCCGGGATTTCATCGAGATCACGGAACGGGAAATCGAGGTGCCCGGCGAGGGCGATACCACCACCAACCTGGCCCACGGCACCGACACCACCACGGGGGGCTCACTCTTCCACGACGAGGATTGGAATACCCGACTGGGGGTTCCGACCTACCGCACCCAAAGCGACAACCTCATGCCGCCGGAAGTCACTTGTGCCCCGACAGCCTACACTATGGCTTTGGAGCGCATCGGGGTTTCCCGGGAAGATATCATCGTGGCCATCGACGAGAAACTCTCCGGCCACCGCAAAAACTCGTACCGCAAGTTTCTTTGGAAGCAGACCGAGTACCGCAAGGCCGAATACCTGAAAACGGAAGAGGGCAAGAAAGCGGCCGAAGGGGGCGGAACCGTAAATGTCCCGGACAGCTACCTTCCGGACGCCACGCCGCCCAGCAGCTTTACGCCCACCACGGCGATGCCCGATAACTGGAACGAGGATCCGGTCATTCCGGACTCGTTTACCCCGGATACCGAATTCGATTCCTCGAAGCTAAAAACCTTGTGGGAAACCAAGGTCACGGCTTACCTGAAGAAGATCTCTTCGGACACAACCAAAGACTGGCGCAAGCTCCGGGGCAACCAAGGCGGGCTGATCGGGAAGGAAGCGGAGCTGGCGAAGAAGTACAAGGAAATCGCCCAGATGGAAGACCTGATGGATTTCTTTTTCTCTCTCTTTGATTTCGGACCGCGGACGGGACTCGTTGCTTTTTACAGCCAGCGAATGGTCAATCGGACGCAAAAGCCGGGGTACCACAGCAGCGAGGACAATGTCAGCCAGACGGAGAAGCTCGAAGGTTGGAGTCCCGAGCACCGGGAAAAAATCCGCGAAGTGCTCAATGCCGGCGGCGCGGCCATCGTATCGGTGTACCACAAAGGGGCCGGCAGTGATGGTACTCACCTGCAATCGATCCAGGCGGTTACGGCGACCGGCCTGACCATCGATTGTCCCTTTGGTGCGGTCAATCCGGGCTACCGGCGCAAGTCCGGCACCAAGTCGGATATGTTCATTGATACCGGAAAAGGCGACACGGCGCGTGACCGCAAGAAGTACGATTGGAAAAATGTTCCGGACTACGATTCCAGTGAGAAGGACTTTACCAAGCGGGACTTTACGGTGACGGCGGGCCACAACCTCAAGGACAATGAAAGCCGGGGCAAGTCCACGGAAATCAGTTACGCCATGATCAATGAAAGCAACATGGACGTCATAAATTACATTGTGCTTCTTCACCGACCGGAATGATATGCGACAACGATTTGCCGGGCGCCGGGCTTTTTTGCTGGCGGCGTTCTGCTTTTTTCTTATGGCGAAAGCTTCCACGACGGATCCTCCCCCCGGCAGCCACAACCTGCTGGCGCTGCTTACGGCCCTGCCGGCGGACAACTTCCACGCCCTGGAGGCGGTCGGGGGCGTGGCGGTGGATTCGGCATTTTGGGCGGGACTGCTCACTGCGGGGAAGAGCCCCACGGGCAGGTTCCGCACGGATGCCTGCGATCCGACGGCGGGCTTGCTGGCGTTTAGCAAGCGTTCGGAATCGGGGGTCGACCGGTTTGTCCTGAAGGTGTACGTGGACCGGGGCGCGGAGCTTGTGCTTTGGGCGGAGGCGGGGCTCCACGATGAACGCCTCCGGTCGCGGATTCGAATTTGGGACCGGAATCCCCGAGGGGAATGGCAGGACTGCACCGCCGAACGCATCGGAACGCCGCGGCTGACGGATCTCTACCCGGCGCTGGCCACCCCGGACGACCTACCGCTCATGGCCCACTACCGCTACGAGTCGGACGAAGTGGCCTTTTCCATCCCGGTTCAGGAGTTTCCCGCGGAGGTCCACCAACAGATGCTCACCCAGGTCGAGGTCCCGGAATTGCGGTACCAGTTCGCCGGCGGGCGATTTGTGCGGCAGCCCTCGGCGATCTCGCAAATCGAGGCCTATTTTTATCGCCTGACGGATTCCATCTTGGCGCCGTTGTTGGCGTACATCGGCATTGCTTCTCCCGGTCCGGGCCAGTTGAATCCCAGCTTACGCCAGCGGATCTTGCACCGTTCCGAGCGGCTGCGGGATCGCGTCTTTGACCCAGCCAATGGCTACCTTTCCTTCGGTACAAACTCCGACGGCGGGGGCCAGACCTTTGCCATGGCCTACTGGAAACAAGCAAATGGCTCCCACCTGGTCGGGATTGTCCTCAGCGATTGGTCGTCCTGCTGTACGGCGGGGACCCTGCGCTTCCTGCGCCCCTCCGCGCAGGGCTGGACCGACGTTACCGATGCGGTGGCGCCTTCATTGGCCTTGGGCGACCTGCCTTGGCTCAAGGGCAAAAGCCGCCTGTCCGCCGAGGAGCGGAAGCTTCAAGCCTTCGAAATTGCCCTGCCCCGGAAGGGAAAGGACATCCGACTGAAACTGGATATCAATACGGTGGAGGATGAGCTGGGCGAGGCGCTTGGGGAGGAAGGGATCGGGGATCGGGAGAATTACGTGGAGCGGGTCTTGGTGTGGCGGGAGGGGACGTTTGGGTGGCGGTGATGGGGGGCAGTAAACGGTACGGGTGAACGGTGTGAGAGTAGGGATACAATTAAGACAGTAAAATTCTCATCGACACCTAAGAGGCGGTTTAAATTTAACTCTGCGATTTTGCATGGCATCTTTTTTCGCCCCTCTTCAGATATACTCTCGCCCATAGCTTTGGCTATGGACTCCAAAATGAGCTTCGATGGACAAAAAAATCTGCACGAGCAAATTTCACCAACCAATTTTAAACCGCCTCTGAGCGAATATTTTTTGTTTCAAAACATTACACCCACCTTCATTTTGCGCTTCCGGCGGCTTACGGGAATGACTTACCGACACCACCGGATACACAAAAAGCCGAACTTTTCAGCTCGGCCTCAAAAAATACCGGGAGCGGGGATCGAACCCGCACTTCCATTTCTGGAAATTGGATTTTAAGTCCAACGCGTCTACCAGTTCCGCCATCCCGGCTTTGAACCACCACGCTGCCGCTAATATACGCATTCAATTCCCAATTGCTACCCCACCCCCATTTCGATTCCGGTCCCGCTACTCCTCGCCGTAGGCCCGCACCACGTCCATCGGGGTTTTGAGGGTGCCGGCCTGCAGCTTCCGCACGAGGTCGGGACGGTCCGCAAAAAATTCCGACAGGCGCTTGACCTTCAAACCAAAGAGGCCCTGCGTCGCCCGGACCAGCGCCGGATTGCCCGCGCGCTTGAAGTAGGGAATCGCCCGAATGTCAGAATTGTCTTCGTCGGTAAATTCATCGTAGTACAGGCACAGCGGCCCTTGGACCACGATTTGAAAGACCTCCGGCACGCCCCGCTCCGGGTCCACCCAGCGCCGGGTCGTCAGCAGCACCGATTCCGTCACCGTGGGCAACACGATAAAATCGGCATCTCCCCAGCGGTAAGCCCGCATTTTCCGGGGGGGAAAGCGCTTGCGGCGCACCGAACTGCCCTTTTCCCCTTTGAGGATGACCTTGTTGTACAGGCCCCCAAAAGGCCCCGTATCGCGGTCCCGCACCTGCCCGCGCAGGGTATCGCCGGAAAGATTCACCACGTAACCCGCGCGCCAATCCGATTGGCCGCTGACCAGTAAGGGAAGCAAGATGACCAAAAACAAAGCGCAACTGCGGAGCTGTCCCATAGGGGGAAAATTACGGCATTTCGCCGAGTAGCGGCGGACCAATGCCTAAAAATACACCCAAAATATCACTGCGGACGCTCCCCTTCCACAAAATACATCTGCATCTCCCCCTTGTGTTTGGCCTCGACCGCCCCGCGACCCGTGGTGACAAACCGGTCCCGAACCAACTCGTAAGTGGGTTGCGAAACATTGACCTTGCCCGGGGCACCCGCCGCTTCCATCCGCGCGGCGATATTGACCGCATCACCCCAGATATCGTAGGCAAATTTCTTCGTCCCCACCACGCCGGCAACCACCGGTCCGGTGTGGATGCCCACGCGGATCTGCAGGTCCAGGCCTTCCGCCCGCAAATCGGCCACCAACCCGAGCATCGCCAAGCCCGCCCGCACCGTCGCCGCGTGGGGATCCTTTGCCTCCGGCGCGAGTCCACCCACACACAAATAAGCATCCCCGATCGTCTTGATCTTTTCCAGCCCGTGCCGCTCCATGATCTCGTCCACCGCGCTGAAGTAGCGGTCGAGGTCCCGCACCAAAACCGCCGGGCTCCGCTCCTCGGCAAACTGGGTAAAGCCCACAATATCGCTGAAGAGGATCGATACCTGCTCGTAATGGCGCGGCGGCGTGCGCCCCGATTCCTTGAGCTCCCGGGCGACCCTTTCTGGCAAAATATTGCGCAACAACGCATCCGATTTCCGTTTTTCTCGCTCGATTTCCACCTTTTGCTGCTCGACCGTAGCCGTGCGCGCCCGCACCTTGTCCTCCAGTTCCTCATACAGCAGAGCATTTTGCAGGGAAATGCCAATCTGCCCGGACAACAGCGCGATCAACTCCCGGCGCTCCGCATCAAAAGATTGGCTCACCTGCTTGCTCTCCAGGTAAATGAGCGCAATCGGATCGCCCTGGTACAGCACCGGATGACAAAGCAAAGACTGCGGCTTTTGTATGGCAAAGTAAGGGTCATTGGCGAAGTGACCGTGATTTTCCGGAAGGTTAAGTACCAGATCCTTGCCCGTGCGCAACACGTAGCGCAGCACCGTTGCCGGCGCCAGAATCCCTTCCACCGGACGCTGCACCACCTGGGTTTCAAAAGCGTTTGCCTGCATTTCGCCCACCACTTCAAGCTGTAACTTTCCGGATTGGACCCGGACAAAGCAGCCCTTTTCCGCCCCTACATTCTCCACGAGTACCCGCAGTAGGGTTTGCACCAAGTCCGAAAGCCGGATCTCTCCCGCAATAACTTCCGAAGCCTTCAAAATCGACTGCAGGTCAAAACTTCCCCCCGGCGACCGGGTCGACGTCTCGGTGCCCGTGGCCTGGGCGGGGACTTCTTTCCGGGCAAATTCTTCCGGATAGAGCTCCTCCAACTGCCGCGCCTTCGCCGTAGCGCCCCACAACAGGTACGCCTGGTGGGCATCAAACAGATAGCGCAAAGCATCCCCACCGGGCTGGACCTTGGTCACCCAGCGGTGCGCCAGCTCATTCGCCGCCGCATACACCGGGGTAAACTTGTGCTTGCCCGCCGAAGCAATCGCCAGATCCAGGTCCGACGGCACCGCCTCATTCCGCCCTTTGAGGATCCCCTGCGCCGCCCGCATCAACAAATAGTGCGGCTCATAATTCTGGGGCTCTTGCTTTGACAAACGCTCCATGCGCTTCAACAGTGCCTTCATGCGCTTGGCTTCCGCCCGTCCGGGACGCCGTCCACTTTCCAGAAATGCACTCGCAAACGTCAGTGCGTGGAACAGGTAATAATCCGCGACGAAGAGCATCCCTTCCATGTTTGAGATGAAGCGATCTCCCCGCTCGATGATCCGAATCCCCTCGCCATACTGCGCAAACAGCCAGCAAAGTTGCAGTTTGGAAATCACCATCCCCCCCAGACTGGGGAAAGAACCGCGGCGCTCCAAGCGGTTAAATATGCCCTCGAAATCGTAATCGGCGTGCTGCAATTTCCAGGGATCGGCAAATTCGCCCTGCAAACCGAGGATAAACTGGTAGCGCGGCTCCATCATGACGATGCTCTCCTCCTTGCCCTTCATCTGGAACGTCCTCAGATACCCCTTCATCTCCTCCCGCACCTCGTCCAGGTTGAGGCCCAGGCAGACCATGCACCACACCCGGCTGTTCACCGCAAACCCGGCAAAAACCGGATTGCCGGCTTGCCGCAGTTGCTCGTACACCTGCAGGTACTTGGGCAGGAGTTCGCGCACCGGGCGGCGCAGGTGCTCGATGAAATGCAGCCGCCCGTACTCCGATTCCGGCGCCTCTACCTTGATTCCCTCCCGCTCCGACAGGAAAAAGGACAAATCCGCCAGCTTCAGCGCCGTCTTGTAGTCCTTCAATCCGATGGCGGTCAGGATCGCGTAACTCATAAAAACCGTGATGGCGTAGGGATGCAACCCGTGGCGCAGGGTCATTTCCATTTCGCGCAGCACCACTGCCCCAAACAGATCAGGATTGATGCTCAACGCGGAAATTCCCAGATCCCGGTATACGCGAATGATCTCTCCCACCTCGGGATTCTGAGTGCGCTCCATCTCGCCGATCTTGTCCATCCGCTTGCCCGAAAGACGCAACCGCAAACCGGCAATGCTCCGCAACACCGAAAAACGAATCCGTGACTTGCCCTTGGGCAACGGCTTGGTCACCGACGACTTGCGCAAAGCCACTTCACCGACGGCCAATACATCTTCGTGCCGCCCCAGCGCGATCAACAACTGCAAGTAGGTCCGAACCAATGGATAGTACCGCTCCGGGGGCGCTTCGTCCAGCAATTTCCGGAACGTCGCCTCGGCATCCGGGTGGTTCCCGGCCAGGAATTGCGTTTCCGCAAATTGGTATTCAAATTCGAAGCGCTGCGCGACCGGCAGCAGGTCTGGCTCGGCGGCCAGCCGCCGGTGGACCACCTCCCAATAGCCAATTGCCTGCTCATAGCGGCCGCCCCGCCGAGCTTCCCGCGCCGCCAGTTGATTCAACAACACCAACTCGCGGCGCGCTTCCGGCGTCCCCACCAAGCCACCCGCCTCATTCAGGTGCGCCAATATCTCGAAGGCCAGCGGATTCTTGTCCGTCGCGCGTCCGGAAATGTCCATCAGCAGTTCCCCGACCCGGTAGTGCAAGTGCACCCGCTCCTCCTTGTCCCGCAAGGAATAGAAATAGCCGTGCAGACTGCGGTGCATGAAGCGATGATCGTGGGGAAATGCCAGCGCCTCCGCTGCATCCTGCCGGTCCACCGGTACCGGAATCACAATTCCCTTTTCCGTAGCACGCACCAGGGCCCGCTCGACCTGCGGCTCCGGAATCCCCGCCAACTCAATGAGGACCCGCCGCGAAAAACGAAATCCCAAAATCGCCGCCGCCGACAGCACCTCGACCGTTCCCCGGGGCAAAGCCGCCGCACGATCCCGCGCCATCTCAGCAAAGTCTCGGCTCAGCGGCAGCCGTTGCAGCGCCGCCAATTCAAAGTCCCAGTAGCCCGCCGCCGGATTGTATTGGAACAGACCCTGCTCCTGAATGAGCCACAACAACTGGCTCTGCAAAAGCGGAATTCCCTCGGTGCGCCGAAAAAGAAACACCGCCAACTCGCCCGCCCGCGGATGCGCCCCCAGGATGGAGGTCACCAGGGTCCGCGTCGCGCCCAGGGTCAAGGGCGCCAGGAGCATCCGTACCGCAAGCCCCGAACGCTCCAGGCGACCGACACTTTCCGCCAGGACCGCTTCCAGCGGTTCCCGGCTCGTCCGGTAACAAGCGATCAACAGCAGCCCTTCGATTTCCCCTTCAAATACCAGTTCTTCGATCAGCCGCAGCGAGGTGGCATCGGCCCATTGCAAATCGTCCAGGAACAGCACGATTACTTTTCCCGGGACATGCAGCGCCCGAATCAAGCTGACCGCCGCGTAAAAGAAGCGGTTCCGTTCCTCCTGCCCGGAGAGCGATTCAGCGGGCGGCTGTTCCCCACAGATCAACGCCAGTTCCGGCAAAATCGGAGCGAGGACCGCCAGACCACTGCCGAGCATACTTTCGAGCCGCTGCTTGCGTTGGGCCAGGCTCTGCTCTTCCAGAGAAAGCATTTCCTGCAGCAAGTGCCGGAGCATCCCCACAAAGCCCGAACGGGAAAAATCCTCTTGGTCCCGCGAAAAACGCCCCGAACCGTACTGAAAATCGGCTTCCCGCAACTGGTTGCGGAAGGCGTGGACGAGTTCGGTCTTGCCGACCCCGGCTACCCCTTCGATCAACACGAGCCGCTTACCCCCCTTCTGGACCGATTGAAAAGCAGCATCCAAAGTGCTCAATTCCTTCTCGCGCCCCAGAATCTGCTGCCCGGGAAAAAAACGTGCCGGAATGTCCCGCTGCCCGATCTTCAGTTCTGCCAACAGGGCCGGACGGTCCCACTCGTCCCGAATCCGCAAAAAATCCTGGTAGATCCCCTCGGCGGTGAGGTAGCGGTCCGCCGGCGACTTGGCGAGGAGTTTCACGATCAAGTCGGACAAGGGAGCCGGGATGCGCTCGTTCAGGAGGATCGGCGCCGTGGGCATGCGCGCAACTTGATAATGCAGCAATTCCAGCGGATCCGACGTCACAAAGGGCAGCCGACCGGTGAAGAACAAGTACAGGCAACACCCGAACGCGTAGAAATCCGTCCGGTGATCGAGCGGCCAATTTGTTTTGCCGGTCTGCTCCGGGGACAGGTAAGCGGGTGTGCCTTCCAGCAGGCCCGCGGTACCCGCACCGGCTTCCGAGCGGACATTGCGGGTGGAAAGCCCAAAATCGATGAGGTAGACCCGGCCCGTTCTTTCGTCCAGAACCAGGTTTTCCGGCTTGAGGTCCTTGTGGATGACTTTGTTCGCTTCCAGCTCTCGCAGGATCTCACAGATGGAAATCGAGATGTTGAGGAGTTGCTTGTCCGCCGGGGATTCCTCGTCCAGAAAGCGGCGCAGATTGATCCCCCGAATCTGCTGCAGCACCAGGAAAATCCGCTTGCCTTCCGCGATCTTTTCCAGGTATTCGGGAAAGCAATCCCCTTTGAGGCGGCTCCCGATGGCAAATTCGTTGTTCAATTGGTTGAGGGCCTCCCGCCGTGGATAAGGCGACACGGTGGTTTTCAAGCATACTTCCCGCCCGTCTACTTTCCGCTGGGCGAGCAACAGCAGAAAGGTATCACCTTCGTAGAGTGTACCAGTGATTTCAAATCCAGAGATGGCAATGGCTTCGGCACGGTTGGGAGATGCTTGAGAAAGGGACATAGCGTAAGAATAGGATTATTTACTTTCCACGGCAAGGTCGTCGTGAAATTGCTCGACCTGCCAGCGGACACTTCCCCGCTGGGCCTGCGTGATGCGATTGAAAATCAGGCCCAGCAACTTACCGGGATAGAGGATTTCGTCGGCGTATTGATTGGTCTGGGCGTCCATTTCCCGAATGGCATTCGCGAGTGCTTCCCCGGAGAGGGGCGCCAGTTGGGTGGCTTTTTTCCAAGCCAATCGGCGCTCCCCCACCATAGCGAGACCGGTCAGGCCTTTGCCTACCTTTTTTCCGATGAGCAAAAGGCCCTTGAGTGGAGGCCAGATATCGGAGATATCGGTCATGGTGAGGTCCATGAGCGACTTCAGGATGGCATTGATGCGGTTGAAATCATTGGCGAAGGAATCGATCTGTTCCCCGGGAGCAATTTCGGCAGCCGCAATTGATAAATCGAGGTTGATGTGGGCGTTCATGCCCAGAAAAAGGTGCTGTATGACATTGACCCGGGGATCGCCGGCGGCGTGGAATGCTGTCATCCAAGACTCGGTGGGGCGCACGGCGTTGAGGTACTGGGTGACCGCGTGCAGATAACGCCGGGCAAATACGAGGTCCATGCGGGCCATCCGCTCATTGTCCTCAAATATGCCCCGGTCAATCGCATCCACAATCTTGATTGTCGTCAGGCGGTACAGCGAGGCAAAAAAGCCGATCGGGTTGTTGTCTACCTTGCACTTGCCGATCAGGCGCTCCAGGGCCGGAACCACTCCGTGACAATCGTCCGCATCGAAGTGAATCCGCCGAATCGTCGGCGGTGCCCCGAGGGAAGGCGTCTGCTTGGGATCCCAGTCGGGACGGATATCTTCCGGCAGGCGAAACTCGATTTCCTTGTGGTCATTGAAATGCTTAAAAATCGCCTCTAGGAGCTGGATTTCAAACTTGCGGGTCAGAGCGCGCACCGGGGCATTGCCCCCCAGGTGCTCCTGGACCTCAATCCCAAAGCGGAAGAAGCCCATGGCCATTTTCCCGCCAAAATTGCTGCTGGCGTCCAGTCCTACGGCTTGGGCTACTTTTTCATCCAGCAAGATGCCCATCAGACGGTTGGGAAATTTGTCAAATGCCTTCGCTGGGATCATGTACTGCATGTACTGAATCGCGGCATCGGTCAGGATACGCCCCGCCTCCGATGGTCCCATCTGGTGCTCCAGGATGCGGTCTTTCAGGAAAATCGCCTTGGTAAGCGTATCCGGGATGTGGCTGGGGTCCACCCCCATCAGCGGGCCGATCAAGGTCCAAAAGTAGTAATAGGCTTCCCGTTCCTGGTTGGTGAGGTGGGCCCCCAACTTGTCCAGGCCCTCGATAATCGTCACCGAAAATGACAGCAGCGTCCCCAGCATGTCCTCCTGATTGATCGGCGCATCAAATTTATCTTCTTTCCAGCCTTGCTCCCGCAGCAGGTGGCGGATCGCCGCGTGCAACAAACGCACCTTCTGGACGCTCACCAATCCTTGGCCGCTCGACTTCAATCCATCGCCGTCGAGCACATCAACCATGAACTGGGCCGTTTCCATCAAGCGCCGGGAAAACACTTTGAAATCTCCTTTGGTGTTTGTGAGGCGTCCGGTGTGCAGGAGGACTTCCGCCCCGCGCCAGCAAGCATAACATTCGGGCAACGATTGGCAGAAGAGCACCAGAAAAATGGTCGAGCTGTACTGCAGAAAGATGTTTTGGGCAATCCGGACCTTGTCCCAGTCAATCTGGGTCGGGAAATCTTGGCGGGATGCTTCGAGGTAGCCAGCAATGTCGTAGTCCTTGAATTCCGGCAGTTCATCGTTGCGCACGAGGGAGGCAAAGATGTGATTGACCTCATTGACTTCATTTGCGTTGAGGAGTTCGGTGACGGCTTGATCCGCTACGGGATCGGTCACGATACGCATGGACTGCAGGTATTCGTCAGAGTAAAGCATGGCGTTGGAACAGAGAAAGTAATTACAAAGCTGATTGAAATTATTCAATAATCGGCAGAAATCATACCCGGGTGAGGGCGGCGCTACTGACACACCGAGCCGGGGGAGAGATCAGATTTGGGGTGTCGAAGCAAACGGTCAATTGCTACCAAAGGCGATCATCAATTTCTTCGATGCTTTGGGGCGGCAATCCTTGCGAACGCCAATCCGGAAAGCAAAGAAAGCAACGTCGCAGACGCAAAAAAGCCACCTTTCGGTGGCTTTGAGCGAGAGACGAGATTCGAACTCGCGACCCTAACCTTGGCAAGGTTATGCTCTACCAACTGAGCTACTCTCGCGAATGGATCACAAAATTAGGCATTATTTCTTAGCGGCCAAGCGAAAAGTAGGTTTTTCTCGAAAATTTCCCTTTTCAACTGGCCAGGACGGAGATCAAGTCGTACTTGGTGATGATCTGCGGAATCCCCTCTTCGCCCACCATGAGCACCGCCGGACAATCGCGGTTGATCATTTTCGAAATCACGTCGATCCGGGTAGTTGGCAATACAAACGGGAAAGGATCGTTCATCGCCAATTCCACCGGGGACTCCTTGAGGCTGGGATCATCCAAGATGGCATTCAGTATCCGGCTCTCGGTGATGGTCCCGACTACGTTTCCATCATCCATCACCGGAATCTGGGTGATAAAACGTTCCCGCATCAACTGGATGGCGTCGCTGAGGGTGTTGTCCTTGTTCAGGGTAGCGAGGCCTTTTTCCGGCTTCCGCTGTACGATCTCCGCGGCGGTCAGCATATTGCCCTTGTCGACGAAGTGGTGGTCCTTCATCCAGTTGTCATTGTAGATCTTGCCCAGGTAGCGCGTCCCGTGGTCGGGCAGTACCACCACCAAGACGTCTTCCGGACCCAGGTTACGGGCGTATTCCAATGCTCCGTGGACCGCGGCCCCGCACGACCAACCGATGAACAGCCCTTCGAGCCGCGACATCTTGCGCGCCATCAGCGCCGAATCCTTATCGGTGACCTTGATGATGTGGTCGACCAGGCTCATGTCGCAGTTGTCCGGAATGATGTCCTCCCCGATCCCTTCGGTCAGGTAGCTGTAGATCTCATTTTCGTCGAAATTTCCGGTTTCGTGGTACTTTTTGAACACAGATCCGTAGGTGTCCACGCCTACCGAAACCAGGCCGGGGTTCTTTTCTTTCAGGTAGCGGGTGATCCCGGTCATGGTACCGCAGGTGCCCATTCCCGCCACAAAGTGGGTGATTTTCCCTTCGGTCTGCTCCCAGATTTCCGGACCGGTCGACTCGTAGTGGGCTTGTTGGTTTGACAGGTTGTCGTACTGATTGGGGTAGTAGGAATTCGGGATTTCGCTGGCGAGGCGCTTGGCGACCGAGTAGTACGAACGGGGATCGTCCGGGTCTACGGCGGTCGGCGTAATGATCACCTCCGCCCCCACTGCGCGCAGGATATCGATTTTCTCTTTGGACTGTTTATCGGGCATGGTAAAGATGCACCGGTAGCCTTTCACGGCCGCGACCAGGGCGAGGCCCATCCCGGTATTGCCCGAAGTTCCCTCGATGATCGTACCGCCGGGTTTGATGAGCCCTTTGCGCTCAGCATCCTGAATCATTTTCAGTGCCACCCGGTCCTTGATGCTGTTGCCGGGATTGAAGTATTCCACCTTGGCCAGTACGGTCGGCTTGAGGTGAGAAGCGACCGTATTCAGCTTGATCAGGGGCGTCCCCCCCATGGTTTCCAGAATGTTATTGAGCCACATAGTTGAATTCCTTTAAGCGGGTACAATACCCGCATAAAGCAAAAAAATAGAAAAAATCGCAGCTTCACAAGCCTGTTCCGCAATACCACATAAACGCCTGCTTAGGTTGAAGCAGGCGCCTGATCAAGCAAATATTATTTGGACAAATGGCTATTTCGCCATCGGTATTACGTAGCGCATGACCACTTCGGTCTCCACCCCGGTAATCATCAGATAGTCCCTGCATTTTGCGGAAAGTCGGACCGCGTAGGGATCCTTACCGGGCAGGCTGTTGATGACTTCCACCAGGATGCTTTGGCCTTTGGCCGGGTGATCGATGCGCAGGTAAGAACCCGCCGGAACGTACTTGTGAAATGCGTAGAATTTCGTCTGGTCGGTGTTAAAATCCTCAATGGGGCCGGCTTTCCCGACTTCCTCTACGCGCTGGTATTCTTGCTTGGTGAACTTGTCGGTAAATGCAGTCACCTTAGCGTTTGGAGCAAGGCGGGTCTTTTCCTTGACCGTCAGCACCTCCAATTCGGGGAATTCATCTTGGGGCGTCTTCTCTTGACCGGCGGTGACTTCTTCGATTGCCTGGATGAGGGACGTGCCGCCATTGGCATTCGGCGGCATCTCGGCCCGCACGATCAGTTCCTGGCCTTCCTGGATTTCGTTGCTCCGGAGGTTGTTGATCTTTTTGATCTCACGGGCATCCATCCCGTAGGTCCGGGCGATGCCATACAGGGTCTCTCCCTGCAGAACCACGTGGCGTCCGGGACGCTGCTTGACGATGGGACGGGGCTTTTCTTTTACCACCACGACCTCTTCGCGGGTCGGTTCCACGGGCTCGGTCGCCGGGGCATCGGCGGCGGTCGGCGCAGCAATTTTGAGCGTCTGACCGGGGGAAAGGGCCGATTCGGAGAGGGCATTCCATTCCTGGATCTGGGCCACGGTCACTTTATATTTTCGGGAAATGCCGTAGAGGGTCTCACCGGGCTCCACGGTGTGGGTATTCGCCGGCGCAGTGGCAGGAGCCGTCGATGCGACCTCGGTATTGCCGGTGCCGGGAACCAAAATGACCTGCCCGATGCTCAAACCAGGATCGCTCATGGCATTCAGGGCCATCAGCTCCTTTACCGAGGTGCGGTATTCTCGAGCCACCTGGCTCAGATTATCACCCTGAGCGATTTTGTACTTCACGTAGCGCTTGCCATCCAGAATCTTCTTGCCAATGGAATCTCCCGGGACGATCACCGACGCTCGCAATCCAGCAAATAGCGTAGCCGCGAGCAAACATACCATCAATCTTTTCATCACCATAAAAGCGAAATTTACCCGCAAAATATTGCAAATCACCTCGGGCGTGCAATCCCGCTTATCCCCAGAGAGGGTCCGGGCCTGTACATCAATCGGGACGTTTCGCCGCGGTGAGCGCAGCACCCTCGCTCAGGGACAACCACAGCAAGGTGATGAGGAACATGATGCCTACTTGTCTTTCTACGGTGGATTCACCGAGCATCGCCAGCGAATAAGTCAACCAAAACGCCCAAAACAGCCAGCCTTTGGGGATGCGCCGCTGTAGTGGGGTCATGAACCAAGCGTAGGTAAAGGGCAGCAGTCCCAGCAAACCGAAGCCCGCCATCAGGCGCAAGAACTGATTGTGGGGCAGGACAAAGTTTTCCGGACACAGCAGCGTTTCGTCGGCTACGTACTGATCGGTCATGTCCGCTTTGATGTCGGCCATGCCCACCCCGATCAGGGGATGGCGCTTGAAGAGATTGACCGCTGTCTTCCAGCTTTCCAGCCGCGTCCCGATGGACAGGTAGTTGGGATCTTTGCCCCGAAAATAGCGCGAGACGTCCATCCAGGTATTGTCGATCCGGTAGCGGAAGGATGGGATCGCTTCGTAGCCCACAAAGGGCACCGAAACGAGCACCACAAAGGCAAGTGCGCCCAACAGGTATTTCTTTTGCCGGAGCACGTATACAAAACCCAGCAATCCCCCGGTCAGGTAAAGGCCCACCAGACCGGTACGGGTCGTGAGCACGTGCATGGTCACAAATACCACTAGGGTCAGCCCGATGATCACGCCCCGCTCCCCGCGCCAGCGCAGCGGCGTTTTAAATTGCGCCAACCAGACGCCCGCCAGCACGGAAAAGCCACTCACGATGCTGAAGTAGATGTGATTCATCCCCAGCCAGACCTGGACTTCTTTGGACACTTGGATGCGCTGGTTGATCGCTGCCCGATTCAGGAAGTAGTCCACCATCGTTCCGGTGCCCACGAAGGTCACCGCAAGCAATAGCAAGATCAGCGCGATCCGTACCCGATCCCGGGCGTAGGGGCCCAACACGGCCAGGCTGTACATCCCAAAGAAAAGCGGTGCTTTGATCCGCACCTGCTCCAGCCACACGCTGAACTCCGCTTCGCGGGTCCACAACCCGGAAGCGATTTGCACCAAAAAGATCAGCGAAAGAAAGAATGCCGGTTTGTGCCCCCAAAATCGACGCCATTGTTCCCCTAGCGGCACTGCCACCAATGCCGGCAGAATCAGGGTCACCGTCCCGATACTGAGCAGCGCGGGCGACGTGACCATTCCCACCATGCAAAGCAAGATTCCCGCGTAGGCCACTTCTCGGGCGTAATGCTCCCGTGCCGTCACGGACCGCATCTCTCCCTCCCATGTCATGCTCATTCGATTCACGGCTCAAAAAAACGAAAAGATTTCTGATGATATGCAACGCACCATGAAATACAAAGGAGAAAAATCGGAAATCGATCAATTGGAAATTTACCTCGAATCATTTCTCGGCGCGGGGCGAGAGGAACCGACTTTGAGTTCGCCTTCGGGGGTGATGTAGAAACCCGAATCGTCCTGGGCAGCTTCCGGGTCGTAGCGTACCCCGCCCATCAAATGGAGATTGACCGAGCGAGAAAGGCGAAAATTGATTGGGTAGAGCAACAGCGTAAGGCCGATGCAGATGGCAATCAGAGCCGCATCCGGGACGCCGGGAAACAGCGCAAAAGAAGAAAAGGCCAAAATGCAGATCACCACCACAAAATTGATGTATCCGATGTAACCGGCCAGCATGTAAAACCCGGGCTCAATCTTAAAGTCTTGCCCGCAATGCGGGCATTCGTCGTGCATCTTGCCCATGCCTTTGAGGTGGTAAGGACGGTAGGGAAACATATTGCCGGTGCGGCAGCGCGGGCATTTGCAGAAGCCCAAAGCGGCAAATCGGCTCAGTTTTACGCTTGGCTTTTCGGCGGAAGGCAAAGACTCAGAAGATTCAGGTGGCAATTTCATCATTTCCCGGCTTGACCGTTCCCAGAACGGAATCAATGGTTGTCATTTGCGACTGCGCTTCTTCGCGCTTGCGCCGCTTGTAACCACGGTACCAGAGTATCCCCACGCCCATGATCACCAGATAGGGCAAGGCAAATAGGTACAAAATGCCGGTATTCAACATCGAAGCGAGCCAACTGTCTTTGGCTCCGTAATCGGTTCCCGATTCAACGGCCGCTTTGCACATGGGGCATTGGGCTTCAACCGATTCAAATCCAAAGAGTATCACCACGAGCAGCAGCAACAGCGCCGCGCCGACCATCTTGTGTTTTCCGAGTGCAAACCAGTTTTTCATAATTCGCCTTGCTTTACCCTTTTATAACGCATCGCTGGCCGGAACGTTTGCCCGGAACCCGGGAAAATGACCATTGTGTCGCTTGACGAAAGCGCCGACTCAGCGGCGCGATTGCTCGAACTCGCGCTGCAACAAGCGGATGTGCGATATTGCCGAATCCACCTCCTTGGGCTCCAAAACATTGTAGTAGGCCCCGCGGAAAAGACCGTAATGGTCCACCAGGCGCAGGGTATAATCGGCTTTCAGGGTCGCGCCACTGTCGGGCAAAGCGTCCCCGTAATCGAGTTCCAGGTGAGCAAATTCGGCAACCGAATCGGGCGTACCCTGCGCAAAGTGCCACTTGCCGTCGATGGCCTCATAGTGCCGGGCTACCGCCTTCAGGTCGACCGCGGTATCTCCGGGCGCATTGAGCAACACCGAAAGGAAGCGCACATCGGAACTGCTCGTGTAATACTCTTGGATGTCCCGGACGCTCTGCAACAGCGTCGCGCATTCGTCCTGACAATCCGCCTTGAAGACATTTGCCACCCAGATGTGGTCGGCAAAAGAATCCTGGGTGATGGTCGCGCCCGTGTGGCTCTGCAACGCAAATTTGCCCACGGCTTTATAGACCGAATCCGGGCCACCGCCCGGATCCGCTATCTTTTGGCTGATTGTCCGCAAAGGCTTGACGACGTGGGTTCCTGTCCGTAAGACGAGGTAGATGACCAGTGGCAAGCCCAGGATGATGAACAGCGTGATGAATGGTCCTATCTTTCGCATTGGCTCAGTACCCGAACCAGCCGCCTTGGTAGAATCCGCCTTCAATCAGCAAGGCCAATATGAACCAGATTACAAAGAGCAGCGGAATCATGATCGTAAAGATTAAGCTCTTGACCTCATCCTTGAGGTGCATAAAAACGGCTACGATATAGGCGGCCTTCACGACGGTCATCAGAATAAAGGTCACGTTGCGGAAAAGTCCTCGACCAACCACGAAGGCAATTACGAATTCCAGGGCGGTAATCGCGAAGAGAATCCAGAATACCCGCCAGATGTTTTTGCGGACGTGGGCCCCGTGGGCTTCGTCGTGATGGGTGTGGATATCAGGATGCGTGTAGGCGCTCTGATCGTTATCGAATTCGCCGGGGGTATGTTGTGCGTTTGCCATTGCGGTGAATCGTTAGATGAGGTAAAAGAAGGTAAAAACGAAGACCCAAACCAGATCGACAAAGTGCCAATAGAGACCGACTTTTTCTACCATCTCATAGTGGCCACGCTTTTCCATGACTCCATTGCAGACCTGCTTGTAGATGATGTAATTCAACAGCACCCCCGAAGCCACGTGCGTTCCGTGGAAGCCGGTGATGAAGAAGAACAGATTGGCAAAGGAGGGATTTTGCGCGTATTGATTGAGCTTGAGGCCGGCACCCGAGATGGCCGCCTCCGAAGCCGCTCCGACGTCCAGCGCCCCGGTCGCAGTCAGCATTTCGGGGGGCACGAGTTCCTGCAATTGGGCGGATGTAGCGGTGAGCAGGTTTAGCCCTTGGTTGGCGCCGTTCATCACGACCACCCCGCCGTCTTGTACGCCCTCCGCCATCGCGGTAGCAACCGTACCATCTAGCAAGTGGATCGATCCGTGAAACAATTCCCCGTGGGTACCAATGATAAAATGATACCATTCGTACGCCTGGCAAGCCAGGAAGGCAAAGCCCCCGACCAGGGTCCACGCCATGTATTTCTCCACATTTTTGCGGTCCATCCGGTGACCGGCCTCCACCGCAAGTACCATCGTTACCGAGGAAGCGATCAAGATGAAGGTCATCAGACCCACAAACGCCAGGGGAGCGTCGATGTGGAACCACTCGTAAAGCCCCGGAAAGTGGGTGTACACCGTTTCCGGATCTGCCCAGGGCACCGGACTCGAAAACCGGATCACCCCGTAGACCAGCAACAGAGTAGAGAAAGAAAAGGCATCGGAGAGCAGGAAAAACCACATCATCAGCTTGCCATAGCTCGCCTTGAAGGGCTTTCTACCGCCGACCCATGTGGAATCAATTGCTGTTCTAACTTCGGACATTGTCGTGCGTTACTAAAGTTTTTTCCAAATAATTATACCATAGGTTGTCCTTGGTTCATGAGTAAAAATATAAACAAATACAACCAAAGTAAACCTAGAAAGTGCCAGAAGGTCACTGCATTTTCGAAGGCCATGAGACTGATCGTCCCGCCTTTCTGGAATGACAGCTTTCCCCGTTGCAGCACCAATTTTACGAATACGTAACCGATGAAGGCCAATCCCGCCACGATGTGCAGCCCGTGGACGAACGTCAGCAGGTACATGTAATTGCCGGAGTTGCTTCCGCCTTTTCCCCATACCACTCCTTCTTCATCGAGCATTTGCCAGGCGATCACCTGCCCGACCAAAAAAATCAGGCCCAGGACCGACGCCATCGTCAATCCGATGCGGGCCCGGCGCAGGTCGCCCTTCTGGGCTCCCCACAAACCAATCTGAATCATGGCACTGCTCACGACCAGAATGGCGGTATTCAGCCAGAGGACATTGGGCAATTCAAAGAAATGCCACATGTCCTTTTCCATTTCAATTCCTTTTGAGACGATGAAAGCACTCGTGAGTCCCCCAAAAAACAGGATGATGCTCACGATAAACAACCACAGCGTGAATTTCGCCGGGTGGATTACGTATCTTCTTTCATTCGGCTCGGCTGCCATTTCACTGTTCATACACTAGAACTTATCGATCAACATGGTAATTTGTACCACGGGCAGATAAATGAACGATCCAAACATGAGGCGGGAAGCCGCCTTTTTGTCCAGATTGCGGAGCAACATCCAGGCGGCTCCGGTAAATGCGAGTCCCGAGAGGATCGTCACAATCAGACTCACCCCACCGACCATACCCGCCTGAAACGGCAGATAAGATACGGGGACCAACAGAAAAGTATAAATGAGCACCGTGGAAGCGGTATGGGGCGTACGCCCACCCGCACCCGGTAGCATTTTGAATCCAGCTTTGGTATAGTCGTCATCCAATATCCAGGCAATGGCCCAAAAATGGGGAAACTGCCAGAAAAACAGGATCAGGAAGAGCACCCAGCCCCCCCAATCCAGGGATCCGGTCGCTGCCGCCCAACCAATCAGCGGAGGCATCGCACCGGGAAAGGCTCCCACCAGAACAGCCAGTGAAGACACCCGCTTGAGCGGGGTGTACACAAAGGCGTACAGCAGCAAGGCGATGATCCCCAATAGCGCCGGGATGATGCCCGAAAAGCACGCACCCAAGATCGCTACCCCGGCTGCGGCCATAATCAGGGCAAAAACCACCGCTTCCGTCGGGCTGATCGCCCCAATTACCATGGGACGTTTTTGCGTCCGGGACATTTGGGCATCGTATTCCGCCTCAATGACTTGGTTCAGGGCATTCGAAGCGCCGGTCACCAGAAAGCCCCCCAAAGCGAGCAAAACCACCGTGACGGGGTCAAATCCGGTGATGTTGGGCGCCATAAAGTAGCCAAACACCGCCGAAAACACCACCAGACTGGACAGGCGGAATTTCATGAGTTGTACATAGGCGCGCACCCGCGTGAGGAGCTGCTCCCGTACCAACAGCGTATATGTCGTTCTATTGCTTTGCATTGGCCAATTGTCGATTGGCGTGGTATTCTAGTTTCATTTGTTTGTGTCCGAACCGTTCGATTCCGAGCACGTTCACCACCAGAGCGTATTCTGCGGCAAACATCACCGCGGCCAGCAGCAGGTGGATCGGTTGAGCAACTGCCGGCAAGGCAAAGCTCCCGAGAAACATTCCCATCAGAACTTCCAGTCCCAGGGTTGCCAGCAGCACGTAGGCAAAAAAGCGCATTCGTGGATTGCCGGCGGGGTCTCGAATCAGTTTCCGGGTCCAGTAGACGATCAAGCCGGCCACCACGATCCAGAGGGATCGGTGAATCGAGTAGTATCCTCCGAGTTGGTCGACCCAGGTTTCCCGACCGGTATCGTTCATGGCGACGGCGACGGCATCTACCGCCTCTCGCACTTGGGTCCCGATCAAAATTTGAATCAGGGTCAGCGACAGCATCGCCACGCTCAACCAGGCAAAACCACTGCTGACATTGTAGGACCGAGCCGGACCACCTTTGCGGTGCATCTCCGCGAAGTAAACTGCAGTGATCAGAACCGCGAGAATGATCATCGCTACCAGCATGTGAATGGTCACCATGCCCCCTTCGAGATTCTTATCGACGACCAGTTTGCCCAGCCAGCCTTGGAATCCGGTCAAGATGACCGCCCCAAAACTCAGAATCGGAATGCGCCGATCTTTCCGGAAGAAGCCGATGGAGAGGACGGCTGTGATCAGGACAAACAGTCCGATCAACGCCCCGATCAAACGGTTGATGTATTCGGTCCAGGTCTGAAAGACATTGAATGTCTTTGTCTGGTAATCCGGGTGTTGCTCAAAGAACTGTGCCGGGATGTCCGCCACGTCGGTTGGGGGTACCAACACACCAAAGCATTTGGGCCAGTCAGGGCAACCCATTCCGGAGCCGGTGCTTCGGACGATTCCTCCTACGAGGATCAGAAACAAAACAGCACCTACCGAAACCCTGCCAATTCGTCTGTACCACTTTTCGATAGGTGCTGTTTTTATTTTATTCATTCAAGTCAGGTTAATCTTCCGAACTTACGACGACTTCAGGTTGCGGTTCCGGCTTCACGGCGGGTTCTGTCACCGGTTCCGGTACTCCTTCGACCCAGTTGGGATCGTCATCCGGAATGTGTTGCGGGAAGTAGTCGTGCTTGATGCCGGGCTTCGAGTAGTCGTAGGGCCAGCGGTACACCTGCGGGATTTTGCCCGGCCAGTTACCGTGGCCCGGATTGACCGGAGTCGTCCACTCCAGGGTGTTTGCGTTCCACGGATTCATCGGCGCTTTCTTGCCGCGGCGGATGCTGTTCAGGAAGTTGAGCAGGAAGATGCCCTGACCAAATACTCCGAGGATAGCCGCAACCGTGATAAAGATGCTCAAATCGATGTACGCTTCGTGGCCCGTGAACTGGAAGGCGGAGAAAGCGTAGTAGCGGCGCGGAACGCCCCCCATACCCATGAAGTGCATCGGGAAGAACACGCAGTAGACCGAGGCAAACGTCAGCCAGAAGTGCAACATGCCCAACTTGCGGTCCATCATGCGGCCAAACATTTTCGGGAACCAATGGTACACTCCGGCAAAGAAGCCGAATGCGGCCGCCGATCCCATGACCAGGTGGAAGTGGGCTACCACGAAGTAAGTATCGTGCAGCGGAATATCAATGGCGGCATTGCCCAGGAAGATACCGGTCACCCCACCCGAAATGAACAGGGATACCAGACCGATCGAAAACAACATCGCCGAGGTAAACTTGATGTTTCCCTGCCAGAGGGTAGTGATGTAGTTAAATGCTTTCACCGCGGAAGGCACGGCAATGATCAAGGTCAATAGCATAAAGACCGTTCCCAACCAGGGATTCATCCCAGTTACGTACATGTGGTGCGCCCAGACTACGAAGGAAAGCACCGCAATGGCCATCATGGAGCCCACCATCGCACGGTAGCCAAAAATGGGCTTCCGGGACATGGTAGAAATGACTTCCGAGGTCATACCCAGTGCGGGCAACAGTACGATGTACACTTCCGGGTGACCGAGGAACCAGAACAAATGCTGGAACAAAATCGGCGATCCCCCCTCATTGGAAAGGGCCTCCCCGCCGATGTAGACATCCGACAGGAAGAAACTCGTACCGAAGTTCCGGTCCATGAGCAACAACAACGCTGCCGCAAGCAAGACCGGGAAAGACAGTGTACCGATCACAGCCGTCAGGAAGAAAGCCCAAATCGTCAGCGGTAGACGGGTCATGGACATCCCTTTGGTTCGCAGGTTGAGGACGGTCGTGATATAGTTGATGGATCCCAGCAAAGATGACACAATAAAGAATGCCATACTGGTGAGCCACAGATCCATCCCCAATCCTGATCCGGGGTTGGCCGATTCCAGGACACTCAGCGGAGGATAAACCGTCCACCCCCCTCCTGCCGGGCCACCGGTTACAAAGATCGAGGCGATCATAATCGTACAGGACAGGAAGAAGAACCAGTACGAAAGCATGTTCATGAAGCCCGAAGCCATATCGCGGGCCCCAACTTGTAGTGGGATGAGAAAGTTGGAAAAGGTTCCACTCAAGCCGGCGGTCAAGACAAAGAATACCATGATGGTACCGTGCATTGTCACCAGCGCGAGATAAAAGTTGGCGTCCATTTTGCCGCCTTCTCCCCACTTACCGATGATAGACTCCAGGAAAGGCAGTTCCGTATCCGGAAACGCCAACTGAAGTCGGAAAATCACCGACATGAACAGCCCGACCATGGCCATAAAGATCCCAGTAAACAGGAACTGCTTACCGATGGTCTTGTGGTCCATGGTGAATACGTAGGTATTCCAAAAGGTAGGCTTGGGGTGGTGGTCGTCATGGTGGTCGTGACCACCATGCCCGTGACCATTGTCACCGTAGCCTGTTTTGTTTAATGTAATTGCCTGATCTGACATACCGCTTTATTTTTTGTCCGCTTCAGTTGCAAATTTATTCTAGTATAATGTCTGACTTGCTGCCCCCCGTTTCTTCGGTGCCCGCCAGTTGCGGGAACTCATCGCTCGGATCAATGTCCTTGCGCATGGCTTTGTACATCGTCGCCTGGCTGGCTTTTTCGTACCAAGCATCGTACTCTTCCGGTTCGAGGACCACCACTTTCTTCCGCATGGAGAAGTGACCGCGTCCACAAACTTCCGTACAAGCAAGTTCAAAGTCGAAGTTTTCGTACCGATAGACCGTATCGATGATCGTCGTGTCGTAGGCGATGGTATCCCGGTTTGCAATTCGGAAAGTATCCAATTTGATCGTATCCATCCGCTCGATTTGGCTCCAGAAACCATTGCCTTTCAAATACTCGCGGTACTCTTGGGTGGTTTGCGTGGCGACGAAGTGGAAACGAGTATCCATCCCGGGGACGGCATCCATTTTCACCCGGAAATGCGGGAGGTAAACGCTGTGGAGGACGTCGCGCGAACGGATCTTCAAGTCAATGACGGAACCTTTCCGCAGGATCAAATCCTGGGTGATGAAGTCATCCTTTGATTCATCTGCATTCATGTCCACCCCGAGCAGGTTGTCCCCACCGATGCGGCGCACGTCGATTTCTCCAAAGTTTTGGTCATTGCCGGGATAGCGCAGGATCCAGCCCCACTGCTGCCCATTGACTTCCACTGCCATCATTTCCTTGGAATCGTCTGGCGCGCTCATCACGCTGGTCCAGGTCCGAATCCCCATAATGACCAGGAAGGTCAAAACGATTGCCGGAACCACCGTCCACACCATTTCCAGGCGGTAGTTTTCCGGATAGTATTTTGCTTGACGGTCGCCGTCTTTGCCATATTTGTAAGCGAACCAGAAAAGAAGCGTATTTGTGATCACAAATACCGCAATCACAACCACCATCGTGGTCCAGAAAAGCTGGTCGATTTCCTGACCGTGCTCCGAAGCGGCATTGTCGAGGATGAAGTAATCGCGAAACAATCCGGTCGACCAAACCGCCGCCACTAGGCCGAAGACCCAGAAGCCCAACATCAAGCGGGCGTTAAGCTTGTCGAGGTTGACACCCGCCAAAAACTCTACCCCACGCAAACGGGCAATCTGCAAGGCAATGTTGACCAGCAGAACCACAATCGCAAATACCAGGAAGCGCACCCAGTTCCAAAGGGAACCTAAACCTTCTGCTTCCTCCAGTCCGACCGTATTCGACGCACCGTCACCGGGGGCCGGTGCCGCCGCAGGCTGATAAGCATTGATCCAAGCCATAATGTCATCAATGTCCGCGTTGGTGAGGTGCGGCATCGGGTCCATGTTGGCCCTGTTGTTTTCTTCCCAGAGTTTGACCGCATAGGGTTCCCCTTCCTGGATCACCTTCTGTGAGTTTTTGATCCAGCGGTAAATCCAGTCGCCCTCCGGCATACGCTCGGACACGCCCAGAAGCGCGGGACCCGTGCTGGAGTTTTCCAGCTTCATGCTGTGACAGCGATTGCAGTTCTCTTTGAACAGTGCCTGACCCGTAGCGGCGTCGGCGGCAAATGCGTTGCCTTGTACGCCCACGAGCATGATACAGGTCAATCCCATGAGCAACAGCTTCACCAGGCGTTTGCGGACCTGAAGAACTGCCTCATTTTGCTCATATTTCATTTTTCGGATCATTATAGTTTCGCTTCTATACCTACAAAATAACCGATTTTCCACGTTTTTTGTACCGATTTCGTCTTGAATCAGACTCCTGTGTCGTGGTGGATACTCTCCTGATAATAGGGGTGCTTGGTGGCCAGCAAAGGCGCGTCTTCGAAGCCCTTGAAAACCACCCAAAGAAACACTCCGCCGATCAAAAGGAATGCGCCAAACATCATCATCATCGGGGCCATTCCGCCCTCCGATCCAAGTACACCGGGAGCAATCAGCAGATAGATGTCCAGAAAACGGCCCACCAGCATAACGCGTCCCACACTGCGCAGCGAAGCAAATTCCCGCTTGGCCTTGCGCGTCATCAATGCGATGAAAGGGAAAACAAAGTTGATCACTACATTCAGGGCGAAGAGCAACTGGTAGTTCTCCAGGCGCTGATAGTAGTAAACCGTTTCTTCCGGGATGTTTGCGTACCAAATCAAAAGGTACTGAGACACCCAGATATAGGCCCAGAAGACGCTGAAGGCAAACATGAACTTGCCTACGTCGTGCATCTGGTTACCGCTGAGTTTGATGTGTCCTTTGTCGTGTAAGTGAACCGAAATGAACATGGTAATCGTCATTCCGCTCACAAAAAGCCCGGCAAAGCAATAGACGCCAAAGATGGTGCTGAACCAGTGGGCGTCAATCGACATGATCCACAGGAAAGAGCAAGTCACAAAACCCAGCGCAAACAGCGGCATGAAAATCGCCGAATAGCGCATGCTCTTGTTGTACCAGGTCAGACCGCCTTCACTTTCTTCTTTGAGCGAAGCTTTCTTGAACAAATGTCCCAGAAAAGTCCAGGCAGCGATCAGCAACACCATCGTAATCAAAATAAAGACGACGTTGAGGAAGCCCCGCTTACCGTCAATCAGCTTGTCGACGCCTACTTCAAGGTGGTACCACTCGTAAAGCGCATCGCCGAAAACGAAAAATGTTACCAGGAGCAATACGCCGGCAATCGGCAGGAAACGGTAATAGTTTTCGAGGATTCGCTTAAAGATGATGTACCAACCGGCGTTGGCGAGGTATCCCACGGCGATGAAAAACACGCCAAACAGGGCAACGATGAACCAGAAAAAGGTGCCGCCCAGAATGCTGGCGCCAAACAGACTCATCGGGGTTACTTCTTTGTCGTGGTGAACCATGGTGTATTGCTCGGGATAGACCTTGGCACGGCGCCAGGTTCCATTTTGTATGTGGTCTTCGGCGTGGTGACCTCCGCCGTGCTCTCCGGCATGCGCGCCACCGTGGCCATCGCCGTGATCGGCACCGCCGACCGCCGCGTGGTCCTCCCCCTCACCGTGTTCGTCGCCGTGGTGGGCTTCGGAGTCGTGCCCCGCATCGTGCTCACCGTCGGATTTTGCGTGGTCATCTCCGTGGTGACTGTCCCCATCGTGACTGTCTCCATCGTGACCGTCCCCATCGTGACCGTCCCCATCGTGACTGTCTCCATCGTGATCACCATCACCGTGGCCATTCTGATCATTTACGTATTGGAAGACCTCACCCGTTCCGGCATCCGAGTGGGCGCCATCATGCGCACCCACTTCGTGCTGGTCACCGTGGTCGCCCCCATGATCGCCTTCGCCGGAGCCCCCGGACGTCGACAATACATACCCCAAGATAAGGAGCACTAACCCAACCCCCGACATGATGCCGAAGTTGCGCGTGTATTTGCCGGTTAACCGAAATTTTTGCTGACTCATTGTGATCGCTTATCGTTTTTCCAATCGTATCAGGGTTTCGAACTCACGTCGTCCTCTTCTTCCTCGCCACCGTCCGGATTGCTCACTTTAATGGTGGTGCCATCTTCCGCCGGCTTTTCTTCGGCCGTATCCATTTCTTCAGTCGCGGTCGAATCGCTTGCGGCTGCCTTGTCCCCACCTTGCAAAGTGTGGACGTAGTGGACCACTTTCCAGCGCTCGTTGTGTTCCAATTGCGAAGCGTACGAACCCATCACCCCCTGTCCGTACATGATTGTGTGGTAGATCTGCCCCGAGGTGTAGTTTTTCAACTTCTGTCCGTTGAAAGCGCCCGGGTTGATGGCGTCGTGTTGGGCGACTTTGCCATTGCCCGCGCCTTTTTTGCCGTGACAAGCGCCACAAAAACGCAGGTAAAGCACTTCGCCTTCCGCCAGTGCCTTGTCGGTGAGCGGCACCGGGTTCACCATCGCAATCAAACCTTGGTTGCCCGCTTTGACCGAATCACCCGGAGGAAACTCGAAAGCGGCGTATCCATTGCGGGAGATGGTACCCATGGGGGGTTCCTGCAGGGTTTGACCGTTCCGAAATGGGGTTGTGCTGTCCATCACTTGCTTGAATGGCTCATAGGGAATCGACTCGTACATCTCCGGCGCGTACTGCAGGCCCGGATCGTTCTTGTCTCTTCCACAAGCGGATACAATGACCGCAAGGACCAGAAGCGAAGTGAGTTGGAGTATATTTTTTCCTAGTTTCATGACCTTAGAATACATCAAAGTAAGGATCGTCGACTTCTTGCTCGGCAATCGCGAATGCACCCGACTTCTTCATGATGTCTTCGGCTTTGTCCTTGTCGTACAAACGCGCCTGGTCCACCGCCACCACAAACACGTCGTCGGTCACCCGCTCGTCAAAAATGATCGTCTTCTTCCAGGGAAAGAGTTTGTTCACGAAGAGGAACGTAAATACCATCCCAAAAGCAGCAAACAACACCGTCAACTCGAAGGTCACCGGTACCAAAGCCGGTCCTTGAAAGAAAGGCTTCCCCCCGATGTCAATCGGCCAGTCCCAGACCATCATATAGACCTGCATCAGAACGGCCAGGGTCGTACCGGTCAGACCGAAGAAGAAAGCCGCCACCGTCAAGCGCGAACGCTTAAAGCCGAGCAGTTTCTCCATCCCGTGGATCGGAAACGGCGAGTAGACATCGTAGACCCGGATCCCCTCTGCGCTGAGCGCCTTCACGGAAGCCGAAGTCGTGTCCGGGTCTTTGAACTTACCCAATAGGAACTTCTGCGTGCTGTTCTGCATATTCTTCTTGTGGACTGTGGGGTACTTTAATCAGAGTTTTCACTTCAAACATGTTGACAACCGGGAAGAACTTGGCAAACAGGAAGAAGAAGGTAAAGAAGATGCCAAAAGTTCCCAGCAGGATCCCAAATTCGATCCAGGTCGGGGTGTACATTGCCCAGGAAGAGGGCAAATAGTCGCGGTGCAGGGAGGTCACAATGATCACGAAGCGCTCAAACCACATCCCAATATTCACGAATATCGAAAGGATGAACGTCGCCAGCATCGACTGCCGAATTTTCTTGAACCAGTAGAGCTGCGGCGTGAACACGTTGCAGGACATCATGATCCAGTAAGACCACCAATAAGGACCGAAGGCCCGGTTTACGAAGGCAAAGCTTTCGAAGTGATTGCCTGAGTACCACGCAATGAAGAATTCCGTCGTGTAGGCAATCCCCACCAGGGAACCCGTCAGCAGAATAATGTAAGCCATGGCTTCCATGTGCTGCAGGGTGATCATGTGTTCCAATTTGTACACTTTGCGCATCACCACCAGCAGGGTTTGCACCATCCCGAAACCGGAGAAGATGGCTCCCGCGACGAAGTACGGTGGGAAAATGGTAGTGTGCCACCCAGGAATCACCGAGGTCGCAAAGTCAAAGGATACAATCGTGTGTACCGAAAGGACCAGCGGGGTCGCCAGACCGGCCAGAATCAAAGAAACCAATTCGAAGCGATACCAAGTCTTCGCCGAACCATTCCAGCCCAGCGCCAGACCTCCGTAAGCCAGTTTCGCAATCTTGCCTTTGGCGCGGTCCCGCACCGTCGCGAAGTCAGGCACCAAGCCGAGGTACCAGAACACCAATGAGACCGAGAAGTAGGTCGAGATGGCAAACACGTCCCAGAGCAGCGGCGAATTGAAGTTCACCCACAGCGGTCCGCGCGTATTCGGCAACGGCAGTACCCAAAATGCACCCAACCAGGGACGCCCCATGTGGATGACCGGGAAGACCGCCGCACAAATGACGGCAAAAATCGTCATGGCCTCCGCAGAGCGGTTGATCGAGTTGCGCCAGGTCTGGCGGAACAGGAGCAAAATGGCCGAAATCAGCGTACCAGCGTGACCGATCCCCACCCAGAACACAAAGTTCGTGATGTCAAAGGCCCAACCAATGGTCTTGTTCAGACCCCAGGTTCCAATCCCGACCCAAAGCGTGTATCCGAGACAGAAAAGCCCGATGCCCAGCGCCACCATCGAGAGTCCGGTTGCCATCAACCAAAGCTTGTTCGGCTTTGACTCCAACGGCTTGAGGACACTCTCGGTCACGTCGTGGTAAGTCAACCCTCCGGTTACTTCCTGTGCTCGAATTGGCGAAGTGTAATGTCCCATTTGGTTTCTTTTTTCCTTCGTCGTTTATCTAATCAGTTCAACGCTCCGACTCAGGTGGTCGGATTTTCGCTTTCGTCTTCTCCCCGGTTCCGCACCTTCGTCAAGTAAAGGACGCTCGGCAAGGTTTTTACATCTTCCAGTGCGTGGTAACCCCGCTTGTTGTGGTACAGCTTGTAGATCTCCGAGGAAGTATCGTTGAGGTCCCCGAAGACCACGGCGTCTGCCGGACAGGACTGCCCACAAGCGGTCTTCATGTCTTCGTCGTTCAACTTCCGCCCTTCGACCTTCGCCTTGAGTTTCATGTCCTGGATGCGCTGCACGCAGAAAGAGCATTTTTCCATCACCCCACGGGCCCGCACCGTAACGTCCGGATTCAGCACCAAACGACCGATTTTGTCGTGCTGGGCCACATTGACGTCCTTGAAATCGTCGTTCCAGTAGTAGCTGAACCAGTTGAACCGGCGCACTTTGTAAGGGCAGTTGTTTGCGCAATAGCGCGTCCCGATACAGCGGTTATACACCTGCTGGTTCAGCCCTTCGTCACTGTGGACCGTAGCCAGTACCGGACAAACCGTCTCGCAGGGAGCGTTGTCGCACTGCTGGCACATCATCGGCTGGTGCACCATTTCCAATTTGCCTTCCTGGTCGGCGGGATCGCCTTTGTAGTAGCGGTCGATCCGCAGCCAGTGCATCTCGCGGCGGTTGGCCACTTCCTCCCGACCTACTGTAGCGATATTGTTCTCCACGTTGCAACTCACGATGCAACTTCCACAACCGGTACAAGCATTCAGGTCGATGGCCATCGCCCAATGGTGCCCTTTCTTGTCGTGGATGTTCCACAGCGAAAGCATGTGGTGACCCGAAGGACGCTTGTTTCCCGCGACCCGGCTTTTGCGGTAGGCGCTGAGGGTCGTTTCTTTCACGATGTAATCACCGACCCGGTTTTCAATTTCCTTCCGCTTGCCGTCGCCCCCTTCCCCATCACTCATCAGTTCATAACCGATAAAGGTCTGGGTCTTGGCCATCCGGATGTTTTCTCCTTTCGGAGTCACCGAAGCGCCCTGGGAGACATAAGAGAAGCTGCCATTTTCGACGCCCACCATCGGGTAGACATTTTTGCCGACACCTTTGGCGACCTTGCCCGCAATGTCACCGCGGCCGTAACCGACCTTGATGGCGTAGGTATTTGCCGCCTGTCCCGGTTGTACGATGATCGGCAGATCGACGGACTTGCCCCCTACTTTCAGAGTGGCGATGTCACCATCGGACCAGCCTTCTTGCTTCGCGTTGACGTAGGGTACACATATATAGTTGTCCCAGGTCACCTTGGTGATGGGATCGGGATACTCCTGCAACCAGGGATTGTTTGCGTAGCGTCCGGTTCCCATCGTGGTCGACAGGTAAATGACGAACTCAGAGGTATCTTTATTCTTGTTGTAGGTCGCCAGCAAGGCTGCCCGCGAAGTCGCGGGATCAGGCAGGGGGCTACCGGCGGACGCATGATCGGGCGCCGCCGCCGCTTCTTCGTCCTCCGCGTGTTCTGCCGGAACCTGGGCCGCGTGGTGGGCACCTTCGGTAGCGTGGGCGGACCCGTGTACATCAGCCTCAAAAAAGCCGTCGCGAACCGTATCGTTCCAAAATGAACGGAAGGTCGCTTGCTTCGCCCCACGGGGGTAGATTTCGTTTTCCCAAACTTCCCGAATCAGGTCGTAGAAGCGGCGATTGTCCCCGCTCCAAACCATCAAAGTGTCTTGCCAACTGCGGCTATCGTACAGGGGGCGCACCAGCGGCTGCCGGATACCAAAGTAACCTTTGCGCGGCTGGGCATCGCCCCATTCTTCCAACCAGTGGGTTTGCGCCAACCCGTACTGGCAGAGTTTGGAGGTTTCGTTCTCTTTGCTGACAAAAGCGACGCTCAGGCCGACTTTGGGCAAAACTTTTGCGACTTCAGTTCCTTCCCGGAAATCGTACACCGGATTGGCTTCATCCAGGAAAATGACTGCGTCGGCGTGGCTGAGCTCCGCAACAAAGTTGACCATGTGCTCGTCATTGCCCTGCACTTGGTAGCTGGGGCGGTCCATATCAATGGTGCTGCCGTAGTTGCCGAGGATTTCGTTGATGGCTTTGACCACCGTTTGGGCGTGGACATCGTTGACCCCGCAGACGACGAGGCTGTTGCCGGAACCGGCTTTGCGCAGTTCGCGGACGGCGCGCTGGACCGCATTTCCCGGACCTTTCCAAGTGATCGCGCCTCCGATTAGCCCCTCGTGGATGCCCGCGATTGCGGCCATGAGCTGGGCGGGTTTCATCGGCACCCGCAAATCGGCGTTTGAACCGGTCAGCGACATGCGCGGTTCAAAGTGGATGTGGCGCGACATGGTGGGATTGCGCTCACTGACCTTGCGACCCTTAGCGTATCCTTTGGTGTACTCCGTCGGGGAGATCCAACTTCCGAGGAAATCGGCATCTAAACCCACGATGACCTTTGCCTTTTCGAAGTGGTAACCCGGCACTTGCATATATTCCCCCCCGTCACTGTGGACCTTGGCGAGGGCATAGTTGGATACCGGATCATAAGTGATCGATTTTGTACCGGGGTATTTGGCTTTGAATTTTTGGACCAGGCGCTTGGAGGCAAGACCGCTGTCGGAGTGGCCCACCAACAAAATTTTCGCACCGGAGCCCAAGCTTTCCAGCTTGGACATGATCTCATTGTCGACCGCACCCCACTTCATCATCTTGCTGGAGGGTCCACGGGAGACTTTGAGGCGATTCGAGTCGTAGAGATTCAACAGGGAAGCCTCCACAATGGCATCGCAACCGCCTTTGTTGAGTTTGTGCATCCGATTGCCTTCGACCTTGATCGGCCGGCCTTCGCGGGACTTGACCAAAATGCCAATACCGGCCCCGATGCTCGCAGTGGTTGCGTACCACTCGGCCCGACCGGGGGTGACGTTCTCGGGCTTGTTGACGTAAGGCACCGCCTTGCGCACCGGCTTTTCTACACAAGCCGTAAGGGCGGCGGCGGTAAGACCGAAACCGAAGATCTTCAAAAAGTCTCTTCGGTTGCTTTTCAGTCCTAACGATTCCTCAGACAACGAGTCCTCCATCGGGAGATCCTCTTGGAATTCATCTTTTTGGGTCTTCTGAAAAGAGGAATCAGCATTGTACTGCTCAAGTCCGTTCCAGTATTCTTCGTGCTTTCCCATAGAAAAACGTATCCTCTGTTCTTTAATAGTGACAACGGGCACACGCCAAACCGCCGATATCCTCGACCGTATGAACATCTTCCCGACCTAACTTTTTATAGAGTTCGGCGTCGACTTCCGTCTCCCGGTGGCAGTTGATGCACCATCCCATACTCAGAGGCGCATATTGGTAGACTTCGTCCATCTCCGCGATGGGACCGTGGCAGGTTTCACACTCCTGCTTACCCGCCACCACGTGTTGTTGGTGGTTAAAGTAGGCGAGATCCGGCAGGTTATGGATGCGTACCCAATTGATCGGCACGTTGTTTTCGTAAGCGTAGTAGATCTTCGATATCTCTTTCTCGCCCGTGATGGAACCCTGCTTGATTGCCTTGTGGCAGTTCATACAGACATTCACCGAAGGCACCCATGCGTTCTTCCCCTTAGCAACTCCCGTGTGACAGTACTGGCAATCGACCTCGTACTGGCCCGCATGAATTTTGTGGGAAAACCAGATCGGCTGTTCCGGTTGGTATCCCTGCGAGAGACCAACTCCCCGCGCAATCGGCACCACGAAAATCATCGCAATGATGATGACCACGAAATTTCCGAGGGTAGCGATATAGGGATTCAACGCATATTCTTTGGTTTTTTTCAGTGTAGCTGCCAGCGACAGGGGATCTTTCCCCTCTCGCACCCGAATTAGGCTCAACAAATTAGCCGAGATAAAAATCAGGAGCAGAACCACCAGTAGCAGGACACCGACCATGACGGCCAGCGTAAGGAAGATGGACTCGTATTCCACCTGGACAGCCGGGGCGGGCTGGCCGGGAGCTTGGCCCAAACCAATGGCCGAGGCCGTGGCCGCGATCTGTTCTACAGCTTCGTCATTTTTCTCGTTGGAGGGGTTGTTTGCTAAGACAATTCCAAAACCAAAAAGAAGAAAGGCGAGCGCCGTAAAATATCTTTTCGTAGTAGGCTTAATATTACCTGAAATCTTGCCCATAGTGACAGATTATATCTAATGAATCATTTCAAAGTTAATAGAGACACCCATCATATTCAAAGTCACTGAAACATAAATGCCCGCACAAACCTTATTTATATCGATTCTAAATAAGCTGATAATACACCAACCTTAAACAATACCAAACACCTTCCAAACCTCTTGCTAATTGGCCCAACAAAACATCGAAAAACAGCCGTTTATTGTGTGGATAGCCCAATAATCTATGCCGGACTATGGGTTTCGTTGAAGATGTTGCCCCGCCCCGACACCCCCTACCCAACTGTCGTAAATGCGACTATTTTCAGTTGATACTATAAATATAGGCTAAAAAATAACCGCCGAAGAACGAAACAATTTATTTGATATCCAAGTTAGAGCGATATTTTTTCCCATTAGGGATCAGTAATTGGCCCCAAAGGCAATAAATAATTTACGGAATTTCTCCGCCAAAAAACCATTCTTAGGGGAGCGATTTATCCAGTTTTCTCTCCAAAATCAGAGGACTTTTCGCAATGATTTGCCTGCGCAAATCGCATTGAGCGTCGGGGAAGTCGAACTGGCGATTGGGGAGTAAATCTTGCCCCGGTGGATAACCGAGGAGAAGGATCGGGATCGGGATTGGCAGGGTCAGGTTGTTTGGGACGGTGGGCGACGGATGCCAGTGATCGGCTTAAGTTTTGAATTTGACCATTCGGGTGGCTTGCTTTTTCGTTTCCTATTATCCTTAGCATTTGGAATGCAAAAAGGCAAATGCCACCCTGATTTTGTCATCTCAGAGACGGCACCATTTCCCGATCCGTCCGCCCCGCGGCGACAGTGCGTGAACCAAGTTCGATTTTCCGGGGAAGCCGAGGTGGCTTTGCTTGTCGATATAGAAGAAAATTCGTTCGCTCGCCCCCAGAGAACCCACGCGCGGCCAACCACGCATTTTCTTAGAGGCGGTTTAAAATTGGTTTGTGAAATTTGCGAGCGCAGATTTTTTTGTGCATCGAAGCTCATTTTGGAGCCCATAGCCCGAGGTAGGGGCGAGAAAATAGCGGAAGAGGGGCGGAAAAAGATGTCGTAGCAAAATCGCAGAATTGAATTTAAACCACCTCTCAAATCGGAGTCCTGAAAGAAACCAAATCTGGCCCAGAGGCTTTAGGCAAGGAGCGGAAATCTTGCGGAGCAGCGCCCATCGCACCGCAAACCATCAAAATTCCATCCGGTAACTCAAGAGCGGAATCAGGCCCAACTGAAGCCGGGTGAGCACACTGTCAAATCTGGCATCGTAGAAGCGCCAACCGATGTTTTGCGCGTTGGTTACATTTTGCAGATCGATGCCCAAAGTGCTCGTGTAGCCCGGGCGATTGCGCTTGAAGGTAAATCGGACGTCCACCCGGAAGTAGTCCGGTAACTGCTCGGTAAACCCCTGCGCGTCATCGTACACCGTGCGCGCAGCCTGGCGCGAGGCAGCTAAATCAATTGGCATTTCCCGCAGTCCGCCCCGGTAGACCACCCGCGCATTGATCCCGAAAATCTGCTGCTTGCCCTTGCGGCTCTCCCGGGACCATTCGTAGCCCCCCGAGGTGACCGTCGCAAAGCGCCCGTCGAAGCGCGAAGCCCGCTCTACGCCATCGCCGGCGGTGTAGAGCGAACGGTACAATGTCCCGCTAAACAGAAAATAATAGTTGCGGTACAACAGCCGCTCGACATTCAGTTCCAGGCCGTAGTTGCGCCCCGTTCCCGCATTTTCCAGGATCCGTGCGAGGTAGCCCTCCATCTGGTTGAGCGCCGAAACCGTCGAATTGGGGTCGTTTACAATGGGGATATTGTACAAATCTTGGTAGTAGCCCTCAATCCGCGCCCGAAAGTGGGTCCCCAGGTAGCGGTCGTAGTTCAGCACGTAGTGCCGCGCCCGGCTCAACCCCAGGTCCCGGTTGAACAATTGGGGGTCGCCCAGCGAATCCAGGAAACTCGCAAAATAGGTTCCCGGAAGCTGAACCTGACTGTGCCAGCCTACCGCCGCCTGTACACTCTGCCGATTGTCAATCCGCAGGTGGGCATTGAAACGCGGTTCCAGCGCCTGGCTTCCGTTGAGGGTGAAATGCATCGCGTGCAGCCCTGCTCGCAGCTCCAGCGCCTTGATCGGCCGCCAATCGAGTTCCGCGTAAGGCTGCACCAGCCAGGCATTTTCGTTGCCGTCGGCAATCGCTGTGGGCGGTACGCCCGTACCCGGCAGCAACACTGTCGTCCGCACCTCATTGTCGATGCGATTCGCAAATCCGCCCACTTTTAGGTACAGGCCATTGCGAACCGCGTGCTTCAGCGAGGTCGTAAGGCTGATTCGACTCTGCTCCAATCGGTCCGAATCCGTGGGCACCGTCTGTCCATTGTCCAGGATAAAGCGGCTGTCCCACGATGTCAACAAGGCGGACAAGCCCACCGCCGTCTTCCACAGTGTCTTCTCCCCCAGCGTGACCTTGTGGGTGATCCCCGCCGCACCCATGTCCGAGCGATAATCGATGTCAAACCGGTCCTTTTGGAAGGTGACCAAGCTGTCTTCGCGCGGGCCAGTAAATACATTGCTGCTCAAGCCCCCCATCCCAAACACCGTGAAGGTTCCCAGCTTCCGGGTGGGAAAATTGAGGTTAAAGGCCAAATCTTGAAATCGAATGTCCTCGTCGCCAAGGGGTACGCCCATGAGCGACAGCAACCCCGTGAAAGAGTAGCGGTAATTGATCAGGAAGGACGCTTTGCGGTTGCGGGAAAAAGGGCCTTCCGCCGAGAGGTCCACCCCAATAAAGCCCGCCTGGGCCGTGAATTCGTATTGCTGGTCGTTGCCGGGGCGCAGGGAAATGTCAAACACCCCGCCCAGAGCATTGCCGTATTGCGCGCCGTAGGCACTGGTGGTAAAGGTCGAATTGCCGAGCAATTGCGTGCTCAAGATATTGGTGCCCCCGCCCGCCGCGGTGGCCCGGTCGCTCAGGGTGCCGGCATTGCTGAGGTGATTGGGATTCAGGATATCGATGCCTTCCAAGCGCCACAGCACCCCGTTGGGCGAATTGCCCCGCACGACGAGGTGATTGGCCCCATCGTCCGCCTGCACCACTCCCGGCAGTGAAGTCGCCACCCGGGCCGGGTCAAAGTACACCGCGGCGAAGCGCTTGGTCTCCTCCACTGAAATCGAGCGGGCACTGATCGGGGTCAAAGCGGGCACCTTGATTTCCACCTCACCGGTGGTGTAAGTGATCGGCTTCAACTTGGTTTCCAGCACCAATTCTTTCCCTTCGTTCAGCACCAGATCGGGCAAGGCCAGCATTTCGTAGCCTTGCTGAGCCACCTGCAGGAAAACCCGCCCGGTCGGCACCCCTTCGATGCTGAAGCGCCCCTTAGAGTCGGAAAAAACCGCCTTGGGGGGCACCGTATTGGTGATGGTGACACTGGCCTGACCAATCGCCGCGCCCGTATACGCATCGGTAACCTTACCCCGAATGACCTGCACGTGATCCTGGGCCCAAAGTCCAGCAGGCAGCATCCAAACCATCAGCACCAGCGCCCGCATTGTTTTTCCAAGCAACATGTTTTTCTCCCTAGAATTGTTGAATTGATTGCGCAGTAAGGTAGGAAGATTTCCGGGAACCGGACAAGCGGCAGCGCGAGAATTAAGCCTTGTCCGTCGGGATGCCGTCCGAAATCGCTCCTGCCTCCCAATCAATCGGACGCAACCGCTCAATCGCCGCAATCAGCCCAAAGGCCGCCAAGCAGATCAGCAATTTTCCCCAAAACGGACCGGCAAAAACCAACTCCCCACCGAGACTTCGGCAGGTGAAAAACGCGGTCAGGATGATCGCCATATAAATCCCGGTACGCCCAATCCGGTAAGGAATCGGGTAGTAGGTTTGACCGACACGGTAACACAAGGCGCACATCACCAGATAGCAGAGCAGCATTGCAGTCGCCGCCCCCATGTAGCCATAAAACGGAATCAAGATCACGAAGAACAGCAAAATCGTGATTACCCCCGCCCCGGAAAACAGCAGCCCAAACCGGACTTGCTTGGTGAGTTTGAACCAAATCGAAATGTTGATGTAAGCGCCCCACAGCACAAAAGCAAACAACAACAGCGGCACCACTTCCAGCCCCAGGTGGTACTGTTCATCGATGATCTGAAAGCCGGCAATCTTGATGTTGACGAATTCGCGGGCAAACACACTCACCAGCAGAAATACCCCCAGGGCAGCCAGCATAAAGTAATGAAATACCTTCGCGAATACGCCTTTACTGTCCGATTCGCGGGCCTGCCGAAAGAAAAACGGTTCCGCTGCGTAGCGAAACGCCTGGGTCACCAGCAAGATGAACACCGCGAGTTTCTTATTGGCAAACAGAATGCCCGCCATTGCCGCCCCGGTGATCCATTCGCCCGCATAATCGGCCCCATCCGCCGGCCAGAGCCGCTTCACAAAATTGATGTCGCTGTACTGGTTGATCATGCCGAACAGCCCAGCCAGCATGATGTAAAACCCAAAGGCAGCCATGCTCCGCATCATCCCCCGGTGGAGGATCAGATTTTCCGGCAATACGTTGATGCTCCCAAGCTTGGCCCCAATGCGCCCCAACTGCTTGAGCCGGTCGGTGAACGGCAGGGAGAAAAATACCAGCAGACTGAGCTTGAATCCCGAGGCGATGAGATTGGCGATAAACACGTATTCCGCACTTTTCTCACCTTGCCCCAGAATGAACCACAGGTTCAATCCGATATTTAGGAAGATCGAGACCAGACTGATCGTCGCAAAGACGATCGGCCGCTCGTCGTAGCGCAGTTTCGCCATCGGCAGGGCCACCATCACGTCCAGATAGATGATAAAGACCACCATGAGCACGAGTCCCGAACGCTCCCCGTAGCCCAGCGCCGAAGCCAGGCCCTGGTGCCCGAAACCAAAGATGACCAGGAAGATGGTGGCCAGCCCGCCCACAAACAGCAACGCCTGCGTGTAGGGGCGCTTGTCCGTCTTGTCGTCGCTGGAAAACCGGAAAAACGAGGTTTCCATTCCAAAGGTCAGAATCACCAGGAAATAGGTAACAATCGAGTACAGGTCTCCAAATACGCCGTACTCCCCGGGCTCCAGCCGGGCAGTATAGATCGGAGTAAGCCCCCAAACCGCGATGCGTCCAATGATGGAACTGAGCCCATAAACGGCGGTTTGGCTGGCCAGTTTGCGGATTGCGCTCATTTTATTGCGCCCAATATCCGCAAATTTCCTCCCCACACCAATCGGTGATGTACACTGTAGATCGCCGCCGCGAACCGGTGTGCCTTATTCAATGGACAGTTGGGAACTTGCATTGGGTCGTTGTACGCAGGGCGGCCCGGCGGGTTCAATTCCAGAAAACCGCACGATATTTGGGGGGATTCCCGGAGAATGATTTTCATTTTGGTTGATTGCCCGTAACTTCGAAGCCCAATGTCACCTGCAAAGCAAATCTATCACCTCCTGTTCCTCTGCGTTTTGGGCCTCGCCCAATCGACGCACGCGACTCCACTCGAATTGCGCCAGTCGGTGACCGTGACCGACTTTCAGTTGACCGACGGAGATTCCCTCGACGGGGTGAGCGGAGTGCGGATCGCCTTTGACCTCAAGATGAAATACCGTGGGGCCCAGCTCCTCGGCGACGCGGAGAGTTCGTTGCCTTACGATGTGATCGCCTACCTGATCGACGCCACCGACATCGCGGTTCCGGCGGCACCCGATGCCAGCGACTACCAAAATGCGAGTGGAGAATTCCGGGACAGCTTGCGCATTTCCCTGAGCAAAACCCGCAACGATTTTAAAGGCCGCTCCATGTTCCTGCCCTATTACGCCTTGGGGCTGCTGCCGGGCCAGCGGCGCCTGCGCATCCGGCTAGTGGTCGTCGACGGCCGCAATGGAGAAACCGTGGGCGATTGGGAATCCGAGTCATTCTTTTTAGCGATGCCCCCCGTCAAGCGATTTCGCCTGGACCTAAAGGGAATCATTGTCTCCGACAAAGATCCACGCCAGGATTCCTGGGACTATTATTTCCTGAACAAACGGGAGATCTTGCCCGACGTGCGCTGGACCATTTTCCGAGGCAAAAAAATCCTGTTCCGCAGCGAACGCCAAAAAAACACCACGGTTTATGAAGGGGATCCGGAAAAGGACCGCACCGGCTGGTTTTCCCTCGCTGAGGGGGATCGGATCGACTTTTACGTCCATGACTTCGACCTGATTACCTTTTCCGACGTGATCGGGGATACCACGCTGTCGCCCTGGACGTCGGCGGGTTCGGAGGTGCAGGAGCTCGCCTTTGGGCAGGTGACCCGTGCCCGGTTTGTCTTGCAGGGCTTGGAGGAGCCCAAGCTGAAACTCACGCGGTTTGAGGTGCAGGAGGGCCACCGCGAGGCCGGCGTGACTGGAATCCGAGTCCGCTTCAATTACGCCCTGGATTACGATATCCTTGGCATCCGGTTTCTGGTCAAGCTGAACGAACGCTTTGGCGAGGAGGTGCGGGTGCCACGGTTTGCCCGGGTGATTGCGGGGCCGGTAGCGTTGCGGGAGGGGGCGACCTTTGAACTGACCGGAAATGAAGGTGCGGTGACCTTGTTTTTGCCCCACTACGGATTGGATCCCGACCCGAAACGCGCGGTTTTACTGCGGCTTTCCGGCGAATGGCAACTCGACGGGCAGCAGTTTGATCTGATGCACCGCGACCGAGAACTGCTGGACAAGGCGCGTCCGGTGCAGGACTTGGTGTTTGGCCAATGGAAAGGCGAGGAAGTCATCCGCGGCGGAATTGCCGGTCTGCGTTTTACCGCCCAGTACGAACTGGCGGACCGCTATCTGACCGAACTGGACAGTGCGAGTGTGCGGCTGTTTCCCCGCATGGAAACCCAGAACGGTCCCGTCCCCCCGGGTTACCTGCAGCATATTGCCCCGGAAAATGCCCAATGGGAAAACGATGCCCTCCGGATCACCTCCGAGGTGGACACGGCGGCGCTCGAATTGTTTTTCCCGTATTACATGTTGCCCACCGACCTCCCCAACCTGCAACTCAAGCTCGCGTACACCGCGATACTGGCCTGGGAAGGGCGAGAGGTTCCGCTGGGCGAATTCAAACTGGAACAGCAGATGAGCATTCCTCCCCGCATGAAAATGAAACTGCGGGTCGCTGCGGTCGGGGCGAAAAAAGAGCGGCGGATTTTCTCGGATCCGGGCTTGGAGTGGCGCGTCTATCTGGGGAATACGGAAAAATACCGTTCCCGCACGATCCCGCACGCCAAAAGCACCGTCGCCTGGCGACCGGATGAAGCCGTGGACTTGTTGCTGTCGGAAAAGGACCTTATCCGAATTGAAGTCTACCGCATCCCCGGCAACGGTGATCCTTTCCGAATCGGAGTTTGGGAAGGCACTTCGGTCGATTTTCCCGAAGCGCGCAAGGGCTTGCGGACCCTGGAGGTGGAGGGTTTGAAGAAACTCTCCGTGGTGATCGAATAAACGCTACGGTCGGGGTGGCTCGGCCCTCCCGCTTTGCTTCCGGGGGGCAGAATCATTACCTTCCGTTGCACTTGCACCCAACTTGAATTGCCATAGTGTGCTGCGGGCGCTTCCCATCCATGGGGATGCGCCCTGGGGATGCCGAAAACCATATTCAGAGTAGGCGACTTACCAAATTCCAACTCGATGAGCGAACAGCTTGATAAAATGATCGCGAAGCATTGCGAGCAACCACCGGCCAAATACGATGACCTGAAGGCTTTGTTTCTCAATTGCACCCTGAACCGCACGCCGGTCCTCTCCCACACGGAAGGCCTGATCCAGGTCGCCCAGCGCATCTTCGAAGCCAATGGGGTCACCACCAAAATCATCCGCCCGGTCGATTACGAGATCGCGGCGGGCTTGGGCCTGGACATGTCCCAGACGCCGGAGTGGGAAAAGGACGAGTGGCCCATGATCCAGCAAGAAGTCGACGCCTGTGACATCTTGATCATTTGCACTTCGGTTTGGCTCGGGGAAAAGTCCTCGGTCTGCAACCGGACCTTGGAACGGATGTACGGCTACACCCACCAATTCAACGAAAAAGGCCAATACCGTGACTACGGCAAAGTCGGGGCGACCTTGATCACCGGCAACGAAGACGGGGTCAAGCACTGCGCAATGAACATACTGTTCTCTTTGTCCCACATCGGGTACACGGTGCCGCCCCAGGCGGATGCGGGCTGGATGGGCGAGGCCGGACCCGGTCCCTCCTACCGCGACCCGGGTTCCGGTGGCCCAGAAAATGACTTTACCAACCGGAATACGACCTTTCTGGTGTGGAACTGCATGCACCTGGCCCGGATGTTGAAGGACCAAGGGGGCGTTCCCGCCTTCGGCAACCAACCCGACGAATGGGAAGCGGGTTGCCGGCCGGGATTCAGTTCGCCCGAGCACCAGCGCTGAGTGACCGCGGTTGGCGGTTGCCTCTGCCCGGCCCCAAAAACGGCGCAAATGCGGTTTTTGGGGCATTTTTTCGGGGCAATGGTGGGGTTCGAGTCCTGACGTCCCCATTGGGGCAGCAGACCATGGTCTGCGGTTGCGATGGAAAAACCGAGCATTTCAATCGCCAGTAGCAAACAGGGTCCAAGCCCGAATGCGCCCCTAGTGTGAAGATTCATTAAAAAGCGAACTTTATATTTCTTATATTTGTTCATGCCAAGAAAAGGTAATCCAATTGTTTTGACCGATGAGCAGAGAACTGAACTTCTGAGTCTCACCCGGTCGCAAAAAATCCAGCACAGA
>JBCCQH010000024.1:0-74215 GCA_039024435.1 Bacteroidota bacterium
ATAATATTATTAATAGAGAAAGAGCACCTACCTATCAATGATTGCGTCGTTTGCGAAATTACTTGAATTGACAGATCTTGCTTGTAAAGTTGAGAAAAAGAATGATTCGCCAAGTTCACTTTTACAGAAGCCGGGCATCGCATACACCGCGGTGATCGGAGCCCCACCGGGACAGCAGCCGGTTAAAGATCAGCAGGAGTAAATTGACCACCGGGCAAAGCTTGATTGAAAGAATGTTGGATCAAATGTAGGATTGAATCTCGGAAAGGGCTCAAAATTGATGGTGGAATGGGTCTTGGGCAAGATTTGAGAAATAGAAGGTGAAAGATGTGCGGCTAATTTCACTTTTTTTGCGCTTGGGTGTTGATTAATTTGTTGATAATTAAGAAGCGGATCTCGATTCCCATGTCCTATCCGCCAGCAGATACTACTGTTCATCAATTTACGACGGAAAAAAACATGTTTAACGCAAAAAACGGATGGATCGTATTGGTCCTCGTTGTCCTGTTTTTGGCTTTGCCCAATCGCTCTGAGGCGTGTGATCGATCCTTTATCACCCTTGATAGCGTTGCCGGTACGCCCGGATGTTATGATATCTACATTACCCTTTGCATTGGCGGTGGAGTAACCGGAACCCAGAAAGGAGGAGAAGGTGACACCCGAACGTACGCATTTGGTTTCTACGGTGGATCGAATCTCGAGGTCAAAGCTTATACACCAACCTCATTGGCGGGCGATTCTACGGGTACACCGGTATTTGGGATTGTCGATAGCACAGGATTCTTCGGAACCCAATTTACCGTTGCGTACATCGACCCCGGATTTGTCACGCCGTTCATCTGTGTCAACAGTACGTCAACCTGTGGCAACGAACACTCCCAATGCAATCAGTATCGATTTACGGTCAATGAACTTGCCGTTGATTCGGTGCGGGTTTTCGGTGCAGAAGGATCCGGAAATCCGCTGGCGGGATGTTACCCTGACCCCGATATGGCAGTAACGTTCAATACCCTGGACCTAGAGTGGAATTACTTCACGGCGGAAGCGATTCGCAACGATGTTGAATTGCAGTGGGGCATTTCCGATTATGACGATGGCAAGTATGAAGTACTGCGAGGTACCGACGCATTTGCGCTTTTGCCGGTACAACAAATTGAGGCTACCAATGGCCGAATGGAGTATCGGACGCGGGACATGGGTCTGTCAGCGGGAACCTATTTCTACCAAATTCAGCACACCTCGCTGAATGGAACGGTGTCGGGTTCTGAAATCTCGCAGGTAGAGGTTACGGGGTCATCGGCCTTCACCGTGGCGCCATCGGTGGTGAGTGAACGGACGACGCTTCGGTTTTTTGCGGCTCAATCGGCCCGGCGCACAGTGAAAGTGTTTGATTCGCAAGGGCAGGAGTTGTTGCGCAAAGAGATTTCCGCGGTGGCAGGCAGCAACGAAATGGAACTTGACGTGACCGGTCTGCCGAGCGGAGTCTACTTGGTAGAGCTGAAAGGAGGAAGTTCTTCAAACGTACAGCGAATTGTGCGGATGTAAGCACGGCCTCGCACCCAAGATAAATTACGGGCAAGTCCGAATATCATTCGGATTTGCCCGTACTCGTTTCGGATTTCGGGATTTGTTGTGGCAGTAACGTATCTTTGTCGCATGAACGAAAATGCTCCGCAAAATTTCACTCCGCTTTCCTCCCTTGGGGAGTTCGGGCTGATTGATCGGATCAAAGGTAATTTCACGCCACGCAATGCTGAGGTGAGCAAAGGTATCGGGGATGATGCAGCCATCTACGCCATCGGGAATGGAGAAGTCCACGCGGTGAGCACCGATCTGTTGGTTGAGGGAGTGCACTTCGATTTGTCGTACGTGCCGCTGGCCCACCTCGGATACAAATCGGTGGTGGTGAATTTGTCTGATATCTATGCGATGAACTGTGTTCCCTTTGGGATCACGGTATCACTGGCATTGAGCAACCGTTTTACGGTAGAGGCGATTGATGCATTTTACCAGGGAGTGAAGAAGGCCTGTGAATTTTACGGAGTAGATCTGCTCGGGGGTGATACCTCGTCTTCGCGCTCGGGGTTGATGATCAGTGTAACGGCAATGGGCCGTGGGAGAGCCGAGGAAGTGGTTTATCGCAATGGTGCACAGGTAAACGATCTGGTTTGCGTGACCGGTGATATCGGTGCGGCTTACGCGGGACTGCAAATCCTAGAGCGGGAGAAATCGGTTTTCCTCAAGAATCCGGAAATTCAGCCCGACCTCGGAGGTTTCGATTATGTCGTGGGCCGGCAACTGAAACCGGAGGCACGCAAAGATGTAATCGAGGAACTGCGAACGGCGAATGTCCGCCCGACAGCAATGATTGATCTGAGCGATGGCCTGGCCAGTGATCTCCGCCATCTGTGCCGCGACAGCAACACCGGAGCGACGATTTACGAAGAGAAGATCATGGTCGACCACCAAGTGCATACGATTGCGGAGGAATTTCAGATTGCGGCGCTGACGATGGCCCTGAACGGGGGTGAGGACTATGAATTGCTATTTACGGTGCCCCTGGATGTATTCGAACGAATATCGATGGTCAAGGACGTTTACGTAATCGGCCACATCGAAGATGTCAGCGCGGGAGTGAACATCGTCACGCAGTCGGGTGGATTTTTCCCGCTGGAAGCCCAAGGTTGGAACCATTTTCGGGAGAGTGAATGAAGCAGCGCATCGTATCGTACAACGTAAATGGGATTCGCTCAGCGGCAAAGAAGGGACTGCTGGAATTCATTGGAAAAGTGAATCCGGACGTGATGTGCTTCCAGGAATTGAAAGCCAGGCCACAGGACCTCGACGAAAGTATATTGCATCCAAAAGGGTACCGGACATATTGGCATTCGGCAGAAAAGAAAGGCTACTCGGGCGTGGCGATTTGGTCGAAAGAAGAACCGGAGCACGTGGAAATCGGCTGTGGTTTAGAAATATACGACCGGGAGGGCCGGGTGATTCGGGCAGATTTCAAAGACTATTCGGTGATGAACATTTATTTGCCGTCGGGAACTACCGGTACCGAGCGTCAGACATTCAAAGAAACATTTCTGGATGACTTTTACGGGTACGTACAAGACATCCGAGCCCGCTATCCTAAGCTGGTGATTTGCGGAGACTTTAACATTGCGCATACCGAGATCGACATCCACAATCCGGTGGGCAACAAGAAATCGTCGGGATTCCTGCCCCACGAAAGGGCGTGGGTGACGAAGTTCCTGGAATCGGGGTTTGTCGATTCCTTTCGGATGTTCCATCCTGAACCAGATCAATATTCCTGGTGGAGTTTTCGGGCGGCATCGAGAAAGCGCAACAAGGGATGGCGCATCGACTATCACATGGTCACCCAAGAGTTAGCGACGCATTGCAGGGAAAGCCTTATCCACACTGACGAAGTCCATTCGGACCACGCTGCCCTGGAACTGCACCTGGAATGGTAAAGGACGATGAAAATATCGTGTGGTCATTGGAAATTGCGAAGGTGCTTTATGCACTGGTGATGACCGTGGTGCTTTTCCTGTTCTTTACGCTGGTTCTGGATGCTTTTTGTCTGCTGGCGTTTGGGAACTGGAATGCACTGCTGGGAAAATGGCCGATTTTTTCGGGAACTGTGAACAGCGCATTTTACAGTCCTCCCTTGCCCGTAATCAGCCTATTGATTGCGTTTACGGCAATGGGACGAATAATTTTGGGTGGTCACACACCGTACATCTTGTCGTTCCTGGAAGCTCGGAATGGGAATGGCAAAGAAAACGACATTTGAGCACCTTGCGAAAGTGGTGGCTTTTGATCATTTTAGTTGGTTCTAAGAGGCTGTTTAAATTTAGTCCTGCGATTCTGCTCTGGCATCTTTTTCCGTCCCTCTTCAGCTATTTTCTCGCCCCTAGCTTTGGCTATGGACTCCAAAATGAGCTTCGATGGACAAAAAAATCTGCACGAGCAAGTTTCACAAACCAATTTTAAACCGCCTCTAAATCGCGTTGATAAATTTGCCCGCTTGTTTTCGGGAAAAATACTTATGAACGCCGCATTTCGTACGAGTTGAAAAAGGTACCATACAGTGAAGACGTCTGAAAATCTATTGATGGGGCATCTCCGGGAGTTCCGGAGGAAGTACTATTTCAATCAAATAATCCGAGGCAGTATCGGGTTGTTGCTCATTACTTCGAGCATCCTGTTCTTGAGCATTGCCGGAGAAGGGCTATTGGGCTTTTCCTCCGCGGTGCGTACGGGTATGATTATTGGGTTGAGCATCGTGTTCCTAGCGGTACTGGGCGGTACGGTGGTCTGGCCGTGGTCGAAGATGATGAATCTTTCGAAACCGTTGAGCGATATGGAGATCGCGGAACTGATTCGGAAGCATTTTCCAAACGTTGATGACAAGCTGATGAACTTGTTGGAGTTGCGAGATCGGGCCAGTGTAGAGGAAAGTGCTTTGCTGGTGGCAGCCATTCAGAGCAAAACTGAAGAGTTGGCTCCGGTACCTTTTGCCCGAGCGATCAATTTGAACGTTAACTGGCGGTATGCCCGGTACCTCGGCATTCCGGCAGGACTGTTTTTACTGCTGTGGTTGCTGCGCCCGGACGTCTTGAGTGGGGGCGCAACCCGCTTGGTCAACTTCGGCCAGGAATTCATCCCTCCCCCTCCATTTGCCATCAATGTACTGAATCACCCCGACGAATTGATTGCGGGTCAAGGGTTTAAGTTGGAAACGAATGTTGATGGCGACGAGCTGCCCGCAGAGTTGTACCTGTACCTCAAGAAAGCTTCGGAGAAAGAGTACGTGAACTATCCGATGGATAAAATCCGGGCGGATGAGTTTACATTTGAGTTTGCCAACATCAAAGAAAACTTCAATTACTACATTGGTAATGAGGGAGTTGACTCAAAAAAGTTTGGCGTTGAAGTGTTGACCCGCCCTTCAGTAAGAAATTTTCGCGTAGTGCTCGATTATCCGGGTTACACGGGAATGCAAGACGATACTCTGTCGGACAATATCGGTGACTTCAAAGCGCTGCGGGGAACAAAGGTAAAGTGGGTGATGGAGACGAATGGCAGTATCAAGGAAGCCCAATGGATTGGCAGTGATACGGCGGATTTCAACAGCGGTCTGGTTCCGGGTCGGTTTACGTTTGACCGCAACGTGCAAGGCACGGAGCAGTATTTCATCAGTCTAAAATCGAAGCGAGACATCAGCAATGTCGATACGGTCCGGTACCACATTGACGTGATCCAAGATCGTTTCCCTTCGGTCTACGTGGACAACCAAGAAAAAGAGTTCGTGGCAGATTTTACAATGTTTATGCCACTGAACTTTGAAATTTCGGACGACTACGGCTTCAGTGACTTGGCGCTGTTCTATCGATTTACCGATAGTGATGCGGAGGGGAAAGTCAATGCGGAGTATCGACGAGAACGACTTAACGTATCGCCGAAAGAGTTGTTGCAAAGGAAATCAGTGGAAGTAGATCTGATGAGCTTAGGAATGGAAGAAGGTGACCGGGTCGAATATTTCGTCAAAGTATGGGACAACGATTTTGTAACCGGCCCTAAGGCAAGCACGAGTTCGGTGTTCCGGATCAATTTCCCGAGCATGGACAAGAAGTTTGAGGAGGTAGCCGAGTCCCAAGACAAAATGGAGCAGAAATTGGAGGAAATGGTCGATGATGTCAAAGACATCAAGGAGGGAATGGAAAAGTTCCAGGAAAAGATGCTCAATCAGAAGCGCCTCAGCTATGACGACAAGAAAGAATTGGAAAAGATGCTCGATGCGCACAAAGACGTAATGGAGGATCTGGAAAACATCGAAGAGGAATTCAAGAAGAACAAGGAAAATCTCGAGAACAACGAGATGATTACGGAGGAAACGCTGGAGAAATATGAGAAGCTGCAAGATCTGATCGAAGAGTTGAACAATGAAAAGCTCAATGAGATGATGGAAAAGATCCAGGAACAAATGGAAAAGCTGGATCCCAAGGAACTGAAGCAGATGATGGAGGAAGCGGAGTTCAATGAGGAAGATCTCGAAAAAGCTTTGGAGCGGACCTTGGATTTGCTGAAGCAGTTGGAAGTCGAGCAGAAGAGTGAAGAGATCATGCAGAAGCTCGAAAACTTGAAGGAGAAGCAGGACATGCTCAACGAGAAGCTGGAAGATACGAAGAAGAAGGACGGTGAGCAGATGAAAGACATCGGCGATAAACAAGAAGAATTGTCGGAGAAGATGAAGGACATCGAAGACGATATCAAAGAACTGGGCGACATGAAAGATGACACCAGTACGCCGGACGATCAGAAGATGGACGAGCTGCAGCAAGATGCGGATGACGCTCAGGAGCAGATGGAGGATGCCGGAGAGCAGATTCAACAGCAGGATAAAAAGTCGGGATCACAGTCCCAGCAGAATTCTTCGAAGAAGATGCAGAAGATGATGGATCAGTTGCAGAGTATGATGCAACAGAGCGGGGATGAACAAGATCAGCAAAATCTGGATGATCTGCGGGATCTTTTGGAAAACTTGCTGCGCTTGTCGTTCCGTCAGGAAGATGTGCGCGATGAAGTGCGGAAGCTACGGAACAATGACCCCCAACTGCTGACGAAAGAAATCGAGCAGAAACAATTGCTCGACGACATGTACATGGTGAAGGACAGCCTGGACGAATTGGCAAAGCGGGTCTTCCAAATTGAGAAATTTGTGACCGATGAAAGCAACAAGATTGTCAAGGCGATGAATGGCGCAACGAAGGCTATGGATGACAAGTACATGCCGCGGATTACGGAAAATCAACATGCTTCGATGACGAGCATCAACAACCTCGCAAATATGCTCACGGATGTAATGCAGCAGATGCAGCAGCAAATGCAATCTAAGAGCGGCTCAATGGGCATGTGCAAGAAACCGGGCGGAAACCGGCCGAACATGCAAAAGCTGGGTGAACAGCAAGGCAAGCTGAACCAGATGATGCAGCAGATGATGCAGGGCAAAGGAATGAACCCGCAAAAGCTCGCGGAAATGGCCCGGATGCAGGAAGCCATCCGCAAGCAACTCAAGGAAGCCCACGAGAAGATCAAAGGGGAAAATGGGGAAAACGGAATGCTGGGCGATATGGGCAAGGTCATGAAAGACATGAAGGATACGGAGGATGAACTGAAAAATAAGATTCTGACCGAACGGACCATGAAACGGCAGCAGCAAATTTTGAGCCGTCTGTTGGATTCCCAGAAGTCGGTGCGCGAGAAGAATCAGTTTGAGAAGAAGCGGGAGTCGCGGAGTGGAGAAGAGAAGGACAAGGTTTCTCCCGATCAGCTTGAATTGGAAGACTACAAGAACCGTCTGCGGCAGGAATTGCTGAAATCGAATCAACTTGAATATTCAAGTGATTTTATTATCTTGATCGAAAAGTACTTCAAATTGCTCGAGAAATCGAATGAGTGATCAAGTCCATGCGGAGGCCGGCATGAAAAAAGAGCTGGTCATCTCCAGTACGCCGGAAAGCATCAAAGAGGTGGAAAGCTTCATCGAGGAGATCCGAACCGAGATGGGTTTCAAAGATGACGTGTACGGAAACGTCATGGTGGCCATCACCGAGGCGGTTAACAATTCCATTTACCACGGAAACAAAAATGACGCAGGAAAGAAGGTCTTCATCAAAGTGGAGAGCATGAACCTGTATCGAATCGTGGTCAGTGTCGAGGATGAAGGAGCCGGTTTTGCTCCGGCTGACTTGCCGGATCCAACTGCGCCAGAGAACCTGGAAAATCCGGGTGGCCGGGGGGTATTTTTGATGACGCATCTCGCCGACGAAATCAAGTTTGAGAATGAAGGTCGTCGGGTAGAGATGATTTTCAACATTTAAATCCATTGGGAAGCATTGAATTTTTTGCCGAAGGCATCGAGTTTTCGGTGGTCCAAGAAGCATCGGTAAAAGGCTGGCTAAGGGCGGTTGTGAACGGGCATGGTTTCGGGATTGAAGAAATCGCTTATGTCTTTTTATCGGATGAAGATTTACTGGCTTTGAATCTGGCGCATTTGCAGCACGATACGCTCACTGATATCATTACGTTTGTCTTACATCCCAAGGGAGGGAAAGATTTGTTGATGGACATATTTATCAGTGTGGATCGGGTACGAGAGAATGCGAATGAGTTTGGAGTCGGGTTCAATGATGAATTGCACCGGGTGATGGTGCACGGACTATTGCATGCGATTGGGTACGACGACAAAGCCGAAGATGCAAAATTGGAGATGCGGAAAGCAGAGGATTTAGCCTTATCTTTGCGGGAGTTCTAAGAATGTTCCACGTGGAACATTTTTAAACCAATCGGGTAAAAACTTAATCCAAGGAGTCCCGGTTAAAATACGACGGCTCGCGTAGGAGCCAAGTGTATTTGCAAGTATAACCAGTTTCAGGAATCATGTTTACAGAATACGATGTAATCGTTGTGGGAGGAGGTCATTCTGGATGCGAAGCCGCAGCCGCCGTGGCAAACATGGGGCAGAAGGTACTGCTGGTAACGATGAATATGAATACGATTGCTCAGATGTCATGTAACCCCGCAATGGGAGGAGTGGCCAAAGGACAATTGGTGCGGGAGATCGACGCAATGGGGGGTTACTCGGGAATCGTATCGGATAAGACGATGATTCAGTTCCGGATGCTGAATCGCTCCAAAGGTCCCGCCATGTGGAGCCCGCGTTGTCAGTCGGATCGAATGCGTTTTGCCGAAACGTGGCGCTTGGCCTTGGAAGCAAATCCCAATGTAGACTTCTGGCAAGAAATGGTCCGGGAGTTGGTGATCAAAGAAGGGCGAGTCACCGGAGTCAAGACCGGAATGGGATTGGAGATTCCGGCCAAGGCGGTCATCCTTACCAATGGAACATTTTTAAATGGGCTTATCCATATCGGGGAGAAGCGTTTCGGCGGCGGCCGTGCCGGTGAACGGGCCTCAACCGGGCTGACCGAACAATTGCACGCGCTCGGCTTTGCGAGTGGACGGATGAAAACGGGTACGCCGCCCCGGATGGATGGGCGGACCATCGACTGGTCGCGGCTTACGCGCCAGGATGGCGATGAAAATCCGGCGAAGTTTTCCTTCTCGGAGGAAACGTCGCCCCTGTCAAAACAGCGTCCTTGCTACATTGCCCATACAAATCAAGCTGTACACGATATCCTGGCAACGGGATTCGAGAAGTCACCGATGTTTACCGGACGCATCCAGGGACTCGGTCCGCGGTACTGCCCCTCGATTGAAGATAAGATCGTACGCTTCGCGGACAAAAACCGGCACCAGTTGTTCATTGAACCGGAAGGCTGGAATACCGTGGAGATTTATGTCAACGGATTTTCATCGAGCTTGCCGGAAGACGTCCAGTACGAGGCGATCCGGAAAGTAGAAGGATTCGAAAATGCAAAGATGTTTCGCCCAGGGTATGCCATCGAATACGACTTCTTCCCGCCACAACAACTCAAGTTGAGCCTGGAGACCAAACTGGTCGACGGACTTTTTTTCGCCGGTCAGATCAACGGAACGACCGGTTACGAAGAAGCCGGTTGCCAGGGGATGATGGCGGGCATCAATGCCGTGCTGAAGATCCGGGATGAGGAGCCATTGGTCTTAAAGCGGGATGAAGCCTACGTCGGGGTACTGATCGATGACCTCGTGAACAAGGGGACCGATGAACCTTACCGGATGTTTACTTCTCGGGCGGAGTACCGCATTCTGCTGCGGCAAGACAATGCTGATTTGCGCTTGACGGAAAAAGCCTACGGACTGGGACTGGCAAACGATGAACGCTACCAGCGCGTTCAGGAAAAGAAAGCCGGCATCGAAACGATTCGCAAGCTGATCAACACGGTATCAATTACCCCCGATCAGGCAAATGGAATGCTGACAAAATTGGGTACGTCTCCGCTCAAGCAGAGCGTCAAAGCCTACAAGGTGCTGACGCGCCCCGGGGTAGGACTCAACGATTTGAAAGCCATCAACCCAGAATTGGCAAAGGTCCTGGCGCGTTACGATGCGGAGACATCGGCCCAGGCCGTAATCCAAATCAAGTACCAAGGTTACATTCGCAAGGAGCGAGAACTGGCAGAAAAGATGATTCGCCTGGACGATATTGTTCTACCCGATACATTTGACTACCATCGCATAGGAGCATTGTCCTACGAAGGTCGGGAAAAACTTTCCCGGGTCAAGCCGGCTTCGCTTGGTCAAGCCAGTCGGATCAGTGGCGTCACGCCCGCCGATATTTCCGTGCTGATGGTCTACATCGGGCGTTGATGGATTTACGGTCAACTCAATAACTGCATGTACAACTACCCCGTTTGTCCCGTTTGTAAGTCGGAAGACTTTGGTCCGGTGCTTCAGGCCAAAGACACGACCGTTTCGAATGAGATGTTTCAGATTTGCCATTGCCGAAACTGTGATCAGCGGTTTACGAATCCAGTTCCAGAAGCCGAGGCCATTGGACCGTATTATAAAAGTGAAGCGTACATTTCCCACAGCAATACGTCCCAAGGGTTGATCAATCGCCTCTACCAAACGGTACGGAAGATTACACTGCGAAGCAAACGGAAATTGGTGACCGGCGAAACCGGAGCGGTCAAGGGCGATATCTTGGACATTGGGAGTGGTGCAGGGGCTTTTCTCGCCGAGATGCAACAGAGTGGTTGGAAAGCCATTGGCCTGGAACCCGACGAGGATGCGCGCACAGTAGCCCAAGCGGATTTCGGGGTGGAATCTCAGGAGATTGATCGACTGTTTGAACTGCCCGAAAACAGTGTGGATGCGATTACGATGTGGCATGTGCTGGAGCACGTGCACGAGCTGGACCTCTACCTAGAAAAGATGAAGTCTTTGTTGAGGTCAAAAGGAGCAATCTTCATTGCCGTACCGAATTATACTTCGTGGGATGCAAGAAAGTACAAAGAGAGATGGGCGGCCTATGACGTACCCCGTCACCTTTACCATTTTGCTCCAGTCAGCATGAAGGTATTGATTGAGCGCCACGGATTAAAGGTGGCTAAGCTCAAGTGGATGCCGTTCGATTCATTTTACGTCAGTATGTTGAGTGAGCGCAACCACGGCGGCTCGGTGCTACGGGGAATTTGGAATGGTTTTTGCTCGTTTTTGGTTGCCATGCGCCGAACGGATCGGTGTAGCTCCATAATTTACGTTGTGAAAAAGTGAACATGCGGATAAACCCCATTTGGAGGCCCGCCAGTGGATTTTCGGTTAGAGTGAATGGATCACTCTGTCGGGGAAGAGATAATCGATTTAAAGACGATTTTTGGCGACCGGTTTACCTGTTGATTATCAGCACTTTATGGACAACGAATTTCGCATTATATGCGAAGGCTCAGAAAACCAATGAGTTATGTTTTGAAGAGTTGATGGGCAATTTTTTGGCATCTGATTCTCGGAAATATTCCGCAGTTTTTGGATTTCGTACGCCAGGGCTCAACGGAGTTGTGGATAGCACGCTAGGTGTTCCGCTTTCCTTGCGGATCGATCCACCGCAAGTGAGCTTCGAAAAAATAGACCGAGAAAAATACACTCGGGAAGTACTCGTGGACGTAGTGTTTATCGACTCCACGGAACAATTGCGATCACTGGTATGGCGAGATACGATTGGGCGCCGGGACATCGGAAAGGTGCGCCGAACGAAGTATCCCGAATTAAAAGGAACCGATCCGCGGTGGGCGGCCCGTTTTCTGGCTCCAGGAATTATGTTGGGCGCCGGTATCGCGGGAATCCTATCTTTATTTTATATTCGCTCGATTTGAATATGTCGCGACCGATTACCACTCCATTTCGTTTGCTGCTGCTGCTGGCAGTGGTGCTACAGGCTTGTGCCCACGTGGTAAAACCCACCGGGGGGCCCAAGGACGCTACTGGACCGCAGATTGTGGGAGCGATCCCGCCTCCGCGGACCCTGAATTTTATTGGAGATGAAGTCGTGATTTATTTTGATGAGTTCATCAAACCAGGCAACTACGCGAAAGAAGTATTCCTTTCTCCGGTACCTCCAGTCGAGCCGACGATTACGGTGAAGAATCGGCGGATGCGGGTAAAGTTCAACGCGCCTTTGCGGGCAAATACGACTTACGTAATCACTTTCGGTACCGGGATCAAAGACTTCAATGAAGGCAATAAGATGGACAAGGCCTTCACGTATGCCTTCAGTACTGGAAGCGAGCTGGACACCCTGCAGATCAAAGGCAAAGTTACCTTCCCCTGGGAAGACAAGGGCGAACCGGAAATGAAGGTACTGGCCTACCTGGCGGATGAGATTGAGGGCAACGATATTTTTGATCTGCGTCCGGTCTACGCCACAGAAACGGACAAAGAAGGCGAGTTTACCATTGAATACTTGCGCGAGGCCGCCTACAAAATTTACGCCGTCCAGGATGCGGACGGTAGCTACACTTTCAATAACTCCCGGGAACGCATCGCCATCGCGCTCAATCCGGTGGTGGATCTAGAAGATAGCGCCCAGCGAGATATCCGCCTGGAACTCTTTTCGTTCATTGAGGACAAAATTGCTCCGGGAGTTCGTTCGGCCCGCTGGTCAAATGACCGCACTATCCATCTGGAATTTACTGAATCGATTCGACCGCGTTTTGATTCGATTTCGCTGAAAGTGACTTTATTGGATTCGGCCACGGGCGAAAGTCGGCGAGTGACGAGCTACCGCTTTGGGGATAAGAGCACCCAGAACATGCTGTTGGAATCGCCGTTTCCCCGGACAAAAGACTACAAGCTGATCGTGGCGCAAATCATGGATACGCTCGGGACCTTCTCGGATACAACCTTGACCCTGTTCTACGACCTGATGGCGAAGGACGATATCGGCAAATTTTTTGATCCTCCTATCGTGGAACCCGGTAGCAATGCGATGCGGCTTTACAGCTATTTTCCGCTGCCGCAAGACCTGGATACCAGCCAAGTGTACATTACCGATTCGGCGGGCAAGCGCCTGCCGATTGAGTTAAGTGCGGATACCTTCCTGGTACGGATCAAACCGGACACTGCAGGCTTGGTGCCCAATATTCCCTATACTTTGCGGCTGGACAGCACGATTTCGGTATCTGATACCCAGCGCACGGATACGAATCTTGCCTTTACTTTTGCGTTTACCGATCCCTTGCAATTCGGATCGTTGTCCGGAGAAATCGTGGCGGACAGCCTCGACTCGACCGCACAGTACGTAATGCTGCTGCTTACCCGGGGGAAAAAAGGTGCGAAAACCTTGGCCCGGATTATCGGTCCGGGTCCATTTTCGTTTCCGTATCTGCTGGCCGGATCCTATACCATCAAGTTGATCAAGGACGATGACCGCAACGGCTATCTGAGTCCGGGAAGTTTGGACCCCTATTTCCTCCCAGAAGCAGTGATCATCGATCCCCAGCCCGTCAAGGTCAAAGCCAACTGGACCGTAGAGGACTACAACGTATTTCCCTATCCTCCACAAAAGGAGAAATCGAGCAAACTGGCCCGGGCAGAAGGGGAAAGTCCCAAGGGCAAAGGCGATGACCACGACCACGAAGGGCACGATCACGATGATGAAGACTGAGTTTTATCGCTGAGGTGAGCGTAAATAATCAAGTAAAATATTGATAATCAGTTATTTAGTAAATTTATATCCCACTCGATGTACCGTGATGATATGTTTGGGCTCTGAGGGATTCCGCTCAATTTTTTTGCGCAGATGCGTGACGTGAGTATCGATGGTCCGCGTAGAAAGCAGGTAATCATGGCCCCAGACTTCCTCCATAATTGTCTCCCGACTGAGGATTTTGCCTTCGTGGTGAATAAAGTACCGCAGCAATTTGCTCTCCATTTTGGTCATTTCGATCATCTTTTCCCCAATCTGGATGCTGTGCGCCTTGAAGTCGATCGACAGGTCGCGCAACTGGTAGGACAATTCATAATCGGTCACCTTTCCCGCTCGCCGAAATAGCGCCTCGATGCGGGCGGACAGTTCCATGATGTCAAACGGTTTGGTGAGGTAGTCGTCCGCCCCGGTTTTCAGCCCGATGACCTTGTCGATGGGTTGGCCTTTGGCGGTGAGCATGATGATCGGAACATCATTGCCAGTTGACCGCAGACGCTTACAGACTTCCATTCCGCTCATTTTTGGCAGCATGAGATCAAGCAATACCAAATCGGGGTGATCGGTTTCTGCGCGCTTCAGTCCGATTTCGCCATCTTCCGCGACGAGGACCTCATACCCTTCAAACGCAAGGTTTTGTTCGAGGAGGTAGCGGATAGACTCGTCGTCCTCGACAATCAGAATTTTTCGGCGGAGGTTCTTCATGGCGTTGAGCTTTTGGTAAAGGGCAAAATGAGGTAAAACGTGCTGCCGGAGCCGATTTTGCTCTCGACGTTGATCTGGCCTTTGTGGTTTTTGAGGATGGCGCGGGCCATGCTCAGACCGATTCCGTGGCCTTTTACATTGTGGATGTCGGTGTTGCCGAGGCGAACAAATTTTTCAAAAATGATGGCTTGATTTTCCCGGCTGATCCCGATGCCAAAGTCCTGAACATCAATGCGGAATCCCCGGCGCTCGGTAGATCCCCGCAGCACGATGCGGTTGCCTTCGGGGGCGTATTTTCGGGCATTGTCGATGAGAATGGTAAATACTTGTTCGAGGGCCTGGGCATCGATTTCAAGGCTCTGATCGGGAATTTCGTTTTCTTCGATTTCGAGGACCGCCCCCACGTTTTCCCGAAAGAATCGCTTGACCGAATTCCACCACTGCGGGATGGGAAGCACTTGTTTCTGGTACTTTTTCTTGCCCGCTTCCAATTGCGAAAAGTCCAGGAGGGTACGGATCAAGTACTGCAGCCGTTCAGTTTCTTTCCCGAGGATGGAGACGACTTTGCTGCTTTGCTCCGGGTTTTGGGCCCGGCCCAGTTTCAAGGTGTCCGAGGCCAGTTTGATGGATGCCAGGGGAGTCTTGATCTCGTGCGAAACATTGGCGACAAATTCAGTTTTCAGGCGGGATAGCTTGACCATGCGGGCCGCCGCACGAAATAGGAGTATCAGCACCAAAATCAATACCACAAACAAGGCAATGATCAGGTAGAAGTTGCGGTCGTAGATGCTGTCGGCAACTTCGTCTACGGAAGAATCGCGGAACCGCAGTCCGATGCGGTATTTCGACAGCCAGGAACCGATGTCGGCGAGGCTGGAAGTGTGCTCAAAATCGCGCTGCCCGTAGGCTACGGAATTGTAAACGACCCGACTGCCGCGTAGATCGAGTACGCCGAGTTGCAGGTATTTGCGCTTGATGCCTTCGCGTTCGTCTTCGCCTTCCCAGAAGGTATCGTTGAAATAGTCGCGGACGAGGACATTTTCCAGGTACCATTCATTCGTCTGATTGAAGATGAATCCGAGCAGACTGTCGGTTTTTGGGTGGAACCAGGGCACTCCGGTCAGGACCGCATCGGTGAAAGCCATATCGTAGCCAAAGATCAAATTGCTGTCGACGGCGGATTTCCAGTACTCGGTCGCAAAGCTGTCCACGGTCAGATAAGGCTCCGTGAGCCGGCGCAGTTCTTGCTCGATGGTGACGCCGAGATCGGTGTCCGGGCGCCAGTCCCCCAGCTTGCTCAGATTGCCGCGGTAACGATTCGGCTGTTTGTATTCGTATGCTCGGTAGCGCCGTTTTCGGCGATCCGGGAACACCACGATCCATGAATTGCTGATCAGTTCGGTACTGGCGATCAGCAAAAGATTGGCGCGGAGGGAGAGGAGATTTTCTTCGCTAAAAGCATCCGGGGCAATGCTGTGTTGCAATACACTGGCCCCGCGGGTGATCGTCTGGGTGTAGGTCTGGTCCAATCCCCGGGCCGCATCGTCGGCGATGGTCTGCATGCTGTTGTGCAGTCCCGATCGGATTTGGAGCCTAAGGTTCGGCAATGCGGAAATCTGAAAGATAAAGATGCCCAGAACCAAGCCGATGGCCAGCGCCCCAAAAACCAGTATGGCATTCCGCGATTTCACTGTACCAAAAATTCAGCCTTTTTCAGGATTCCGCAAATTATTAACAAGTTTAACGCATTTCTTCGTATCATCTGCGATATGAACCCGCGTTCCCATCCCGCTCTGATGTCGATTGCGGTGGCCTCGCTGCTGCTGTTCTGTGCGTGTTTGCGCCCGATGGACGCGGACTTTGGACGGGAAAAAGCGGGTCTCGCCGATTATGAACTGCTGTGGATTCTGCAAGTTCCACTTACCCTTGATTCGGCGGAAATCGATGACCAAACCACTCGCCAAAGCAAGCTGCGGGCTTTTAATGGGCCTTTTTTTCGGGATGGGGTCACGGCGGTAGTGCGGGATGTATTTGCGGAAAAGCTGACCCTGTACCCGGACCACGACGACAAGAAAGCTCCGGTAGAGAACTTGGCTCAGCGCCTCATTCAGATGGAAGGCGACAAGAAAGACCTCTCGCCGCTGGAACAAGTCGTAGAATTGGTCTGTGTCGTGGACCTGCGGAGCAGCCGCCCCGGACTGGGCAAGCTGGAATTTGCCCGTTTGATTTGGCGCTACCCGGGTCTGACCCGGGCGGACCGCGTCTTTGGGGGACTCAAAGCCGTGGACCTCGCCGAAATGGAGTATACCGTAAAGTTGACGTCGGGCGAAATCGACCTGATGCAATTCATCGAGGCGGACCGCATGTACCTGCGTCCCGTTTACCTCCGCACCAACTTTCGGGAATATACCATCCGCAGTGCCGAGGAGGCGGATTTTGTCCACGATGTGATCGTACAGGGATTTTACAGCCGGATCGATTGGGTGGAAGATGGCATCAACATTTCCGGAAAACAGAAAATCGAGTTGCCGCCGGATCAAGTGGTGCGGTACAACGGCATGTATGAATTCACGAATCCGGCGGATACCTCGCGTCTGACGGTGTACCTGACAGCAGAGCGGGATTACTTGGTGGCAGACTGGACGCAGCGATTCCGCATCGAAAAGCTGATGGCATTTGCGGATACGGCATTTTTCAGCCACGCCAAGGAGTTTTACTACTTTTCGGAGCAGCCGGACAGCGCAGCTCCGGACAGTGCGATGTGCTTGCAGTACGTAAAGGGCAACGACACGCTGGTGGGTTACCGGGTAGAAGACGGCAGCTAACTTTCCACTCAGTCGAGCAACTCTTCGTCGCGCTCGAGGAGTAAAATCGAATTCTGGGGCACGATCAGGTATTTTTCTCCGTAGAATTCGACTTCGTAAGCGGAATTCTGTAAGAAAATGGCGAGGTCACCGACTTTGGCTTGGAGGGGCACGTACTTGATCTTTTCGTCGGCTTCCTTCCAGGGCTCGAGTGCGTCGTCCGTCGGGACAGGAATGGGGTATCCAGGACCCACTTTCATCACATATCCACTGCGGATTTGTTCCTTTTCTTTGACGCCGGGGGGCAGGAACAGGCCGCTCTTGGTGCGATCCGTACCGGATTTTGGATGGATGAGGACGCGGTCGCCCACTACGATTAAGTTAGCGAGTCGATTGGCCGTAGATTCGTGCATGGAATTGGAACTCATTTGGCACTTCAACGAAAAGGGTACGCTGGTTGTTTGCCTTTGAGGCCGTAAAATATGCGCCGGGAAGGTTGAAAATCAGTTTATCGAAAATAAGAACGACTGGTCAATCGCAGGGTTCCGTCGGTCAGTCGGGCTTGTGCCCGGGCGATTTGGCGAGAACCGTGATGCCACCGCGGACACGCTGTTCCAGGTCCACCAGGATCTCGGCGTCGAGGGGAACTAGAACATCGATTCGCGATCCGAAGCGAATGAATCCCATTTCGTTGCCCTGCTGCAGGTTTTCGCCTTCCTTGACGTACCAGCGAATGCGGCGGGCGACGGCTCCGGCGATTTGCTTAAACGCGACTTGCCAGTGCTTATTTTCCAGGACAAAGTAGGTCTGCTCGTTTTCCGTGGAGCTTTTGGGGTTGAAGGCCACGAGGTATTTTCCCGGGAAGTACTTGTGGAACACGAGCTTCCCGGAGATGGGATTGCGGGTGACGTGGACATTGAGCGGCGACATGAAGATGCTGATCTGCCGTACGGGACCATTGAAGAAAACTTGGTCGTCGATTTCTTCAATGACGACGACTTTGCCATCGGAGGGAGCCAGGATGCCGTCCTCGGTAAGCGTAGGCCGGACCTTGGGATCGCGGAAAAAATTGAGGATAAAGCCGAAAAGAATCAGCCCGGAAAGGGCCAGGATCGTGCCGAGCCACCAGACCGGAGAATCTTGCAAAAGCGGGAAATAGATCGCCGACCAAACTCCGATCAGTATCAACAGAGAAACGGGGATGATTACTTTGCCTTCGCGGTGAAGTCGCATCATATTTTTTACCTACTAAGTGAACTGCAAAGGTAAAGAATTTCCAATTGCTCGATTTCCGATTTCTGATTGGCGCGTTCTGAGCGCGCAATCAACTGCGGAAAAAATGGACGCTGAATGTGATCCTTGTTTTAGAGACGGTTTACATTTAACCCTGTGATTTTACTGGGGCATCTTTCTCCGCCCATTTTCGGAGCGAGCTGGCGCAGCTCAGAACTTTGGCTATGGACTCCAAAATGAGCTTCGATGGACAAAAAAATCTGCGCTCGTAAATTTCACCAACCTCTTTTAAACAGCCTTTTAGGCGCAGGCAAAACTATCTATTTGAACCCCGGATAGCGGCGGAAACCGAATTGTCCCCGACGGCATGCCACGGGAGATTGAACATTGAGGAACCGATAGTTCCGGCTAGGTCCGGTTCAGAAAGGTGCGGATTCGCTCGGCGACTTCCTGCAATTCGGCGTCGGTGATGCCCGTCGAGGAGGGTAGGGTAAGGGAATGCTCATAGCGGGTGTGGCTGTGGTCCTGCACCTGGATGTAGCGGCAATCGCGGTAGACCGGCAAGCGATTGATTGGCACCCACAACTTGCGGGTTTGGATGTCAAACATGTTGAGGACTTCCTCCAATTGCCGGGTTTCGGGGTGAAAAATGGTGTGCAACCAGTGATTCGGTGCCTGTTCTGCCGGATCGAATTGGATGGATTCCAGATTTGGAATGCCGGCGAGGGCTTCCGTATAGAAAGCGTGAATTTCTCGTTTCTGATTGAGAAATGGTTCTATGCGGACCAATTGGGCCCGTCCGAGGGCGGCATTAAGATTGGGCAAGCGGTAGTTGTAGCCGACGCGATCGTGGATGTACTCGGCGGAAAATGATTTGGCCTGGGTGGACAGGTGCCGTGCGGTTTCCGCGAGTTGGGGATCATTGGTGAGGACCATGCCGCCCCCTCCGGTGGTGAGGACTTTGTTTCCGTTGAAGCTGAGGGTGCTCAGGAGGCCGTGGCTTCCGGCGTGTTTTTCCTGGTAGCGGGAACCAAGGGCCTCGGCGGCATCTTCGACCACGGGAATTCCCCGTTCCCGGGCCAGCGCAACCAGGCGGGGCAGATCGGGGCTGTAACCCATGACGTGGACGGGCAACAGGGCGGCGATGCGCTGCCCACCTTCCTTGGCGTAGGATTTTCCCTGGCGAAATTCCGTCTCTTCTTCCAAATACTTCTGGACGAGGGCGGGATCAATTTGCAGCGTCGCCGGATCAATGTCGAACAGCACGGGCTCCGCGCCCCGGTAGGACACCGCATTCACCGAAGCGACAAAAGTCAGGTTGGGGGCGAGCACCAGGTCACCGTGCCCGACGCCCGCAACCTGGAGGGCCAGGTGCAGTGCGCTTGTGCCGGAACTGGTGGCCACCCCAAAGCGCATGCCACAGTAAGCGGCAATTTCTTCTTCAAAGCGCGTGACATCGGGTCCGGCGGAGGAAACCCAACCGTCGCGGACGACTTGGGCGACAGCTTCGCTTTCGGCTTCGCCCAGATTCGGTATGGAAAGAGGGATCATTAGGTATTTCGGTAAGTGGCCGCGTCGGGATCGGCAATCAACCCCGAAGTGACCAGTCGGTTGAGTTCGCGGATGCCTTCGGGCACGCGGCGGGTGAGGGTAAAGTTGAGTTCGCGCTGGATGCGCGAAAAGTCGACACGGTAGTTGCGCACGTCGGCCGCGGGACCGGTGCCGTACTTGACCTTGCCTTGGGGGGCGATTTCCGAGATCGCCCGGACGATCATCTCCTTGGTGTAGTTCTCTTGGGAATCGCCGACGTTGTAGACCTTGCTGTGCATGGGGCCGGGACCTGCTTCCAGAACTTTTACGACTGATCGGGCCAGGTCCCGCACGTGGCAATAGGGCCGCCAGAGTTTTTCCCCAAAGATGAGCAGTTCCCGCCCCAGGCTCAGGTCGCGGGTGAAATGGTTGACGGAAAGGTCAAAGCGCACCCGCGGGGAAAAACCGTAGGCGGTAGCAAAGCGCAGGATGGTGGCCGCCATTCCTGGCACCGGATGGTCCAGCAGGTAGCGCTCGAATCCGACTTTGAGCCGGGCGTAGTGCGACTGCGGATTCAGTGGCGCGTTTTCGCCCAGCAATTGCTCACCTTCCATGACGCCGTAATTGCTGGTCGTGGAGGCAAAGACAAAGTGCTTTACCCCGGCCGCTTGGCACCGCTGGTAGAGGGTGACGGTGGCGGTGTCCATGACTTCGCTTGCTTCCTCGGGAAACTTTTGGCACGCGGGATCCCCGACGATTGCGGCGAGGTGGACTACGGCGTGGACATCGCCGAGGCAGCGGGTGACCCGGGTAGCATCGCGCAGGTCACCCTTGACGAATTCGAAGTGGTCGCTCGGGGCCAGTTCCACCAAGGAGGCCCCCCCGAAGAGCAGGCGGTCGAGGCCGCGCACGGCAAATCCGGCGGTCAGCAATTGTCGGCAAAGCACCGCTCCCACGTAGCCCGCCGCACCGGTAACCAGAATTTTGTGCCGATCTGTCATGTGGGCGAATTTAATTTATAAATCTCGTTCCGAACAATCGAAACTGAAGAACTGCAGGAAATTGTCGGGGTCGGAAGCGCGGCTTGGGAATGGGGGAGCAGAGACGAGATATAAGCGTGGACTTAGGTGGACACGGTATTGCTGGAAAATGGCCGGGTCGGCAAGGGGCAAACGATCCGTTTCGGAAGGCGGGAACGGGAATTTTCGAAGTGATTTCCGGGGGAAATTTACCTGACAAATTGGCGGTGGGGGTGGTTTTGGAATGTGACGAAATTGCCTTTATTTAGCACCTGAGCAATTACAAGAGAGCAAATTACAAACAGCTTTTCATCGCATTTTCCGACGGTTTTGGTACCGATTTCCCCAGCTTGACCGAGGCAAATCCGGGCAAGTGGTAGGTAGTGGATCGGAGGAGAAATGGCGATGCATTTGATGCCGTATTTGAAGAACAAACCTGTTTGAGTCGCGTCGGAACGAGCAAGCAGCGTGGATCTCCGGACTTCGGTCCTGCGGAGATCTATTCCTGAATTCTTCAATTTATATACTTCAATTATGGCAATAACGAAAAAGAGATTCGGGCCGGCCTTTAATGATGCGAACCCCTGGTTGACGAAGGGGGTTCATTTCATCTCCGAAGGCTACAATTCCGAGGCTTCTTTCTACAATGATGTCAAGAAGGTAACCGATGCCATCCAGAAGATGGATCCTTTCTCCCTAACGAAGATGAATAAATACTGGATGACAGTATATACGCACTACGTTGCTGTGGGATCGCAAGGAGGAGCCGATTCTGGGATTCATTTTGGCAGTTCGGGACCTTCCTCCGGGTCCACCGCCCTGGATTCCTGGTACCATACTGGGAACAACACGCTGAATCTGGATATGGCCAAGGTTCAGGCTGTTCTGGCGACGCTCAACATACGCGACGCTGACGACAACAACATCAATATCAAAACCACCTTCTTTTCCGATACCAATTCAGCGTCAGGAGAACAGCGACTGTCCTGGGATTGCGTATTTGTGGTACTCATTCCGGAGGTAACCAGCCAGGTTTCGGTGGCGAATCGGACCCGGGTTGAGGCAGAACTGATTCCCGGAAGCGCTACGGATCCTTACGTGGTGGCAACTTCCGTCAATGGGCTGCACCACCAAGTGGTCGCCCGCGGACTTTGTAAGATCATGGGCTTGCAGGATGAATACGAGGAACTGGGATCGGCAACCTTGAACAACGATCAAGAGAAAGTCCTGGCCCTGGCCCCCAATATTGTTCGCCTGGATACGCCGCCTACGGGAACTCCCGCTACGGACTTCAAGTACTATGAATACTTGTCTCCGACCGAGCAGTCATCTGGATTTACCGTAGTTTCCAATCCCAATCCTTCCAGCCCAAATTCTGTCCTGGAAACCAAGCCAGTTTTTCCGAGTGGTTTTGAGATGCACGAAGGGGCCGGTAGACAGGCGACGAAGTACTATCGCTCTGCTTCGGATGGCTTGATGCGCCGAAAAATCGGTGACAATTCGCTTCCGGTCAAAACCATGCCCTTGGAAGTAAGTCCGTTGGGAAATATGCACTTGCGGGACAGCATCTATGGAATTCGGGAGGGAAGCACCCTCAAGTTTGAAGACCTGTGCAAGCAGACCAATCAATTCGACCGAGCGGAATTCCGCTGGCTGAATGTGACGAAAGTTGATTCGGGATTCTTTTCTGCGGTCAACAATGAGCACTTCGTGCCCACGTTTTACTATTTCGATGACGATGACGATCCCAAGTGGGATTACAAGCATGACCTGAACGCCACCGATGGAATCGTCTTCAAGGATGCCAAAATCAAGTGGCAGGATGGATCATCAACTTCTCATTCCAATGTCTTTAAGCGTTTGGAATTTGTCGATCTCAAGATCATTTGGGACGATAATACTTTCAATGACATTGATCTGGGTGCGGACATCGCGGCGGCCGGAGGCAGCGGTTCGGCAGTTACCGTACAATACAAATATGGCGGAAAACACCGCTTATATGATTTCCAGCGGGGCCACAAGCTGAGCATCAACCGCAAGTTCCCCAATGCCAGCAACGTTCAGTGGGAGTACTGGATCGACATTACCGTCTGTTTCCGTGATGTCGAAGCCGACTTTGAGCCGGGTGGCGCCCTGGAAGCGATGAAGGTATTTCCGGAGATTACCTTCAAGTGGCAAGGCTACCAAGGATTTACCAAAAAGGTCAAGGAGTTCCAGGGAACGGTAAAAATTACGAAGAACCCGATGTCTTCGGGCAACAACAATAACTACTGCAACTTCTTCACCGATTCCAACTATCCCCAAAAACCGAGTATTCGGAAAGGGCAGAAACTGGTCGACTTCCTTCCCTGGGCGGGAGCGTACGTTGCTGGATTCACTATGTTGTACCCTTCCTGGAGCTACATATTTGAATACGTCCATACCGAAATTCAGAACTCAGTCGAGCACACGATGGTTATCGGACCGGCATCGGGTATGCCGGCGAAGGAAAAGTCGCGTAGCCTCAAATATCCGAACCCAGAAGCCACTTCCCTGGGGGGTTGGGATTACGAGTGTACGAAGGAGCCCCGGCAGGGCGCTTACGACAACATTCACACCCACGGTTATATGGGTATGCACCATAAAGGTGACACTTCGAAAAGGATTATGATGGCACCTTTCTGCCAGGAGTCCTGCGTACACATGCACTGGCGCTGGGGAGTAGAAGGAACCAAGGTTGCTGGCATCGCCTTTAATGGTACCAGTCCCGTGATGTTCAAGGGTTGGTCGAAGAGCAAGAAAAAAGCCGTCATGGGCGCTCCGCAAATTCCGCCGAATCAAGAACTGAAGGTCAAGGTCGAGGACAGCACGGGAGGCTCTACCATCTCGGCGAACAAAGACAAAGTCATTTCCTATAAAGTCAAAGTTAATCGACCCAAGGCTGGCTGCCGGCAAGTGATCATGGAGAACGGATTCAGTATTGCCTACCGCGATAACTGGATCATGCGTGACATCATGGGTCTGACCTACTTTGAAGACAATTACACGGGAACGGGTCTGACCGGCCACCAAAAGATGATGCAGCTCTACAGTTTCATTCGTTTCCTGTGGGACTACGCACATCCTCCGTTTTCAGTACAGAAGACGACTCAGATGGTACCGGAAGGACCTTCTATGCCGATCGCTTTCGACTTGGTTAACCTGTAAAATTATTCATCAGTTATGTCATTTTTTTCAAAAGTAATGACCGAACTCCGGGTCTTATTTGGCCGGATTGAGGATCATTTTGAGGATGCCAACGAAGTAGAAAGTCTGATGCTCGAGTTGGGCTGGATTTCTACCGTTGACATCTCCGCCGTGAGTAGCTTGAGGACAACGATGGACTTACAAGGAACCATCGATAACCTCGCAACGATTGTTGAACAAATCATCAACAAAGACGGCGATGTCGTAGCCCTGGCTCAGTCCGCCGCTACCCTCGTCAAAGACCTGTACGATAAAATTGCACAGTTCAATGTCCCTCCTACCAGCGCTGGTTCACTCCTCGCTCCCTTCAATTCGTCAGCATTCTGGCAAGCGATGGCCGACGATCTCATTGATTATTTGATCGTCGAGTACCTCAAAGAAGAAAAGCCCGTTGTATACGCCGTGATGCTGCTTCCGGGGATCATCACCGAAGAAGACGTGTCTCCGACGGGGACAAATCGGGTGGACTACACGAAGCGGCAGATCCACTGGGATCGCTTGATCAAGCTGCTCACCCAGCCGGGTCAGTTGTTCAAAGAGGTCTACCATTGGGATGACGCCCCGAATAGCCTTGAGTACAACAAGGCCCTGGAGAATGTCGAGAAATTGCTGCACGCGCTCAAAGTTCCGGCGACAATTTCTACTCCTTACGACAACCTCGGCAGTACTTACTACTCGGATGCCGACCTGATCTCGCAGGAGATCAAGTCGCTCAAGCTCCCCTTCTTCAAAGGGATGCGGAGTGGTCGGCCGAAAGCTTCGGCCGAAGTCGGTTTGGAAATCATGCCGGTGCCGGATACTGCCCTTAGTGGCGCCGATCCGACCGGTTTCCTGATGACGCCGATTGTCCGGGGCGATATGAGCCACGAGATTACGATTGGTGATAAGTTTGTGTTGGAACTTTCCGGAGGCTTAGATGCTACCGGGGCCGTCGTGGCCACCGTTCGCCCGAGTGGGGCCGCTCTGACGACCAACCTTTCCGCTACGATCATTGAAGCAGTTGCCAAGTTGAAGCAAGGCGATGACAAAACGATCTACCTCATCGGTTCTAAGGATGAATCAAACCTCAGCCTGAACAATTTCGAGGTATCAGTGGAAGTCAAAGGTCAGCTTACTGACCCGGAAATCATCTTCAAGATCGGCTCGAACCCCGACAAGGAAGGCTCCGGTCTCAAACTCCAGATCATGCCCGGCGAGGGCGATGGATTCCTCCAGAAGATCATGGGCGAAGACCCGATTGAAGTCAAGGCCCAAGGTCAGATCACTTGGTCCTCGAAGTCCGGCCTCGGTTTCAACGGCAACATCGGCTTCTCCTTCAACATTCCGCTCAACCTCAACCTGGGCCCGATCCTTTTCAAGGACCTCGTCATCAAAGGCGCGGCCGGCTCGGGAACCAGCAAGATCGATATGGGTGTGGGTGCCGTACTGAAGCTCGGTCCGTTTACCGCGACCGTGCAGGAAATCGGTGCGAGCATGAAGCTCAAGGAAAAGACCGCCGGCTCCGATTCGGGCATCTTCGGCAATATGGACCTCGAGTGGGGCTTCAAGCCGCCGACCGGAATCGGACTGGCCCTGGACAGCGACGCCATCAAAGGCGGGGGTTTCCTCTCGTTTGAGTACGACGAAGAACGCTACGTGGGGATGATCGAACTGTCCATCAAGGACAAGATCTCGGTCACAGCGATTGGGTTGCTGACCACCCGGATGCCGGATGGGAGCAAGGGATTCTCTCTGCTGCTGCTGATTACGGCGCAATTCCCGCCCCTGCAGCTCGGCTTCGGCTTCACGCTCAGTGGGGTCGGTGGTCTGATTGGGGTCAACCGCACGATGGTGCTCGATGCCTTGCGCGATGGTGTACGGACCGGAGCCCTGGAAAGTATCCTCTTTCCGACGGATGTCGTCGAAAATGCCAACCAGATCATCAACGATCTGCGGACCATTTTCCCGCCGCAGGAAGGGCGCTTTGCCTTCGGCCCGATGGGCAAAATTGGCTGGGGGACCCCGACCCTCATCGATATGGAAGTGGGTCTGCTCATCGAATTGCCGTCCCCGGTTCGGATCGCCCTGCTGGGGATCATCCGCGCCATCCTGCCCGACGAAGACGCTGCTCTGGTCAAGATCCAGGTGGCCTTCCTGGGAACCATCGATTTCGAGAAGAAGTACATCACTTTCGACGCCAGTATCTTTGACTCGCGCTTGCTGACTTTCACCTTGGAAGGCGACATGGTCGTGCGGATCAAGTGGGGCGACAATTCGAACTTCATCTTCTCCGTCGGTGGCTTCCACCCAGATTACAAGAAGCCGCCGCTTCCTGTACCGCAGATGCGCCGCTTGACGATCAACCTGATCAACAAGAAGAAGCTCAAGCTGACCTGCAAGAGCTACATGGCTGTCACCTCGAACACGGTTCAGTTTGGTTCGCGGATCGATCTGTGGGCGGATGCTCCGCTGAAGTTCACCGTTTCCGGTCACGCCGCCTTCGATGCACTGTTCCAGTTTGATCCTTTCTACTTCAAGATTTCGTTCTCCGCCGGCCTCGCGGTCAAGTGGAAGAGCAAGTCGCTGGCCAGCGTTTCGCTGTCCGCTATCGTGGAAGGTCCTACCCCATGGCACGTGCAGGGCAAGGTCAAGCTCAAGTTTGGTCCCTTCAAGATTACCTTCAAGATCAACGAGACTTGGGGTCAGCAGAAGGACACCACCCTGCCCGACGTCAATGTCATGCCCAAGGTCAAGGAAGCCCTGGAAAACAAGGCCAACTGGCTCGCCGGTCCGGCCGGAACGACCGACAAATTGGTGGTGTTGCGCGATCTCGAAGGATTGCCGCCGACCGACGTCGTCGCCCATCCGGATTCGGTCATGGGTGTGATGCAGAAAGTGGTGCCGCTGCGGACGACCATTACCCAGTTCAGCAATCAGAAGCCGGCCGATTACGACAATTTCGACCTGGAAATGCTGGATGGAGACGGCAACCCGTTCACCGAGGACTACCTGAAGGAAGAGTTTGCCCCGGCAAGCTATTTCACCCTCAACGAGGACCAGAAGCTCAGTCGACCCAGCTTTGAGAAGTACGATGCCGGTATCCAGGTCCGGGGGACCAGTGACTGGTACGGAAGCTTCTTCCGGGAGCGGGAACTGGCGTACGAGCGGATCGTGATGGATTCGCGGTATGTGCCGCAGTACGCTACTTTGGCCGTCCACCAGCCCACCGAATCCCAGTTCAACGCCTGGATCCGCAATGGATCGGCCGCCCAAGCCAAAATGGGATCGAAAAACGTGAAGATCTCGCCCCTCGCTCCGGGTCAGGTGAGCCTCGCCACCGATTCGTTTTCCATCGTCACCAACAGCAACCTCAACGTCTTTGAAGGCCGCACGGCAGCCTCCATGGGTGAAGCCCAGGCCATGTTGGATGCGGTAATCGCCGAGCGTCCCGAGTTGACTTACCGATTGGATGTAGTACCCACATTTGAAACTCTTTAAAACATGAGCAACACACAAGCTAGATATGGCTTCTTGCCCTGGCTGCGGCGTGGCATCGCAGCCAAAATCAAGGAGTCGGATAACTTCAACGATTTTTCTTCCAGTACCACCTGGTCGATGGAGCGCCCTGAGTTCCAACTCAGAGTGGACATCAAAGGGAAAAAAGGAAGCACGACGGGCACCGAGTCCGTTAACCAAAACATCAGCCTGGTCGGCCCGGGCGATATTTTGGGGATCGACAAAAATGTCATCATCAAGTGCAGCCCGGCCCACTGGGTCACGGATTTCGGTCCGAACCTCTTCCCGTACATTGAATTTTACGAGGAAGACTTTCCCTGGCGCTATTCCCCGGCCAAGCCAGTGGGCGACAAACTCCGTCCTTGGGTCATGCTAGTCGTCCTCAAGGAAAGCGAGTTTGCCAAGGAAGAGGGCCTGACCGGGCCGCTGCCTTCAATGAAGGTCTTCCCCCACGAAACGGATGCCACTACCGATGGTGCCCTCAGCACGGTGTGGCCAGATCCCTCTGAGACCTGGGCCTGGGCCCACGTCCATTTCAACGGCGATCTTGATCCCACCGACAACCGCGATCCCAACGTTACTTCGGACGTGAACCAGGTGCTCAACCGGTTCATCAGCCAGATCGCCGATGATCCCGACCGGGGCATTTCCCGGATTATTTGCCCGCGCAAGCTAGAACCCAATACCAACTATCATGCATTCCTGGTGCCATCTTTTGAGGCCGGACGCTTGGCGGGACTGGGTGCGGATGCGGCGCGCCTGGCCACAGTTCGGGCCCAGGATCCGGCTTGGGGCGTCGCCCACGCGGCGGATGTCTACAAGGATCGCTGGCCGTACTACTACACTTGGTTTTTCAAGACCGGGAACGCCGGTGACTTTGAATCGTTGGTCCGCCGGATCATTCCGCGCACCGCTGACCCCAAAGTGGGCAAGCGTCCCATGGATGTGCAGACCCCCGGTTACGGGGTCGGGTACACCAGCACCGTTCCATTCAGTGGAACCCTGTTGCTGGAAGGCGCTCTGACCGCGACCAACGACCGCGAGAATTACCCTTGGCTCAACTCTCAGTTGTACCGGGATCGGCTCGCGGACCTGCTGAACCTGTCCGAAGACCTGATGGAAGGAACTTTCCCGGTGGCTTCGTACTACTACACCAACAACAATCCCTGGGGGTACTCCGGAGCGAGTTCGATTTCGGACGATCCGATTGTAACGCCCGACATTTACGGCCGTTGGCACAACCTGCGCAAGCGGGTGGACTCGTCCTTCCTTTCCTGGCTGGACGAACTCAACCTGGATCCGCGGAACCGGGCGATTGCCGGCTTGGGGGCGAAGTACGTGAAGGACAACCAGGATGACCTGATGGACAAAGCCTGGGAACAGCTCGGCGATGTCCTGGAAGCCAACCAAGCCATGCGCTGGGGGCAGTTTGCCGCCCATGTATCGCATGCTGGCTACGCAAAGAACTTTGCTTTCCAGCCGGAGGAGCAGGCCCTTGCGATGACCGGAACCGCACTCAAGCGGATCAAGACGGGCAGTGTCACTGTTTACAACAAGATCGACAGCAGTGCTTTGCCCAAGGCGATGGAAAGTGCTGCTTTCCGCCGCGTGCAGCGTCCCCACGGACCGGTCATGAAGCGGATCGATCCCAACAATACGGTCTTTACCCAGAACAATTTCCGGGTATCGGTCGGCAACCAGTCGATGCAAGTGGTAGCTCCGCACACCGCATCTTCCCAGATGGCAGTAACGCAGGGCAACCAGGCGGCCAGCTACTTGAACAACGTGATTTCCTACCCCAACCAGACGGCGGTTTTCGGAATTTCGCAGCCGGGGGGCTCCATGGTGCCCAACATCTCGCAGCAAGTGGCTTTCCAGACGGCATTGGCTCCGTACCAAGGCATTTTGGAATCCAACAACTGGCAGACGGTTCAAGCCGCCCCGCCGATCAGCGTGGCTTCGGTAGCAGCGACGGTTGTCAGCGCCATGGAGCCGAGACTCACCATCTCCCGCAATATTTACGCTTTGCTTTCGGTGAACAAGCCGATGACCTTCCCGCCGCCCGGACGCATTGTGCCGGTCATGGCCTACCCGGTCTTCCAGAAGCCCATGTTTGACGCGGTGAAAGAGCTGGGCGTTGAGTACCTGATTCCGAATCTGGACCTCATCCCCAACAACTCTATCACCCTGCTCAAGACCAATCAGCGCTTCATCGAGTCCTTCCTGGTCGGAGCCAACCACGAGCTGGGACGCGAACTCCTCTGGCGGGAATTCCCGACCGATCAGCGCGGTTCTTACTTCCGCCAATTCTGGGATTCTTCCGACAAGGTGAATACTGCCAACCAAAACGAGGAAGACCTCGCCAACTCGATCCTGGACATCACCGAGATCCACACGTGGAACAACAAGGCACTGGGACAGAACTTTGCCCGGACCGACATCGCCGATCCCGACAACCTCGTGTTGGTCATCCGGGGCGATTTGCTCAAGAAGTACCCGAATGTGGTCATCTATGCCCAAAAAGCGAAATGGAAGGCGGGGGATAGCCTCTACCAGGAACAGCGTGAACTGGACACCGATGCCCAGCCGATCTACCCAGTCTTTGGGACTACGCTGGAGCCAGATGTGCACTTCTTGGCCTTTGACCTGACGGCAGATGATGCCCGTGGAAGCCGGACTACCGGTGCACCGGGATGGTTCTTCGTCCTGATGGAACGTCCCGGAGAGACGCAGTTCGGAGTCGATTTCGCACCGGTACCCGCTGGTTCGGTCAACTTTGATCACTGGGATGACCTCCACGAAGACGTGGCCCACTACGTCAACCAGCACCTCAGCACGACGACACCGACCAACACGCCGGATGTCGACAACTCGATCACGGGGGATCCCAGCAATCTGAATCTACAAGTGAATTGGGGGGAAAACTCCACCAACTTCGCCCAGATCCTCTATCAGAATCCGGTAATGGTGTGCATCCACGCACATGAAATGTTGCCGAACCCATAATTCATTCTCATTTCAATCGCCAAATTAAAATTGTATGTCACTGACTCAAAACGAATTTGAAAGTCTACGGCAACAGGCACAGTCTTCGCGATCCCAGTTGGAAACAACCACGCAGAGGTTGCAAGCGGAGATGAACACCATCCGACAAATCGAAAGCCAAATTGCGGCGGAGAACAGCAAGGTCGAGCCCAATGCTGCGGTGTTAAGCTCCTTGAGCCAAGAGCTGTCTTCCTCCAATGACCGGGCCAACTCGTACAAGAGCGACATGTTGAGCCGGCAGAGCAGTCTCCGCGAGACCGTGCGCCAGTTCGTGGTCTACGACGATCCGCGGTTCCTGGTGAGCCGACTGAACGACAGCAAGCCGGTATTTCTCTTCCCGGTACGGGTCGAGACGCGCTTCGTGACCGTAAAGCACGTGCAGCGCATTGTTCCCCAGGAGTACATCCCGGGAGAGTCGCCTCTGATCGGGGAAGAAGCGGTCCGCAAGACGGATGTAGTCGAGCGCGTGCTGCCTACGCAGTCTACGCTGCCGGTGGTGGACGACAAGCAACAACTCTGGGTACGGATTTTCCCGGATGACATTTCGGTCCAAACCCACGAAAAGCCCCTCACTGAAACCGAGCAGACTTCCGGCCAGACCTACTGGACCGAGATGTGGTACGCTGGAGGGGACGCGGACCTGGAGTTGGGTGCCTGGCGGGGCCTCGTGGCCGGACGTGGTCCGGAGCGGGCCGCTTGGATCGCTCGGGAATTGCAGCCGACCAACTCCAGCGACAAGCCGACTTCGCCGGTGCCCCGGGAGAACAACCTGCCCGCATCGCCCCTTTTTCCGACGCCCAACCTCAAGTCCGATGCCTGGACCGAACAGGCGCGCTCGAAGGTGATGCCGGACTGCTTCGTCATTCGCCTCTTCAACGGTACTTCCTACCGCGAAGTCATCGGAAATCCTATTCCGGACCCGCTTTTCCTGGGCTACGATCCCAATGCGGCCGAGCAGGATTACGACTTCGAGAACGGCAAGTACGAAGTTCCGGACAACATCAAATGGATGACCGACTTCGAAGAGGCGATCAAGGTCGGTATGGCCATGAAGATTGATCTCAGCGGATCGGAATCCGGCAATGGGTTCGACCGCGTGCTGGTACTCGGGGTGAAGTATTCCACCAACTACACCGACGGCCAGGCCCTGCTGGAAGAATTGATCGACAACCACCACTACAACCAAGGCGGTCTGTCCATCGTTCCCCAGGGTACGCCGACGAACAACACGGAAGATGGCCGCTCCGGTTACGCTACCTTTGAGCGGGACGAGAAGGAGTCCTTCGTGGTTGAGCAGGGTTCGGGCCTGTTTGCCATTGAGACGGACGACAAGGCCAAGCGCGACGGGCAGCACCTTGCGGAAGCCTTGGGCCTGGACTACAAGATCTTCCAGCACATCGGGTTTGCCGACGGCACCGACATCAAGGATGCCATGTGCATGAACCGCGCGCTGTTCTGCGGAACGCTCGGATACTACTTGGGCCAAATCATGAGCCCGACGATTCCCGCCGATGACATCACCCGTACCCGGTCGCACTTCAATCAGTTTGTGCTCGGCCGGGGCCGCATCCCGGCCATTCGGGTGGACGATCAGCCCTACGGCATTTTGCCGGTAACGGCCTACAGCCGTTGGAAGGACAATCGGACGGATGCCCAGGCAAACTACCGCAAAAATCTCTACAACAACGTGTTGAAGCAGTTGGATGGGATCTGGACGGCTGACATGGTGAACAATGTCAAGCACTCGGGCACCCAAGTGGCCAATCTGGACCCCAAGGAGTTGTTTATGGAGGTGCTGGGACTGCACGCTTCCAGTGTGGAGTTCTACCAGCGCTTTGCCGGTGGTCCCTTCTTCATGTGGAACCTCTACAACTTCCACGCGCGGATCAACCAGCAAAGTGCGGAAGCCTATCCGTACAATACCGAAACCAATTTTGAATCCACCTACCGCAACTGGAACTTCAACTGGTTGGCGGCTCCGCGGATCTTCGGTTTTGGTTACTTGGGAGAACAGCGCTACCTGAATGGTCCGGTGATCGATACCCTGCCTTTCTCGGAAGAGCGATTGGTGGAAAAGATCAACGGCGGCAACCGCAACTACATCGAGTGGCTGGAGATGAGCAACTACACGACGATTCTCCGGGAAAACTTCTCGAACATCGGTGCGGGCGGCGCCAGCCCGCCCAATGCCCTCCTGTACTTGTTGCTGCGCAACGCAGCCCTGCACTGCTACGTGCGTTCGGGGCTGACCATCCTGGTCGCCGCCAATGAGTTCCCCGCTGAAGCCATGATCGAAACCGAATTGATGAACATCGCGGAATCCAATGTCGCAACGGAGGAAACCCGCAAGGTCGTCAACTCTTTCGTGGAGGTAGAACTGGGCATTCCCCGGGAAGCCAATCTGGCCAGCCAGACGGAAGTGGAGTTTGCCAGCCGTGAGTCGAAAGGCCAACTGGAAGGGATGACTTCGGCCCAAATCGAAGCGGACAAAATCGTCTACAAGAGTGCTCTGCGCGAGTCGACCCAGTCCAATTTCAATGAGCAGGTAAACAACGAGACGGTGGTGCGTCTGCAACAGTTCGAAGCGATCCGTTCGCGGACCGGCGTGATGGATGAGGTATTCCCGGATATCACCCAGGACCGCACCTTGGAGCAGCACGTGGAATTTCTGTACGAGCAGAATGCGGTTGAGACCCAGGACATGAAGGACATGCGTGCTGCTTTGTCCTGCATCGCTCAGATGCCGACGGCCCGCCTTGAGCGCACGTTTGCGGAGCACATTGACTTGTTGAACTACCGTCTGGATGCTTGGTTCCAGAGTTTGGTTCTGGAGCGTCTCCATGACCTCCGCCTCGGCGGTGCAGAGCGCGATACCGGGATCTACCTCGGCGCCTACAGTTGGCTGGAAGACCTCCAGCCTGGGCAAAACAAGACGATGGTCGTCGAGGAAGTCGATGTGGACAAACCGACCGTCCAGATCATCGGAATCGAGCAAAATATTCCGCAAATCGACGTGACCATTCGGGCTACGGAAAACGAGCCGGTTTTCTACCGCCGTTCCGGTGCGCGTGCTGAGGTTGAGATCGCCGAAGCCAACATCCGTGACGTACTTTCCGTATCGGTTGCCAACCTCGGCCCGCAGTTCACCTACTTGGGTCAGGAAGGTTCTGAAGGCATCGTCTACGATCCGGCTTCGGACAAGTTTGTGGTCGCTCCACAGACCGACGATTCCAACCAGGGCTTCATCCACGCCCCATCGATGAACCACGCCAGCACGGCGGCGATTCTGCGGGCGGGTTACAATGCCCACTCGGAGAACGCCAGCTCACCGGCCGATTCTATGGCGGTGAACCTGACCTCGGAGCGGGTCCGCCGGGCCTTGCACTTGGTCGAAGGTATCCGCAATGGCCAGGAACTGGGTGCCCTTCTCGGCTACCTGTTCGAGCGGGCCATGCACGATGACAGTGAGGACCTGGATGAGTTCATCCTGGAATTCCGGAACAAGTTCCCGCTGGTCGCCAACCGCGTCGTAGAAAGCACCGGCAATGGCAGTACGGCTTCGGTCGCCACCGATGCTGAAGCTTACAACGTGGTCGACGGACTCAAGTTGGTGGAAGATTCGCAGGATCCGCAGGCGGATTACCCCTACAGTGTGACTTTTACCGGCAGTGCGCCGAACAGCGCCGAACGCACGGCAATCCGCAAAATCGTGGCGATGCTCCACGAGACGCTGGATGCCACCAACGATCTGCTGCTGGCGGAAAGTGTCTACCAGACGGTGCAGGGCAATCCCTTCGGCGCTGGTTCGAACCTGGATGCATTGGCGGGCAAAAACGCTCCGGTCGATCCGGACATCCTCCGTACGCCGCGCAGCCGCAAAGCGGTCACGCACCGGGTGACGGTGATGCTGGACACGCAGTCGGGTGGCGCGATCAGTTGGGCCAATACCAGCTCGCCGCGTTCCCTCGCCGAACCGCACCTGAACCGCTGGATCGGATCCCTGCTCCCCGCCGCTTCCAGTATTCGGATCGCTGTGGAGTACCGCGCCCTTACGGCCGCGACCACGGATCCCTGGACGCAGAGCCACGTGCTGGTGAGCCAGTTGAATCTTCAGCCCATCGATTTCTTCCACTTCCTCGCCAATCCCAGCAAGGACAGCGAAGCGGTCGAACTGGTCAACCGTGTGGCTTACTACGTGCGCCAATCCATCGCCGCGACGGATGCTGTCGCCGTGAAAGTATTGTTCACCGACAAGACGAACCACAGCGCCAACCAGTACTCGGTGTACGAATTGACGCCGGTCATCCTGCAACTGGCGAAGGCCTTGCAGAATGCGAAGCCGCTCGCCGGTGAGGACCTGGTTCTGCCTTCGGAAGTGGATGACTTGATCGCCACCAATACCTCGGCGGGCTTTGATACGACGAACCTGACCGCCCGTCTGAACGATGTGTTGTCGACCGGTAACATGAGCAATGGCGAGTATGGTCTGGGCAAGGTCATTACCGAACTAACGGCGAAGATTTCTCCGGTGGATGGCTTGAACTACAGCTCGCTGCCGGGCAATGCCAGCACACTGCTGAACAACCTGCGCACGGCGATTCTGGCCGCAGCCGCTTTTAGTCCGCGGAACGGTATCCCCGCCAGCTCGGTTGATTTTTCGGAAAACAACGCGAAGGCCATGGTAAAACTTGGCAACCGTGTGAAGGCTGAACTCAATGCCCGTCTTACCAAGGCGACGAGCATGATGGGCAACCTCGCGGCCGACGAGCCGACCAAGGCAAAGCAGTTGGTGGATGTGGCCAAGGTCATCTTCGGCAAGAACTTTAATGTTTTCCCGGAATTTACCTACCTCGATTCTGCGACCTTCGAAAGTGCCCGGACCAATACTGACTACCTGGACCACGCCGGTCCGCTGGCCGTCGAAGAGTGGGTCCAGGGGGCATCGGTGGTGCGGACAAAGCTCAGCGCCTACCAGAAGTCGCAGTTGTATTCCGGCGCATTGCTGGGCAACAATCCCGCGCAGTTGGGCATCGTGCAGTTCCCCTACGACGCCACCGGGGACAACTACTGGGTCGGGGTGGAATATCCCGAAACCCACGAAGTTGCCAATGATAACCTTTCACTGGTGGTCGAGTTTCCGTCGGGCTACAACAGTGGTGCATCGACCCTGCGGGCCGGATTTATCCTGGACGAGTGGGTCGAGGAGCTTCCTGAGGCCACTGCGACCACGGGCATCACGATTCACTACGACAATCCGAATTCCGAGCCGCCGCAGGTTTGCCTCCTGGCGGTTACCCCGGAAATCACGGGCAACTGGACTTGGAATGATCTCATGGACACGCTGAATGAAACCCTGGACTGGGCGAAGAAGCGGGCCGTAGATCCGGATCTGATCGCCCAGACGCCGCTCGCCCAAGTGCTGCCGGCAACCATGGCCTCGCTGTCTGGAAACGGCGATACTCCGTCGCTGGACTTCGGTAAGAATATCGTGGTCACGCCTCCGGGCTTGGTGACTCCGCTACAGGTGGACAGCTACGATACAATCGAATATGTGGCCAGCGAAAATTGATTCTTTCATCATTTACTAAACAAAAATGGCACAACAAGGAAGTCCTTCAATATTGACTTGGAATCGCCTGGAAGCCCGTCCGCGCAAGGAAGAATTTGACCGGGTGCTCCGCGCCGAAGTCCGCGATGCGCTCTGGTTCTTGAGTCGGCAGTGGCAGTTCGGCGAGTTCAAAGGCGAAGATGCTGGCACTGCAGTGCAGGCCCGTATCGAAATGGAAACCTCCCGGGTGAACAACATCGCTCTGCGGGAGAACAACGCCCAACCGTACAATGAAAAACTCCCCATGGAATCCCAGGTGGAACGCGATCGCGTTCCCCTGGACCTGACCTTGCGTCAGGAAATGGGAGTGCATTGGGAGCGCGTACTGCGCAACGTACTGACGGGGGCCTCGATTCCCAACGCCACCATCAACAACATTGTCACCGATTTCAAGGGCAACATCAACTTGCACTTTTCGCTTCCGGCGACTACGTCCTCAAACCTGGAAGGGGAGATCTACAGCGATCCCAACCTGCTGATGGTGTACGCAGTCATTTCCAATGGCCGGGCCATCGATGGGGGGGAACTGTACGAAAACCTCGTCACGGGTACGCAGGCCGCCAGCTACTTGACCATTTCGGTGAACACTGCCGCACAAAACGCCGTCAACGCGGCGGGGTCCGCTTTCGTCGCTTGGTTCCGCAAGACCTACGGCGATCCGGCCAGCGTCAGTGAAACCGCCTGGGATGCGTCTCGTCTGGAGTATCGCTTTGCTTGCTCGGCGCCCAAGACCTCGAATTCCTCGACGATTCTCGTCGCCGAAGAGTACGCAAATGGTCACCTGGACTGGTACAACTTTGACATTGAGCAGCCCAATGCCCAGGGTTTGCCCGGTGGCTTGAATCCGAACAGTACGGATACCAGTCTGATTGAGCGCGATCTCATCACGACCCTCCCGAATGGGGTTCAGTTCCCGGGCATGCCGCATCCGCGGTGGTGGCAGATGGAAGATGGCCGGGTCAATCTCGGGGTGCTGAACACCGGGACCACCGACATCGCCAAGCTGTTGTTCGGGGAGTTTGCCCTGATCTACAGCAACGATTGGATGGTTGTTCCCTTCGACGTGAAAACCGGCAGCATCTGTGAGGTGAAAAGCATGATCATCAACGATGTCTTTGGCATCAAGACGGTCATCCGGGCCGCGGGCGCGGGCGATCAGACCGATTGGCAGCGCTGGAGCATGTTCAACTTGCACCGCCGGGGAATCACCTCGGGAGCCGCCGATCAGCGCCTGTTTGTACCGCCCTCGGCCCTTCAGGTATTCGAGAGCGAACCGGTAGAAAAAGTGAGCTTGATCCGTGACGAAATGGCCAACATGGTCTGGGGAGTTGAATCCCAAGTTCCGGATGGTTTGGGCGGAAGTGTAGACGGTTTCGAAGCCGCTCTGCGCATGACGAACTACCTCAAAGAGAACGCGGGTCCGGCTCCTTCGTTGAGCACGACCGCCAACACTGCGGACATCAGTTACTTGCTGGCGACGACCGTACCCGAGAACTGGATTCCGTTCATTCCATCGCGTTTGAACGGGGTAAATAGCCGCCAGATCCAGTTGCGCCGGGCAGCGATGCCGCGCCTCATCCCCGGTCTGGCTCCGGAACGCATCCGTCCGCGGACGGACTTGTTGCGGGAAGGTTACGATGGCTCACAATGGAACGCTTACAACGTCCACGAGGAAGAGGTGCCGCGTTCCGGTACCATCGTGAAGCGGACCTGGCAGCGCACGCGCTGGAGCAACGGTGAAGTGGCGACCTGGCTCGGCCGCCGCAAAACCAACGGCCGTGGCCAGGGCAACAGCGGATTGCAGTACGATGCGATTCTGCCCAAGTGATCCTAAAAAACATGATTTGAATAGGTTTGTTTTTTCACCGCCGGTGGACTACGGTCTGCCGGCGTTTTTTTGTGCCCGGACGGAAATCGCTATTTTCCGCAAAACTTAACGGCATGAAAGTAGAACACATCGGAATTGCGGTCCGCGATCTGGAAAAATCAAACGCACTCTTCACGACGCTGTTTGGAAGGGGTCCGTACAAAGAGGAAACGGTAGCGAGCGAATCGGTGCGCACGTCTTTTTTTCGCTCGGGAGACACAAAAATCGAGTTGCTGGAAGCCACCGACGAATCCAGCGCGATCCACAAGTACTTGGAAAAACGCGGTGAAGGGATCCACCACATCGCATTTGAGGTGGAGGACATCTACGTTGAGATGGAGCGGATGCAGACTGAGGGTTTCCGGGTTTTGAACCCCGAGCCGAAAGTGGGCGCGGACAACAAGTTGATCTTCTTTCTCCACCCCAAGGATACCAATGGTGTTCTGGTGGAGCTGTGCATGGAGCGCAAGTGAGGGCCGTCAGGGGTCACAAGGTCTCCGAGGAAATGATCCGCACCGGAAGCGGAAGGGCGCCTTTGTCCAGGATTTGCGCGAGGTCGCGGACTTCTTCCCATTCAAATTGACCGGTGATCTGAGAGCGGCCACCGGTAATTTCCGAATAGACTTTGGGGGCGGTCAGGACGTGGTCGTCGAGGACGATGGCGATGCTGTTGCCGACCTCATTGCGGGTGAGGCGGGCCCAGGTTTCGGTCCCCCGGCGGTCCAGTACGAAGACAATCATGGGTTGACCGGTGGGATCAAAATCGGCGAAGGCCTTGGTAATGGTACGGCCGTCAAGTTCGGGAGTATCCGAGCCCTCGTCCCGGATGGCGATCAGTTCCAGGTGCGGGGGCATCAATTCTTCAGGGTCGGGAATCTCCGCTTGAAAGCTCCAGGCGAGCCGGTGATTGGGCAAAAGGCTCCGGGCTTCGGCTCGGCGGAGGTAGACATTGATGGCGGCGGTGTCCGAGGGGAGCGCGTAGCTGACCTGCGGCGCATCCGAAAGCAGGGGAATTTGCAGATTGAACTTGCCGAGGAAGGGGTTTAGCAGCCGGAACTTTTGCATTTCTCGTTCCTCATCCAGTTCAAACAGGCCTTCTTCCGGCAGCAGCGAGGAATCCAGTTTGTATCCTTCCAGGCTCAGATCATTGATTTGCTGCAGGAGGGGCTGGAACTCAGCAGAGCTCGAAGTGGGCCAAAATCCAATTTTTCCCTGGTTCTGGACCAAGCTGCGGATGCGGTCGGCGTGGGCCGGTTCGCGGGTTTCAATGGTGATCCGGCCCTTTCTCTCTTTGTAGGTGAGGTGAGGACGGGGATCGAGGATGTCCAGCCGGCCCCGCAGGATTTTGTAGCCGATTTCCAGTGCCCGGTCGACCTCGCGTTCCAGCCATTGTTTGACTTGTTCGTTGTCGCTCGTGGGGGAAAGCTCATTGTCCGGTTTGCTGAAGTAAAGGGCCAGGGAAACGGAAGTGTCTTGGAGGAGGGCATGGGTAAACCGGGGAACCCAGCCCCCCGGGGAGGTTGCGATCTGTTCCTGGGTCAGTTGCAGGGCCGCTTCGAAGCGGGCATCGACCGCCGAGCGGGCCAGTTCCCGGAGGACGGCATCTCCGCCCAGTTGTACCACCATGCGGTAGCGCACTTCGCCACGGGGCAGTACATCGGGTCTGGCATTGGGGGAAGAAGTACAGCCGGCCAGGATCAGCAGCAGGCCCGCGAAAATAGCATTCCGGTAGGTTCTTTTCATGGTTGTGAAGGTTGGGAAGGCAATCTACGCAGAAAAGTTGCCATTCCCTGCGCTCGGTTTATTTCCGGTTCACGAGGTAGACGCCAGAAAGAATCACCGCGAATCCCAGTCCCTGCTGCCAGACCAGATTTTCGCCGTCCAGGATGCCCCAGGTCAAGGCCACAATCGGAATGAGGTAGGTGACCGAAGTGGCAAATACCAGACTGCTGATCTGCAGCAGGCGGTTGAACAGGATCACCGCAACCGCAGTCCCAATCGCCCCCAAAATTGCGATGTACCCCAGGGAACTCCAGGCCGCCGGATGGGTTTCCATCACGGCGGGCACCCCGGATCCGGCAAGCAGGTAAAAGATCGCCGGATAGCCCACACTGACCAGGGCGACCGTGGTGAGCAGCACCGGATCAAAGTTGGAGAAGTAATGTTTGAGGATGTTGGCGCTGAGGGCGTAATTGAAGGTCGCCAGAATTACCAGCAAGCTGTAGCGCAGGTAAGCACCGTCGCCGAGGGCGACAGCGTCGGTCGTCCCGGCGGTGATGAGGATGATCGCCCCGGTCACCCCAATGAGGACCCCGACGACATTGATGAAGGGGAATCGCTTCCGGAAAAAGGCAAAGGCGATGATCAGTACAAACAGGGGATTGAGCGAGTTGAGGACCCCGGCGATGGCGGATGGAATGACGGTTTCGGCTTCGGCAAAGAGAAATGCCGGCAGGGCGTTTCCGGCCAGGCCGATCAGGAACATGAGCAAGTACTGCTTCCGGGTGATGTCCTTGAGCCGTCCCCAGCGCAGTATCAGTACGGGGGTCAGGGTCAGCGCGGCGATCACGATGCGGAGGGTCGCCATCTGCGTAGCGGAAAAAGCGACCAGTCCCAGTTTCATCAGGATAAAAGAGCTTCCCCAGACGGTGGCGAGGAGCAACAACAACGACCAGGCGAGGACTTTTTTGTTGTCCATGGCAGATTACCTTTCCCGGCGGCTACGGAAAAATTCACGCATGAGTGCGCTGCATTCGTCAGAGAGGATGCCGCCGATGATCTCAGTCTTCGGATGCAGGAGTCCGCTGCCATAACGCTGGTAACCGAACTTTGGTTCACCCGCGCCGAAAACGATGCGTCCCACGCGGACCCATTGCAGGGCGCCGGCGCACATCACGCAAGGCTCGATGGTCACGTAGAGGGTGCATTCATTGAGAAACTTACTGCCGAGGTAATCGGAGGCCGCCGTGATCGCCAACATTTCGGCGTGGGCCGTGGCATCCTGCAGGCGTTCTACCTGATTGTGTCCCCGCCCGATGATGCGGTTGCGCACGACCACCACCGCCCCAATCGGCACCTCACCGGCGGCAAAAGCCACCTCTGCCTCCCGCAAGGCCTGCCGCATGTAGTGCTCATCGGAAAAGATGGATAGTGCCACGAGAACAAACATACGATTTCTGATGGCTTGATTTCTGATTGGCGGGAGAATTTCCAATTGGCGCGTTTTGAACGGGTAACCTATGATCATTACAAGCTTCTCCTGTACACGACCTTTCCTGTAGACGCATTCAAATTGATACATTTGAACGCCGCGTGGCGGAGGCTGAGGCCCGATTTCCAAGTGGGCGCTTTCGGAACGCGCGGTGCAGGAGCGGATTTCTGATGGGGATCTTTGCAATTGCTCGATTTTGGAACCCACTTGTGATTGGTATCGATCAGAAATCGGAAATCCGCGCATCAGAAATCATTTAAATTGATAAATTTGCGGCAGTTTTACCACGATACAAACATCATGATACGGACACATACTTGCGGAGAGTTGCGGCTGGAAAATGCGGGGCAAAAGGTAACCCTGGCCGGCTGGGTACAAAAATCACGGGACCACGGGCACTTTGCATTTGTGGATGTGCGCGACCGCTACGGGGTAACCCAAATTCACATCCCGGCCACTCGGGAATCGCTCTACGCCCAGGTACAAGAGCTCGGGCGTGAGTACGTGATTCAGGTGTCGGGAACGGTCAAGGAGCGCACCAACAAGAATCCCAAGATGCCGACCGGGGACATCGAGATCGAACCGGAATCGGTTGTGGTCCTGAATGCCGCCCAAACGCCGCCCTTTAAGATTGAGGACGAAACCGACGGGCAGGACCAGTTGCGCATGCAATACCGCTACCTGGATCTGCGCCGGGGACCGCTCCAGCGGAGCATCGAACTGCGGCACCAAGTGGCCCAGGCCACCCGCCGCTACCTGGACCAGCACAGTTTTCTGGAAATCGAGACACCTTATCTCATCAAGTCCACCCCGGAAGGGGCGCGCGATTTTGTGGTGCCCTCCCGGATGAATCCCGGGCAGTTTTACGCTTTGCCCCAATCGCCGCAAACCTTCAAGCAACTTTTGATGGTCAGTGGCTATGACCGCTATTTCCAGATTGTCCGGTGCTTCCGGGACGAAGACCTGCGTGCGGATCGCCAGCCCGAGTTTACCCAGATTGACTGCGAAATGTCCTTTGTAGATCAGGAAGATGTACTCCAGATGTTTGAAGGTATGACCCGCTACTTGTTCCGCGAAGTGCGCGGTGTAGAATTGCCGGATCCGTTTCCGCGGATGACTTACCGTGAGGCGATGGAACGCTTCGGGAGTGACAAGCCGGATGTGCGTTTTGGGATGGAACTGATCGACATCACCGACATCGCCCAGCACCGCGATTTTGCCGTGTTCAACCGCCAGGCGTACATCGGGGCGATTTGTGTGAGCGGCGGGGCAACTTATACCCGCAAGCAGATCGACAAGCTCACCGACTGGGTCAAGCGTCCGCAGATCGGGGCAAAGGGCCTGGCCTGGGTCAAGGCAAACGAAGACGGCTCTTTCGGATCCAGCCTCAAGAAATTTTACCCGCCGGAAGACTTTGCGGCTTGGTTGGCGCGGGCCAATGGCCACACCGGCGACTTGCTGTTGATCCTCTCGGGTCCGCGGGAAGCGACCCAAAATCAGCTCGGACAGTTGCGCTTAGAGCTTGCGGGTCGGGAAGGGCTGCGCAAAGCGGATGATTTTCAGCCGCTCTGGGTGATCGACTTTCCGCTGCTGGAGGAGAAGGACGGCGAATGGCACGCGATGCACCATCCTTTTACTTCCCCTAAGCCGGAGCAGGCCCATCTTCTGGAAACTGACAAAGGCAGCGTCCTCGCCAATGCCTACGACCTCACGATGAATGGCGTGGAATTGGGTGGGGGTTCGATCCGGATCCACGACCGGGAGTTGCAGAAGCGGATGTTTCGCGCGATTGGGTTTAGCGATGAAGAAGCGCATGCGCAGTTCGGCTTCCTGATGGGGGCTTTTGAATACGGTGCCCCACCCCACGGAGGCATTGCTTTCGGATTTGACCGCTTGTGTGCGATCATGGGGGGAGACGAATCCATCCGCGATTACATCGCGTTTCCCAAGAACAATATGGGCCGCGATACGATGATCGACAGTCCGGCCCCGATTGGGGAGGTAGCGCTGGAAGAATTGTTCATTGCGGTGGAGCTTCCCGAAGAAACAGAAGCGTAGGGCGTCGATAAGTCCAGTGATTCTGGCCGGTGCTTTGTTCAATTTGACATGATCAAGGGGAGAATTTCCTGTGCTCGGCACCGGAGTGGAACATTGAAAATTTTTTCATTGGAGATTCTTGTTTGCGGGAAGGATGGGAGGGACATGGGTGCCGCCAGTAGGGCGGGACGGAGCCCAGCGAACTCCCGGAACAGCCTGGTGCCGACGTGTTGGTGGAGCGTCGGTAACCGCCCCGATCAACAGAAAGTTGAGTCCAGTCCCAAAAGTAGCTTCAGCACGCGGAGTGTGGCCGCACGGTACCCTGTGCGCATCCGAGGATTTTCCTATGTTTGGCGCCGAAGTGGCAACTAAAAATTGAATTTTTTGCACTGTAAGTTGACCGAGTCGCCCATTTGCCGAAAATGTCCAATGTGGGTAGCCTTGTGGAGAACAATATGAGGGGATAAAGTCGGTTTTATCGATCTTTTTGTAAATTCCATCGGTAAAATCGGGGTATCTGTGAAGCTTTCGAATGAATTTTTTGCGGAGTTTGGCAAGCTCATCTGTTCGCTGACGTTGACCGCCGGAGAACTTTTGCCCGTGGAAAAAGAGTTGGTCATGGAGATTGCCGACGACATTTTCTACCGGCCCGGTCAGCGACGCGACCGCTCTACGCCCGCCCCGTGGAAGGCGCTGTTTGCCTATCCCCCCTGCTACCAATGCGAAGAGGATCCCCAAGTGGCTTTCCAAAAGCTGATGGAAACCTGGGATGCGGCGCAGTGGTCGGTCAGCCGGGATGAAAGTGCAAAAATGACCGATCTAATATTTCAGGTATGTCGGGCTTACGGGCTGTCATCCACGGCCCAAGAGCAGATGCTCGACGGCTTCAAGGCGGAGTTGCACCGGCGAAGCAAGTCCTGAAGTGCTTTTGGCACCGGCGGGTTGCGGAAAATTGGGTTCCGTCTCAGTCGGCAAACAAGCGTTCCAGCGCGACCGCAACGCCATCTTCTTTTCCGGACAAGGTGATCTCATCCGCAACGGCTTTGACTGCATCTTTGGCATTGGCGACGGCGACGCCCCAGCCAGCGGCGTTCAGCAAATCGGTATCGTTGTAATTGTCTCCGAAAGCGATTACCTCGGTCAGGCCAAATGTATAGTGGTGCTCGAGCAATTTCTGCAGGCCGATGGCCTTGTTGATGGAACAGTCGGCGATTTCCAGGTAGGTGGGGCGCGAACGGTAGAGGTGAAGTAATTCGCCGAATTGGGCTTGTAGTCCCGCCGTCGCCCGGTCGATTCCCGCTTCTGGTCCCATGAGCATTACCTTGTGGGCACTGACGCCCTGTCGCCCCCAGTGGGTCACCACTTCCGAACCGGATGCTACCCGCGGGCTCACCTTGGTGTTGTGTTCTTCCCGCTTCGCCCAGTAGTCCATTTCCGGGACGAACCACTCGTCTGCGTAGTAAAGGCTTACGTGGACTTCGGTGTCCGCCGTCAGGTCGAGGGCGGCTTGTACCGCGGAAAGTGGGATCTCCGCCGAATGGACCACCCGAAATGCGGGGGCATCGGGTTGGGGCACGATGACGTAGCCCCCGTTGTAGCAGATGAGCGGCTCGTGGGTCACCCCTAGGTCGGCTTGCAGGTGGCGCATGGCGGCGGGCATCCGCGAGGAAGCCAGAATCACGCGCACGCTGTCCCGCAGCTTGCGGATACAGGCGATGGTGCGGTCGGAAAGCTCCCGCTCGCCGTTGAGGAGGGTTCCGTCGATGTCAGTACAAATTGCTCGATAGGCCATGCCCGCAATTTAGTGCCTGGCGTCTTTTTTCAGTAGTTCGGGAAATTTTTCCTGAAAGCGGTTGAGGCGGGGGATCGAAACCGCTTTGATGTACGGCTGTTCGGGATGGAGGCGCTCGTAGTCCTGGTGGTAGTCTTCTGCAATCCAGAACTTCTCAAACGCGGTCACTTCGGTCACGATGGGTGCGGAGTAGACGCCGGAGGCTTCCAGTTCTTCCACGTAGGCTTCAATGCTCGCTTTCTCGGTCGCGTTTTGGTAGAAAGCGATGGAGCGGTATTGGGGACCCCGGTCCGGTCCCTGCCGATTCGGGGTAGTGGGATCCTGCGATCCGAAAAAGACCTTGACCAGGGTAGGGAAGTCGACTTTGGTGGAGTCGTAATAGACTTCCACTGCTTCTGCGTGTCCGGTGGTTCCCGTACCGATCATGCGGTAGGTGGGATTGGGCTCTTTGCCGCCACTGTAGCCGGAAATGGCTTCGGCGACGCCTTCCACTGACTCAAATACGGCCTCGACGCACCAAAAGCAACCGCTGGCGAAGTAGGCTTTGTGGAACTGGCTCAGATCGAGGTTTTCCTTTTTCTGGGGAGTGTTGGTGGATCCGTTGCCGTTTTGGGCGGTCGACGAACAGGCATTGAGCGAAAACACCAGCGCGAGGCTGAGGGTAAAAAAGATGTATTTTACTTTCTGCATGGATGCATTTTTAATATTTCCGAACGTGTCATTGAATCAACGGGAGGAGACCGAAATGGTTTGGCGAAGGCGGCAAAACCGCTGGTTGCAAGGCTAACGTTGCCGCGGAAAAATAATTGTTCAAATGCCGACCGACGATGGCTTTTCCCGGCGATGAGGACGGTCCCGACAATTTCTTTTGGGCAATGCCGGGTCGGGATGTATTTTTGGGCACTGTGAACAGGTACATCGCTGGTTTTTTCTTGTCCATAAGCATGACATTCGCTTCTCTTCCCGCCTTGGGGCAGGGGCGGGCCCATCTCTCTCTGGGCCTGAATGGCGGCTACGCCGGCCTGGACAGCTTGAATTACATCGTGGACCAGTTCAACGAGGAAAACCCCGATTATGCCAAGTTGCTGCCGGGATTTCATGTGCCCGTGGGCATTTATGCCAGTGCTGGGGGCAATTTTAAGCGCCTACTGCTGGAACTCAGTTTTACCATGCGGACGCAAAACGCGCGGGCCCGCTCCGAGGCCGATCTGGCCGGCAATGAGCAGCAGATCCAATTGCGCTACAATGCGCACACGGTTGAGATCGGAACCGGTTATTACATTGTCGATGGCGACTACACGCAGGTTGCATTGGGCGCTTCGCTGGATTTCGGTCAGACCCGCTTGCTGGCGCGGCGGGGAGCCGGCACCCTCCAGGCGGCGAGTTTGCCTTGGGGCCGAATGACCGATGAGTTGAACTTTGCCGGAAGCATATTCATCCAGGTCATGTTTACCCTGCGGGCAAATCCCCAGATCGGCCTTTACTTTCGGCCTTACTACCAGTTTGGGTTTGTGCGGAATGATTTCGGGCAAGTGAATCGTTTTCTTCGCCCGGATAACTGGGGGGATGACTCGTTCATCATCCTGCAGCGGCCGAGCAATGTGGGTTTGAAAACTGGCGTGTTCATCGGTTCCTAGAGTCTGTTTAAATTTAATTCTGCGATTTTGCTATGGCATCTTTTTCCGCCCCTCTTCGGCTATTTTCTTGCCCCTAGCTTTGGCTACGGACTCCAAAATGAGCTTCGACGGACAAAAAAATCTGCACTCGCAAATTTCACAAACCAATTTTAAACCGCCCCTTAGCGGCGGTTCGAGTTCCGTCCCGGATCAGCCCGCCAACTTCACGAATCAGTCTTTTTAATGGAGGCAGGAAATCCGCCGTGTAGCGACGCCGTTCTGCGTGCGCACCTGCAACAGGTAGATGCCTTCTGCGAAACCCTGGAGGTTGAGGCTGCCCTGCGGGTATCGGCCTGCCATTTCCCACACAATGCGGCCGGTGCGATCCATGAGTTGCATCCCGATGACTTCGCTGCCCACGACGCGGAAGTGCATTTGGCGATCCGCCGGATTCGGCCAGGTTTCGATGGCAACGGTGCCGGCGTAGTGGTTGACCACTTGGGCGGTGGTCGACATATTTTCCCGGCCGTCCCGGTCCACCTGGCGCAAGCGGTACCAGGTGAGCGGCGCCGGATGGGGATCGGTGACCCCGTAGCGGACCGGCTCGGAAGAGTTGCCTTGGCCCTCCACCCGAGTCATAAACGCAAAGCCCAAGCTCAGATCGGTGGATCGCTCCACCACGAAGTGATCGCAGTTGACTTCCGTAGCGGTGATCCAGGAAAGGGAATTGCCGTCCGAAGTCACGGCGCCTTGCAATTCTTGGGCGTACGCCACGGGCAGGATACACGGCTCGATCAGGGTATTGATCCACGCGGCATTGGCGGAATTGTTGGGCGCACCTGGGGTTTCATTGTTGGAAGCCACCGTCTGCGACGACCAGTTGGCGGCCGAGCGGTAGTCGTCGTTCACTGAATTGTCAAACATGAAGAAGCGGACATTGCCCGTACCCGAGACGTAGATGCTTTCCGGACCACCATTCATGCCTGAGCCGTAACCGACCCCGTGAAAGTAAGTCCCGTCCGGTTGGCGGACCTGCGCGGCATCGCCCCCGTTGCGCATCCCTGCATTCGCCCAGCTACCCCCGGCCGTGTAGCACGCCCCTGCGTAAGTGGCATTTCCCGAACAAGGCCCTGGGCAGGAAGTCACCCCCGCCGGAATATTGCCCACCCCACAGGCGGTAGCCGTGCTGACCTCGAGCATCGCCGAAGAAGCTGGCACCACGTAGACCCCATCTGCCGGGGCAGTATCGTTGGGGTCCGCCGCCGGAACATTGCCATTCGTATTGGAAGAATTGTCATTGTAGACCACGATGATGCTCCCCGGGTTGACTTCTTCCCAGTTGGCGTGGGCTGCCAGGCGCAAGTGACCCATCGCAATGCCTGACCCCGAGCAAGGCCCGCAGGAAAAGTCCCCATTGTTGTCGTCAATGATCCAACCCCGCAAATCCACCGGACCACAATTGGGATCCGTATCCGGCCCTACGACCACAAACTCCATGTATTCGCGGGTGCCCGCATCACCATTCGAAAATTCGTTCAGGACCATGCCCTGAGCTTGCACCTGACCGATGAACCCAAAACAGCCCATCAATCCCAATCCCAGAGCAAAGGCGGTAAAGTAATTGTGTTTCATGTATTGCAGCATTGTCCGACACCGAAGGGCCTGAGCCGTCGCAGCAAAACCGGGACTCAGGCATCAATCTTCTGGGAACAAAGATGCCGAGCAACCGCCTGGTACACAACCATTTTTCATCCACCGGGTGTGGATACTCTCCGGGATTTAACCTTGAGTAGAGATACCGGAAACCCACAAGCGTCCGACGGTCAAATTTGTGAGATTACCGGTAAAGCCAGGCCGATCCGTTACGTAAGTTTAACTTTGAATAAGCCTAAATTTAATTCGGGGATTTTGCCCCCGGATCAATTTTGCTCGGCCACGCCCAGGCGTTTCAGCAACACCCGCAGCAAATTGTTGGCGTCCGGGGTGACCCGCAACAGCAGCGTCAGCCCGCCGTAGACCAACACTACCACCCCGCCCCGGACGATCAGATCCAGCCACACCCAGTCCAGCCGCGGGATCACCATCTGGACCGCAAAGGCCGCCCCCGTAACGACGAGCACCAGCAGCATCGGCCAGGTAAAGGGCTGAAGCTTGAAGTGGTACCAGACAAAAATGAGCCGGAACAGATTGCCCAAGAGTACCGAAAGTCCCGTCGCGAGGGCTGCCCCCGAGATGCCATACGGGGGAATCAGCAGCCAGTTTAACAAGACGGCAAACACCACCAGCAGCCCATTAAAAATCAGATCGTAGCGGTACAGCCGCGAAGTGATCAGGATGTAACCGTTCAGCCCGGTGAGCATGTCGATCACCCGGGTCAGCCCGATGAAAAACAGCACCACCAATCCCCCCGAGTACGACGCCGGCATCAGGGCAAACAAATTGTGCGCATTCGTCATCAGCCCCAGGAACAGAAACGCCCCCAGGACAAAATTGATCAGTGACGTCCGTTTGTAGAGCCGGTCCATGTCCGCCATTTTTCCCGCCTGCCAGTACTCGGCGACCAGCGGGGAAGTAATCTTTTGAATCGCCCGCCAGGGAATGAGCAATAAGGCCGTGATGTAGTACGCCGTGGTGTAGATCCCGACCGCATCCATGCCTTTGAAGTCCGCCAGCATGATCGAGTCGATATTGAAAAGGACGATCACACTGATGTTGCTCAGCAAAGTAAAACCCCCGAAAACCAGCATGCGGTAATTGAGTTTCCGGAATCGCCAACTGATCCGCAACCGCAGGTGCAACTGCCGCAAGTAAGCGATGTAGACCACCATCAGCAGGGTGACCGAACTGATGAGCCCGACGTAAATCATCACAAAACCCTCGAAATCTACCCAGCCCGCCGCATAAATCAGGACGCTGGCCATCACGAACAGCTTTTGGATCACCTCCTGGAACAGTACCGGCACCACCGTTTTGAAGAGTGACCGCAGATAACTTTCAAACACCTGAAAATACAGCGAAAACAGCCCCAAAGGGACGATGTAATAATAGTACTCGATCAACAAAGGCGAATTGTCGGAGAATCGCTCCACGATCAGCGGCTTCAACAGGACAAAATTCAGCGTGATGAACAGGAAGCCCAGCGTGGAAATTACCAGTGCCCAGGACAGAAACCCGTGGTGCTGCCGCTCGCGGTCCCGGAAATAAGGAAAGAAACGCAAAATCACATTTACGTACCCCAGCGAAGAAAACGTCGCGTACAGCAGCCCCAGCGTGAGCAGGATATTGGCCAGGCCCACCTCCTCTTCCGTGAGAAACTGCGTGAAGATCAGCACTTTGTTCACAAATCCCAGCACCGCTCCTACGTAGGAAATGATCGAGGATTGAATACTTTGCTTGCGAACGATGCCCATGAGATACAATGCAGTCCGCGTCAAATTACGCGAAACCCCGCACAGTACGCAAGGCAAAGCCCATTCTCCGCGCATTCGCTGGGGCAGTCAGTTCCCCCTCCCGTTGAGGGCGGGTGCGGGGGCGGCCCGCACCGGGCTGTCCGGAGGTTCGCCCACTCCGTCCCCTCCGCCCTTGGCTCCGGCGACCCGGCTCCTCCCATCCCTCCCGCAAACAAAAATTTCTAATTTCCGATGGCCAGTCCGGCTGAGTAGGCATCGAAAATCAGAAATCAATGAATTGAAAATTGATCTTTCCGATTGCCGGATTGCATTTTTCAGAATTCGTCCCCCAATTGCATATTCCTGAATCCACCCTAACTTTACCTCCCGGTGAAAACCCCCTGGACATACTACCCCCTCAAGGCTGTGCTCTACCTGTGGAGCCTGCTGCCCTTGCCGGTTCTCTACCTTCAGAGCCGGATTGTGGCTTTCCTGTTGCACCGGGTGATTGGGTACCGCAAGGCTATCATTCAGGACAACCTCCGGCAGGCATTTCCCGAGAAAAGCCCCGCCGAAATCGACCGGATCGTGCGCGACTTTTACCACAATTTTTGCGATGTCTTCGTGGAAATCCTCAAGCAACTCAGCATCGGAAAAGCCGCCCTGAAGCGCCGGGTGCAATTCACCAATCCCGAGGTGCTTTCCGAAATGACCGCCCACGGCGGTGGAGGCATCGCCATCTTTGCCCACTACGCAAACTGGGAATGGAATGGATCGGGGATGGGACTGCAACTGCCCTTTTCCACCGTTGGGGTCTACCAAACCCTGAGCAGCCCGGTGTTTGACCGCTTGGTGCGGCACATCCGCACCCGGCACGGAAACGACATGATCACGATGCAGCAGACCTTTCGCGAGAGCCTCAAGCGCCTGAAATCCCCCTGTTACATCGCCTTTCTGGGTGACCAAAGCCCTGCCCCCCACGGCAAAATGTACTACACCCCCTTTCTTGGGCGCCTCGCTCCGGTCCACTTGGGAATCGCCACGATCTGCCTGAAGATGAATGTCCCCTTGTACTACTTTGACATCCGAAAAGTCCGCCAGGGCCACTACCGGGTTACCTTGCACAAAGTGCCGCACGAAGACCTCAACCCCAAGGACAAGACCAGTGTGTACCGGCTGACGAATCGCCACGTGCGCAAATTGGAGGAGGTCATCCGGGAGGCACCGGCCTACTGGCTTTGGTCGCACCGGCGCTGGAAGCGCCAGCCCAAACCCGGTGACATCGTAAACAAAGGAGAAATTTAGTTCGGTCTGGTCAGTTTTTTTTCGTACCCATCGCCCCACAAATCGATTCAAATGCTATTTACCACCCACCATCGGCAATCAGAAATCAATCAAATTGCATCAACTCGATCCGATTTTTCCAGGGATCAAAGAAAGAAAACCGCTTGCGTCCGGGAATGGGAGTTTCTTCCTGAATGGGCACGCCAATCTTGGTGAGATAAGTGCGGGCCCCTTCCAGATCCTTAACGATAAATGCCGGATGCCGCTTCGAACCTCCCGGGCTCGCCTCCACTCCGATGTGCAACTCGATGTCGGCCATCTTTACCCAAAATCCCCCTTTTCCCACTGCACTGGCCGGTTTAGGGATTTCTTGCAGTCCGAGAATGTGGCAATAGAACGCCTTGGCGCGGTCAGTTGAGCCGAAGGGGACACACACTTGCACGTGGTGAAGTTTTTCGAATTGTATGCTCATGGTTTTAGAGTGGTGTTGATTGATTGTTGGTTTTCAGGCACAAACGCCCATTTATTCTTCCGGAACTGCTTATTTGTGATGTTGTTCAAATAAGGGGAAAATACCGCAATTTTCCTCGAAAAAAGTGTCAATTTCCCATGACCGCTTCACCCTAACGGGCAAGTTTTCGCGAAACATTGGAAATTGGTATTCAGAGCATTGGCAATCATTTTAGATTTTTCATCCCTACTGAGGTCGCAGTTCAGCTTGACTCAGTGGTATTCCCCGAACAGGCGTTGGGCCTTCTGGGTGGCTCGGTCCAGCGCATCTTCCGCCAATTCCGGGTCGACCGCCATCCCGTGCAGCCATTCCAGTACCGCTTCGGTGGCGATATTGCCCACCAGTTCATCTTCAGCGAACGGACAACCTCCGAAGCCCAGCATCGCACTGTCGAAGCGCCGGCAGCCACCTTCCCAGGCCGCTTGCAGTTTCGCCCGGCGCTCATCCGGGCGGGCATGGAAGTGCGCCCCGAATTCCACCTCCGGAAAGCGCGGAATCAGCGTACTGAACATCGGACCGATGGTGGCGTGGTCCGCCGTGCCCACCGTATCCGCCAGGGAAATGGTGCGCACCCCGAGGCCCACCATTTTTTCGACCCATTCTCCCGCTAGTTTTGGACTCCATGGATCGCCGTAGGGATTCCCGAACCCCATTGAAATATAGACGACAAGTTCCTTGCCCGAATCCACACACAAGGCCTGCATGTCCCGCACCAACTCTACCGACTCCGCCATCGTCTTGCGGGTGTTGCGCAGTTGAAAAGTCTCGGAGATGCTGAAGGGATAGCCCAGATAATGAATTGCTGCGTGTTGGGCCGCCGTGTGCGCCCCCCGGGCATTGGCGACAATTGCGAGTAACTGCGTGGCCGTATGGGTCAGATCCAGGCCCGCCAGTACTTCCGCCGTATCCGCGAGCTGGGGCACCGCCTTGGGTGAGACAAAGCTGCCGAAGTCCAGGGTATCGAATCCCACCCGCAACAACTGATTGAGGTAATCGATCTTCGTCGCGGTCGGGATGGGCTGCACGATGCCTTGCATCGCATCGCGCGGGCATTCGATGAGTTTCACGGATTGCATGGTGCAAATGTAGTGAACAGACCCTAATTTGCGGTCCCCATGCAGATGGCTTCTCAACGATACCGTGTCCCTTCGGGCGCGCGCTTTAGCATATTGATTCCTACCTGGAACAATTTGGCCTACCTGAAGCTGTGCGTGGAAAGCCTGCGGAAGCACTCGGCATTTCCCCACCAGATCATTCTTCACCTCAACGATGGCCGGGACGGTAGCCTGGCCTGGGCGCGGGAACAAGGCCTGGACCACACCCATTCGGCGGACAATATCGGGGTGTGCCACGCGTTGAATGCGGCTGCCGAACTGGCGGCGACCGATTACATCTGCTTTTTCAACGACGACATGTACGCGCTACCGGACTGGGACCGCCCGCTCTGGGCAGAAATCGAGCGCCTGGATCACCCACGTTGGTTCCTTTCCGGCACCATGATCGAGCCCACCGATACCGGCAATTCCTGCGTGATCGCTCCGCAGAACTATGGTATAGAACCAGCCAACTTTCGCGTTTTGGAGCTTTTGGCTACGCACACCGATTTTGTGAAGCAAGATTGGACGGGAGCCACCTGGCCCCCGAATGTGGTGCCCCGGACCCTCTGGGAAGAAGTCGGAGGCTACAGCCCAGAATTCAGCCCCGGTATGTCCTCCGACCCGGACTTTTCGATGAAGCTGTGGCAAGCCGGGGTGCGACATTTTCGGGGGATCGCCGCGAGCCGGGTGTACCATTTTCAAGCCCGCTCGACCGGCAAGGTGACCAAGAACGATGGTCCCCGCCAGTTTCTCGAGAAATGGGGCATCACGCAAGGAACGTTTTCCCGCTTGTACCTGCGGCGTGGCCAGCCCTGGCGTGGTCCCCTGCCCGAAGCCGGTCCCGGATGGGCCCTTCAGTTTGCGCGGCTGCGCGGCTGGTGGAAACGCCACCTGCTTTAAATGCCAAAAGCGAGAACCCAGATCGGTAAGAAATCCCCATTTTTTGCCGAAAAAAACCGTTGGCCCGGGGTGCGACGCCGCTCGAAAAATCCCTATATTTGAATTCATTCCTTAACGGGGTGCTAGGTTATTATATTTCTTTTACCGTTGTATTTATTTTTTAGGATGAACAGGACTCTTAGGGTGATTCCGGTTTTGATCTTATTTGGGTACATGGTTTTGCTGCTTTCCAGTTGTGTGCGGGAAAATGCAACCGACTCCGCTATGGAAGAAGCGGTACGTGAGGTGGCCCCCGAAGTGCCGCGCCGCGCGGGTGCGCAAAGTGGATGCAAAACCGTTGAAGGCCGCCTGACCACTTCGGTTGCGGGAATTGATTTGGATTTTCGTTTTCCTGCGACCAAGTACCAAGGAGATCTGCTGATTCTTCACGCCTGGAACGATGCCCCCTCCTCCTGGTGCAGTCGCAGCCGGATTTGTACCAAAGCCCTCAACAAAGGTTACCGGATCATCATGCCGGCCATGGGCAAAAGTGTCTACTGTATGCAGGCGTACGCGGAGACCCGCGAGGACTGGCAAAAATTTCCGACGCTCAATTTCCTCAAAGACACCTTGATCCCGGCGCTGCGGGAAGAATACTGCGTGCTCAAAGAAGGCGGCTACAACTTCGTCATTGGGCTGTCCGCCGGTGCGCGCGGCGCGGTGCGACTGGTGGAGGAGATGCCGGATCTGTTCGTCAGTGCGGCGGCACTTTCCGGCGATTACGATCCTTCCCTCATGAAGTCAGACAACATCTACCGGGGATTCCTCGGCGAATACGAGGCGCATCCTGAACGCTGGGAGAAAGCGGAAAACCTGGCTCAGCACGTGGCCAAAGTGCGCACGCCGCTTTATTTGGGACACGGAGAGCAAGACGATTTTGCCCCGCACACCCAGTCGGTGGAATTGTACAATGCCTTGCGCCGCGCCAATCCCAACCTGAATGTCCGCCTGAACGTGGCCCCCGACCGCGGCGGAAGTTTTGGCTACTGGAACTACGAGATCAGCAACATCTTCCGCTTTTTTGAGCAGGCCCAAGCCGATCTGCCGGAAGGATCGGGGTATTGAGAAAGGTGAATTTCATCCCTTACTTTGCGGGATTCTTACTCTGATTTTGGTAGGTTGGGTGCTCGATCAGGCGCAGGAAGCGGCGGAATGAGCGACTGTTTTCCGCCATTCGCAAAGGATCAGATTTCGCACAAATTGCGTGGGCATCCCGATTTTTATCGAAAGAAGTTTTGTCGGTCTTGGAACCCGAGAGAAGTTTTACGGGATTGTTGATATTGTCAGCTTTGTTGGGGGAAACCGCCTTGATAAAGCTTTTGGATACCGCAAACCGCTTGCACGCATTGACCGCTCGGTGATCGGCAATCAGCCAATTTTCAAACTGACGTTGCTTGATGACGACTTTAACGCTGGAATAGCCCCGGTTTTTGAGCAAGGATTCAATCTGATTTTTGCGGGTGATGAGACAACCTCCCAAGTCTTCAAAATCGATCAGGAATAGAATTCTATCACAGTCCCGTTTGTCCAGGATGCGAATCTTCGGCTCGGCGGCCGTAACGATTTGGGCAGGAGTGGCCTTGGGTTCAACCGAAGCGAAGACCGGCTCGAGGATAGAGTGAGACTTTGATTTTAGCTTTTTTATCAGTTCGGCTAGTGCGCTACGTTCAGCCCGACCTTCGGTCACAATTCCGATCTTCATGAAGGAACAATTTTGGGGATCAATCCTGAATCGATGAATTCGGAAATCTTGTACTCGCCGTTTTCCCAGTCACGCTCGATTTTGGAGTCGAGATCGATCAGACGTTGCAATTCAGATACGCCCTTGGTGCGGGCGATGGTCCAGATTTTTGCCGGGTGGACAGAATCGATGATGGTGGGAGAGTGGGTGGTGATCACAATATTTTTGTTCTTACTGATCTGATTTAAAAAGGCCAGAATTTCCCGGATGATCCAGGGATGGACTGAGTTTTCGGGTTCTTCGATGAAAACCAGCGTTTTCCGCGGATCAGCGACCGCGCACAGCATTGCTAGCGTCAGGATGGTCCCGTCGCTCACCTCTTCAGCCGTCCAGGGTTGCTCGACTCCTTCTTCGGTAAAGAGTAGTCCTAGGGTTTTGTTGTACAGGTACCCTGTGGTAATATTTTGCAGTCACGGAATGATGATGCGGATTGCGTTCAGCACCGTTTCCCACTCTTTTTTGTGCTTCTTGCTCAACCAGTCGACCAGCGCAGGAAGATTATTGCCGTAGCGATCAATTGTGGGGTTGGGCGTAGGGACTCCTTCCGAACGTACCGTAGAAGGATTAAATTGATAGACTGACCAGTTGCGAATGATTGATTTAAAGGGGATGTTGCGATCAAAGTAAAAGCTATCGGTGAGTAAACTCTGCTCGTCTTTTACTGAGAAGTACTGCGCAACCTCTAACTGTTTTGTGCCGATGCTACTAAAGATTCCAAGGAGTGGCAGCTTGGTATCAAGATCACCATCTGGTTTCCGCGTGATTTGAAGATGGTAAATTATTTGGCCACCATTTTCTGAGTAAAATGCGAACCTTTCATCCACAATTTTGAAATCCGCGTTGATATTTTGTTGAGTGGCCTGAATTGAGAACTTATGCTGAAAGTGAAACGGCGCTTGCATTTGATTGCCCAGTACTTTCTCAGAAAATATCTGGGTCCTGAATTTAAAGGGAATCTTTCTTTCGTCCTCAATTTTGATCAAAACCTCAAATTCAATTGCGGCTTTTGACCGCTTTTTGCGGCGAAAAGCAATGTTTTCGTAGCCTCCCGACCGCCGGACAGCAGTTTCCAAACCATACTCGTATACCTCGGAGAGAAATTTAAATGCGCTGGCCAGATTTGATTTGCCCGAATTATTCGGACCGACCACCACCGCCAGGGATTCGGGCGTGAAGGTCGCATCCTTGAGGGATTTAAAGTTGGTGATTCGGAGGCTTTCGAGGCGCATAAAGCGAGGTTTTCTCAAAGTTACGCAATTACTGTACTTCCCGCTCCCCCAACCGTTCCCGATAGTACTCCTTCAGCGTCACCCCCCGCAAGCGCGCTTCCGTCCAAAATTGCAGTTCGGTCAAGCCGAGGAGGCGTTCTTGCCCCGCGGCTGCGTGGTCGCGCAAACGCTGCCGAAAATCGCGCAGTACCTGCTCCTCCCGCTTCGGAAATCCTGGGGACCAGCGTTGCAAGCCGCGGATGAGCCGGACCACATCTCCCTCAAATTCCGCCAACTTGTTGGTCCGGTTGAAATAGCGGTAGGCCGAACGGGTAAAGTAGTCCTGCAAGTCCGGATCACCCAGCTCGATTTGCAGAATGGCCTGGAAGATCCGGGTGAAGTCGCGGATGTCGTGGCGGTCCGGTCCCGGTGGAAATTGCGCAATCCGCGTCGCCCAGCGCCCGGCCTCCCGAAATTCTGAACGCACAAAGTGCACCATCATCAGGTTGTAGTAGAATGCCAGCCGACGGGCTTCGGCGAGCCGCGCCCCCTCTTGTTCCAACCAAGCCACCAGCTCCGCCAGAAAGTGCTCCAATTCGGCGTCTTCGACGCCCCAATTGAGATAAATTAGCATTTCTTGCTGGTAAGAAATGCGGGTAAATTTGAATTGCGAAGCACCCGGCAGATCGGTGCGGGCGCGCAGTTCGCGGGAAACAATCCGGAATTCGGTAAGCCGGAGAAAGTTCCAGGCAACCGCCAAGTAGTTGTTCACGATGCCCAGGAAAAAGTCGGGTTCTCGCCGCACCCGCTCCGGATGATTCCGCCACAGTTCCAGGGCGGCGCTGATCTCGTCAAAAGCGATGACTTCGTTGTGGGCGAGGTGATACAGGCTGCGGATGTTGTGGCGGTAAATCCGAGCGTAAAATTCTTCGGTGGAAGGTTCGGCAATGCCGTTTAGTTCGGTATAGATTTCCGCGCAGCGGGCCTGGGCTTCGGGATCGCGGGCCCGCAGGAACTCCCGGGCAAAGGTCCGCATTTCGGTATTGAGCCGCTGGAGCCGGCTTTTGCGGTGCAGTTTTTCCAAGCAGTCCGCTTCCCGGCGGGCGAGATCGGCGAAGTAGCCGGGGCTGCGCTGGGGTTGGCGCAGGATGAATTCCTGCTCCGCCTGCATGGTTTGGAGCAGACTGGCGTAATCCTCTCGCTGGAGGGCGATCTTTTCGGCTTTGCGAATTTGTCGCCGGGCCAGGGTATACAAGTCCTTTTCCGCGAGGATTTCCGCTTCCTGAAGCAGCCGCTGAGGGCGGTAGCGGTCATCCGGCAATTCGCGCAATCCCCGGAGATCCTTCAAGACAATGGCCAAAAGGCGACTTTGGGTACTGCTCTCCCGGCCAGCGGGCACCTTGGCTGCGACTACGGCGGGATCGTAGTGCTTCATTTTCCCGAGCAAATCGAACAATTGCTGGTAGATCCGCGCTTTGCGACCGGCACCGTGGGCCAAGGCAAGCCGTACGTGACGCTTTTCGCCTTTGTCTAAGCGCTGAATGAGATCGTAAAGGGCGGAAACTGACCTTTGCATTTGCAGGAAAATAAGCAAAAATACAGTGATAATTGACCAAAAATAACATATTAATTGATTTAGAAATGCAGGAATAAAACAGATTTGGTTTGAGCAAACTGACGGGTTTGGGTTAGTTGCATCCATTCGATCCAACCCAATTTCAACCCACTATGAAGACTGACAAAGAAATACCCTTGGTTGCGGTGCCCCACCAACTCCGCAAGATTACCAATGACACGGGCGAGGATTTCTGGATCCGCATCCACGACGACAAAGACGAACTGAAGCGGCTCGTAGAAACCCCACCGGACCCCATTCCTGGATTTTTTGCCCTGGCCCAGTGCGAAGATGAAATCGTATTCTTTGATTCCGCCGGGCAACTCTACAAGACCAAGACGATCACCGATCCCTACCATTCGATGATGGTGGAGTGTGAAATCCACCCGATTGGGGAACCGTTCCCGAACCCTCCTTTTCTGCAATCTGCTCACCAGACCGGCACGGTATTTTACCTGGAAAATGTCCGAAAGCTGATGCGCTACGACCTACTCGCAGCAATGGGACCGCAGACCTGCCACGAATTTTCGGCGGACCAAAGGGTGTTGTCGATGACCGCCACCGACGAAATGGTTTACCTCCTGATCGAGGAAGTCGATGGGACGGTTAAGCTTTATACCTGTGATCGACAGGGCAACTTGTCGGTCTTGGGCGAACCGGGTCTCCCCGGCGCCAACCTGATTACCGGGACGACGAGCCGAGATGTCCAGGAAAACCCGCATAACTTTCTCTACGCCTCGGATGGCAAAACCATCCAAGAACTGAATCCGGAAGATGGAATGGCCACCGGCGCAGCAATTTCGGTGGAAGCTGTCCTGCCGGGGCAGACCGAGATTGCCTCATTTACGCTGGCCAGTGCTCCGAAAAACTACCTCGGTGGTGTGCCCTGCCAGTATCTCTACGTTGCGACCCCCACCCACAAGCTGTATGCGCTCTACCTTTACGCCGACCCTGTACGTGCCGCGCCAATCGGGATGGGAAGAGCGAACATTGTTGCGACCCGGCGCGGATTGATCTTTTATCCGGACAATACCGTTCTGCCCAATGCCTTGACCCGCCTGAATGCGGTGAATGATGTGGAAATATTTTGTCCCGCCGCCGGTCCCGGACAAGACTTGGTGCTGCCCAATAACTATTGCAACATTTATTCGTTGGACCTGCCGCAAGTAAGGACCACCCTCTCTTTTTCGGAATCTCTCGGTCAGACCGATCCTCTTACCATGGAACTGGGGTTTACGCGGGAAATTTCAAGCTGCAAATGCGAGGCTGCCCCTCCGTTTCGCTACTCGGATTCCCTGTTTACCCGGGGGGCCGACGGAGGACTGACCCCAATTGCGCAAGTATGCAACCCGAACCCTAAGGAGATTCACGATGCCCTACGCATAGTCATCAACCGCACCGATACTGGTGGCTGGGTGATCGGCACGATTGACATCGACCCAATCCCCGTACAGTACTGATTCCCCCTGATTTATTGATTGTCCGGAGTGACCCGGACGGGAAAACCAAGGTAAAAACTCAACCTACCCTCATCGACCAAAAATGGATACCTCCCACAGAAAATCAAACCTTCACCGTGCGCGCCACCTGCGCATCTACCGGGCGGCGCAACTGGCCTTTGCGAAGCGCCAAGCCCCTGCTTCAACCCTCGCTCCCCAATTGCTCCAGCGGTTGGAAGCAATCATTGAAGCGCACCTGGACGATGGCCATTTCGATGTTACGGCCTTGTGCCGGGAAATCGGCCTGAGCCGCAGCCAACTGCACCGCCGCCTCAAAGCCTTGACGGGCCACTCCACGACGGAGTTCATTCGGCGCTACCGGCTGCGGGCGGCGCGAAAGCTGCTGCACGGCGGACAGCACAATGTTTCGGATGCCTGTTATGCAGTTGGCTTTAATTGTCCGGGCTATTTCAGCAAGTGCTTCGTGCGCCACTACGGGTCGCCTCCGGTAACCTTTATTCCGGTTGATTGAGCCCTCCCCCCAACTTTGAGAATCCAGGGACGCCATTGCGGCGTCCCTTTTTGCGTTTTTGGGGTAATTGTGGGCCAATTGATGCGGCTGCAACATACACACCGGGATCTGCAACGTATGCCCATGCCCGCGGCGGGGCAGATGAGCACCTTTGTATCGTTGGCACGGAACAACCGCCAACGTTTCTCACAAACTCGCATTAATTCAAATCATTATGAGTACCTATTATTTCATTACGAGCGAACTGAACGGCCACGTCATGGACATCAAAGGCGCCAGCACCGATGCGGGAACGCCGATCATCAACTATCCCCGCAAAAGTTCGGGCACCGAGAACCAACTGTGGATGCTCGACGCTCAGGAAAACGGCTACTTCTTCGTCGTGAGCCAACTGAATGGCAATGTCCTCGACGTCGACGGCGCCAACAAGGGGGCGGGAACGCAATTGATTTCTTACCCCCGGAAGACCGCCGGCACCGACAACCAGTTGTGGTCGATTGAGCCGGCCGGGGACAGCAAAAGCTTCTTTCTGGTCAGCAAGCTGAACGGCTACGTGGCCGACGTCAAGGGTGGCGATACCGGCGATTTAACTCCGGTAATTAACTATCCGCGGAAAAGCTCGGGGACCAATAACCAGCGCTGGCGCCTCGTTCCGGCTGGGTAATTGCCGTCGGTAGGAATTTTCCCTTGCTGGATGTGAAAAGGACTCTCAAATCGAGAGTCCTTTTCTGGTCAATGCTTGGTTGATCAGTCAGTTGCTTATTCGGAAAAATCAAATACCCAGACTTTCCAGCGGCCCACCGAGTCGTAGATGCCTACCCCGATGTGGCGGTGGTAGGGGTCCATGATGGCCCGGCGGTGGCCCAAGCTGGGAACGCCCCGGTCGATGAGCAAGTCGATGAAGCAGTGGATCGGGGTGTTGTGCCCGGCGGCACAATTTTCCCCGATGCGGTTGCGTCGCCCGGCGATCCGGTCGATTCGGCGAGCGCAGGCGGTGCCATCGGAGGAAGTGTGGCCGAAGATATCATTGCGGTGGAGGTCTTTGGCGTGGTAGTCGGCCGATAGGGTGAGGCCGGCGTCGGGATAGTAGGGGGCCTGGGCCTGGGCATCGCGAAATTCGCGGATCAGGGACTGGAGATAGGAGTCAGCAGGATCGTCAAATCCTGGTCCCACGAACTGGCGGACGTAGGTGTCGAGGAAAAGCCGCGGATTCATCCGGCAGAGGTTGTGAAGGTAGATGATCTTCCGGGCTTCCGGATCGATGCCAGGAAGATCGCGTCCGGTATCGGCGAGGCGGTAAAAGGGATTGTCCCAGGCGGGAAAATCGTAGTCCTCCTCGACCAGGAGGCGGCCGTGGTGAAAGTTATTTTTCCAGATTCCTTCCCGCGCATCGAAAACGGCGGCTAGCCGGTCAAAAAAGCTTCGGATATTGGGGTGGCCTTTGCGAAAGGCCGCGGAAGCTTTTCGAACCAAGACCCGCTGGACGAGGGCCAGCCCCCGGGTTACGTCGCTGAGTTGCTGGCCAGCGGGATCGACTTCCCGGGCCTTTTCGAGGTAGTGGAGGGCTTTGCTATAGGGATTGTGGACTTGTCTTTGTAGGCGAAGGTCTTTCTTGCCGCGGGTCAAAGCGAGGGCCGCGTAAAAGTGGGGCAGTGCGGCTTGGGGGTAAATCCGGGCTGCCTCCGCCGAAGCCCGGTAACATTCGAAGTAGTCCCCCGAACGGTAGAGTGCGTGCAGATCGGCCCCGTTGAAATCAGCGGCCAAAAGTTGGGGAGCGGAACCAGACAGACCCAGAAGTAGCGCTCCCATGCGGACAAAAGCATGGAGGTGTTGCATGATGGATACGTTTGAATATGAGGGTAGAGTTTTCTGCCTTGTGAATTGAATAACAGAAAAAAGTAACGCCCGGACCGCACGGAATGGGGGGCAGCACTGTCGGTTTTTTCTCGGAATAGCACGTAACCTTTTGCCCAATCGGCCCAGAATCGCCCAACCTGGAATACTACTGGGAAGCAGAATACCCTACCCCCACGTAAGAAAAAACCACTCTTTTGCCCGGAATTCGGCTTTTTTTTCGCAAGTCGAGCTACTATCTGGCTTCTAAAGAAACACGACTCACAGGGATATTAGTCACACAGCTACTCAGTTAGATCCAAGAAAAATCAGTTTGTTATGGTCAAGAGAATGTTGTTTACAGGCATGCTCCTGGGGATGTTCACGTCTTGTCAGCCGGACGCAGATCCCATCCTCACCGCCGAGCAAGAGGAGGCGACGATCACCGCAGCCGACTTCGGTACACTTCCCGTGGAAGTTCCAGCTCCGGCCGATAATCCGACCACAACCGCAAAGGCGGAACTCGGTCGCTTGCTGTTCTGGGATCCCATTCTTTCCGGTCCACGAACGGTTTCCTGCGCGACCTGTCACCACCCGGCATTTGGCTACAGCGACGGGCGTGAACTGCCCATCGGAACCGGAGGCCGCGGTCTGGGGCCGCAACGGCGCGACGTCAGCAACGGCGAGTTTGGCATTGTCCCAAGAAATTCTCCGACCGTCATCAATACGGCTTTCAACGGCATCACTGCCGGTGGAGTAGTGCCGGCGGAAAACGCACCCATGTTTTGGGACAACCGTGCGCAAAGCCTGGAAAACCAAGCCTTGGGTCCGCCCACCTCGTTTGAGGAAATGCGGGGCCACGCTTACGAAGCTGAATTTGCCATTGAAATGGTGGTGGCCCGCCTGTACGAAATTCCCGAATACGTGCGCCGTTTCCGCGATGCATTTGGGGCGCGGGGGATCACCGACCGCACCATGGCCGAAGCAATCGCGGCTTTTGAGCGGACGATTGTGGCGCGCAACAGTCCCTTTGATCGCTACCAGGCGGGTGATCTGAACGCGATGCCACCGGCGGCCCAGCGGGGCATGGTTGCCTTTGCCGAAGCGGGTTGCAATACCTGTCACAGCGGTCCGATGTTCTCGGACTATCGGCCCCACGTCCTGGGTGTGCCCGATCACGCAGACTTGGAAGCGCCCGATGCCGGCGCGGGAGGAACCTTTGGATTTCGGACGCCGACCCTGCGCAATTTGAGTGTGACTGCACCCTACATGCACAACGGAACTTCCCGTGATTTGGAGGAGGTCATGGATTTCTACCTGACCGCCCAGGCGGCCGCGCAAGGCAACAACGTGCCGCAAGGCGAAATCAACCCAAACGCACCCGAACTGGACCCACTGCTGGCTTCAATGCAGTTGCGGCAGGACCAAGTGGACGACATCATCGCGTTTATGGAAGCCCTCGATGATCCAGTATTTGACCGGCGCATCCCCAACCGGGTCCCGAGCGGCTTGCCCGTAGGCGGCGCCATCGGTCCAGCTCCGATGTAAAATCAGTGGGGTAAGCAACCGATTATCGGGCCAGCAGCATGCAAGGTCACGGGGGAGATTCGGAAACGGATTTTCGATGGTCTTGCTTTTTCGGCGCAATCACTGGCGCAGGAAAGGGTATTCAGCGCTCACATCCGCCGGTCACGGTTGACCGAGTTCAGCTCGCGCAGCTTGTTCTTCTTGCCAGAGCGTTCCTTCTTGGTCCACGCTTTCTTCACCATAAAGCGGATCATCACCATTTCGCCGTCGATTTCGGCGGCTACGCGGATTTCGTCGTGTTCCAGATCGAAGAAGTACACGTACTCATTGCCGACATCGCTCTCCACCGAATAGATCATCACGCCAGATTCCTCGTCGACCTCCTTTTCGTTGATGTAGTAGGCCGACTGAATGGTTTCCGTGGTGTGGATGAACATCGTTTCGTCGGGATTGATTTTGAAGAGGGAATTTTCTTCGTAGCCCTTGCAGTCTTCAAAGGTTTCCGAGTTGTCGTTCCAGAGGCACACTTCCCGGTAAGTGCAACTGATGCTGAGTTGCGCAAATGCCTGCGTGGACAAAAAGATCAATAGGATCGTAGCAATGGATTTCATGGTGAGAAAGAAGATAGGTTCAATGAGCGGTAAAGACAAATCCGCTTAGCTCTAAAAATCGCAAAATGCGGCTAGAAAATCAACCGTTTTCGCGCTTGGTCGTTTGCCCGGAAACTCTGGTCTATTTTTGCGTTTCAAATATTTGCCGGGCTCACTCGCCTTGGGTATCGATGGATTGCAGGTGGATGATGCTGAACAACTGAAGGACGAAGTCCTCATTCATGCTCATCTCGCGGGCGGCGTGGCGCACCCGGTCGATGATTCCGCTCCACCGGTTGTGCTGGTAGAAGGCGACGTTGTTCTGCTCCTTGAGGGAGCCAATTTCCCGGGCAAATTGCATCCGTTCTGACAACAGTTCCAAGAGCCGGGCATCTACGTCGTCAATTGCATCGCGCAGGCGAGATACTTCTTCGTGGTAGCCCGGATCATCCGTATTGGGACGGCGGAATTGCAGGCGGGCCATCATTTCGACAAATGTTTCCGGGGTGATCTGCTGGGCGGCATCCGACCAAGCCTCGTCCGGGTGGGGATGGGTTTCAACCATCAGCCCTTGGTAGCCGAGGTTCAGGGCCTTGCGGGAAATGTCTTCGATGAGGTCCCGTCGCCCGCCGATGTGGCTGGGATCGCAGATGAGCGGAATTTCCGGGAAATTGCGCCGCAGGTCAATCGGGAGTTCCCAGAGGGGCGCATTGCGATAAAATGATTTGCGATACACGTTGAAGCCGCGGTGGCAGGCAATTACCGATTCCACGTCAGCCCGCAGTATGCGTTCCAGGGCTCCCTGCCAGAGCTTGAGGTCCGGATTGATGGGGTTTTTGACCATGACTGGCTTTTTTACACCCCGCATGGCATCGGCGATTTCTTGCACGGTGAAGGGATTGACGCTGGTGCGCGCCCCCAGCCACAGCAGATCCACCTCGTGTTTCAGCGCCAGCTCTACGTGGCGGGCATTGGCCACCTCAATGGCCGTGCGCAGTCCGGTCTCCCGCTGGACGCGTTGCAACCAGCCCAGGCCCACTTCTCCCACCCCTTCGAAGCTGTCCGGAGAGGTGCGCGGCTTCCAGATTCCGGCCCGGAACCAGGAAATACCCGCATTTTGTAAGCGCCGGGCGGTCTCTAAAAGTTGGTCTTCGGTTTCGGCACTGCAAGGGCCAGCGATGACCACGTGCGAAGCAGACCCTTGGGCGTTGCGCGCGATTTCGGGTATGGATAAATGCTCAAGCATTGTTTTTTCCTTTGTTTGTTCACTGAATTGAACGAGGTCAAGATACGGAAAGTTTCAAAAAGGATTGAAAGAATTGACAGGTGTGCCGGCGGTGGACTCAGCGGGTCAGCCCGGTAGCGGCGGTTTGGATTTACCGTGCTGCGGGATTTTCCCGAATCAGGAGACTCACGTGGAGGTGGTCGCCCGTACCCACGTGGCGGAGCGTACCGAAGCCCATCAGCTCGAAATACCATTGCAAAGCAGAGTTGCGCCATTCGGCACGGTCACGGGTGCGCAGGTCGATGGCGTGGACGTAGCCGTCGGCTTGCGGGTAATGAAGCGAGTTGCGCTTGCGGCTGAGTCCCATGTCGTCGTAATCGGCGTGGGAGCGTGACATGTCGGTGATGACGAGATCCCGGTCAAAAATCGTCAGCGTGGAAACCGCTAGCCGTAGCAGGGGATGAGTGGAGGTATACTCATCGGCGACCGAAGCCGTTTTGGCATTGCCCGCCGAAAGGTAAAGCAAGGCGTAAAGGCAGAAACCGCCCACAATGACGAGTGAAATTCGCAGACTGCCCACTGGGCCACGCCGATCCGCTTTTTTCTTGCCCCAGATCAGACGGGAAATGCGGGTCAGGTAGAAAAAGATCAGCAAGAAAGTCAGCGCTGCACCCACGAACAGCGCCAGCCAGTGGTTCCACTCCAATGCGGCATAGCAAAATACCGAGACCCGGATCAGTACGACGAAGGGCAGCACGATGGCCAGGGCGATGCGAAACGGCCACAGCAGGTATTTCCACCCATGGCCCCCCGTACGCTTGGCCGATTTGCGCTTCGCCATTCAGTCTTTGAGCTTGTAGATCGATTTCAGACTGCGGCCTCGCTCGGCGTAGTCAAGGCCGTAACCGATGACAAATTCCGTGGGAATGCGGAAGCAGTAGTACTCGGGCGGGGCCTCATATTCAAACATTTCGTGCTTGAAGAGCAGCGCGGCCATCTTTACCGATTGGGCGCCTTTGGCGGAGAGGTGTTCGCGGAGCCAGTGCAGGGTGTTTCCGGTATCGACGATGTCTTCAATGATGAGCACTTCGCGGCCATCGATGTCCTGGAGGTCAAGAAGATTTTTGATTTTGCCGGACGAACTCATCTCGTCACCGTAGGAGGAGAGGCGCATGAAACGCACTTCAGGATCAAAAGCCAGTGCACGCAACAGATCAGCCGCAAACATGAATGCTCCGTTGAGGATCGGCACCAGGATTGGGGGGTCTCCGGGGTAGTCGCGGTTCAATCGCCCCGCCAAATCGGCGATGCGGGCGAAGATTTCCTCTTGGGTGATGATTTCGACGAAGTTTTTGTCGTGTACGCGCACTTCTTTCATGCACAAAAATAATCGAATTTTAATCATTTTAAATGGAATCCCGCGGCGAAAATAGTTGCGGGATCCGCCGGCCAACCATCGGCGGGACGAAACCGGACGAGCCAATTGCTCCCGAGATGCAACTTGCGGGCGCGTCGCCGACCAACTATTTTGCAGGATGCCGCTACTTCTCCGCGTACTGTTCGTCTGCTTGTGTTTCGTTTCTCCGCTGCTCGGCCTTGCCCAGTGCAATCCCTGGGCGACCCTCATTTCCGGAAACCAATTCACCGGTGCCCGGAGTGTGGTGCAGGAAGCGTCCGGAAACCTTTACCTGGCCGGTCATTTTTTACAAAATGTGGTCATTGGGTCGGACACCTTGACCGTCTCCCATCCGGAGCCAGGGATTTTTCTCAGTAAACTTTCGCCGGAGGGGATACCGATCTGGAATCGGCACTTGCCGGGCAAAGGGTTTGGATTTGAGCCCGTTCTCGCCCAGCAGGGGAACTTTTTGTACCTCGCGCTTGGCTTCACCGATACGTTGCGGCTGGACAGTATGGAGTTCATTTCCCCGGCCAATGAAAGCGCGACCGTCATTGCCCGTCTGGATACCTCCGGCAATACGGTGTGGGCGGAGATGCTCGTTGGCGAGGTGGTTACCTTGGATGCGACCAGCGATGCCACCGGTGATCTTATACTTTGCGGATACTTTGACACCATGGCTGAGTTTCCGGACAGCACGGTGCTTGCGACCACCGGTTTGGCCGCCTTTCTCTGTCGGCTGGACCGGTTCGGCAACTTGCGCTGGGCCATTGCGGACACGGGCCAGGGATTGCTCTCCCGGATGCGTGCACTGGCGGTCAACGAACAGGGGGAAATTTACGGTGCCGGCGTGTTTATCAACCGCATCGAATTCAATAACCTGGTCGGGTTCGGTCAGGTAGCCGGTTTGCCCAATCCCTTCCTGGCGAAATTTGCCGCGGACGGGACGCCGATTTGGTTGCAAGCGGGCATGAATGGCGGCACGACCGCTGAAGTCTTTGACCTGGCGATTGGCGCCGGGGGCAATGTCTACACCGCTGGCTGGCAGTTCGGGATTCTTGCCTGGGATACGGTTCTGATTGATGGGGCCCAGGGGACGGCGCTGCTCGGTAAATGGTTGCCCAACGGCGATCCGCAATGGTTTCGCCAGGCGGGCAAACCCAATTCAATGGATGCACGGTACGTCCATCGGGTAGTAGAATTCGGTCCGGATGGAAGCGTTTGGGTGCTCAGCGCGCTTGGGGACAGCACAGTGATCGACGGACAGCTATTTTCCAGTGTGGGCGATCAGGAGCTGAAGGTATTGCGTTACTCTGCCTGGGATGGATTGCTGCAGAGCGTGGATGATTTTCCGGCGGTCGGCAATTCCGGTGCGCGCAAATTGATTTTTGATGCGGACGGATCGGCGCTAGTACTGGGCTATTTCTCCGCGCCGACCTACCAGTTTGAAGGCAGTACCTTGACCAATTATGGGCAAGATACAAGCGGGAGTGATGTTTTTTTGGCTCGGCTCTGCGGCACGCCGGATTTTGTGGGGCAGGCGGAAGCATCGCCCAAAGAAATTTGCGTGCGCGTGGGCCCAAATCCGGTCCCGGATGCGGTAGTCCTCGAATTCAATGCTCCGTTTCGGGGTGAGGTCCGATTGCTGGATTTAAGGGGGATCCCATTGCGGCAAAGCAGTTTGTCCGCCCGAGCAATCACAGCGCTTCGCCTGGACCTGCGGGACTTACCGGCAGGAATCTATCTGCTGGAGCTGCGAGAAGGCTCCCGGAGGACGATCAAGCGGCTGTCGAAGTTTTAAGTGGCACCAATCAAATCCCAACGGTGGTCGCTCGGCAATTCGACGCAAATCTCCCCCACCTACATGATCTTGGTCAGCCCTGCAACCGATTTCGCGGCGTGCTTTCGCCCCGGAAAAGGGCCGAATTAAGATATCGTATCGATCAGCACTGCTCTTTCGTGCGCCAATTCGAGGAAATAATTTTGTGAATTTAGGACTGGGTCCTTTTTTCCGCGGCTGACCCGGACCCAACCCCCATCGGCGTTCAGGACACGGGCTTTTACATTGTCGTTGAGCATCGTCTTGAGGATATGCAGGATGCGTTCCTTCTGGGAAGGGTTTTCGACCGGGAAAAGGACTTCCACACGGCGATTCAGATTGCGCTGCATGAGGTCGGCACTGCCCATATAGACCTGACGGCTGCCGCCGTACCGGAAATAGTAGATGCGGGGGTGCTCCAAAAAGCGACCCACGATGGATCGTACCGTGATGTTTTCGCTGATGCTTTTGAGGCCGGGTTTCAGACAGCAGATCCCGCGCACAACCAGGTCTACCGGGACGCCTTTCATCGATGCTTTGTAGAGCCATTGGATCATGCCGGGGTCCACCAGTGAATTCATCACCATGCGGATGCGGCTCGGCTGTTCGGGGGTGTGGTGCCGGATGCAGGCTTGAATCTGCTTCACGAGGTTATCGCGCATGTTGATCGGGGCCACAAACAGGCGGCGCCACTCACGTTGGCCTGAGTAGCCCGTCAACAGATTGAACAACTCGGAGACGTCTTTGCCCACGTCCTCGTTGCAAGTCATAAAACCAAGATCAGTGTACAATTTGGCCGTTTTGGCGTTGTAATTGCCGGTTGCCATGTGGATGTAGCGCCGAATACGGTCGCCCTCCTGGCGGACCACCATCAGCAACTTGCAGTGTGTTTTGAGGCCCAGCAGGCCGTAAATTACGTTGACCCCTTCGCGTTCCAGTTCTTTGGCCCAGACGATGTTCGTTTCCTCGTCGAAACGCGCTTTCAGTTCGATCAAAGCCGTGACTTGCTTGCCGTTGGCGACGGCTTCTTTGAGTGCGTGGACGATGGGTGATTTCCCGCTGGTGCGGTAGAGTGTCATTTTGATCGCCAAAGTTTTGGGGTCATCGGCCGCTTCCTGCACCAGGTCGATGACGTGTCGGAAGCTGTCGTAGGGGTGGTACAACAGCAAATCTTCCTTCCGAATCGCGGCAAATATGTTGGAGTTTCGGGTGACCTGGGCTTTCAGTGCTGGAGTAAATGCAGGATCCTTGAGTTCGGGATGGTCCAGACCCAGTAGGGCCATGAAAGCGGAAACGTCAAGTGGGCCCGAGATGTCAAAGATGTCGTGTTCGTGGAGACCGGTAATTTCTTGGAGAAAGTTGCGGTTTTCTGGACGCATCTCATCGGAAACTTCTAGCCGTATAACAGTTCCCATGCGCCGCTTGCGCAATTCTCGCTCAATCAGTTTGAGCAAATCGTCGGCTTCGGCCTCTGAGATTTCGAAGTCGGCGTTGCGGGTGATCCGGAAAGAATTTGCCCGGAGGATGACCATATTGGGAAAGAGCATACCCAGGTGGGGAATGATCAGATCTTCCAGGAGCAACTGATCACTGCGCTGCTTGCTCGGGATCGGGATAAAACGGTCCAGCAGGGAGGGAATTGGCAATACCGCGATTCGGGCATCTGACTTGGTGAGCGGATCTTGTAATTCGATGAGCAGATTCAATCCGAGGTTGCGCAGTTGGGGAAAGGGGTGCGAAGGGTCAACCGCCAGTGGCGTGAGTACGGGAAAAATTTTTTCTTTGAAGTATTTTTTGAGATAGCTTTTCTGCTCTCCGTTGAGCGTATTGTAGTGGCGAATGCGGATCCCTTTGCGGCGCAATTTCGGCAGGACATCTTCCAGGAGGGTCCGGCTGTGGCGCTGAAAATCCTCATGGACCTTGATCGAAATCCGGTTGATCACCTGTTGTGGGGCCATGCCGTCAATGGGCAGTTCGTGGATGCCGGCGGCCACCTGCTCTTTCAAACCCGCCACGCGAATCATGTAGAATTCGTCCAGATTTGAACTGAATATGGATAAAAACTTTAAGCGTTCCAGGAGGGGATGCGTTTCGTCTTCCGCTTCTTCCAAGACCCTTTCGTTGAATTTCAGCCAACTCAACTCGCGGTTGTAGTACAGATCGGGATTTTTCAAATTGATCGCCATAACCCAAAGATATGGTGAGTGGGGCGGGACCGCAATGATCGCGGTCAGGTTTTTTCCGATCAGTAGGCAAAAAATTAGTTAAGGAAACCAATTGTATTTTATTCGTTTCCAAAATTTGGCTCTCCGTTCAACAATTTGGGCAGGAGGAGGGCGAGTTCGTCGGCCATCATGCGGTGGGCTTTCCGATTGGGATGGCCATCTGAAGGAAGAATTCGCAGTTCGGGCCGCTCCACGTCGACACTGATGTCCGCGACGGCATGCCCCCGTTCCTTGAATTCCTGAAGGCGGCGTGTGGTCTCAGGATGATGGAATATGCCCGCGATCAGAAGGGAAACTTTATGATCTAATAGGGTTTCCTGAATGGAGTCGATTAGTGAGGTGGTAATGTCTTCGCTTCGCAGTTGCTGATCTTGCTGGCGGTTGTAGGTCATTTCCAGCAGGTGAGAGAGCGCCGAGTACCGCATCAAAGGAAAAGGCCGGTACTCCAACTGCGAGGTGCTGAACTGCACGTTTCCGGATTCATCGAAGCGCGCTTGGGGATAGCGGATGCCGGCGACCATTTCCCGGCCTTGAAGCACCTTGCGCCAATAGCGGTTGCTGGTGTTGCGCTGATCGTGGAATGCTCCGTAGGCCAGAATCACCAGCGCGGGTGGGCGTTCCGCCTTGAGTTTGGCCTGCAGGATCCGGTAAGCGTGCAAGGTCCCGTAGCCGTCCATCGCCCAGTTTCGAATTCGGTACTGGGGGAAATCTGCCTGTAACATCCAGGGGTAGTTCTCGGCGTCGTTGACCCCGAATCCGTGGGTGAATGAGCAACCCAAAATCCATATTTCCGGACGATCTGCGGTATCGACTTGGGTGAGCGGGGCAGTGATTCGGAATCCATCCGCCCGGTGGGTGACCGTGTAGTGCAAGGTGTCGCCCAGGGTGATCGAAAAGCGACCCGCGCGTCCGGCGTACCCCAGAAGTGAATCGGGCCGAAAGAAGGAGCCGTCTGGTTCCACGGAAAACGATTGTTCGGCCGGTTGCCAGGCGGTGTAGCCTAAGATGCGAACGGTGATTTCCGCTCCCAGCAGGACAAATACCAACACATACAGGGGGTAGGCCAGCCTTTTACGCCAGAACCTTGGATTGCTGCCCATGTGGGATCAGTTGGGTGCCTCGTTGTTCCCGTCGGCGGGTTCTGATGGGGTATCTTTTTCCCGCTCGATGTACCAGGCATTGTATTCCTGGACGATCTCGATTAGATTTCCGTACTGGTACTCTTTCTGTTTGATCTTTTCCGCCAATGCGGGCACCTCCGCAAAATATGATTTGAGGGTGCGTTTGAAGTTTCCGGGATTGCGGTTGACGCGATAGGGCGCATCGTACCCATTGTGCAAGTAGTAGTTTACGTGTTCTTTGCCGTAAATATTCGGCCCCCGGTACTCCAAAAGCCTCAAGGGCCCATCTTCCACTACCCGCAGATAAGATTTGACCTTTTCCGGGAAATTTTTGCGGATTACTTCCACTTCGTACTCTTCAAAATCTTCCTCGCCGATTTGATAGCCAGACAGCTCCCGGGTGTGGTACAGGGAGCGCGGCCCCTTCTTGCGCGGCTTGTAGGCAAAGGTATTGTCGGATTGAACCGCGACCAAGCCGTTCAATGTATCACCCGCGTGCGTGATGAGCCGTCCCGGTTGAAAGAGTTGGCTCCATCCCGCCGAGGACAGCAGCAACAGCGTCGCGAGAAGGTAAAATCGCATGATCATAGCTACAATGTACACAAGTGCCGGCAAGAATCCATAGCGAAGGTGCGCAAGCGGGGACGACCAGTTTGCGTCAGCCGTCTTGGTTCGGGAAAATCATCCTGGTGCATTGGTATAGGTAGTGCTCCCGATACAAAAATTTGCCTGGCGAACGGAGATTTTAGGGGCGGTTTAAAATTGGTTTGTGAAATCTGCCGTAGCAAAATCGCAGAATTAAATTTAAACCGCTTCTTAGGGGCACGGCGCACGGTTTGTCCGCGAGGATTGGCCAAGTATTGCCATTTTTCCTGTCCATCCACCATGCTCTGGAGCCGATGATCCGCCTGCGACAACGCAAAAAAGAGCACCACGGCGGATGCTCCTTTGGGTATATCGTCAAAACGGTCGACCACGTGAGCCGGCCAGCGCTGGCCGGATCTATTTGGTGGTGGCTTCTTTGCCCAGAGCAATGAAATCTCCCGAGCGCTTTGCCCCCATGGCGCGGTGCTTTACTGCGCCATTGGAGTCAACGAACAGCAGCGTGGGATACGCCATAACTCGGTAGCGACGGGCCAAATCGCGACCCTCACCGCGCTCCATGTCGACTTTGAGGTTCACAAAGTACTTGTTGAAGAATTCCCCGACAGTGGGATCGGTAAAGGTATTGGCGGCCATCCACTTACAGGGACCGCACCACACGGTATAGGCGTCGATAAAGATGAGCTTATTTTCTTTGGCTGCTTTGGCTTGGGCCTGAGCAAACGTACCGTGGAAGAAATCGATTCCTGCTGCCTCGGCCTTGCTGGGCGATTCTGCGCCCGCTTGGGCGCGTACATTGGTCCCAAGGGCGAGTAAAAACGCTAGGATCAAGGTGGAGCCGATCGTTTTGATATTTTTCATATTCGATTCAGTATTAACTATTCTAAAATACAAAATAATCGCAATTCCCAAGGTTAAATCGCGGGCCACGTGCCATTTCTGGCTCTGCCGAAATTCTTTTTAGAGGCGGAGGAAGGACCGCAGTCGATCTATTTCGAACCTTGGAAATCAGCATTGGACCTCTTGCTTGTCAGTGTGAAGCAATCCCCTGGATGCGGTGGTTTACGGTTAAATGACAGGCCGGGTCGCTGCTATATTGCATACAAAGCGCATGCCAGAATTATTTTTAATGGCTATCCGCCTCTTTGCCACACGTGGTATTTGTTCCAATGACGGAGCGAATTGCCCAGGATGGTCGCAAATCGGGTTTCCCCTTCGTAGCGTCGGTTCAGCTTGTAGCAGAATTCATCCAGGTAGTTCTGCAAGTACTTTTCGCTCACGCC
>JBCCQH010000025.1:0-72761 GCA_039024435.1 Bacteroidota bacterium
CCGAATCGATCCGGTGCGAATTGATCAAGAAGGAAATCGTCTCCGCGTGCACGCCGTGCATCTGGTTGACCGGATAGTGGTAGAGGCGCCACTTTTCGGCCTCGGTCAGGCGCATGACCTTTTCCTCGAATAACCGAAAACTCAACTGCGCGGTTCGGTCCAGTTGCGCCGGATCAAAGCGCTCCCGCATCACTGCTAGCTCATTTTGCCGGATCTTCAATTCCTTGGCCTCCTGCTCATCCGAGATGTCGTTCCAATCGTGGTAATGGGTACGGATCCCCAAAGCGGACTCCCACTCCGGCGAACGGGCGACGGCGGCATCAAAGACCGAATCCAGATACGCATTGAACGCTTCCGTGGCCGTCGGAGCCGCTGCCGCATCCGGATCCAGCGCCGGGGAATTACAAGCGCTCAACAAGCCGAGTAGCACCAGCGTAATAATTGGGAACTGTTTCATGGGCAATAGAAAATTGATGGGCAAAAATAGGAAAACTCACCGGCTTCCCGGGGGAATGCGCACGTCACTTCAACTGCCCACCGGAACGTCCCCTTGTCTGCCCGGAAAAGCCATCCTGGGGGACACAGCGCTGATCTGCACGAAGGTTTTCATTGGCCCAAAACCCCTCTCTCTTCCCAATTGCCCCCCGAACCGAACCGCCCCCAGTGGGATTCCGGGGAGAATTGCCCTTTAAATTTTCAGGATATTTCCGCATATTTCCCCCATGAAGCGGGCAAACAAAAATGACCCGGTTTCACAACGGATACTATGGACTTATCGCATTTTAGGAATTGTGGCCGCCACCATGATTGTGGCCATCGCCTATCTCATTCCTCCGAAAAATGTCGTCGATCCGTTGTGGGAACGCTTTGCTTTGAGCACGATCATCCTGGCGGTGACCGCGGCGAGTTTCGTATCCCCTTTGGTGCGCCGCAGGTATGACTATTTCGTCTATGCGCTCTCCTTCCTGATCAATGTTTGGCTCATCTCCCTGGCTTTTCGCAACAATCTCATCCTGGAATATTCCCCCACTCCCCTGATCGTCATCGCGGTCGGATCGTTCGTTTTTAAGCATTTTCGGGCGATGCTGCTCTGGATGGGCGCCACGCTGGCCTTTACCCTGGCCGCCTTCAACCTCGCCGATGATCCGGTCTTCAATCCCTGGTACTTTACGATGATTGAGGTCATCATAATCGTCGGGATGGGCGTCTTGATGGACCGGCAAATCAATTCCCAACGCAATCTGCGCCGTCAGGAAGCCCGCCGACGGGTCATCACCGAGTCGGCCTTCCAATTTTCGGGAGACGGCATCCTGGTGGTCAGTCCCGAAGGCAAAGTATTGGAGTTCAACTCGCGCTTCCTGGAGATGTGGCAGCTCGCGAACATCAACCAGAGCGACAATCCGGAAGACACGATCTTGCCCCACCTGCAACGCCAACTCAAGGACCCAGCGGCTTTCGACGACATTTCGGAAAAATCCTACCGCTTTCCCGACAGTTCACTTTCTCAGGACCTCGCCCTGATCGACGGGCGATTTTTGTACCGGTTCTCCCACCCGCTTCACTTCGAAGGGGTCCACGTCGGGCGGATCTGGTTCTACCGCGACGTCACCCGGGAGCGGCTCGAACAACAAGGCGAAAAGGAAAAACGGCGCCTGCTGCAAGCGGAAAATCGCGCCCTCTTTGAACTGGCGACCACCATCGAAGCCCAGGAAGGCAACCGCCGGCAAAAACTCAGCGAAATCGCCACCCGGGGCCTGGACGTTTTGCAGGTCCGATCAGCGGGAATCTGGCTGCGCAATGCCGGGGGGGATCGGTTCCACGGCCTGTTTGCCGTCGGAGCGGATAAATGGAACCTTACCGATTCCCATATTGTGATTCGGGAGCATCCGGACTTCCAAAAGGCCCTGGCGAGCCACCGGGTATTTGCCCTGGACGAAACTGGCACCGCTCCCGAACTGGAACCCCTAAAAACGGCCCATCCTATCTTTCGCGGCGCAGCTTGCCTATTTGTCCCACTGCGCCAAAATGGCAAACTGGGGGGCTTCATTTATATCCGGGACCACTCGGTCGCGCGGCGCTGGAACAAAGAAGAAATCAGCTTTGCCGGATCCCTTGGGGACATCGGAGGCATCGTTCTGGAATCGACCCGTCGGCGGGAAGCCGAGCAAAAACTTCAGGAAAAGCTCGCCGTATTGCAGTCGGTCTTTGAAATGAGCGGCATGGGCATCCTGGTGACCGCGCTGGATGGCCGCACCCTGGACTACAACGCGGATTTTCAGGAAATCTGGCGGCTCAACGATGAGCAGGCCCAACCCGGCAATGAAGCCGCCGCCCTGGAGAGGATGCAATCACTGCTCGCCAATCCCTTCCAAGGTGAGCAAGCCCTGGCCTACCTGCGTTCGAATCCGGACGGGGAGCGTTTTGACCTCTATCGCCTCAACGATGGCCGCATCATCGAACGCAATACAAAGGCGCTCCACGTCGGCGATTCGGTCGAGGGCCGGATTTGGTTTTTCCGCGACATCACCGCCCGGATGCAGGGCGAAGAGGCGCTGCGCATCTCGGAATTGCAAAACCGGGCCATCGTCGATGCGGTACCCGACCTCATGATCCGGATGGACGTCACCGGCTACGTCCTCAACCTCAAGGTGCCGGAAACCGGAGCCTACCGGGAGTGGCTGCCCCCGGAAATCGAAACGATTGAAACGGTATTTCCCCAGCATTTTGTGGCGGAAATCCTGGACATGAGCTTACTGGCCATGGATTCCGGAGAGATCCAGGAAATCGAATCTCAACTGGTGCTGGAGCGGAAGCTGCGGGACCTGGAAGTTCGGGTCAAACGCAGCGGCCAGGGCGAGGTGTTGGTGATGGTACGGGATGTGACCCAGCGCAAGGCGGCCGAGCGCGAACTGATTCAGCGCAACTTTGAGTTGGATAGCTTTGTCTACCGGGCCTCGCACGACCTGAAAGCACCGCTGAACTCGCTGATGGGCCTGATTGACATCTTACTGCGGGAGACCATTCCGGTCGAAATCGTCACCTATATCCAGATGATGGACCGCAGCGTCGTCAAGCTGGACACTTTTATCCGCAACCTCAATGAGTTTTCCCGCATCACCCGCCTAGATCTGGTGGCCGGCTCGGTAGACTTTCCGCGCCTCTTTCACGACATCCGTGAGAGCTTGCTCTACATGGAAGAAGCCAAGGAGGTCGACATGCAACTCGAGGTGCAGGGCGAGAAAGAATTTCTGTGTGACCGCTTCCACCTTGAAGTCATCCTTTCAAATCTGATTTCGAATGCGATCAAGTACAAGGACCGCCACAAGACCCGCAATTGGGTCCGCTTGAAGGTCGCCATCTACCCCCACGAAGCGGTGATAAAGGTCAGCGACAACGGCATCGGGATTCCAGAAGAGTACCAGGACCGGTTGTTCGAGCTGTTTTTCCGCGCCTCCAATCAGTCCTTCGGCTCGGGTTTGGGACTTTACATCACGCAAAATGCGGTGAAGAAAATCGGCGGTAAAATCCACCTGCAATCGCAGGAGGGCGAAGGCACCACGTTCCAGCTTACGATTCCGCAAGCGCGGGTGACGCAAAAGGCTTGAGGCAGTTTTGTGGGCCTCCTGATGCCGATTCAAGACCCTCTTGTCAGGACGGCGACCAGCGGGAGGAGGCATCCTTCACCCAGTAAATTTCCCGATTTGTGACCCATTGGATGGGAAAATCATGCTGAGAAAGATCCCTCCTCCTTCGTCGTCGCGATGACAAGCCGAGAAGCGTTTCGCGATTTTTTCGTAAATAGCGCACCGGAATGCAGCATCTTTCTACTCCCCACGTATTGGTGACCGGAGCGGCCGGTTTTATCGGCCTGCACGTGTGTCAACGCTTGCTGGAAACAGGGTACCGCGTGACGGGGCTGGACGTGGTAAGTGAACGATTCGCGCAATTGCGGCGAGATCGCCTGGCGGTATTGGGGATTGATTTGCCGGAACGAAAGAATGCGCGGCAGCGGAGTACCCGCTACGCAGAACTGGACTTCTACCGCAGCGATATCCGCGACCGGGAATCTATGGCAAAGGTATTTGCGAGCGGAATCACCCACGTGATCCATCTGGCGGCCCTGGTGGGGGTGCGCCGTTCGGTGGAAGCCCCGCGTCCCTACCAGGAAGTCAATGTCGAAGGCTTTTTTAATGTGCTCGAATTGTCCCGCCAGTACAACATCGCCCACTTGGTGTTTGCGTCGAGTTCTTCGGTGTACGGGCTCACGGACGAAATCCCATTTCGGGTAGAGCACCCAGTGGACCATCCAGCAAGTTTTTATGCGGCCACCAAAAAGGCCAATGAATTATTTGCCCACAGCTACGCCCATTTGCACGGGTTACCGGTCACCGGGCTGCGATTTTTCACGGTGTACGGTCCTTGGGGACGCCCCGACATGGCCCCTTACCTCTTCACGCGCAACATCGTGGATGGCGTGCCGATCCGGGTATTCAACTACGGGAAACTGCGGCGGGACTTTACCTACGTCGGCGACATCGCCGAGGGGATCGCGCGGATTTGGTCGGTTCCTCCTGTCCCCCTAGCCCCGGATGCCCCCCTGGTGCCGGGCCGTTCACGGTCGCCCTACCGGGTTTACAACATCGGGCACGGAGCTCCGGTCGACATCATGACCTTCATTCAGGAAATCGAAGCGCTGACCGGCCACTCAGCAGAAATTCAGTTGGTGGAGCACCAACCCGGCGATGTCGAAGAGACCTTTGCCGATATCGCGGGCTTGCGGGCGGACTTTGGCTACGCGCCAGCTACCAGTCTGGAAGTCGGGTTGCGGGCGTACTGGGAGTGGTTCCGCGAGTATTATGCGGTTTGAACGGCGAGCAAACTGATTTCTAAACCATCCAAAATCTAAATGGGGCGGTTCACCCCCGCCCGGCACAATTCCGCAAAACGCGGGGCACCGGCGTCCAAACGGGAAAGTTCGGTGGCCCGAGTCGACGTTGAGGGGACAGAAACAACACTCCCCGCAACCAGATTGACATTTCGCCGTGCCGGATGCTTCTGCGGCAAAATGGCGCATCCATTTTCCTATTCCTTGCAACCTCAGCAATATTTTTTTGGCGGGTTTGACCCCACCTTTGAAATGTAGCCGGATGCGACTTCCCTTCAGTTACCGGATGAAGCGCTGGTCTACATTTAATGAATCACACAACCCAACTGACTTTAACTTCAGATTTATTTAACGTTTAAAGATTGACCAACATGAAAACTGCAATGCTCACATTAACCACCTTGCTGCTCCTGGTCTCCACCACTTTCGCCCAAACCCTGACCACCAACACTGGACCTTCCGCGACCGATCCCGTCATCACCGCTACTGCGAACGGAGCCGCGGACGTAAACGTCATCGTGCGCTACATGGCGTACCCCAACCCGACCTGGGATTTCCTCAACGTGGAAATCGAAGGCCAATCGGCCGGTGACCTCCGCCTCCGCGTGGAAGACACCGCCGGCAACGAAATCTACGAACTGTTCAAGTTCATCGAACTCACCCCGGACTACGTTGGAAGACTCGATATGCGCGACCTCGAACGCAGTGTTTACTTCCTCATCGTAGAAACGGTGGACGGCAAAGAGATTTCCCGTCACGAGATCGAAAAGCGCTAAATCAAATCATTTATTGACATTCTGTAGTAATTTCCGTAAAGCATTCTCCTTTTGTATTAAACACCTTATGGCCCCGCGCAACGCGGGGCTTTTGTGGGAAACGGTGATCAAAAAACGGGGAAAGGATGAATCACAATCATTCGGGGCTGGGAAAATCCTGGTCTGCGCGCGGCGGGCCGTGCGCCTACGATACACTTCTCGGGGGTAATTTGGGGGATCGCAGGGCCGCTCTACCGTTGAGGGCGGAGCGCCCCCGCAATTCCCGAAGCAAAATCGCCACTTGCGCCTGTGGGGAACTGTCGGTAGCGGTTTATCGGACAAATTTTTATCTCCCAATTCGATCCGTCCGATTCAGAACCACAACATGAGCAACAAGATTCTTTTCCCGACCGAATTCGGGGAACTGGGGGCCAAAGCCCGCCTCACCGCGGCCCTGATGGCCCAAAAGCTGAATGCCGAACTGGTAATCATGCACGCCATTCATCCGCCCAAGGGCATCAACCGCTTCTTCTCGTCTTACGATGAAACCGCCGTGCGGGACCAGGTGGAACGCCAACTGTACGCCTACGCTGAGCAAATGCGGGCCGATGGTGCGGCGACGGTCAGCACCCTGATCGGTGAGGGCGCGCCCGAGCACGCGATCGTGGACTCCGCGCGCGACATCGAAGCCACAATGATCATTTTTGGCACGATTGGGGGCGAAGGATTGCGGGGTTCCCTACTGGGCAGCGCGGTCAACTACGTCATTCGCCACGCCCACTGTCCGGTACTCACGGTGCGCAATCCGCCCGGCTACCTCGGTTTCCGGCGAATCATGGTCCAGCTCGAAACCCTTCGTGAGACGCCCGAGCAGGTGGTCTGGAGCGTGCAGGTCGCCAAGCTATTCGACGCCGAGTTGCATTTCCTCGGGCTGATGACCGGCGATAACGAGCACAATGTCCAACTCGACAACCGGGTCCGCAATGCGCTCAAATACGCCCGGGAGCACGGAATCGAACGCTCAGACATGCACCTGGAGCCGCTCGACCACGCCACCGAATACGAAATCGAGGAGTACGCCGACCACATCCGGGCCGACCTCATCTGCGTGCTGACCCAATCGGATGACGAAAAAGGGGTGCGGTCCTTGCTGCGCGGGAGTGTCGCCGACCGGGTGGTCAACTTGAGCCAACATCCAGTGTTGAGCGTGACGCCCCACTACTGAATCCAGGAAATCAATCCGGATAATCGACCTTCATTTCACTCAACAATTTGTGGTTGGGGTGATAGAATCGTTCCTCCACCAGGCGACCCCGGGCGTCGTAGGTCACCCGATAGTGCTTGGGACCCGAATCCGCCGCAGCACGTCCCTGCCATTCGACGATACAGCCACGTGCATCGAAGCGCACGTAGTGTTGGGCTCCATCGGCCGCTACCCCCTGGGCATATTTATCCTCCCGGTAAGTGAAAGCGTGGGTTTCGGAGACCTCTCCGGTCGCCTGGCGCAATATTTTGGTCAGCAGCTGGCCTTGCTCATTGAATTCTTGCTCGGTGGTACCGATCAGATTGCCTTCTCCGTCCCAATGGTCGACCTGCACCAGCCGATTCCCGGCACCGTAGCGGTACTGGTCCCGGGTGAAAATCGACCGATCCTCGGAAAATTCGGTTCGTTGCACAATGCGGTTGCCGGGTCCAAACTTTCCGCGCTGGATCAGGCTTCCATTTTCGGAGTAGCGTTCGATCTTTTTCAAATCGCCCGAGGCATCGAGCCAGGCTTTGAAGGCGCAGTACTCGGCGCGTTGGTGGCCGGCGGCATCGTATACCACGATCCACCCCACCGCGTCGGGTCGCCCCGGATTGCCCTGGGCAAAAAACAGGGTCGGCAGCAGCAGTAAAACCGCAATGAAATGAAGGCGAAGCATCGGTTGATTGATTGTCGAATTGCAATTCGAGGCAGCAATATGGGTTTTTTTCGGCAAAGATCCCGCCGATTTTTTCCACCGGTGGGGAGCGCTTTTTCCTATATTGGGGCAAATTCTAAATGTTGCTTATGATTGACCGTACCGCCATTGCCGCGGCCTTACCGGACTACATGGCCGGCTACGTGGCCCAAGCTCCCGAAGGAGAGTTGCTGACCATTTTGCAAGCTCAGATGGATACGACGCGAGAATTTTACCGATCTCTAGTGCCGGAAAAAGAGACCTATCGCTACGCGGAGGGAAAATGGACCCCGCGGGAAGTCGTGGGGCACCTGAGCGATTCCGAGCGGGTATTCCAATACCGGGCGATGCGATTTGCGCGCAACGACCGCACCGATCTTCCGGGCTTTGAGCAAGACGATTACGTCATCGCCGACAACGCAAATGAACGCAGTATGACCGACCTACTGGCCGAATTGCGCGCGGTCCGCCAGGGGAGCATTTACCTGTTGCGCAGCCTGCCCGAGTCTACCCTGATGCGTGGGGGCACCGCCAACGGCCTCGAAGTCACGGTGGCCGGGTTATTTCTCGCGACGGTAGGCCACGTCGTCCACCACGAGCGCGTCATTCGGGAGCGGTACTTGTAATCTGCGGTCGGTTGCGCCTACCGCCCCAAATCCACTTGTCCGGAACCGGAGTGATGGTGAGATCGCGGTCTACGGTAACCTTGCAACTGAGCCGCGGATAGCCAAATCGCTGGGCCAATCGATCGTGCCAATGTTCGGGGGCCTGGTCCCCCTCAATGATCCAAATGCCACAGGTTGCGCAAATGCCACGTCCGCCACAATTCAGACGCCGCGTCAGGCGCACGTACGGCGACAGTCCCCGGGCCAGCAAAGCCTGGCGCAGATTGGTACCCGGGGATACTCGCCAGGTTTCGCTCTGGGTTGCACTCCGAAAGGTGATGGATACACTCGCCTCCATGTCAATGCAACGGCTGGAAAGGTGTTTGGTTCGTGCAGTGCCCCCACACAAACACGAAAACCCCAGGAAACGTGCCGTGACGTTCCCCGGGGGCAGCAAAGGGTACTGGAGCAAAGATCAGTTCTCGAGCGGAATCACCGAATAACCAAACCCGTACTCACTTTCCACAATGGGGTATTCCCCGGCCACCAGTTTGGTGCCTTCCGGCAATTGGTAGGTGTAAATCATGGACGCGTCCAGGGTGGTCGCCGACGGCGCAATGGTGAGCATTTCGACCCCCGGATCCCGCCACAAGCTAAACTTGATCGCATTGTCTTCCTGGAGGTACTCGTAGGATACCGGGCCGATTCCCGGGCTTTGGATCTCTTCTTCCATCGGAAAATGCGGGAGCAGGCAGACGCCATTGTTGGTGTTAATGCACTCGTAGCTGTAGTGAATGTTGACCGAAGGCGGCACTTCCGGCGGCTTGTTCGGGAGGTACGGCACCGAAGTGGGCGGGGGCGGCGGACAGATGATCGAAGGATTGCCGCAACCACTTGCCGGTCTGGATTGCGCTATATTAAGTCGGGACAGCGCACTGTTCATGCTGCAGGGACTCGGCACCCCGTGTAGCCAGGCCGTCGTGAAATAGGCCAGACACTGGGGATTTTTCAGGCGATACTGGTACACGTTTCCCATGATCACGTTTCCGTTGACATCTTTCCAGGGACTGCTGGGGTGGTTCACCGTATTGAGAAGGATAAACGAGTCAAAGGTGTACGGATTGCAGGTAGGGCTGAAGGGATAGTTCGCCTGGTGGTAAGCGTAGTCCACGTAAATCGTGTTCCGGGGATGAAAGGAATACTTGATGGCACCGTAAGGCGTTTCGTGAACCTTGATCTGAAACCCACCGGTGGGGCAGTCCAGGGTACACTTCAAGGTATTGTTGCAGCCGGGACAGAGAAAGTTGGGGTCGCCGATTTCGGCGGTGGATTCAGCGACCACCTCTTCCAGGTTGGTCTTGTTTTGGTCGCAACCGTACACCAGCGCCAGTACGATGAGCAGCGCGGCACACAGCGGTTTCATTTTTCTATGCATAACATTGATTATTGAGGTGGAAAAATTTGTGCTTGAAGGGGGCAGCCGGTCTTCTCCCCGGACATGCCTCTCCCGGGCCCCCGATGGATGGGGCAGGGAATTCTCTGGCAAACCAGAGGTTACGTAGCGGATTGATCAGCCGTGCGGATCGGGCAGGTTGTCTACGATGCAGAGGCCCGTGGCCCGGACCACCGCCGTTTGGGGATCGAATCCCGGAGGTAGCCCGTACGGAAACCGGAAATATACCGTGGAGCCCGACGTCACACAGACGGTGTGCTCGACGACGCCTCCCAGTTGAAAGCCATAGTGGGGCAAGGGCGATCTGAATTGCACCGAATTGTGGCCGACGTAGCCGCCTTCCTCGTAGGGTTCCAGGGCATAAATTATTGCATTGCTGGGATCAGAAATGGCCGTCAGCGAAATCGAGCTCTGAGGAAACTGCACGGTTACGCAGTACTGCTGGTGCAAGCACGTACAACTGCTATTGCCCAGCGGTGGCGAAGTGGGCTGAATTTGTACCGCAAAGTTATACCCCGACAACAAAGCTGTGGGTACGATGGAATAGCCCACTTGGTAGCGCAGACTTCCGGTGCAGGGATCGGTGGGTTTCATTTCGGTATAGCTGGCCTGGAGCGCCTGCAGGCCGGACAGTTCCGGCAAGACTTCGTCCGGCTCACATGCGGTCAGCAAGGAAAAGAGCAACAAGATGCTCATCAGGGGCAGGGCGGCAATTGCCATGGGGTATTCTTTCATCGTTTTTTCAATTTTGGATGCAATACCAATATATTCCATCCTCGATTTGATCCCATGAACGCATTTTCCCAAGAATAACCGAATCGCGGCCCCGAATCCCTCCGGTAATCTTGCATTTTAGTGCAAAATGGGGGATCAGACGCAATTGCGGTGACCGCAAGCCTGCCCCAAACTTTATCGTTTTTCCCGGATGCGGCTTTCGATGGCGGAGCGCAGCCACTTTTTGTGGGGCAATTGCTCGGCTTGGGTCACCTCGGCCAGGAGGGTTTCCAGATGCGGGAGCTGGTCCCGGAAATTGTGCTGTTCCAGGATTCGGATGGCCCGGCTGAAAAGGCGAATAAAGTTGGCGTAGCCCTTTTTGTGAAAGTGGGAGACCCCCGATTTGCGCGCGATAAACTGCCGAAATGAATCGTAGAGGCGCATCATTTCGGCGTATTCATCGGTGGTGAGGTCATCGTAGGCTTCAAAATAGGATTTCCAGAGCATGTTGCGGGCCTCCAATCCCCAAAACAAGTCTTCCGAGGATTCCCGCGCGATGGACTGAAATTGCCCGATGGCCGCGCGGAAGTCCCGCTCGTAAAATGCCACCAATCCCCGGGTGTAGCGCACCAAAATGTCCTTGTCCGCCGGGGGCAGGTGATCGGTGTAGTCCCGAATAAACGCCCGGGCCTCCTCAATGTAGCCGAGGCGGCCTTTGATGGAAACGATGTTCTTGAAGTGGGCCGGATTGATCTGCCCGCCGTCGAGCAAAAGCTCACGGGCCAGCAGTTCATCGTACACCCGGAGCAGCAACGCTTCCGCTTCCGGATCCGCCGCCGATACGCCCCGCATGCAGGTATTCAGCAGATAACCGTACAGATCGCTCTGGTCCGCATGGGAAAATTCGGTTTGGTGCCGCTGTAAAAGTTGCAGAAGGCGGTCGGCACCTTCCCGGTCAAAGCCCGCATTTTGCAACAGGGCGTGGGCTTCCCGATAGGCTGATTCCAGGGCCCGCAAAGCAGCCTGATAGGCCGTTACTTCCTGGCTGGGAGACCCGGCACCGAATATGCGGTCGGCACTCTGCGCCGCGCATTGGTACCGCAATGCCTGCAAGCGGTGGTGCTGTTCCTGAATCATCAGCAGTTCGTCAAAAAGCCCCGATTGACGCCGCCGGGGCTGGGTCACCTGCGATTCCACGTAGAGGTGTTCGAGTTCCAGCCGGTAGGCCAGGTCCGATTGCTCCCAGGGCGGTTCCTGCAACCGCTTTTTCATTTTGTCGTATTCCCGGTCCAGCAATTTGCGGTCCAGCCCCAACTGGGCCCAGCCCCGAAAGATGAAAGGGTAGGCACTTCCCGGAACTTCCCGCCGGGTTTGCAGCGCCACAAACTGATTCAAATGCCGCTGCAACTGCGAAGACAGCTTGTTCATCAAGGTGGGGCGAATGCCGCTGCCCTGCAGAAAAGCCTCCGCGGTAAGCGGTTCGGTCCCGGCCTCGGACAACAACCGCTCCAGCAAATCGAAGAGTCGGACCAGGGTGGCACTGGTGTTGAACAAATGGCAGGTCAGGTAGGCACGAAAATCCTTCAATTGTGCGGGGTTCAGGCATCCGAGCATGCGCACGACGGATCGGTCCCGGACGTTGTTATGGGCCATTCTTAAATTTACGGATAATGAAACACTTGTGTCGGCCAAGCCCGGCCAAGGGTGGACGATGAATGGACGACAAGAACACCAGGCCGGGAAAATCCTCAGGTGCGCACCCTGCGCCGTGCGCGGGCGATGTGCACTTCTGGAGGGTCCATCCTTGTGTACCGCAGCGGCGGCGGCACTTTCCCCCCACCAATTCCCGGGGAAGAATTGTCGTCCGCCGGTCGGGCGATCAGAGTAATTTTGACCGCCGGGCTTCCCGTTCGGCTTTCAATTGGGGCAGCAGGCGGGCAATTTCGGTGGAACATTCCCGCGCCAACTCGTTGATCTCGGCGGTCTCCCCGGCTCCGCGGGCAAGCTGTTCCAATTGCCCCAACTGTCCGGAAAGGCAGCGCGCTCCGAGGTTGAGGGTGGTCGATTTCAGCTTGTGGGCGAGGGCGGAAAGCGTTTTCCAATCCTCGCCCGCCCGGGCCACTTCCATCTGCTGACCGCACTGCGCCAGACTTTCGACTGTTTTGTCCAGGACAAGGGCCAAGAATGCTTCGTCCCCCCCGCCGATTTCCAGCAACCCGCTCAGGTCATATCCGACGGTTTCTACGCCAGCATTTTGGGCTACTTCCCCTTCCGATGCCTCAGGGACGTCCTCCTCACCTGCGACTTGCCCCCGAAAATTGCGGGCAATCACGGTGCGAAATTGATCGAGGGTAAAGGGTTTGGAAAGAAAATCGTCCATTCCGGATTCCAGATATTCCCGCTGCTGTTCGGCAAATGCATTTGCGGTCATGGCCACGATCACCGGCTGGGGATACAAATGGGCCAGTTCGCGAATGCGGCGCGTGGCCTCGGTGCCATCCATTTCCGGCATCTGTACGTCCATCAGTACCAGGTCGTAAGCGCCGGTCGCCACCGCTTCTACGGCAGCGCGGCCATTTTCCACCGTGGCGCAGGCCAGCCCCAATTGGGCAAGCATCCCGGAAGCCACCAACAGATTGACCTGATTGTCGTCGACCACCAGGATCGACAAGTCCGAGCGCAAAAAGGCCCCACTCCGATCAAAGGCCGGATTTTGCGCGGGCAACTCCGACTCCGGAATCACGGCCAGCGGCAGGGCAAAGGTAAAGGCCGATCCACGCCCGACTTGGGACGCGACCGAAATCTCTCCGCCCATGAGTTGACAGAGATGGCTGCAGATGGCCAGCCCCAGGCCAGAACCCCCGTAGCGCCGCGTGATGGAAGCATCGACCTGGTGAAAGCGTTGGAACAAATACTCCTGTTTCTCCGCGGAAATGCCGATTCCAGTGTCGGTGACGGTACAGCGCAGGGTGCCGGAGCCCGCTTCTGCGCCGGGTTGCCATTCGGCCCGCAGTTCGACCGAGCCCCGTTCGGTGAATTTGATCGCATTGCCGAGCAGGTTGACCAGTATCTGCCGGAGGCGCACTTCGTCGCCCAAGACGGCGCGCGGCAGACGCTCACTGCCCGCAAAGTGCAGGTCCAGGCCTTTCTCACGGGCAATCGGATGCTGAAGGCGCACGATCTGGGCCAGGGTGTCCGGCAAATCAAAGGGAGCCGAGGCAATTTCGAGTTGGCCGGCTTCGATTTTGGAGAAATCGAGGATGTCATTGATGAGGGACAGCAGCATTCTTCCGCTCAGGCGAATGTTTTCCGCCAGCTTTGCCTGCGGTTCGTCCAGCTCGGTTTGCAATACCAGATCGGTGAGGCCAATCACCCCGTTCAGTGGCGTACGGATTTCGTGGCTCATCGTCGCGAGGAATTCCGACTTGGCTTTGTCGGCGGCCTCAGCCTTTTCTTTTTGCTTGAGGATTTCCTCATTCGCCAGCTCCAATTCCCGGGTGCGGGCGCGGACTTGCCGGCTCAGTTCGGCTTGGGTGCGCTGAAGCTGGTAGGTCCGGAACCGGAAAAACAGGTAGGCCAGTCCGCCCAGTACCAGCACCAGCAAGGGGATGAACCAGGCTTGGCGCCACACAGGAAACCGCACGGTGAATTTTAGCCGCAATTCCCCGGTGCTTTCCCGACCGTCAGTGGTGCGCACCCGGATCGCCAGAGTGTTTTCGCCGTAGGGCAAGCCTTCAATTTGCAGTCCGGGAAATTCGGTCATCGTCCAGGCGGTGTCGCGTTCCACCCAGCGATAGGCGTAGCGGAGGCCCGCCGGATTCTGGTAATCGAGTCCGGCAAAGTTGAGGCTGATTTCCTGGCCCGACCAGGGGAGTTCGTAGACGGTCCGCAGTTCCTGCCGCTCTCCGGAAAGGTAGACGCTCTCCAGACTGATCCGTGGCGGGGCTTTCCGGTTGTCCGCGGCGGATTTGGGAAGAATGGTAAAACCGTGGTTGGTGCAGGCAATCACGTTTTCCCCCCGGATGGCGATGGACTTGATGTCATTTTCACCCAGGCCGTCGTATTCGGTCATGACGGAAATTTCGTACTGTTCGCGGTCGGGGCCAGTAAAGTGGATGCGGTTCAGTCCTTTGTTGGTGGCCACCCAGATATCGCCTTCCTCGCTGATGAGGGCCTGGTTGCAAATGCTACTGGCCAGGCCCTGCACAGTGCCGATCTGCCGCACTTGCTGGTCTTCGACGATAAAAAGGCCGTTGCCGTGGCTGCTGAATACGAGCAGGTTGTCCCCGCGACCGGTGACATGGTTGAGTTGGGAAGGGATTTTTTCATTCAGCCCGTCCACCGGGCGGGCCGCGGTTCCATCGTGGTGAAATATTCCCGTCCGGGTTCCGTACCAAATTCCCCCTTTTTCATCTTCGTACATGGTGGACAGCCAGCCCGGCCCAATTAATTTCAGCGGGGCTTCGCCGCCTTCGAACAGATCGAGTTCGTACAGCCCGAGTGAGGTCCCAAAAACCAGTTTGCCATTGGCCCGGACTTGTCCACACTTGATCGAAGGGAGATTGATGAACAGGTAATCATTGCCTTCCCGGAAAAATCGCATGGCTCTGCCCTTGACGATCAGTTTCAGGTCCGGCGCCATCCGGGGGGATCGGGCCTCGGGTTCCACGCGGTATCCGTGGAGGCCTTGCTCGGTACCCACCCACAACCAGCCTTCATGGATCAGCAACAGACGGGGATAGGTGAAGAAGTCGTCGGGGCGCTGGGCGATCTGGCTTACCTGGTTGTCCCGGATGCTGAAGACTTTGCCGTGGCCATCGGAAAAGTAAATTGTCCCCTCGTGGTTGGCGAATACGCGCTGCTCTTCCAGGTCGGGAAATTGGGGCGTGTTTTCATGGTTGAAAGTGGTCGCCCGCCAGTTGGGCAAATGAAATATGCCGTCGTCCAGGGTGGACGCCCAAATGCCGCCTTGGAAATCTTCCATGACACTGGTGACCATTTTATTTTCGAGCAGGGAAATTGAAATGCGCTCGCTCGGGTCACTGGTTTTGGGGTACAGGTAGAGTCCTTCCCGGCTTTTTGCCAGCCAAAGGTCGCCCCGCTGATCCAAGAGGATATCCAGCCAGTCCCGGTGGCGCGGCAGGTCGTCGCATTCTAACTGACCGATGTTGTCCTGCGGGATGACGTGGTATTGCTCGTTGGTGTTGATATAGGGAAGGTTCCCATTGGGCAAGGTCTGCAAGTAGAAGGGCGCGCCGCGCTCGCAGGAGGAAAAGCGCACGGGATAGCCGTCAATCGGGCCAAGATTGGTGCCCAAAACGAGAATCGAATCGCCAAACTCAGCCAGGAAGGTGATCTTGGAGGCTTGGGTGGTGTCAGCGAGGGGAAAATGTACGACTTTTGCGGGTTCATTTTTGGTGCCGTAATCGATCATCGCAAGGCCGTCGGCATAGGTTCCAATCCATAGGCGGCCTTTTTTGTCTTCCAAGAAGCAGTAGGCAAACGATTGGGTATTCAATTGCTCCAGGACGGGATCGTTCGCCGCACTGTGGATTTTGCCTTCTTGGTAGTAGGCGACTTCTCCGGAAAATGCGGCCATCCAGACCCGGTTTTTGGAATCGACGTACTGTTGGAGGATTTCGTTGTCCGGGAGTCCGTCGTCGGTGGAAAAATGGCGAAAATTGCGGCCATCAAAGCGGGTAGTACCCATGGGGCTGCAAAACCAGATGAATCCATTTTGGTCCATAGTACCGCGGTAGACCATGGAACTGGGGAGCCCGGTCCGGCTATTGAAGTGGATGGCGTGCGGTCCCTGAGCAAGCATCGCCGAAAAGGGCAGGAGCCAGAGAATGAGCGCAAACGTTGATTTAAGCCACATTGGCTTGGATCAGTAGTAGTGGTTCGGTGGTCGGAAAAGGTGCTCGTCGTTGATGGAGCAAATTACAGTTCTCCGGGTCGAATTGCAAATGGTCCGGGGCGCCGGCGCTGGGGAAGCCAAGGGGGGAGTGGATTGACAAATTTTGCCGAAGGTGGTGAAGAATTGCTGGGGGTTTGTTACATTTGCACTCGGTTTGGGACGGCATGTTTCGTCCCAGTGTTCTTTGCGCCCGGGTGGCGGAATTGGTAGACGCGCTAGATTCAAAATCTTGTGTCCTTTGGACGTGTGGGTTCGAGTCCCACCCCGGGTATTTCAGCCGCTTTCGAGCGGCTTTTTCTATTTAAGCATCTCGTAATGAGGGGGTTGTGGATTCGACTCCTTTCCTGGGTACGGAATGCCGAAATCCGTTGAATTTCGGCTTTTTTGCAGAGTGAGAGTGAAGAGCGATCCGCTCTCTCACTCTGCCGGCGCCATTTTCGCCATTGCCTTCAAATCCCTCTGTAGTTTCGATAACCGTCTCCGCCGATTTACATTATTGGCCGAACCGCAAAGTTCGGCTTTTTCAATGTGGGTTTCAGTGCTCGGCACCTTCATCCATTGATCGAGTATCCGCTTTGTCCATCGCCCAACTTAGCTGCTCGCCGGGAAAAACCGAACCGATTTGAGCACCTTGTTGTTGTGCACGGTCTCAGGTATAACTCGTTACCCGGATCGGAATTATTTTTTGCTTCCTCAATGATTTCCGCAGGCTTTTGAAATGCTCTTATCATGCTTTGTCCTGCTCTGAATATGGCTGGCTTTCATTTCGAACAAATACGACCTTTTGGGACAACTCCCCGAAGCTTTGTTCGTCCAAATCTGGATTGTAGCTGAGTATCAAGATCCCATCAATGTCCGTTGGCTCCATACTCTTTGAATCCTCAAAGAAAGGCGAATGTGTGTTGAGCATATTAATTTCAGCCCTGGTAAGTTCAATTATCGGATGATGGAAGCCAATGAGAAATTCAGTCCTGGAATACACGAACGTGTCGGAATCTTCTGCTTTTATGCATTCACTCGCAGTGATTTCAAGAATTTTCAATGATTGTATTTGATCAGCATCGATAAGCTTGATCTCTTCAATTGCTGCGGCGGAGAACCTAAAGGGTTCCGGACCAAGCCTGGGATATTCCAAGGGCACCATTCACAAATAGAATTTCAGAGAACAGGATTCTTCATAACAATCATTGAAAATTCTTGAATGAACGCAAAATGCTTGAAAGCAAACGCTACCTTTTGGGAATGCCAATGCAAATCAAGGATCTGGCCCATACTTTAGGGGACGAGGACGATTCGTATTTCTCCCGTTTCTTTAAAAAGCACACCGCATACGCGCCGATCAAATTCCGTGAGAAGTTCAGGTAAATCCTGCTGTTCTGCAGCTTTGTCCTACCGTTTTCATAGGTCTACTAGATAGACTTGCTCAAAAACAAGCGCATGAAAACAAAAGCAATTCTGACATTGAAAATCTGGGTGGCAATTTATCCTTCCATTGCGCTGGTACTCTACTTTTTTAGCCGTTCAATGGATGCACTTCCGATTTACCTAAAGACTTTGTTGCTGACCTTGATCCTGGTGCCCTGAATGATCTTCATCATGCTTCCATTCATCGACAGGACCCTAAATTTCCTCAAGCGAAACAAGGCTTAGCGAGGATTTCACAAAAGTCCTATACCACTCTATTTTCGCCCTATCGAACCAGACGACTTGCCGCCTACTTTTGCCATACACAATAGTCAAAATGAGCAATCAGTGCTTTTTTTGTCTAAGAGGCGGTTTAAAATTGGTTGGTGAAATTTGGGAGCGCAGATTTTTTTGTCCGTCGAAGCTCATTTTAGAGTCCATAGCCCGAGCTAGGGGCGAGAAAATAGCGGAAGAGGGGCAGAAAAAGATGCCGTAACAAAATCGCGGAATTAAACTTAAACCGCCTCTAAAACTCCTGGCAGTAGTCTGCATTGCTTTGCTGGGCACAAACCCACTTGCCCAAGACGCGAACGACGGGTGGCCCGAGCGTTTTTGGTATCTGGCCCCGTCGAAACCCTATAGGCAGGCTTTTTCCGAGAATGATTTTCCTTGAATTGGACCGATCAAAATTTCGGCACGGAGACATACGGGGACAGTCCGAAAATTATTTTGGAGTGAATGCTCTAAAATATTTACCTTTGAATTGGAGCAATCGCTCCAAAATGTTAGCTGCCATTATGATGATGCAAAGAGAAACCCATGTCAAAGCCATTTTGTCCGAGGTCATTCCACCGTTGGTGAATGAGTTTCCCAAAAGAATCAAGCAAGTGCTCGTCCTACTCCTCATGGGAGGGGCCATGTCCACCGGAGTCTGGTCCCAGGGGGCAAAAGGGATTGCTTTTAAGGAAGAGCGGGCAAAAGAAGACTATGGAAATTTAAAGGACAGCACCCAACGTAAGGGGCTGGAAATCATCAAATACATCCCCATCCTCCCCAAGAAAAATATCTATTTCAGTATTGGTGGTTCCTACCGAGCGCGCATGGAACATTTTTCCAATCGCTTCTGGTTTCCGGATGACCTGACCTATTACGCCCAGCGGCTAAGCTTCCACACTGACCTGTACCTGGGAAAGTATGTGCGCTTTTTCGGTGAGTTTTACCATGGGCTAAAAACAGGACCGGAGGAGTTCCCACAGTCTGACCTCGTGGACTGGCACCAGGGTTTTGTCGAGGTAAAGTTTCCGGTCAACAAAAAGAACCAGCTTACCTTCACGTTTGGTCGTCAGGAAATGAAATTGGGAGCCGGCCGTCTGGTGGATCTCAGGGTCGGACCCAACATGCGGCGCAGTTTCGACCTGGGAAAGGCCTCTTTTCAAAACCAGTATGGGAGTTTGAAGCTGTTTTATGGTCATGAAGTCAACCTTGGGTTCGACGCTTTTGACAATGCTTTTTCACTGTTTGATGCCGCAGCGCCAAATGCCCGCCTCGGTGGGGCCTACTCTCAATTCAGCCTGCCCGGGGAGAAGGGGGGAACCGATCTTTACTATCTCTATTTCGGGTCTGACAATGCGGCATTCAATGATGTCTTGGGCAGTGAGACCCGGCATTCTACCGGGATCAGACGCTGGGGTAAGGTCGGCAATCGGTTCAGCTACAACACAGAATTCATTTATCAATTTGGACAACTTGGCAGCAACCAGATCAGGGCCTTTAATCTGGAAACCGATTACAGGTATGCCTTCGTCAAGATAAAATGGCGGCCAACTCCGGGCCTGAAATTTGACTGGTCCACCGGGGACCGAGCGGGCGGGGATGGCATATTGAACAGTTTCAATCCCATGTTTGTCAACCCCGCAATTTATTCCCTCGCGGGAGTGAATACGCCGGTCAATTTGTTGAGCATTCATCCTTCCCTGCTCCTCTTTCCAAGCAGGAAAATCATGCTGAACCTGGAATTTGCCAGTTTCTTCCGGGCTTCCCGGGAGGATGGCCTGTATATACCGGTAAGTCTACTGTTCCGGAATGCCGACGGACTTCAGGAAAGGCACATCGGGAATGTCGTGGGTCTGTTTGCCAAGTATACTCACAATCGTCACCTGTCGTTTGACATTCGCAGTTCCTACTTCACGACCGGGAATTTTGTTGATCGGTCGGGTAGCTCCCTTCCTATCTTTCACATTGCCACGACCGGCAATTTCCTCTTTTGATCAAAAAATTACATCAATAAAATCGCAAATGAATTTCACTAAACCCATTTCAAAACGGTTGCTGGCCACCCTCCTCCTTCTGGCCGGCATTCAAGTCAATGTTCATGCCACCGGACCGGAAGGTCAGTTGGCAAATTCCAAGGTTAACCTGGAGAAGGTGGGGCTTGCAGGAGCCAATGTATTGGCCTTTGGTCCCAACAATGTCCTCTTTATTGGGGACAGCAAAAACGGGATCGTACATGCAGTGGAAACTAAGGCCGTAGAATTGAAGGATCCTGTTCCGTACAATCTGCTCGGAATCGATGCCAAAATCGCAGAGCAGCTGGGAGTGGAACCCAGGCAACTTGCCTTCAATGACATGAAGATCCACCCGGTAAGCCAGGAAGCATACATCGCGGTCAGAAATGGCCATCAGCCAGAGGCAAAATCTATGATTGCGATCATTAGCCCTATGGGAGGGAAAATCCGTTTTCTGGACCTCTCCGATACCAAGCACACCCAGGTCTCCATTAAGAACAAGGTGGATCCTGAGTATTATTTCTGGAATGAAATTCCTGCCAGCACCCTGAACATTACCGACATTGATTATCACAATGGCCAAATTTATGTAGCTGGATTGACCAATGGTGAATTTGCCTCCAATCTTAGGATCATCCCTTATCCTTTCAACCAAAAACAGTCATCGGTAAAAGGCATCGAGATTTGGCATGCGGTTCATACCCAGATGGAAACCCGTGCCCCGATCCGTACCATGCTTTTTGAAGAATTGGATGGCGAGCCTACCCTGATCGCCAGCTATACCTGTACGCCTTTGGTAACCATTCCCGCAGGTGAGATCTCGGATGGCAATCACATCAAAGCAAAAACCATCGCGGAACTGGGATTTGGAAATGCACCGATCGATATGGTCAGCTTTATGGCCCAGGAGCAGGATGGATCATTTGACAAAAAACTCCTCGTGGTCCACAAGAACCGGGGCGGTACCCTGATCTCATTCAAGGACCTGGCAAAGGCCAACCAGGGAGAGGGCATGAAGGGATTCTCCATGGGGCCTGAAGGAGTAGACATCTTCCACGTGTCCACTGGAAATACCATGCACATCGACAACCAAAACCAAATGATGTTGGCCAATTTGAAGCGCAATATGGACAATGGAGGGGTTGACCTGGTCTCAAAACTCAAAGGAAGCTATCTGCGGTTGAGCGACTTCATCGCAGAATACAACTTCCCCGATTATGAGTATTCCGAAAGCCAAATGCAGACCAAAAAGTTCCACGACATGATCAAGCCCATGGAAGGTTTTCCCAATCTGACTTCTGATAAGAAGGGGAAATGAGCCCGTTCCTGTATCATGGTTTGATATTGTTGTTTGCCCTGACCTCCGGGACCAAAAACCTGTTGCCTTCAGGTACGGCCCCGGAGGTCACCCGGGTTTTCCCATCTTCCGATACCCTGCCCGAGAACTTGCTGAGGATTTATATTCACTTTTCTCACCCCATGAAAACCGTTGGCAATCTGGACAAGATCCAATTGGTGGATGAGGAAGGAAGGGAGGTCAGAGGCGCCATTTTTGACCATCAGTATGAGTTGTGGGATCCTGCACAGAAGCAGTTGACACTTATACTGGATCCGGCTCGGGTAAAGACCGGGCTGAAAGCCAACCTGGAGTTTGGCCGGGCACTGAGACCGGGAAGGAAATACCGGCTGCAGGCCGGAGCGCTGGAAGATGCCGAGGGGCGGATCATGCCCCCGGGGATCATCAAGGAGTTTTACGTGGGGCAGGCTGATGACCGTGCTCCGGATACCGAGCAATGGGAAATTGAGGTGCCCCGGGTAGGTGGGTGGCAACCACTGGCCATCCATTTTCCCGGGATGCTGGACCATTTTTCTTTGCGGCAAAGGGTGGTTTTGGTGAATGAGAATGGGCAAAAGGTCCGGGGAGAGGTCAGGATCGGAAAGCGCGAGGAAAGCTGGCATTTGCTCCCCGATGCCCCCTGGCCTGCGGGCAACTATACCCTGTATGTCCACGCCAGATTGGAAGACCCCGCTGGGAACAACCTCAATGGCCTCTTTGATCACAAGGTCGGTAGCCTGAAATATCCCACTGAGGACCACGTGGTAACAATCCCCATCACCATTGAATAAAAAGCGAACCCACAGGACAATTACCATGAAGTTTAGAAGAATGCAGAAGATCCTCGGGCTGTCCCTGGTTTTGCTGACCGCTTGTTCCCCACAAGAGAAGCCGGGACACGAAAGCGCCGGGCATGAGCCAGCCGTTCCGCTGGCCGAGAGCGGGGCAGAAAAGCACTGGAGTTATGAAGGTGAAACCAGCCCCGAACATTGGACCGAGTTGGAGGAAGGCGCAGCCTGCAATGGCAATGCTCAATCTCCCATCAATCTTCTCACCATGAGGGTAAAAGAGGGAAGCTCCGGTTTGGAGCGGCAAAGCTTCCACCATGCAGAAGCCACCACCATTGATAATATTGTCAACAATGGGCATTCCATTCAGTACAATTTCACCAACGAGGAGAACTATATGGAATGGAGAGGTCATCGCTTTGTTTTGACCCAGTTTCATTTTCATGCTCCTTCAGAGCACACCATTGACGGGGTCAGGTATCCGCTGGTCATGCACATGGTGCACCGGAGTGAAAAAAAGGAATTTGCCGTGGTGGCCCTTCTGTTCAAGGAAGGCGCGTTTTCCAATTCATTTGAATTTTTGGAAAGCTATCTCCCGATCCATCCTGGGGAAACCAAGGAGATCAACCAGCCCTACAATTTTGCGAATGACATCCCACACCAATTTGACCATTATCATTATCAGGGTTCCCTCACCACTCCACCTTGTACTGAGGGCGTAAACTGGTTTGTATTCAAAGAGCCAGCGACACTTTCGGTAGAACAATTGAATGCGCTAGCTTCCCTCATGCCACACAACAATTACCGGAAAGAACAACCGCTGAATGGAAGAAAGATCATTCTCGGCCCTTAAAGGCGGTTTAAATTTAATTCTGTGACTTTGCTATGGCATTTTTTTCCGCTCTTCTTCCGCTATTTTCTCACCCATAGCTCGGGCTATGGACTCCAAAATGAGCTTCGATGGACAAAAAATCTGCGCTAGCAAATTTCATCAACGAATTTTATCCCGCCGCCTAAGTTGGTGGGTGAACAATAACTTTGGACAAATACATTTGAATCGAGGAAAAATGAAAAAAGTATTGGCCTTTGGCGCCAGCAACAGCAAAAAATCCATCAACAAAGCTTTGGCTTTTTATGTGGCAAGCCAATTGGAGAACACCGAGGTGATCCTTGCGGATCTAAACGATTATGTCCTCCCGATCTACAGCCCAGATCGCGAACAGGAACGGGGGATTCCCGAAAATGCTCGGAAATTTGACGCCTTGCTGGATTCAGCAGATGCCCATGTCATTTCCCTTGCCGAGTACAATGGAAATGCCACTGCGGTCTTTAAGAATCTGTTCGATTGGTTGTCCCGAATCGATCAGAAAGTCTTCAAAGACAAACCGATGTTCTTACTGGCAACTTCTCCAGGCAGGCGGGGAGGCAAAAATGTGATGGAGATCCATAAAAAGCTGATGCCGTTTTTTGGTGGCAAACTAATCGCGAATTTTTCCTTGCCCCATTTTTACCAGAATTTTAGTGCCGCGGGGATCGGGAATGCGGAGATGAGGCAAGCCCTGGAAGAACAAATTCAATTGTTTCAAACTGCTCTCAATGCTTGAGCTTTGATGGAAAGGAAAATTCAATGGAAATTGGAATTGATAGTTTTGCGGCCACCCCGCTAGAAGGCGATCAGGACACGAACGCAAACCGGGTCCGGGCCATGGCGGAATTGCTGGAACGGATTGAATGGGCTGATCAAGTGGGATTGGATTCATTCGGGCTGGGAGAACACCACCGGAAGGAATTTCTTGATTCTGCTCCCAGTGTTATTTTGGGTGCGGCGGCGGCCAGAACCAAAAGGATCAGATTGACCAGTGCGGTGACGGTATTGAGCGCAGCAGATCCGGTACGGGTTTTCCAAAACTTTGCCACCCTAGATCTGATCTCAAACGGTCGGATGGAAATTGTGGCTGGCCGTGGCTCCTTTACCGATGCTTTCCCGCTGTTTGGGTACAAATTGGAGAATTACGATGCCCTGTTCCGGGAAAAATTGGAATTGCTGCTTGAGATAAGGAACCAGGAAGTGGTGAATTGGTCGGGCAAGTTCCGTCCTGAACTTCGCCATCAGGCCATATACCCCCGTCCGGTGCAGGATCCCTTGCCGGTTTGGGTAGGCGTGGGGGGCACCCCAGCTTCCTTTGAGCGGGCCGGGAAGCTTGGTGTGCCCTTGATGGTGGCGGTTATCGGCGGAGAAACCCACCGTTTTGCCCCTTTGGTGCAGTTGTATCGGGAGGCAGCGGCCCAGGCCGGGCACGATCCCCGTACCTTGAAGGTGGGATTGCATTCCCTGGGTTACGTAGCCCATTCCCGGCCGGAAGCCCTGAGTTCCTTCTATCCCGGTTATGAGCGGGCCATGAATAAAGTGGGTCGGGAGCGTGGCTGGCCCCCCGTAACCCGAGGAAAATTTGAGGCCCAGACCGGTTTGCGCGGTGCGATTGTGATTGGAGATCCTGAGGAAGTCGCCGAAAAAATCTTGCGTCACAGTGAGGCGCTGGGTGGGATCTCACGCTTCAATTTTCAGATGGATATGGGATTGAACCACCAGCAATTGATGGAGGCCATAGAACTGATCGGAAAAAAGGTGGCTCCACTGGTAAAGGCCCGAATGTCCCCGCCTATTTAAGTCCCCTTTTTCAAATAGGCGAGTGAAAACCCTAACTTGTACCTCGCATGCCCAGAAAAAAAGATTTTGACGAGGATAAAATACTGGAGAAGGCCATGGTCCTCTTTTGGCAAAAAGGGTACCACGATACTTCTATCAAGGACCTGATCGCCTATCTGGGCATTAGCAATGCCAGCATTTACAATGCTTTTGGAGGCAAAAAGGAACTGTTCCAACGCACCTTGAAAATCTACCGGAGCCATCAGTTGGGAGGCTTGCGGGAACACCTTCTCGCCCAGGCCCGGGAACAGAAAGAGGTCAAGGAGGTTCTGAGGGACATGTTCCTGAAATTGATCCGGGATGACCGGACAGACGAAGATTGTAAAGGGTGTCTCATCGTCAATACCACCATTGAATTGATTCCTGCCGATCCGTATATACAGCAGGAAATCCAGGAACATAAAATGGAGATCGAAGCGGTGTTTTATGATTTCTTGGTCTATGGGGTGGAGCAAGGGCAGATCAAACCTGACAAGAACATCAAAATGATATCCAAGTTGCTTTATACCCTGATGACTGGTCTGCGGGTACTGGGAAAGGTAAAACCTCCGGAAGAAGAGTCATTGGATTCGGTCAATGCCATCCTGACCCTGCTGGATTGATGGGGATGATCATTGGCGGATCGCAGATTTCCCGATCCGGATTCCATCCTGGATGGAGCTGCAAGAGAGTTGGTTCACTTTGGCCAATATCCAAGAGAGGTTCCAAATCGACTTCTAGGTTCAGTATCCGTCCCCACCGCTGTACAAAACCCGAGAACAGATGTGTGATTTCAGAATCGTATCGGCGGGAAACTGCCCCATCGCCAAATGAACGCCGCGGGATCAAGGCTACCCGGATCGGGGATAGGGAGGAAATCGCACTTGTTGCGACGGCGGCAAAACCTGCCATCAGACGACAATATTGCCGCTAATCCTGGAATTGTTTACCGGGTTGATGTCGCTAATTGATGCTCCAGTTTGGAAAGCGCAGCGCATCGAAAAGATAAATTCCCCGAAAACCCCATCCCGAACGGGATCGGGATGGGGAACTTCATGTCCTCAACTTGTTTCCTTGACCCGAATCATCCATCCGGACAGGAAACGCCCGCGGCGGGTGCAACATTGGCACCTTGGGGAAATCGCGGGTTGTGCCGGGGACCGGGGCTAGCGAGTGGTATGCACCACCTTTTCCGTCACCAAGGTCCCGGGCGCGGCAAACTGTAACAGATAAACACCGGAACCGAGTTCGGACAGGTCAACCGAGAGGCTATGCAACCCAGCTTCATACCGTTGCCCGTGAATCAACCGGGTTACTTCACGCCCTTGCAGGTCACGCAGGACCAGATTGATTGGCGCGGCTTCTCTCAGCGTAAAACTGACCGAGATGACATCGCCAGCAGGGTTCGGGTAGGCATCCATGTCGACCAACAAGGAAGGAGAGCGCGGGTCCTGCTCACTTTTGAGGACATTGCGCTCCACGATGGTGAGCATGTGATTGGGACTGCCCATGTAGGTCGCGCTTCCGCTCGGATACTGTGCGAACTGGAAGTCGTAGAGAATGTCTTCCGTTACACTCACGGATCCGAAAAATTCGTACTGAAAAGCAATTGAGTAATCCGCTCCGGGCGGGAGGGTAATCCCCACCAGGCGAGCGGTGGAGGGATCGGTCATGCGGACCAATCCTGGACCGACGATGGTCACACCGGAGCTTTGGAATCCCCCCGCTTCCCAAGAAGCCCAGAGATTGTTGCTGAGCGCAATGTTGACATTGCCGTAATCCAGAAATGAATTTTCGGTCGCCGCTGAAGCACCGGCCAGTTCAAGGTCAATGACCGTTGTGACCCCCGTAGGATTATTGACCGCGTAGGATGCAAAACCATAACTGTAATTGCCGAATTGATCCCCAGGAATGAAGAAAGCGACATCGTTGGTGAGGTAGGTATTGCGTGCGGCGATGTTGTTGTTGTCCCGGACATTAAAAACGACGTCCCGGGGATTTCCTTCATTGTTCATGGGGTCATCGGTTGAGACCAGGCGCGCCAATAGACAAAGGGCGGGATGCACCGCATTGCCGACCGGTACGATAGGATCTCCATCGTTCTGGTACCAGATCGGATTGGGGGGGAACCAGTCCACCGGTTGGATGGTATGGACCTGGCCCCGAGACAGCGGGGGAATGGTCACGGGGCTCGGACTGGAGGCCGGGTCATTGGGATCGGCAATGGTGATCTCTCCTCCAAGCGGGCGTTTGGTATTGCTGTTGCTCGGCCAGATGATAAAATTGTTGGGGGCGGAAGGATTGCTGAAGTGCAGCCAATGATCATCCCAGGTCTCGTGGGTCCGGGCCCGGGTCCAATACAAATGCAGATCGGCACTTTTGGAAGACAAACAACCGACGTTGCGAACCCGGGTAAAGACTTTGTTGGCATTGCCCTGAATGGATACAAAATCCGGGTTTTGGTGGGTGGTCTGACCGTCATTTTGCCTCCGTACCCACAGGTCCGGGCTGGCAAATTCCGGGCTGGCTATGTAGGGTTCCGCCCCGATGTCTGAACCATCGTCGCGGATGATAAGCTCCGCGGCATTTGTCGGGCCGATGATCGCCCGAGCGGTAAAAGTGATGTCTTCCACCAACTGACCACCAGTGGTGAAGACTTCGATCAACACTTTGGCTTCGTCACAGGGCCGGGCATCCGCCGGCATGACGCCAAATAGGTCAAGATCGTTGAACTGCATATTGCCCAGGAAGATTGTTCCACTGGACCCGATCGAAACCCCATTGAACGCCATGGCCAGGCCGTTGAGGTCTACGTCATCCGAACCCAATTGAGTCGCCGTGATATTGAAAGCCTGGGTAGCCCCCAAATTGATGATCTGGCCATCGGCATTGATATTGTCACCCGGGTCCAGATTTTGCGTCGCTCCCAGGGTAAAGGCAATGGAAACCTGACCTTGAAGCGGTAAGGTCACCACGAAAAAGAATAGCAAGAAGGTGATGTTCCGCGGCAGTAGCCGGAGTTTGGAGTTGTGCGTTTTCATTCAATTAGGATTTTGTTTGTGAAAAAAATTGTTGTCGGATATGAGTCATTCAGGATAGGATGAAGGGTTGGGCTCCAGGGGATCCGGGGCCACCCAGGCCATCCAGATAGAAACGCCGGAGCGCAAGGGATGGCTTCCTACGGGAAACCAGAAGCGGGTAAGACAAAGCAGCGCAGGGGGAGCAAGCGCCCGGCCATTGCATATCTTTTCCTGGTGTTTGATCTTGGTGGATAAATATGGGCCAGTATTTCTAAGGTAGTGCGCATGAAGGGACGGGCGATGAACGAACCGCTTGGAAAACTACCTCCAAAAAATCAGAACCAAGCGCCATAGAACAGCTTCATTTTCGGCGAAATCTTCACCGTTTACCTGCGCAAAGCGATTTGAAATCTCGGTTGGCACGAACAACTTCCCTTCTATTCTGACCGGGAAGATGAGAAAAATTGCCTAAATTTTACCCACTACAAATACCAGAACATGCGCAGCCGAAAACTCTACCATTTGCTGATCCTGTTCCGTGAACAGGATCAGAATCGCTTTTCCCTTTTCCTCCGATCTCCCTATTTCAATACCAGTCCCACCTTGACCCTCTTTTGGGAAGAATGGAAAAAGAAAGTCTTGCGGTCCCGGGGAGGTGAAAACCTGAACGCAGCGGAATTGGTTGCCGGATCAAATTTGAAGATCAGTCAGGTGGACAAGCTCAGTTCAAAGCTTTATCACAAAGCCCGGGAATTCTTAAAAGTAGAGGAATTGGAAACCCAGGGTTTGGTCGGGGACGTACTCCTGACCAAGGCCGTCTTGAACCGGGATCCCAAAGGAGATGGGAACCACCGTTTCGTGGAGGAAATCGAGCAGGGTATGGAAGCCCGGCCGGTATCTTCGGAAAAATACCTGGCCCTCTTCTTTCACCATTATCTCAGGATCTTGCCCAGAATCGGGCAGCGCAGTTCTGCCCGGGGATTGGCCGGTGAGTTTCAGGAAATGTTTGACCACCTCGATGACTTTGCCGACAGCAAAGTGATGCAATTGGGTTGTTCTGCGATCAACGTGGGACAGATCCTCCGGCAAGGCGCTCCGGGGGTGGTCGCCTACCTAAAAGAGCGGCTGCCCAAACGGCGCTCCGAGCGCGAAGAAAATTTGCTGGGACAGATTTACCGCAAGGTGCTGGAATTGCTCCAAAGCGGCACCCAAGTGGAGACCGTGGAGGAAGTATTGGATTTGTTGGAAAGCGAAGGGGAAGCCCTGACCGCAGAAGCCTTGCTGGAAATTTACAATTTCGTCTTGAACCAATGTATCCGCATCATCAATCAAGGAAACATGGCCTTTCTGGGTCCGGCTTTGGACTTGCACATCCGTTTCTTGGACATGGGGGTGTTGCTCGAATCCGGGAAGCTTCCTCCGCAACAGTTTAAGAATATGGTGGGCATGGCTTGCCGGATCGGGCGCTTGGAGTGGGTGGAGAAGTTCATCGCGGAGTACGGGGGAAATTTACTGGAGGACCACGGGGGAAAGGCGTACCGGTTCAATCTGGCCATCCTCCGATTCCATCAGAAAAGGTTCAAGGAAGCCATCACCATGCTGAAAGAGGTCATCCAAGATCCTGGGCCGGACGTTTTTTATGGCACCGATTCGCGCATGTATTTGTGGAAGGCTTATTACGAGGCGGCGCACGAATTGAGTTCGGAGGAAGTCGATGAAATGTTCCGCTTGTATGATTCTTTTCGCCTCTTCATTGACCGACATTCCAAAATATCGGAACAGCACCGTTTACAGTACCGAAATCACATTCGGTTATTCAAGCGCTTCTTACAGGTGGTCCAGGGGAATGAAGAAGACACCCGGGCCGAGTTGGAGGAACTTCAGCGAGAACTGGCCGCAATAAGCGACTTCCCCAACCGGACCTGGTTGGTCCGGAAGGTGGAAGCAGCGTTGAATGGTTAGATTGTTAAAATCAGGGAATAATGGGGCCCGCGGTTGCGGAACTGGCGGGAATGTAGTAGTCGATGCCGATCACGTTGCCCAGAGGGTCCAGATTTTGCCGTTCCACAAAGGTGGTGCGCAATACCGCTTCAATCGGGCTGGAGAGATTTTCGATCATGCACAAACCTCCCGCGCGTAGCAATTCCGGACTGGGATCGATCAGCGCATTGAAACCGATGTACACGTGCTGGTGGATGTAAAATCCCGGGATTTGGATGGCATCATTGGATCCATCGTTGTCCAGATCGAAGGGCCCATTGAAGGATAGCTCAGCTCCGTTGCCATTGTACACGTAGATGTCAGAAGCCCCGGGCAGGAAGTCGAATTCCATGGCATAATGCTTAATTTTGCACATGCAGGTTCTTCCTTCCTCAAAAGGAGGATAGGAACCCAGGTAAGCTCCGTACTTGATGGGACCTTCGGTTGGGAAGCTTATCGACACATTGGTGGTCGTGTCCAGATCAAAATTGCGGCTTCCCGCCTGTCCGTGGCAGGGAGGCTGCACCTGCTCGGCTTGCAGGGTAGGCAGCGAGGGACTTTCTTGCAGGATTGGGCTTTGGCAGGAAGTAAGATTGAGCAATGAGCAGATAAGGAAACCGGCCGCGGCCATTTTGGCTAGATTGTTCATGATCTTGGTGTGAATGTTGGATCAGAAAATATTGGGACAAGTTTATTTCGATTTTTGGAAATCTCAATGAACAAACGTACCGCGATCTTGACCACCAAAACTGGCGAGTCCCCGCCCGGCATCACCGCAACCGAATTCCCCCAACCGACCATTCCCCCCATTGCCGGTATCGATCAAAAGCGGTATCTTTCCGTTGTGGCCGGTGGGCCAGCCTTAACCAAACACAACCAGCTACCCAGGTTAAGCCAGATAAAAGAGCTGCGCACTGAATCAACCTCCACCTGCACCAGGCCGCCATCGTCTTCAATATGAGCGCAGTGGCGCCGTTGCCAATAATAAAAGACATGCTCGGGAACCTCGTGGGCCGCACAGAACTCCTTTGCGTTCATGTCGCTGGTCTGCTTGGCCTCGACCAATGGAAACATCGTCTTAACGGTGCGAAGTCTGGGATGAGATGTAGTGGATTGCGATGCGTTTTTCATTCTTCCAAATTCTCCCGTGTCCGCGAGATTGGGAGGATGGGATTTGCGGGGGGATACCTTCCTAGAATGCTAATTCAAAATGATGAGGCTTTCCAGGAATGCGTCACCATGATATTTGAAAAATCAAACCTTGATCCTCCTATCGAGAATATTGTTTGACCATTTTTGAAGGGACAAAAATACTTTCACGATCCTCAAACAAGCAACTTTGCCGTTGCATTTATCGGTACGACCTCCACAAACAGGGCCTCATCATCGTTTACTGGGGTTGATGTAGCTGATTGATGACCTCGATTTGCCGGACACAGTCACTCATTACAAATCATCAATATTTGTATATTCACAGTAACGATTTGCGAGCCCATATCCATGCCAAATATCCTTTTTAATTCACGCACCAGATCATGAAAAACAACCCAATAGCCTATCATTTTCGGATGCCTGTAGCCAACTATGTCATAGGCAATATTTTGTTCTTTGGGTTGTTTGCAGCAGCACTATATCTGCTAACTACTGGAAAAGTGAGCCAAGAATTGGCTTGGGCATTTGTTATCAGTTTAGGGATATTGATGGCAGGATTTCTTGTACTTACGATTTTGGGATTTTTTGTAAGGAGCTCAAATTTGATTCTTCTTGAAGCAGGGTTGCAATACCCTACTCTGTTTAAGAAAGGCTATCGTAAGATCAAATTCAATGATATTGAGCAAATTCTAATTACATATCGATCAGGAGTTGAACCAGTTCAGGCGAAATTAAGATTGAAAAATGGCAAGACAGTTGTTCTTCCCAAAATGCTATTTCAAAATGATGAAGCTTTCGCAGAATGCATTGTCTTACTAGAAGAGCGTACGAACACTTAATGATAGGGCCTTAGTATTTTTCTGGGAACAAACAATTTCTCCTTTCCATCAAAGAGCTCCTGAGTCAACCCATTTGCTGGTATCACTTCGACAAAAAGGGTTTCATTGTCATCGATTGGATTCAGGTAACTAATATAGGGGCCACTCATTTGTACGAGATGGGGTTCTTCCCGTGTAAGTTGGTGACCCACAACCTGAAAGAACCCAAAATCCCGAACTTCCCAAGCCCCTTCCATTAGCATAATGGGGCGATCTTCGAATGAACGGTAGACGCTCCTGGCGGCGTCTTCGACGGAATCACCGATGCTTATGTCAAAGACCCAATACACAAATACTCCGACAATACAACCAACTACTGCACCAATTGGTCCAGCAGTCGCTCCCAATTCCGCACCTGAAACACCACCTGAGAAGAAAGACGCAGTACCTGTCGCCAATGACCCTGAGATAGCACCGCCGACCAATGCTCGACTTCCCCTACCCAGGTAATCTTCAGTTGAATATTCATAATCATCGAACAACATCATGCCAATCTCAATGACCGGAGCAGCAATGGCACCTGCCGCGCCACCGGCACCAGCCGATCGCGCCAAGCCATTCCTCACGCCGTTGCGCAGCAGAAATTGCTGGGTGCCAACCTCAACAGCTCCACCCAAGGAACCGCCAACGGTCCCTGTTGCAGTTGCTCTGCCAATAATTGCCCAATCCAGGTCCTCTGGACTAAAAGCTTGCCTCCCCAGTTCAACCAAGCCCACCAAAGCTCCACCGTACATACCTCCCTGGGTTGAAGACCTGGCCATCGCGCGTGCAAACCCAACACGGTCAGTATACAAAGACGAGGAGGTGACATTTCGACGAACCTGTTCGGGTCTTTGGCCGCCAAAGCGAAAGCGTGATCTTCGAGCACTACGAAGGAACTCCGCCGTACTGCCATTACTAATGATCTTTGCCTGCACCCGCTTGTACAGCCGATCAAGGAATTTCCGATATTGTCTTTCTGTGATTTGTCCGGAATCTCTTGCTGCCTCGGCCTCCGCCACAGATCGATATGAGCGCCCCTGGATTTGTTCCGGCTTGTCATTCAGGAGCGCATCGAAATAATCGCGAAAGGCTTCCGGATTGGTAAGCATCCTTTGCCCAATTTCTTCACGGTAGGGATTCACATCTTCACTATTGATAGCCAGTTTTCCGCGGGCCTTTGCCTTTAATATCGCCTCTTCGACCGTAATATTCTCTCCTTCATAGATTTGCGCCGCAACATTCTCAAAAACGGCGCGGCGAGTTTCGCTTCCGCGGCCACCCATGATGTCATCAAGTCCACCGTCATAGACCCTGTATCGGGATACCCTCTCAGTTGCCGTACTTGACTTTGATTGGATCAGATCATTTGAGAAGATCTTTCCCATCGTGTCATAGATCGGATAATTGCCCGTGCGTTGCGTGCCATTGCGATCTACCCATGGTACATGATCGAGATCTCTCTGCATCCAGAGTCTGTTGGCAATTAGGGTTTCTTCGGCAATTCTTCCGTGCCAGCGGTTGGAGCGCGGTGAGCCAGGGAACGTTTCTCCTGAGCTGACCAATCGATCGGGCAATGGTACATGCAAAGTCGCGCCGATCAACCCCATTTCGGTCGCTACCTCGTGGCTGTAGACAGGAATATTGAACTGTTTCAGCTTATTCAGGAACTCTTGTCCTTTCATCCTGCGGTATCGGCCATCTTCGGTTGGGACTTTTGCTGTCTGATTGACCTTGTACACGGTTACCCCAAGTTCGTTCCTTTCAAGTACCAGATCATCTTCAGGACCGATATCATCTTCAAAATTTGCTACTGGCTCGGGTTCATGACAAAAGAGTCGTTCACTGAATCGGTTTTCAAAACTGAACTTCCTTTCATTGTCTGAATACTGAAGCCCGTACGTAACAGTGCATGCATCCTCATCAATTTTGGAAAAAACATATAGGTCGCAATCACTCCTGCTGACTTCAATCGCAGCGCCCCGTTTGGTGTTCCCCGACTCATCGTATCTGATCTTGTATGAGTCACCGGTAGCCTCTGCAAATTCCACACCACCGGATGATCGCTTATTCAGTGGAATAAGTCCCCTGCGATGGAGCATTTTCACAAGCTCATATTGATTGAGAGCCTCATGGAGCCGGGTAAGAAAACCACTATCCCCTTCCCAGGCATCAACGTCGAATTCAAATGAAGCAAGCAGAAGATATTGCGATTGCGGAAGCTGTTCTACTGAGGCAATCTTCCCTTGGTGCTTAATAGGGGCAACATCCTCGAAAAATTTCTCTGCCTCAGCAATGTTGGAAAGTCCAGCTACCGGGATCTTGCCGCCATATTGCTCAGAAAGTCCGAGACGAAATGGCTGAAGGTAGTCTTCATCATTTCTTGCAGCATAAAAAATAGAAGGCTCCACAATCACAGTTTTGAGACCTTGGGGAAAGGCGTCAAGAATTCTACTTCGGCGCTCTCGTTTCTCCAAAGAAAAATGGCCGTCGGGCGGACCGAAATAGGTGAAATCAAATTCTCGTCGTTTGGCATTGGTGGTGCTGATCAAGGGCCGCCATTTAATATCGCCCCGGATGATCTTCTTGCCTTGCCCAACCCAAATGACAATCTCTGCACCTTGCACGGGAATTGCTCTTTCACTGGAAGATGGGTAAAGCCATACTCCATAGCGAAGAACGACATGTGAAATAAAACGCTTTAATGATGGATGTTTAGGATCTGCATCTTTCAAAATCGGCATTGCTGGCTCCAATGCCTTCATATATACAAGCGGGAACAACCGGGGTAAAGAGCACTCACCCGACTGGTAAGCTTTTCCAAGCTCATCGTTGAAGCGTTGCATAAATGCCCAGGCAACCTTACCAGCATCCAATTCAGATTCGGTAGCCAGACCTGGCTGTTCCCGAGAAAAGTAGGCACGATCATGGAATATCCAATCACCATATGCCCCCATCGCGAAAACGATATCTTCTTCATCGGTTCCGGTAAGCCGCAATAGCGTCTTAGAGAGGAAATCGAAATCAGATTGCATGTCACTAGGTGAAACACGCCGGAAAATGCGAATGTCAGGTCGTTTGCTCATTGTGATATTGCTGAAATGGTTTGTTCTGTTGCGGGAAGCTCTCCATAAAGGGAGGCACGATTCCCGATTACTTCATACCAGGGAAGAATTAAAAGGCGGTTGGGATCAAATCGATAGAACAAAGAAAGCTGGAGCGGTTCTTTGCTTCCGTTCACCCTAATCCAGGTGCCATCACCCATTTCTCCTTCGTAAGCCAGGACAAGCTTTTCGTCAAATAGTATGGGAAGCCGGTCGGTTTGCTTGGTGCGCTCAATTGATCGCCACGAGATCTTGAAGCCAAGGATTTCCATATTGGTTCCCACCAAGATGTCAAAATGTGCGGCCTCCACGGGAACGGCCTTGTCTTTGTTCGAAGGCCTCAACAAAACGGAAAACTCGCAGTTCCAGAATTGAATCTGATCACCTCTAATCATCTGTTCAACCCTGACTGCTTTGTAGCTGCGAGGAAACAGAGATGGAAGACGGGCCAGGCCTGCTTCTTTCAATGCTTTGCTGCTTCGCTCGATGAAGGATCGAGCGGCCTGAAGCGCATTTTCTTCCAAGCCCGCCTCAAGGGGGACGGCCTGTTGAGTGCTTAATTTTTTGTGGTGCCGATACGCGATGAAGCCCTGATGATCAACGGCAAGGAAATACTTATCGGTGTCCGCCGGTGGCAGTCCGGTGAGTATTCCTGCCAGATCATATTGATGGTTTTCAATCACCGCAGGTGGCACGGTCTGATAGACACGGATTGTGCTCATGCGGGATCGCTATTATCGGTTACAAGGTAGACCAGTTTCATTGATTCCCGAAGCATCCTGTTGCAGGATGACCAGATTCGTCGGTACCGGGACTTCCCAGGGCTGTCCGGACTGGTATTCCTTGTCGCTGGTCATCTCCGCGACCAGGGGTACATAGAGCGGATCGTTGACCTGGGGCACGTCGCCACCGTTCCAGATCACACCACCGGAGCTGAGGTAGTACAAGACAGCATCATCATAGGCCGGACGTACCGGCACCAGGACACGGGCCGCACCCGACTTCAGGAATTCCTGGAAGAGCGGATCGTTGTCCTTATAGTTCATGCGGTCTTTCCAGGTGTCCTTGCGGCTCCAGAAATAGGGATAAAATTGGTAGACCAACTGTTCCTATTCGAAGGCTTGTTCGAAGAACTGGATATAGGCGCCTTCTGCCAATGCTTCCTCCTCTTTGAAGTCCGGCATGTCCGGGTAGGGATCACGCATAGCATCGAAGACTTCGAACTTTTGTCCGGTGAACAGTGACAAGCAGGCCCGCTTGAGCTCTTCGCGCTCAATCTGGCGGTTCGCTTTCGGGTTTTGGCCCTGGATCGTGATGCCGGAACCAGTTTGTGCTTTGGCCACGGCGGCCTCAAAGGCTTGCTTCTGGGCTTTGTAGGCCTCAATGATCGCGTCATAGGTCGCGATCTTCCACTGCTCCACCAGCCAGGCACTCCTGCGACAGACGATCTCAATGTTGACCGAGAAGCAGGTGGTTTCCCGAGCATAGTACGAAACCGGAATGCTACCCGTCTCATAGCTCAGGGGCTCGGTGTGGGTCTGTCCGTTCGTGGAATTTGGCCAGTTTGTGGCCGCCGTGCCGTTGACCTTGTTGCTAAACGATTGCTTTCCTACGTACACCTCGATGTTGCTCCCTTCCGCCCAGTCAACTCTGCCTTTGACCGAAGCGTTCACGGCCACATAGCCATCCGGCAATTCTATGTCCTCGAATGACCCGGCGTGGATCAATTGGGCCCCGTGCGGCTGGTGAAAGGCTTTACTGATCACCTGAAATGCCCGGGGCGGGGCTTTGACCCCTTTGGCTCCGTATTTTGCCGCCCAGGCCAGATAGTTCTGCGGGTTGATGTCATCGGCAGAACGAAGTGGCCCCAGGTTGCCGGTCACCTGATCGGGTGCCTGCGGCTCCGTCATCAACAATTCCCCGGGCAGATCACGGGCTTGCATGTGGATGTAGAGCGCGGCTGGCTCGGGAACGATAAATTCGAACATGAGCCGGCGACCGTAATTGTAGACCTGGGCCTCATAGACCTTGTCCACCCAGCGGTAGATGCCCACCACGTGATCGGTCATGGAGGCAGAGTTGTCGATCCCATGCTGATTGATCTCTTCGAATTCTTCGATCTTGGTGGAGATCCTTTGCGTACGGTTGCGCTGGATGATACGCTGGCGAACCGATTCAAGCGTTTCCGCAGCATACGCACTTGCGGTAAAGTCAGAGCTGCTTTGCGAATTTGTCGAGCCAAAATTGCCATTGGTGCCGAGAACCACCGGACCGTAAGAAGCTGACAAGTTGTACCCGAAGCTCGTCTGTGACTGGTTTTGCACGACCGAGCTTACTTCGGTTTCGATTTCGAAGCGTTCGGTGGTTTGCAGATCGCGCTGGGTTTCCTTGATCTCTTCCTGGTCGGTGATGAGCGTCTCTTCCGTGCGGTGAAGATGGCGGGTTTCGCGGTTGCGGGATTCGCCCGCCAGGACATTCTCGATATGCGCAATTTCGCCGGGCTCATAGCAGAGCAATGATTTCCTGACGACCTTGAGATCCCCCACTCCGATTGGTTGGACTTTGCCCACGGTTTTCGGCACGGTGGCAAATGGATCTGCAGTCCGCTCGACGCTGGCGTATCGGCTGGGTAGCGGAACCAAGGTATTGCCAATTCTTGCAAATCGCCGGTTTTCGATTTCGCGCTGGTAGGCCGTTCGCGATTTAACCTGGATCGCCTCGGTCATCATCTCAATGACCTTCAGGGCATCAAACCCGGTTCGGTCCATGCCAACGTTGTCGACTTCGATCAAAGTCGGTTCGGAAAGCGTGGCATCCACGCCCGGAGTCAGGAAGTTGAATCCAAGCTCGGCGGACGTACGCCGTGCATTGGTGCTCGTACCGCTTTCGGTCGAGTCCTGATTGATGTAGTCGGCAGGGCTTTTGCGACGTTCTTCAACTTTTTTCTCGTAGGCCAGCGTGATCTCAGCAATCGCACTTTCAATGTTGCCGATCTCAGTGTAAGCCTGGGTCGAGGCAGTATCCACGGCATCGTTGGGATCATTTGGCACCGTAGATTCAGCCTCCGACTCTTGGTAAAGGTGACGCGGGGTGGCAGTTCGATTTTACGGGCTGCATAATCGAGCAATTCCTGATCCGTGGTTGCCGAAGCGTGGAAAATGAGGATTTCCATCGTGCGCACCTGCTCAAGGAGGAATTCCGCACGCTCCGAATAACCATTTACAATGACTTCCGCAGCCAGTGAGGCCCACAGTGCCGATGCAAAGCCATCAAATTCTTCTGTGCCGGTGGTTTGTGGTCGTCCGCCACCTTCAAGGACGTCTTTCTCTGCCTGAAGGGTGGTCAGGGTAAGCGTGGTCAGGTTGTCGATGACCCAGGAGGAAAAATCAGTGAATCCTTCCCACTGTGACTCAATCGTGTCCTCCCTCACCACCGACGAAGTGGCTTGGTAATCGATAGCAAGGGTACGCAAGGTGTCATTGCGCTCTGATGCATCCAGGGCAAGGTTCTGGATTTGTCGGAGCATGTCCCCACTATCATTTACCGGGAGCCCTTGCGGATCCGTGTGGATCACCAAATGGGTACGTCTTCTCTTCTCTGGTGCGCGTAGCACCATGAATTTAAATACATCCGTAGGCATTGTTACGTGTTGTTGTGTTATGTTAAAAATTCATCAAATGGCGAGGAATAGGATTGTATTCCGAGTTTGTAATGAATAATAACGAAAAACATTTTGAAACAGTATGGGATATTGAGCGAACGGTCCCCATTTTATTTTCGGACTTATTCAATGATCGTGACATTTAGGGGGTTATGATTTGAAGGAAAATAAACACTTGATCAAACGGGAATTTGAAGAGGCTTGATTTGACTCCGGCAAAATAACCGTCCCGTGCTAGGGTGGCTCACTATTCGAGGTATATAGAACATAACCTGGAAATAAATGAGTCCCATCTCGTGCCACCTTTTGCCGCCCGGCCCAGACTGCCCGGCATGAGGCAGTGAGCTAGGTAAGTCCGGACGATACATTTCCCGACCATTCCCCCATTGCCGGTATCGATCAAAAGCGGTATCTTGCTGTTGTGGCCGGCGGGCCAGCCTTAACCTAAAACAACCATGAGCCTACAAAAAAACGTGTCGGAGTTGTTGGAAGCAGGGGTAATCGACCGGGAAACGGCGGACCAGATTCAGGCCTATTTCCAGGCCAAAAAAGCAAAATCGGGCAACCGCTTGTTCCTTGTGTTTGGGATTCTCGGGGCCATTTTGGTGGGACTGGGACTCATTTTGGTGATTGCCCACAACTGGGATGAGCTTCCCAAAGTTGCGAAAACACTCCTGGCCTTTCTCCCCCTGGTCCTCGGTCAAGGGCTGTGCGGGTATACTTTGCTCAAGCGCAAAGACAGTGTCGCTTGGCGGGAAAGCACCACTGCATTTCTCTTCCTTGCCGTGGGCGCGTGCATTTCCCTGATCAGCCAGATCTACAACTTTCCCGGCCGGGTGGATTCATTTCTCCTGACCTGGATGCTGCTTGGTCTGCCGCTGGTCTACGCGATGCGCTCCTCCGTGACTTCCCTGATGTATGTGATCGGGATTTCCTGGTACGCCTGTGAAAGCGGGTACGGGAGCAATTGGAATGGGGCCCTCCTGGAACCGAATTACTACTGGGGACTTTTGCTGCTGGTGCTGCCGCACTACGGGCAACTCGTCCGGCGCCACCCGGGAAGCAACTTTGTGACCGCGCACAACTGGCTGATTGCGCTCTCGCTGATCGTCTGTCTGGGGATTGTGACCCAGGAGGAGGTCGAAATCATGTTTGTCGCTTACTTCAGCCTGTTTGGCTTGCTGTTTTTGGTCGGGGACCTCGACACCTTCCGCTCTCCCCGGCGGTGGACCCATGCATTCCAGATTCTGGGCTCGGCGGGGACGGTGATTTTGCTGTTGATCCTCAGTTTTGATGATTTCTGGCGTTTCCTTCCCCAACGGATGTCCAGCCTCGGGCAGGTGCTCTCCGGCCCCGAAGTCTACGTAGCGGCCGGGCTGACGCTGCTCTCCGGAGGCTTACTGTACCGGCACGTGCGACAACGGGGCTGGCAACAGATGGAGCCCATTGCCCCAGTGTTTGGGTTGTTTGTGCTCACCTTTGGGCTCGGGATTTTCGTGCCGATCGGGGAGTTCCTGATCGACCTGTACCTGTTGGTGGTCGGCGTGCGGATCATCGTAAAGGGCGCGCGCCAGGATCACCTGGGGGTCCTGAACTACGGACTGCTCATCATTGTGGCCCTGGCGGCCTGCCGTTTCTTCGATGCGGAATTGAGTTTTGTCCTGCGCGGGATCCTGTTCATCACCGTGGGAATCGGATTCTTCGCGGCAAATTTTTGGATGCTGAAAAAGAAACAAGCCCATGCGCAATCCTAAACTTCTCTGGCCGGCTTTTGTGCTCGTGATCCTGGCGCAATTGTTGGTGCCCGGAAAGATGGTCTGGGACAAGGAAATGGTTCGGATCGCCGGTACCGAATACAAATTCCGGACCGCTCCCTTCGATCCGCGGGATCCATTTCGCGGAAAATACATCGATCTGAGCTATACCGATACTGCCATTGAGGTGGAAAATACCTGGCTGTGGGGTCCCGATGATGTGGTGTACCTAGAATTCAGCACCGATCCCGACGGATTCGCCCAAATTGAGTCCTATTCCAAGACCATCCCGACCGGTACCCGCGATTACCTGCTGGCCCACGTGGAATACGTTCGGGGGCGAGATTCCATCGTGGAGATCCGCTACCCATTTGATCGGCTTTACCTAGAAGAATCGAAAGCGGAGGCTGCGGAGATGGCCTACCGGTCCGCCTTGCAGAACGGTGACCAAACTACCTATGCCCGGGTGGCGATCCGGGATGGAGATGCGGTGTTGCAGGACGTATTCATCGACGACGTATCGATCCGGGAAGCCGCCGCAAACTGGGTGGAAGATTGAGTTGGGGCTTACCAATAGGCTGAGGTGCGCGGGAGTCAACCGATCCGCTCAACTGGCGCTGATTTCGGCGTGATTTTTGCGGGATACAAATGAAGTGTCTTTGTGCTATTTAAATACTAACCGTCAAAATTGCGCCATGAAAGGAACAATCTTCATCATCGCTCTATTTTTTGTTTCTTCGGCTACCTTCGCCCAATTCACCTACGACCACCTGGAAGTGGACTACGCCGGTGCTTACCAATTCCGGAAACTCAAAATCATTCCCATCCGCGCCCGTCCCAGCTTTGCCCAAGCCAATCAGCAAGCCGCTAGCCTCAACAATGCCTTGAGTCTGCGCCAGGCCCTGGCCACCAACCAAGCGGCCATCATGGAACACGTGGACCGACGGGGGCGTATCCGGGAAGATGTGAACACTCTGAGCATCGAAAACTTCTCCGACCAACCGATCTTCTTGATGTCCGGTGAGGTCATCACCGGCGGGATGCAAGACCGGGTGATTGCCCGGGACCTGGTCATCCCGCCCCGCAGCGGTGCGGTGGACGTGCCGGTGTTTTGCGTGGAAAAAGGCCGCTGGACCTCCGGAACCAAGAAAAACAAGTTCAAAAACTACCACGATGCCAGCATGCACCTGCGGCAGGTGATCGACCAACAACAAAACCAAGGTGCCGTGTGGAAGGAGGTCGCCAAGGAAAATCGCCGTGATCGAGTCCGATCCAATACTGAAGCCTTTACCGCCCACGCCAATTCGCCCCAATACATCCGACGCGAAAACGAATACTTGCAGTTTTTCAACGAAAAATTCATGAACAAAGAGAACATCGTCGGGATCGTAGGCGTGACCGGCGGGGTGGTAATGGGCTGCGATATCTTTGCTTCGCCCGACCTCTTTTACCGCGAGTACAACAACCTCATCTACGCCTACATTGACGAAGCGCTTTCTTTTGGCTTGCCCGTAACCATGTCCGACGGAGATGTACAACGCTACATGGACAACTTGCTCACCAACGAGGTCATGCAGGAACGCTTCGTGCGGCAAAACGGCAAAATGTACACCGAGGGCCAGCAAATCATCCACATCACCACGTATTGATGCCCCACCCGCGATGAAAGCCCTACTATTTTGGCTATTGGTCGTTTTGTGTGGGCCGCTGCGGGCCCAGACCACCTGGATCAAAGAGAATCTGGGGCAGACCGTCAATACCGCGGAAGATCAAATTTTGCCCGTGTTCTCGCCGGACGGACAGACGCTCTACTTCAGCGAAAGAACCGCCGGCGGCAGGTACGAAATCTGGTTCAGCCGCCGCGATCCGACGGGTGACTGGCAACCCAAACGGAAAGTCGACGTCCTGAACCTGCCCACCGACGGCAGCAAGTACGTATTTGCCCAGGTGGAAAGCGATTTACTCCTCGTCAACGGCTGGTTTACCCAGGTGGGCGGCGCCTGGGTGCAGTCCAAAGGCCTATCTTGGTACGTGCCCAGTCAAAAACGGTTCCTGCCGCTGGACATTCCCGCGCTGCAGACGCAAGCCCGGGGGCGCTTCATCAATGCATTTGTCCACCGCCCCAGCAAAACGCTGTGGTTGAGCTATGCCGAAGAAGAGCGGCGGGACCTCTACGTATGCCGGCCGGAAAACCCAATGGCCCCCTGGACCGCGCTGCGCTGGCAACCCCCCGTACGCTTGCCCGCCCCGGTCAATTCGGAATTTGACGATACGACGCCCTTTCTGGACGCCGAAGGCACGACGCTGTACTTTGCCAGCAACCGACCGGGCGGCTACGGTGCGGAAGACATCTACCGCTCCCGCCGCCTTGGCCCCGCCTGGACCGATTGGTCGACCCCGGAAAACCTCGGATTTGGCGTGAATAGCAACCGCTCCGAAATCTACTATTGCCTCTCGCCCGCGCGCGACTTTGGCTATTTCGTTTCCTACAAGCACAGCTACGGATCGGGCGACATTTTCCGCCGGCGCACCGATTCCACACAACGGCCTCCCGACACCCTGCCGGCACTCGCCGAAGTGGAAGCGACCGAACTGGACGTAAAGCAGTACAAGCCCAACAACCTGATCTTCCTCATCGACCGTTCCGGTTCAATGCAACCGACCAACCGACTTCCCCTACTCAAACTGGCGCTGAAAAGGCTCATCGGTGAGCTGCGCGACATCGACCGGCTGACCTTCATGAGCTTTGCCGATTCGGCGATCACTCATTTTTCCGCTTCCCAGGTGACCGAGAAAGACAGCCTGTACCGCCTGATCGACGGCTTCATCGCCGATGGCAAAACCCAAGCCAACCGCGGGCTGCAACTGGCCTACGACTACACACTGCGGAACTTCATCGATGGGGGCAATAACCAAATCATCCTGGTGACCGACGGACAGTTCCGGCTCACGGCCCAAGACCGCCAGCGCATCGGAGGCAACCGCCGCATCATACTATCGGTTGTCGGCTTGGGGAGCAATCCCCGGGCCCTCGCCCATCTCCGCCAACTGGCGGGCATCGCCCGCGGCAGCTTCATCCATCTCCAAAATCCCACTACCGGCACCGAAGCCCTGCTGGAAGAAGTGAAGTTCCGTTCCCGGCTCTGATCCCCGGCCCGGCCCGTCAACGGATCACCGTATGGTCCGGGATCACCGCCTTGTACCGCACCACCACGAGGCCGTCTTTGATCACATAGGCTTCCTCTTCCCGGTCCTCCAGGTGGCCGCCCCCTTCGATGCGTACGTTTTTGCCAATCCGCACATTCCGATCCAGAATGGCATTGCGGATGACGGAACCTTCCCCTACGCCCATGGGAATCGCATTTTGCTGGTCCAGCGCGTCCACGTCTTCGTAGAAATCGCTGCCCATCATCAGCGTATTTTCCAAAACCGCCCCGCGACCGATAAACGAGCGGATCCCAATCATGCTCCGGGTCAGACTTTTGGCGTGGATAATGCAGCCGTCCGAGATCACCGCGCCATTCATTTCCGTGGCAAATACCTTCGAGGTGGGCAGCATCCGGGCCCGGGAGTAAATCGGCTGGTTGCGCAGGTGAAAATTGAACTTCGGTTTTTCCCGGGTCAGGTCAATGTTGGCTTCAAAAAATGAGGCCACCGTTCCGATGTCCGTCCAGTAGCCTTCGTAAGGGTGGCTGAATACCCGGTATCCACTGATGGATTGCGGGATAATCTCTTTGCCGAAATCCACCGTGTGCTCGTCCGCCATCAATTTGACCAGCACCTCCCGGTTGAAGACGTAGATGCCCATGGAAGCGAGGAAATTCCGGCCCTCGGCCTGCATTTCCGGACTCACCTCGGAATTCAGCCCCGCTAACTGGTCCAGCGGGGGTTTTTCTACAAAAGTCGTAATGGCCCCAGCCGCATCCGTCTTCATGATCCCAAAAGCGGGAGCTTCTTTGCGGGTGACCGGAATGGTGCCCACCGTGATTTCAGCTTCATTTTCGATATGGGCGGTGATCATTTCGTTGTAATCCATTTGGTACAACTGATCGCCGGAAAGGATGAGCGCGTACTCAAAATCGTGGCGCAGACAGTGGCGCATGCTTTGGCGAACCGCGTCGGCGGTGCCCTGGAACCAATTTTTGTTCTCGATGGTTTGTTCCGCCGCCAATACATCCACAAAGGCCGAACTGAAAAAACTGAAGTGGTAGGTATTCTTTATGTGGCGGTTGAGGGAAGCAGAATTGAATTGGGTCAGCACAAACATGCGGGTGATGTCCGAATTGATGCAATTCGAAATGGGAATGTCCACCAAGCGGTACTTCCCGGCAATGGGAACGGCCGGTTTGGATCGGTTTTCGGTCAGCGGGTAGAGGCGGGTTCCCTGACCTCCTCCGAGAATGATGGCGAGAACTTGGTTTTTGTACATGCTTAGGGGATATAGGATGAGTAGAGTTGCAAATATTGCTTTGTGGAGTGCTCCCAAGAGTTGTCCCGGGCCATCGTGCGGCGAACGAGCTTTTTCATCCGACGGGGGTCCGACCACAGGGACCGGGCCTGGGCGATGGCGGTGGCGATGTCGGAGACGGAGCACTCGGCGTGGCGGATGCCGAATCCACCTGCTTCCGCAATGCTGACTACGGTGTCCTTGAGTCCCCCCACGCTCCGCACGATGGGGAGGGTGCCGTAGCGCAGGGCGTACATCTGATTGAGGCCGCAGGGCTCGACCCGCGAGGGCATGAGCAGGAAGTCCCCGCCGGCGTAGAGGCGGTGGGCCAGTTCTTCATTGTAGCCAATGTAGGCTCCACAATGGCCGGGAAAACGGTCCTTGAGGGCGGTAAGCCGGGCTTCCAGGTGGGGCTCACCTGAGCCCAGGAGGAGGACACTGAAATTTTGGGCGGGCAAGGTTTCGGCCAAAGCTTCCGCCAGGACGTCGGCCCCCTTTTCGTACACCAGCCGCCCGATGAACACAAAAAGGGGCAGCGTACCATCGATCTGGAATTGCTCGCAGAGCCATTCTTTGTTGGCTTTTTTTCCGGCGTGGACCGTCGCCGACCGGTAGTTTGTGGGCAGGTAGGGATCGGTTTCCGGATCCCAGACTTCGAAGTCGACCCCGTTGAGGATGCCGCGGCACTTGGCTTGCTCGTGGCGGATCAGGTGTTCCAGGCCCCGGGCTTGCTGTTTCATTTCCTCCAGGTAGCCCGGCGATACCGTGGTCACCGCCCAAGCACATTTGATTGCGGCGGCCAGGGGGTTGATTTGACCATCCCAGTCCAGTAGCCCAGCCCGTTCCGGGGGGAACTCCGGGAGCCAATGCCGGCGGTCCCAGGAAAATTCGCCTCGGTACTGAGCATTGTGGATGGTCAGAACCGAGGGGGTATTTTTCAGCCGAGCGAAGGGCAAGCTGTGGCTCATCAGGAAGGGGACCAGTCCGGTGTGGTGATCGTGGCAATGCACCACGTCGGGCGGCGTCGCCTGCTGGATGATCCAGGTCAGTGCGGCCAGGGAAAAGGCTAGGAAGCGTTTGGCATCGTCCGAGGAGTAGACATGGTCGGTACTGAGCAGCCCGGGAATCTGCACCAGCAAGACCTCAATTTCCAGATTTTCGTCTTGCGGTCGGAGGAGCGAAAACGGGTAGCTTTCCTCCCCCAGGGCAATTTCTCCGGTAAACACCGGGTCAAAAGCATGCGTCTCCGTGTAGCGATTCTGGTAAAAGGGCATGATGCAGCGCGCAGCGTGTCCCGCCCGCTGCTGATATTTGGGCAGGGCGCCCACCACGTCCGCTAGTCCGCCCACTTTGGCGATGGGGTAGCATTCGGCACTTAGGTGTAGAATATTCATGTTTCGCTGAAGAAAGAACTGATGAGCGAACCGGATTGTTGGCCCGCGACAATGCAACCTTACTCGGGATACCCCGATGGGAAGGATCCTTACTTCCGCCCCGGCATTGCGCCCTTGGGTAGGTGGTCCGCCCGGCTCGGGGCTATACACCGAATTTTTCGCCGACGGGTTCCGATCCGCGTACGGGCGCGGGAATAATACCCGTACGGGGACGACAAGCAGGGGGCGACTCGGCTATTTGTCCAACTGGACGCAGTATTCTTTGGCAACCGGACACTCCTTGCCCTTGATGTAAGCGTCGATGGCGACCACTTGGGGCCACAGGAACCGGTAGAACATCATCCCTTTGCCGTAGCGTTTCATGATGACTTGCGCATCCCTTACGGTCAGTTTTTGGTACTTGAGCTGGAAGTAAGCGGCCAATCTCCCGGTCCGGTGACAACCGCAGTTGCACCGGAACGCGATCTTCTTGCCGGTGCGTTTGGCCTCGGCAATCCACTCGTCAAAAAAGTCGAGGAAGCTTTTGGTGAGCGGGATTTTTGCTTTTTGGGCTTGGTTGTAGACGACCTTCAGTCCCGGGCAAGCGGCCTGGTGCTTGTACTCCCAGTCCTCGGCATTGCCACTTAGGACCATCATTTCTGCAATGCCCAGTTCACAGAACGTTGCCATGTCCTCCCGGCTCGGTCGACTGGTCCGGTAGATGGCGAACCCCGTGGTCGTATCTTCCTGGATCAGGTGAAAATTGTTGGATCTCGCCGCTGAATTTTCCGTGAACGCAAGAAAAAACGTGAACAGTGCGATTGCCAAAACCCAGTGATATGCGTGTGCTCTCATAGTTGCATCTAACTTCTTACCGCAAATTAAGTGGATTTTTGTCTTACTCAATTTATAGCGGGGGAAATGCGCACCCCAATTTATCGGACGGTGGTCGCAAAACTGAAGGCACAAACGTGCCAATCCGCCCGAGCAATGAACCCGACACTTCCCCAAATCTCCGGGTAATTCCCGTCGAATAATAATTTGCCTACGATTTTTCAGTTTGTCGATCCCGAGGCACAAATGCTGTCACATTCCCACAATAAGACGTCCTGAATTCAACAGAATTAAAGGCAAATGCCGCAAAATATCGGCTCCAAGTCGATTGAGCCATGATTTTAATGTCACTCAGCTCCGATTTATATCTTCTCTGCCCCGGAAGAAGGAGGTAGTTTCAAAATGTCAAAGCAACCCAAGCCGCGACCAAAAATTACCAATCATCCTCAAAAACCATTTTGTATTCATGAAAAGTATCATTACCACCTTTTTTCTCCTCGTGGCGGGCAACTTTCTGTTTGCCCAGTGTCCCATTTCAGCGCCGAGTTCCCATGCGGTAAATCAAACGAGAACCTATTCTCTGCCTTCTGGTTCGGGTCAGTGCAGCAATTGTTACGACTGGGATGTCGTGGGCGCGGCTCAGGTCATCGGTTCGGACATGGGCAACAGTGTGCAAATTCGGAGAAATTCCAATGGCTCATTTACCGTTTCGGTTCGGTACATCAACGAAGCAGGTTGCCAGAGCTGTTCGGTGTTTGTTCCCTCGATTGTTACCGGTTGCAATTTCACGGTGGCGATCAACAACCAGTACTTCTTGGGACTTGGCAATGTCGGCATCTCCGCCAATACCATTCCGCAAGTCGGGATGGGCGCGACCTACAATTGGACGGTCACCTACCAAAACAACACCACGAACAGCGCGACCACCAATGTTGCCAACGTCTTTTTCCCCGCCACCACGGCCAACAAAATTGTGTCCGCCTCGGTGACGGTGGATTTCAATGGCTGTAGCGCCGCCGATAACATTTTCTTTTTCCCGCCCATCCCCGAGGTTAATGGAGGATTTGGCAAATTAGCGGGAGGAAATGGATCGGGCGAGGCTGACGCTCCGGAGCGCAAGTTTGAGTTGTACCCCAATCCGGTGAACAACTCGGTCATCGTAAAAGGTGCCAACCGCGACGGCTACACCATTTCGGTACTCGATCTGCAAGGGAAGTACCTCATCAAGGACCAACCGCTCAGTCCGTCTCACAACCTTGATGCGGTTGCCCCGGGGGTCTACCTGTACGTGATCACCAGTCAGAACGGGTTCCGCCAGGAAGGGAAAATCGTCAAGCAATAGGCCCGGCGATCACCGTCCCCCGCGGACCGACAGGCTCATCCCCGGCAAGTTTGGGGTGAGGAAACACGAAGCGGGCGTCTCACTTGGAGCGGTCCCACAAATGCAAAAATCGGCTTTTCCGGGCAACCGGGGCCGATTTTTGCCATTTTCCAAAAACCCCTCCTAATGAAATTCTAACCAATGAAATCACCTGAACGGGCTGAACAGGCCAATTGAAAAAATGCCTAGAATTCTATACGCGCCTGTATAGAATTGGCTACAAATGGCCTTTTTCACAATTGGGGCAGGGTTTTCTTCGTGACCTCCACCTTTGTCACAGGCCACGATTTTTTGAACGCGACCACAATCTTGCTTATATCATCCTCGGAAACCTTGTATGGCTCAGGGCCAGTTTTAAAAGCCAGTTCGATCCGGTTTTTAGTGTCCTGGTGGGTAGAATTCAAGCGAAAGGTGGTCCCACCATCAAGGCTATCATCCAGGCCATTCCAAAGGCTGAAACGGCTACCGATCTCCGGCACCTGATCATCGGTAGAACTATTGATTAGGTATTCAATCAGGGGGATAAATTTTTGGTCCATTCCCCTAGCAGAAATTTTGCGTGTTGAATCAGCTTTGGCTGGATCGTCAGTTGTCGGCCACCAAGTTCCAAACAGTTCGAAATTCACATCTGCAATGTCCAGCAAGAACTTCATCACCTGTATGGTTAGGTCTTCACTGGATATAGTGGAAGTCCCTGCCCAGGTCGTCGATATTTCAAAATAGTTTCTCATAGCTGGCATCAATTCGGGTTGTGAATTACTGGAATGTTCAGGCCATCGTTTTGAAATTCTTTTTTGGTTGCTTCGGCAACTGGTGCAAGCTGAAAATGCCACTCTAACGGATAGCCATTTGCCATTGCTTTCTGTCGGTGGCCTTGGCTGATCATTTGATCCCGGCCACTGAACCAGCGACGAAAGCGGCCCGTTTCAGGATCAACCATATTAAGCAATCCAGATTTCGCCTCCAGCAGCTTCCCATCCTTGAAACCATCGTATTTTGTTTTCCCAATTTGATAGGAATGATTCGCTGGGCGACCGGAAACGTGCGACTGATATGCCGCTGCTTCCGGCGACATGGATTCATTCGTGGTTATCCAATTGCCGGGGCCGGGTTCCAGTTCGGCATCCTGACGACCACCAGAAGGGTCGCCGTGGGTAGCAAGGGAAAAAGGTGGGGGATTTTCCCCTGGCATCTGATCGGTTGCCTCTATCTGGTTAGATCGATTGTCTTTGTTTTCAATATCCTTGTCTTTCATCGCGTTACCGTTTGAAATTTCTGCCCGGTGATTTTATATGTAGTTTTGGAAATTGGAGCATCAGCAGGTTCTTCAATCACTTCAATAAATGGAATCTCCAGGTTAGCATGTTGATGAAATCCTAAATCTGATTCCGCGATTTTTAGGGTCGCTTTTCGCTCAGTTCCAGATAGCAATTCAGCATAGACTTCTCCCAAAGGCTCGGAACCATCGTAGATTGTCACAAGTGCCAGGGTTTGATCGTCTTCCAGTTGAATCTTACCAAGGGGATAAACCACTTTGTCGTCGTAAGGAGATTGGATAGGGCCAGGGAGATTTTCCGCGCTGAATTCAACGGTGGATTTCTTGTAGTCGGTGAAGCTGGCAAGGTAGTCACCAGCGGCAGTTTGACCAGCAGCCTGATCACTCGATCCGCACCCGGAAAGAATGACCAGCACCGCCAGCAACATCAATGCAATATGTTTCGTTTTCATTCTCAATCATTTGTTGTATCGCGTACTTCGGACATGGTATAGACCGATTTATACCCATCGCCCTTAATATACGCATTTTCGATAATCAAAAGGTTACTTTCCGCACAGGCATCGGATGTTCTGGACCTTCCCGGATCAAAGAATCTGTACCCCACTTTTCCGCCTTCCAAGTTCACCCTGCCAACGATAACAACGTAGTGGTCAGTGGGGCTTAGGCCACCTTCCCGGTGGGTATTCGTCCAACGTGCGTTGTGCTTTGCGCTGTTTCTGTTCACGCCTACAATTACGGGCATTCCTGATTCCAGCATTGTGTCCAGCTTGGATTTTCCGGCTGTCGCTTCGCTGTCAACATCACCCACCCACTTTTTGAAATTTCCGGTCTTCTTCGATCCGCTGCTGGCAGCTTCCACCATGTAATCAGCGGTGCCTTTTCCTTTGGGACTGAAACCTGACTTTATCAAAATGTACCTGCAAGTGTGCCAACAACCATTGTCACGGTAATACTTGTCCTTTTTGCCTGGGTCCATGTTCTTTTTCAAGAATGACAAGGGAACAGCATTTGCACCCGGCACCTGACTATAATAATCGCTTACTGAAATTACTGGAGGGATTGGATCACCGGGCGATCCTCCCAGGTCTTGCTGCTTCCCTTCCTTCGGTTTTGATTTATACCACCCTTCGACGGTAGATTTTCCTTTGAGTGCGAGAATTGCACTTATGGTCTTCCCACCTGGATCGATCCGACCGTCAGGATTTCGAAAGCCCAGGATTTCACGCTGGTATCGTTCAATCGTTTTATCGCGGGATGGCTCATGTTGAAGCATTGAAATCAGGTCACGGTTCACCCCAGCATTCAGCAAGTAGGTCGCCAGCTTGTCCAGGTCTGATTTCTGGTTTTCCCCTCCTTTACCAATCGATCCGCATAGAAAGTTCGATTCGGCAGTGGGATCGCCAGCCTTGGATGATGATAGCTGGAAAGCGGGGGGCTTCATGCTACGCCCAGGATTCAACTTGAGCATTTCGTTAGATTCGCTGCTTTTTTCATGTTCGCGGCCCGGCATTTTGGCTTTCTCTGACATAGTGTAATTGTTTTGGTGAAAGATTAATTTTGATACAATAGGTGCTGATTGTTGGCGGTTGCTTCTATTATTTTTCCATTTATTTTCAATTGGATTTTCCAGGCTACGCACTCCTGCGCGGTGTAACCCTTCATAGCATTCCATATTACCATCGCAAACGGCTTTCTGCTAGTCTTGAATACCACTGGCACGGTTTCAAATAGCGTGTAGGAAATGCTGCCCTCAATTACGCAGCGATTCGCTGGTGGTGGCTCTAATATTGCTGCTCCCATTTACTTCCGTCTGATCGTAACGCCACCAGCAATTTCCTTGCGTGTCACCTTGTTCTTTGCGACCCACCAATAGACCCCATCCGGCAGGTTTCCACCGTTCCAAATTGGGGCTAAACCTTCCTGAGAATATACTTCCCCTCCACTCCGATTGAATACCACAAGTTGATAATGGTCAGGGATTACGTTGTCTGCATATCGAATCTCCCAAACATCATTTTTCCCGTTCCCATCAGGGGTAATTACGCCCGGAATAAATAGGTCGTCTCCAGGCAACAATAAGATTTCCAGGGATTCAACCAGCCCGGCGCATCCTCCGGCAAAAGGTTGGATTGTATAGTACAGCTTGCCCAGGGTGTTCGGGTCTGATAGCACCACTTCCGATTCGATTTGGTATATGCTTCCTTCCCGCAAAAGCGGGGAAACTACCGAATCGGAAGCTGGAGATATTGCGCCTTCGGTTGTGTATGCCCAACTGATAAAGAAAGAATCCTGATCCACTTGCACGTCGATTTCTATATCTTCTCCAGATTCGATTTTGTCGTCATACTCCAGATAGGAAAAAGCAGGGCGCGGTAACACTTGAATAGCAATTGTGTCGAACGACTGGCATTGTCCAGCATCATTCACCACACGAACGGAAATCTGGTCCCCATCGCTCAGACCTGGGCCTGGGCGATACTCACCCAAAAAACTCAATTGACGTGCTACGGAATCGTTTATTGCAAACTCGTAGCGGTCGCCGCCGAATGCAGCAAAGTCCACACTGTCACCCTTGCAAATCGTGCCTTGGTCAGCCGTAGAAATCAACAAAGGGTCTGGTGAATCGAAAATCTGAATTGGCCATGCAGTATCAGCGGGACAGGCTCCACCTGATTCATACCTCACAATGTAGTTCCCTGCGCGGCTACTATCCAAGATAATGCTACCTGTGGATGTGTTGGTAAAGGCAAGGAAACCGCTTGGTTCGGTAAAGGTTCCTAAACTGTCTGGAAGGTTGGCAACATGAATGACTGAATCACCTTTGCAGAATTGAGTTGACGGATACCCAAGGTTCAGTACATCCCTTTGATTAATTGTAAGCCAGAATCCCGAACTGGTATCGGTGCAAGCACCTGGAGGGAAGTACCTAATTTGATATTGCCCTGGCTGCGATTGGGCCAAACTGATCTCTCCGGTAAATTGAGAAACAAATGCGAGTGTAGGAGGGTTGGCCTGAAAAGTTCCCCCGCTTGGGCCTACAATGGCCGGGTATGGATTCCCTTCACCTGGACAATAAGCGGCCTTCGGGTAGGTTATACTGATCGATGTGTCAGGCTCAACGATTTTGATTAGGAAAAGGGAACTGTCAGGACAATTTTGAACTGGTCCTGGAACAGTGTATTTGATTATGATACTATCGCCCGTAGCACTTGCAGAAAGGTCTATTTCTCCCGTTATAGGGTTGATAGAAAGGTTCCCAAAAACTACCGAAAACACGCCATTTGTATCTCCAGAAATAGCAGGGATAGGGTTGGGGTCTGATTGGCAAAACTCGGAAGGGATATACGCAAAAGAGGAAACGCCTTGGGGTACTATTTCAATGTCGAATGTTGACGTATCGGGACATACTCCAGGCGTGGCGTAATAGACCGTATATATGCCAGTATCAGATGCGATCAGGTCAATGAATCCCGTAGCCGTATCTATGGACAATGCAGTGTCCAGGCACCAAAACGTCCCACCACCAACCCCAAGCATGACCGGAGCGGCCAAAACCTCACCATTACAGTAAGAAGTGTCCGGGTAAACAAACGAGGGGTTGGATTGGTCCAGGATCGTGACAACCATACTCAGGCTGTCGGGACAAATTCCCGTTGTGATGTATTGAATTGAGTACGCCCCCGGTATCGTGCCAGACAGATTTATTTCCCCGGTGGACGTGTTTTGAAACACAAGATTTCCAGTCTGTTCAGAAAAGGTTCCGCCTGGATTCAATACCGATGGAATGGGATTTGCAGTGTCCGAAATACAAATATTCGCCGGGTAAGAAAAAGAAGGGTCTGTTGATGGTACGACCTGGACCTGAACTGATCCTGTGTCCCCGCATGATCCCGCAATTTCATATTGTACCGTATAGTTTCCGGCTGCTGAGTTTCCGGGGTTGATCGCTCCAGTTGAGGGATTCAGGGCCAATCCAAAGGCAGAACTAAAAACACCGCCTGTGTCCCCTAAAATTAGTGCTTGTTGGGACGGTCCATTGGTACAAAGAAGGGTATCTGAATACGAAAATGAACCGTCCCGTTTGGGGTAAATAAACACGCTCGTTACCGTTGTGTCTGGACATAGCGAATCCACGACATAGGTAACTGAATGGGAGCCGGGGGAACTTCCAGGCAGGTTGATTTCTCCAATGAGGGAATCCACAACAACACCGTTGGAGCCGAAAAACATTCCCCCGGAATCTCCCAAAACAATTGGCAATGGGTTAGTGGTTGGCGTACAATATATTGGGTTGTTATATCCGAAAGCTGAATTTCCTTGTTGTAGAATGGTGATCGAAACCGCGAAGGAATCAGCGCATGAATCCTGAATTACGTAAAACAGGTTGTAAGTCCCTGGGCTGCTCAATGAAGGGGCTATTGCTCCCAGGCTGTCAACGGACAGGCCAGGGCTTGACGCTGAAAAATAACCGCTTGCACTGCTCACCGTATCAGGGGAAACGGTTGGACCGACATTGCAGAAAACCGTATCAGGGTATGCAAAATAGGCCGTGTCGCAAACCGCATAACAACAGCTATTTACAACCAGAAAAGCAAGCAGGGAAAGCACCTGTTTTTTTAACATAATTCGCTTCTTTGAATCATACTATCCTACCCCGCCTTGACACAAGGCAGGAAATTCAATACACCCCATCAAGGGGCATGAAACGGTTCGTTACAATGGTGGGCTTAGTCTGCGATTAATGCCCAAAAAGGTAGGTCTGGAATTGGTTGATTTTTTCGTAACTCAGACCGAACATTGTCGGTGAAATTTCCTTTAGTATCTCTGTATTTACTGCGTAGCAATGGTCAAGGTAGGCCGGGGCTTCCCGATCCACACCAAGGACACACCATGCCAGCGTGAATTCATCTTTCTTAAATTGTTCTTCTACCCAATTGATCCAATTCAGGCGGAAGATTTCGCAATCTGTATGAATCACCGAAATATCAAGTTCCTCAGCTTCGACGCAGTATCGCGCTATGTTGATTGTGAACCTGGGAATGCGTGGAACAGAATCAAGTTCTTCCAAATCCTGCTTCCAATCTCGTTTAACATGATTTTCCATGCCATATAGTTACTGTTGGCGGCAGCTTCATCTAGTAATCTCTCGTACCGATCAATTGCTGCCTGCTGATCCATAATTCTCTCGTCTATGACTATGGGGTTTCGGGAACTCATTTTTACCCCAACAAAGTAAACCCGATATGCCATGAAATTAGGTTTCAATGTATTCACCCTAGCCGCATCCCCTGGAGTGCAAACCCAGGGGATGAACGGAAGGGAGCCAGGGCAAGCCCTGAATCAAAAATCACCCTCTACTCTTCCTCACTACCTTCATCAGCAGACGGCTTTACAACGCAACTTTATTCTTTGGAAAAATTGATTTGCCCCGGCAACACCGGGCGCAAATCAATCATGGAACGGTGGGTAGCAAATCCCACCGTTACTAATCTAAATAACGTATGAGAGAAAAAATTTACTACTCACCATCTATCAGTAGCGAACTATGATTTCGTGATGATTGTCTTTAAATTGCCAAAGAACTCGCTCCAAGTCGCTTGTCGCCAAACCTGCCGACTAGGAGTAGTTGGGAGGGGCCAGTGTCCGGTAGGACGGTTGGCCCCTTCTTGGTTTCCTCAATGATAAGCGGGGTTGCGCCGTTGCCTTTTTATAGGTGTCGATAACAGAATCACCCCGGCTTATCATTAGAGAACGATCCTTACTTCGTTCGCTGAATTTAGCAGAAATTCAACAGTAGTGAAGATAGGATATGACGTAAGTATTTCAAATCTCAATTTTTGCTTGATTTACATTTAGGTCGTATATTTCGCGTGTTTCGTCGGGCTAATTTATCGTCTCGGCAGACTGCCATCGCTATATTTATCTTACTTCATGGGTGTTCACAGGCCATTATTATGGGAGTTGATACATTCGCTCAACAAGAGTGAGATACAGAAGTTTAAGGATAGAAGCTTTGAATACAAGCGAGGTCGGTACACAGATTACACGATTCTATTTGAGGCGATCCGAAAGCAGAAGTCTTTCGATGACAATGCGATCTTGCAGAAATACAAAGGGGAGCGTTGGACAAAAAACTACGCAAGAACAAAGAACTATCTGTATGATCGAATCTTAACCTTTATCCGTGAAGCGAATTCTGACCAGGAAACAGACCTACACGCCCTTCTTGAAAAGATCAAGATTCTGTTTCAAAAACGACTCTTTCACCATTTGCCCCGATTTCTCGAAAAGGCGCAAGGACTTGCCGTGAAAATGGAAGATTTTGACGCGGCCCTGCGGCTGATCGACTATGAAAAAGAGGTTTTGCTGGAGGGGGGAGATTATGAAAGATACAGCAATGCAATAGGCGCGATCCTGCAAAGGTCTGAAACCCTAAGCGATCAACGTAACGAAGTGATAGAAATGGCCCACGTAAGGGATCGGCTCATTGCTGGAAGGGTGCGGGGCATAGAGTATATCAACGCGGTAATAGATTCCCCTTTGCTTGCAGAGGGACGACAATACAAATCTGCTACCGCCCACATTCTTTCTAAGCGCATCAGGTTCGATTTCTATTTCTACCAGGGAGAAATAGATAAAGCAATTACCCAGGCAGATATTGCAATTGCTTCTTATCAATCTAAAAGTGGATTGATTGCCAGCTATGCCGGATTCAAGAACTTTGTGTACGCGGTGTACTATTCAGCAGCCCTAAAGATCGTTCAAAGCAGATTCCAAGAAGCGGAACAAACAATAACTTTGCTTGCCACCTTTGCGGGGGCTGATAAACGAGAACCAGCATTGTATTTAGAGCGTACCACATGGTTTGAAGTCTCAATTGCCCGGAAGACCCTTGATCAAAAGCGGGGCGAAAGGGCGATTGAAAGTTACCTGGATCAATTGAACCACGGCCAGCTTCAATTTTCTGAGGTTGTGAAGATTGAACTGGATCATTTGGTTGCAGTCTTCCAGATCAATTTTGGCAACCCAAAGGATGCACTGGTAGCTGTGCTTCGTAACAGGAATCGAAAAATTGAGAACTACCGCCCCGATTTGCTTTATTTCTCTAAAGTCCTTTTCATGGTGGTACACACGGAGTTAAGAAATCTGGATGTGGTAGAATCAAGCATAAGGTCAACCCGGCAATCCTTGTTAAAGCAGGGAAAGCTAACGCCTTTTTACTCGCTCATTCTGAACTTTTTCGCTGGGTTTTGCAAGGCCAAATCGAAAGACAAGGAAGCCCGAATTGCTAAAGATTTTGCAAGTCAGTTTGATAGTGGTAGTTGGGGGGCAGCCGTGAATTATTTTGATTTCGGATCATGGGCAAAATCATTGTATTCAAACCAGCCAATGACCAAAACCCTTGCAGAAAAATTCCAATCGGCTAAAGATCGCCAATAGATACTATTACTACGCATCCTCCTAACTGAACCCGGAAATTCTGACCAGATGCCCAGGTGCCGCCCTGATACTGGATAGATAACTCGCTGGTGAAATAGTATTTTTGAACGTATTGACCTAATGAATATGAATACACATCGTCCATGATCGGCTTGCTTTCTTTGATAATGCGCCATGCAAGCCAACCCCTGTATTTGCCGTTATTGGGATTCATACAGCACCCACCATTCGGTAATTGAAAACATGGATTGTTGTCCCAATTTTGAGGGCATTGGGCGGTGGCCTCGTTTGGCATTGCGAAGCAGAGCAAAATGAACGTAAATGCCACAAATAGTGATTTCATCATAATTGTTTATTGATTGATTCCGTTATCGACAAGTTGAATTTAGATAAAATCTACCTTTAGTGAAAAGTACAGGCCATAATCGCGGAAATTCAGGCTGGTGTGATAGCTTCCGATTTGACGATAAAAAAAAACGAAGCCCCGCCGAATTCTGCGGGGCTTCTCTACTTGCTGATGGCTGGAATGGATCGCCAGCCACAACAAAACAAACGGCCATCGGGGTCAAATCCTAGCAGGATCGCATCCGTTTTTCAAAGTGGCCGCTATGGGGTACAAGGTGGTTCGAATCAGTCACCAGCGGACATTTCTGCCAGCTTGCGTTCCACGTCTTCGGGGCCATACCCAGGATAGGGCTGGTTGATCACCTCCAGCACCGCATAGAGTAGGTCGGCGCGTCCCTGGAAAAACTCAGGTAAGTTTTGCAGGAAGGGGTCGTAATGGTCCCAGGCTGGAAGGTTCCAATTTGCATACATGGCTTTTACCTGCGAGATCCCGGCCCTTGCTTGCTCCGGGGGCCGCCTCTGAAAATACCACAGCTTCACGGACCCCGGCCTGGACAGCGGTAACAAGATGCTCAAACTCTTTTGGGGTGATGCCTTTGATCCTGCGGACCAACGTACCGGGTGCTTTCTGGAGTTTGCCCAGGAAATCCGTAAGCACCTTTTGGCGTTCGGTGAAATATTCGCGCAGTTCGTCGGGCTTGATGCCCTCCAGGTCCAGGCCCGGCATATCAAACTGAGCGTTTACCGCGTTGGCGTTCTGGAGCATTCCCACCATAAGGTCGTCGTCCATCATTTGAAAAGCTGCGGCCTCACTGATCCCGCCTTTTACGGCAAGTTCCAGGTGTTCAAATTCGGGGGCAGTGATTCCGGAAAGGTCGCGGGTGCTGTCCGGATCGCCGGGGTCGCCGTGTACAGTTCTTTGAATTGCGGATTGTGTCATGGAAAAATTTGGGTTAATGTTTGTTGAATTTGCTGATCAAATAGAGCAGCAGGAAAAGTATAAATGTCCCCGCCATCGAGGGCCAGAATGGTAAGCCCGTTTTGGTTGGGATACTGCCATGATCGGCTAGTACCTGGTTCTCCAAAAAGAGGTAGGGAAGGATCAAGATTAGCTTTCGCACGGTTAGAATAATTTGGGGTTGAAAATGAGAAGGGCGGATATGCTCAGAAGTCCCAGGCCAGCCAGGGCTAGGGGAACGAGCGGAACGCCACTGCCTCCCAGGGAAGGGTACAGCTTGCGGATCGCTGATAGCAATGCCCCGGCTGCGCGTTCGCGGAAATGTGGCTGGTTCAAGTACCGGGCATTCTGTGGGTTGGTCATAAATCCGATCTCCACCAGCACCGAGGGCATTTTTGTTTCCCTCAATACATGAAAGTTTGCCACTTTCGCCCCGCGTGGGGCCAGTTCTTTCAGGGCTAGTTTGAGCTGTTCAAAAAAGACCTGGTTGTGACGTATAGAATCGTTGGCCCCTTCAAAGCTGAACGTCTCCAGGCCGTGAGCATCGGGTGTGCTGTGGCCGTTGGCGTGGATGGAAAGGTAAAAGCATTCGCCGTGCTTCGCGCAGATCGTGTTTGCCTTCCTGGTCCGTTCTCCCAGGGGAACATCCTGCCAATTGTCGGGATCGACGATGTACTGGAATGGGATACCCTTGCGCCTTAGCAGTTTGCCCAGCCTATGGGCAATGTCCCGGTTAAATACGCCTTCGAAAATTTGGGGCATATCGGGCCATTTGGGGCTGCGCTTTCCAGGGGTGACATAGATGCCTGTGCGCGGATCAATCCCACCGTGGCCAGGGTCGATCAGGATAAGGGGCTTGCTCATTGGTTGGCCTCCTTGCTTTCAAAAATCACCTTCATCTCTCCAGGTCCATATCGGCCATCAGCTACGGCCTGTCCGTCCTTGACATTCACTAGCACGTCCACCTCATGCTCAAATTCCCGCGTACCGCGTGGCAATCCGTCCTTGGTTACGTGGGCCAGGAAGAAAAACGAAGTATTGGGCCATCTGGTAATCAATCGGCGCATCGCTGAAATGTCCAGGTTGCCCCGGCTCAGGCTGTCAATGATTACAAAATCGTATGCGGCCAGATCAGCAGGCAGATGATTTGTAATGATCAGGTCGTGGTGTTCCACTCCCAGGCGTTGAATGCGTTCTGCCATCGTGGAGCGTATCCCTTCCTCAATGGATGAATAAAGCACGGTTCCGAAATTCCGGGCAAGGTATCCGGCCATGCCCAAGGCCATCGTGGATTTGCCAGATTTCGGGGGGCCGAAGATCAAGGCTGAAAACCCGATTGAAGGCTTGTTAAACAACCCTTCCCAGGCTCCGGTGAAATTGTACGTCCGGTCGCCCAGGTCCGGTATTTTGTTTGAATGAAAGGTAAGGGCTTGCCCCTTTGGAGGGGAGATAATCGTGTTGGTCCCATCCGGGTTTGTCGTATTGGAGTTAGTGGCCGTGCCATTCGATCCTGTGGGGAAAAGCTGGCCGCCTGATCCTGCTGATGGGTCGGTCCCTCCTTTGGGGTCCAGGGAAGTCGCCCCGTTGCTTTTGATGGTGGTGGCACCGCCTCCAGTCGGGTCCAGGCTAGGCGTAGAAGCTACCGGATCGGTTACGACTGTTGGGGCTGACCTTGCACCGAATCCCCCCAGGTCGCCATCAAATGTAACGGGCGGGAAATCCTCGCTTTCTCCAATAAGTTGATCCTTTTGAGTGATGATCTGGTGGGCCTTCAAATATTCCTCCAGCCCTTCCAGGTCGTCAACATGGCGCATAAATCCGTCCTCGATGAATTCGGCCATTTGTTCCGGCTCCTGAATTGCGAAAACGGTATTGTTCCATCTGTCGCTCACCCATCCGGCAAATTCGTCCCGCTCCTGCCAGTAGGTCCATTGGTAATATGAGGGGCTTGTATGGCCTTCAAGTTCGACCTGACAGCCACAGCCTTGAAGCGTGGACGTTAGCCCCTCCAGCGTGCGTTTCTGGAGTTTCAGCACCTTGTCGTCGCCCTTGATATACTTCTGCAAGGCTTTGGTGATCGCCGGAATGTCCCCGGCTGCGGGTCCGTCCTCGATTAGCCCTTTGTCCTGGTCAGCCTTGATCTGATTCAGCAGGCGTTCGGCCTGTTCCTTGGGTACGGCCTTGCCCTGCATCCCAATAAATCGCAAGGAGTAAGTGACCGAAGGGTACACTGCAAAGCCATCAGTAAGATTCCGGTACTTTGCGATCTTCTTTTTGTCGAAAAGCAACAGTTTGGTTTCGTCCAGGTCGTCGGTTTCGTAGGCGTTGTTGAGTACCCAAACAAGGCGGGACTGGATGTATTCCATTTCCTTCCAGAATGGGGTCGCGTGTTTCTCCCCGCGCTTCTTGCCGCTCAGGATATTGCCGCGCTTGATCTCACGCTGCAACCGCTTCAAAAGGTTCAAAGTGGTCTTTTGCGTTTTGGGTTTTCCGGGCCGCTCTTTGCCCGATTTGAGTTTGCGCGGGTTTCCGTCCAGGTTGGTAAAAGAGCGCATCAACTTTAGGGCGATGTCCTTCTGTTCGACAAAGGTTTTATCATTGACTGACATGGTGGGTTTGTTGGGTTTGGTGGTGGTTCCTTTGTTGGCGGTGGTCCTGGTCCTGGCTGTGGTAGCTGCGGGATTGAACAGGAAGCGGTATTTGCCGCCATGCTTGTATGCAATGCCCAGCTTTGCGCCTTTGATCCGTGGGAGCATATCGTGGGCCGAAGGCGGCGAAAGTGTCAGGTGATCGGCAGCGGCCCCGCCCTGGGTGGTTTTGTGTTGTCCCTCCAGGACCAACCAGCCGGATTGATTGGCATACTTGAATTGGGTGCGCCGGACCTCCAGCTTGCCCAGCATTACGTCCCCGGCTTGGGTGTCAGGTTTGAAGGTTTTACCGTCCTGACCTTCCCGAACGGACCCGTAAACGGTGGCCTGTTCTCCCTCCAGTTTCAGGATGACGGTGGACTTGTGAAACTGATCTGCGGCTTTGGATTTCCAAGCTTTGAGCATCCGGGAGAGTTCCACCCGCGACAACTCCAGGGAGCGGTCGTAATGCCCTTCCAGGGGGCCGATATTGGCAAGCATATCCTTAACCTCCAGATCGACCATGTTTTGCAACTCAAAGCCGCGCCCGGAAAAGCCCAGGGCAGTATGCTTTTTGGCCTCTCCCATTTGGCGGGTTCCAGTGTACAGTTCCAGGTCGCCGGGCTTGACCGTTTGCAGTACACGACTTAGCCGATTACTGGAATGGATGCTGTACCGGAACGACTTGCGGGTATTGCCGATTGACTTTACAAACAGTGCATAGCGGTCGCTGCTCCAAATGGTCGCCTTTCCGTTCTCTGAGGTAAAGAGGATTTCGGACAATTCACCGTCTGACGTGGTGGATCGCTCTGCCATCGAAATCGCCGGGGCAAGCTGATCGACGGTTGTGGTCAGGATCGGCTTGCGCTCTGTGACCCGGTAGGTGTCGCGGTTGTCCTGGTCTGGAATCTGGATCAGCCCATTTCCACGGCGCACATAGTCACCATCAGGTAGTCCGGTATTGTGAACGGTCAGAGATTGGAAGAAAACCGTGTAATGCAGATCGCCGCCTTGGACGTAGAGCGATTCAATGATATAGGTGCGCTTTGGCTCCAGAGCGGCCAATGCCTTGAAGTGCCAGAGTTTAAGCCGCTGGCTGCGCTCTGCGTCCTGCAAGCTGGTGGCCGTATCGATTTTGTGATGGACGACCTTGCCGTGGTGATGGGTGCGGACTTTTTTAACCTCCAGGTCGAAATAGAGGTTAAAGCCGAATTCAAAATCCTGTTGCTCCAGGTTCCAGCCCTCGGTGATCGCTGGGTTGCCAGATGGTCGCCCCTGGTTGTCCTGGCTTCCCTGAAAGCCTCCGATCATTATGGGCATGAGCAATGCAAGGGGGCCACGCTCCAGCATTTTCGCGGTGTCCTTTATGGGCCGCTCTGTGGAGAAAATGACCGGACGTTTTGGGGAACTGGCACTGAGATAAACCCGGTCGATCCCTGAGACAAGCAAGGCGGTACAAACGGCCTCCAGTAGCTTCCCGTTTACCGCCACGACCATCTCCCCGCCAAAGATGAAATCTACCCGGCTCATCGGGCCGGACGCGGACCAGATGCTTTGATTGATCGCGTGGGCATAGCGCAACAATGCCTTTACGCTTACTCCGCTATGGATGTGGGTATGGTTGGCCGGGATGACGTGCTGGAAGTCGGGGTATTTGCCTTCTTCCCCCTGCTTGATCTGCTCGGCGCGTATGTCCTGGTCCTTGCTGCAAGTGAGACATTCCCAGGTGTTTTTCTCGGATGCTTTCAGCTTTCCCGGATACCAGAACAATTTATGCGCATCAGTGGCCGCGACCCCGCCCTGGTCGAACTTCATGCCTTTCAACACTCCCTTATCCGTGTCTTTTGCGGCAAAGAATGAGAAGATTTTGCGCAGTCCCTTGTTTCCTCGCTCCAGCTTGAAGTCGGTGGCCTTGGGATAGTTGGCGTATTTGTTGAGGCTTGGAAGACGCTGCCAGTCGTCGCGGGAATCACGCGCCCGGTGATCGGGCAGAATTTCGGGGGATTGCTCCAGGTCGGATTCAGGCCGGGCCTTTTCTATTGTGGTCCCGCCCTGCGGGTCGTAGTCGCCGGGGTAAATGTTGTCCCAATCGGCTACGGCTTCGCTGGCCTCGGTGATCGAAACGATCTTTGCCTGCTTCTTTCCTGGCTGGAAGCCGACGACATAGCGGGGGACGAACTGGCCCTGGTCGTTTTTGATCAGTACCCGGTCGCCTCGATAAACCTGGAACCACTGCTGGCCTTCACGCTCAATCAGCTTGAAGTCTTCGGGCTTGGTGATCCGGGCCACTGCCACGGCGTAAACCAGGTCCAGGTCGCCGCCCTGGGTTTTGTCCGTGAAAATCTTCCTGGCTACGTTGATCCCGACACCCGCGCCGTTGAAGTCTTCGCGGATTTCTCTGCGGGGACGATCCAGCCCGAAGCGTTGGCGGTATGCTATTTTCGTCCCCTTTACCGATCCTGGGAAAAGGTCGAAAAAGTCCAGTTCCCGGAAAACCTGATTGATTGCATACTTGATTTTTGCGGACCTGCTGCCCTCCGTCAATTTCGGCTTTGCAGGACGTGGCCGCGTCTTGCGCAACTGTTCCATTTCCCGGTCCACTTGCGCCTCAACCTCTTTGCTGGGATTGGTGACGCTCTCGCTTTTCGGTTGCTCCTGTTCCCGCTGCTTTTGGTCTTGGAGTTCATTGTACAAGGCCATGCGCTGTTCGTGGAGATCGTCCAGCAATTGTTCCACGTTGTCGGGCGGGTTTGCCGCTGCCATCAGCTTATCGCTTTGGGCCACGACTGCATCTAATTCGGACTGGATGGTGATGGAGTTGCGGGGCGTTTTGCCCAGGCCGTTCCGCTCCAAGGAACGGGCAAAGCGCAGGGTTTGCTTGTTCTGCTTCGCCCACCAATAGGCTTTACCCGCCCGGAACGCCGGACGGAAGCCTTTGGCCCGTACCCTGGCAAGCATATCCTTTCCGGGATCGGTGGAAAAGTGGAGTTCTACACCGTCCTTTTCCCGGTTCTGGATAACCTGTACGGTGGCCGTTTCCCCTTTGGGAATTTGTGCAGATTTGGGCATGGTTTGTTTGGGTTGGTCTGGTTATTTCAGAGGGTCAAATCCTAAATTTCGGTTGATCTGTTGTCGGTCCTGGTAGGCTTTCGAAATGCCACGGATGCAGCGTTTCAGCCTGCCCTTTTGCTTGTTGTCCAGCCGTTCGCTCATGTCCACGGCTTTTATCAAGGCTTCGGGCTTTCGGTCCACTTTTTTCAGGTATTCCATAACCGACTTCCAGCCAAAGCCGACTTCGTTGTGGAGTATTCCGATCAGGTGATGCTTGCGCCCGGCATTTATTTTGCCCAGCCGGACGGATTCGGTAATCATACCGATGGTAGATTTAGGTTTCTTATTCGCTGGCATTGTTTGTTTGGTTTGACCGGGTTGCGGAAGCAGGCAGCACCATTTGCCGCCATGCCCCGCTCCGGTGGTGGTTGTCAAAGTCGGATACAGCTATCCAGGTTCGTCGCTGCTTCGCGGATTTCATCCACGCGCCGGGAAATGTCCCGCTTTTGCTTGTTGTCCAGGTCCACGAAACGGGAAATGGTAGGGATTACCTCGCCGGGAAATTTGGCCGCCTGCTCCAGAAGGTTTGAAACCGTGCTTTCGCTCAGTTCGAAATCATTGTGCAGCACCTTTGCAAGCAGGAATTGCTTGCGCAGAAGGCAAGACTGATGATCGAGTTTGATAGCCGAAATCGGCAGTTGGGTTTTGGGGTTTTCGTTTGGCATGAATGGTTTGGTTATGGTTGAATTGATCCGGGCCAATTGGACAGGCCAGGGTTTGATTGAATTCTATTTTGAGGATTTCCCGAAGACAAACCAACGGCCATTTATTTGAACCACACGGGCCTTTCCGCCCCCTCCCAGGACGTTGCCGTTTCGGTATTTTTCCGCGTAGAAATTGGCATCCTTTTTTCCGTCTCCGTCATACACGCGCTTGTATCTGACCCCGTTGAAGGTCTTGTAAGCAGGGATTTTTTCGGGTTTGATTCCTCCAATGGAGCCATCGCCCCAGCCAGCGGAATAATTGACGTACACGGTTGAATTACCTACCAGAACGGTCACGATATTCTCCCGCGCTCCCATGTTCTCACGAAACGCTTTCAGCTTTTCGGCTTCCTCCTTGTTGGTCGTGGCGGTGTTGAAGTAATGGCGTAGGTTGCCGATCACTTGGTAGTAGTTGATTCGCTTTTTGGCCCCGTTGAAATTGAGGATTACCCGGTTGTTTGATGGTGTTGCTAGGTATGGCATGGTTGTCTTGGTTAGGAGGGTAAAACGATTCCCACGAAACGGTCCCAATCTGGAGCCTCCCGGATGGATGGGCCAATGCTGGTTTTCATTTCCTGCATCATAAGCTGGAGGGTATTAAAATCTCGTTTGATCCAGGCTTTCACCCAGCGGTTGAATATCTCCAGGTTCCCATGCTCAAATCGTTTCAAGGCAAGCGTGGCCTGCTCGATGGTTGCGGGTTTTCCTACCCGTTTCGCTTCTTCGACCATAAGCAGGGCGGTTTCTTCACGTAGCTTTTCCTCATTGGATTTGCGCGTGAAGAAATAGAATCCAGCGGCCCCGCCTGCCAGAAGCAGAAAGAAAAACAGCTTTTTCATTGGTCGGTTTGGTTAAGGTGGTGATGGTGTCCAGGATCGTCCAGGTGGTCGTGCTGGTGTGAGGTTTGCGAAAGGATCATATCCCCGACAATGGCACCAAGCAAGCCGCCCAGGACAACATGCGGATACCAGGATTGCGTCCCGTTGGACCGGGCGATATAGTACCCGGCCAATGATCCCAGCCCTGCGCTTGCCCTGATAAAAATGCTTTGGTTCATACTATGGATTATCGTGGTCCGTTCATGGAAACCGCCGCCAACTTCTTTTGAAGGGGACGAATTTTCTTAGCCAGCTTGTTGATGTTGGTGATGCACTTTCGGATGTGGCCCCGGCTTGTGCTGTCGATCTCCAGGGCATCGATGTATTTGCGCACCTGGGCCGGGCGGGTTTCGGCATTGAGGATAAGAGACTGCATATCTGCCTTGGTTAGCTTGGTCAGCTTTCCGTCTTCGGTTCTGATCCGCGCCTTGCTCAGTTCTTCGGTCATGCGCCCGGTTTCGTAGGCCAGGGCCGACATGGAGCGGTTCATGCTCGACCGTGCCGATTGAGCAGGTCGTGGGGTTTGAATCTGTTGGGTTTTTCCAAGAAACATATCGGTTAGGTTGGTTTAGTTGTTGGATAGCAATAGGTAGGCACCGATCCCGGCCAAAGCCAGCAGACCGCCCCGGACGATCCACTTGCGCCGGGTGCGCCGCTGCATAGCCCGGAAGTCCAGCACCGAATAAGTGAAGACGTTGCCGTGGAGCCTTTTGTGAGTTTCCACCAGGGGCATCAGCCCCTTATTGAAGTCGTCGGCTTCGCGTAGGACTGTACAGCCAGCAGAATCGCGCCGCACGGCTTTCTCCGGTCCCTGGGTTCCGTTGAAATAGCTGGTCCGGTGGATGTTGATGCCGTACATTCCCGACATTCGTTTGCCGTTCTGGAAGTCCAGCACATCGTCCCGGTTATAGTCCCGGATCACCGTAACCGGGGCGCGTCTCTGGCAAAGGGCATAATACTTGCCCCGGTGTCTGTCCACGGCATAAGCATCGACGTATTGGCCTTCTGCCAGGATCGCCGCGCCCATGTGGTGAAGTGGCAAGTGCAGGTAATGCAGGCCGGGGTCCAGCGTTGCGGCCCAGGCGTGGAAATGCCACTTTCCCCGCTCATCTTTATAGAAGACGGTCAGCAGATCGTCGAACTTTCCGGCCCTGGTAAATGGGGACCGAATACCGACGATGTTAAGCTGGTAAGGGGCGGAGTAAATCCGCCACTTACGCGCTTTCATCAGTGACATTATCCTGCTTCGCATCGCTTATGCAGTTACCAAGGATTGCGTTGGAACAAAGGCCCGTTTGCCAATGGGAGTAATTACCGTCGTTACCCCTTCGCGCTGGTCAACAACAGTACCGACCAGGATGCCGGGACCGATCCGTTGAAGCGGTTCAGTGCTGCCCCAAATTTGGGTTGGCTGTACTGTGACAGCTTGCTTTCCCATCCGGGAATCCGCCACTGCTCCCAGGCCGGACAAGTGCCAGGTGTCGTTCGCATCCTTGCGCAGTCCCATCCGGGTCAGTTGGGACGCGAAAGCCTGACGCTGGGAGAAGTTCCAGGGCATACGGGATGCCATTAGGGTATTTACAAGGTTGCGGTTTACACGTCCGCCAAATTTGTCCCGCGTTTCGTAGCGGTCATTTCCCCGATCACCCAGGAAGGACGACACATTGCGATAATCTTGGGGGGAAACCATCTGCTTCAAAGCATTGATCACGCGGGATGAATCCCTGCGGTTGGTTCCGTTTGCGATTTCCATAGCCAGGTCTGCGGGAGAAAATGAACCGCCGCCCTGGGAGGTTTTGCCCCCGGCCTGTGCGCTCGATCCTCCAGGCTGGAATCCGTAAGGGTCCGCCTCTTTAGTGGCAGCCAGGATACGCCCATAGCCTTCCGGGGTGATCGGGGTATCGACCTTGGCATTGTCAAGGGCGCGTTGGGTCTTTGGCCCCCAAATGCCATCTACCACCAGTCCCGCGCCAAGCTCCGTATTCAGGCCGCGCTGGATCAGCTTGATCCGCTGGCCTTTCATGCCCCGTTTCAGGGGAAAGCTGCGGTCAGTTTCGCGCTGGGTGCTACCGCCTCCAGACGATCCGCTGCTGCTGGAGGTCGTCGTGGGTTTGGTCGTTGTTGTGGTCGTCGGGAGCGTGTTGGTTGTATCGCCGCCGCCGCTAGGGGGATTGAATTGCGTTTTTTGCGCTTTGGCCCGGTTGAAAAACCAGAAGGCCAGGCCGCCGACGATAACGATACCGCCAAAGGCCAGGGCAATTTTTCCGTTCTTGCTGATTCCCTTACGCGATTGCGCTGGAGCCATTGGTGCAGATACGGACAAGTTCGAGTTTGGATTTGCCAATTGCATCTTCTTTTGATTGTAGGATTCTGTAAGCCTTTTCTAAATCTTCGCCGCTCATTTCGTCGCTCAATTCCGTAAGGGCAGACTTGCCGTAAAGCTGGTTGTACTGGCGATTGAGCATACAAAAGGCTGCGAAGTTTGGCAGTTCATTAAGCACCTTGTATATCGCTTCTTCATCGGTTCCATAGGGCCAGAAAAAGGTGCTTTCATAGTCGGCCCCTGCCTTGATCCTGATGGCCCAATTTTTCAGCATCCGATCCGTGACCAGGAAGGGGTCGCGGTTGTTCGCTTCCCGCTGGTTGGCTGGCATTGAATCTATGATGGCAAGGATTTCGGCTTTCATGTGGTTTGAAATCTCGCCTTCCAAGTCCTCCATCAAATGCGAACTGCGCTTTGTCAGGTCGAAATACTTGCCCTTGACTTGCTCCCAAAATTTGCGATGCGGTACATCCGCAATTGTATCGCGCACAAGTTCCTCATCGGTTCCCCATCCAAAGGGTGTATCAGGGTTGAAAGCGTCATAGATTCGGTTGGCATACCAGTCAGGTTCTCCCGTATCATCCGAAGCATTGACGGTGCGGTTATACTGTTGCTTTTTCAGTACCCCGCGCAAGATCAGGTAAAGCACCCCGGATGCCCCGGCCACCACCGCGCCGATCTTCATGCCGTTGATGAATCGACGCTGGCCAGGGGTGTAACTGTCGCCTGTGGTCTGAACCGTAATCGGCTGGGCAATGGGTGCGATTTCCTGACTTGTCGCTGGGTCCAGAGCGGGAAGCTGTCGCGGCTGCTGGACAACGACCATAGGCGGCTGGGCCTGGGGCTGGTTGGCCTTGGCTACCATCGCCTGCGTCACCATCGCGGCCACGGCAGGGTTTCCCAATTCTGAATTGCTGAAAAGCATGATTTGATTGTCAGGTTAGCGGTTTGTCAGTTTCGAAGGCCCAATTGCTTCTTGACCATTCCCCCAAAGGGGCCACGCATGATTCCCGGCCCTTTATATGCCAGGGCTTGAAGGGTGGCGGTATCGAAGTTCTTAGCCAATTCAGCAAGGGCTTTAATCTTGGTTTCGGCTTCGTTTTTGTCGGTTGCCGAAATGCTCACGTTGTACTTAAAATTCATGTGTGAATTCCTCGGTGTTTGGGTTGTCAGTTTCTACTTGTTGCATTTGCTGGGCTTGTTCGTTGGCGTTGTCTTCACCATCGATCAAATCCTGCACAACAGGGATTAGTTCAGGTTGTTCCATGAAGGTGTCCAGGATCATCATAACCTGGATGAAATCCTGCTGGCTGAAAGCGGATTGAATCCGTTTTAGCAGGTCCAGGTATGGCTGATCCTCCGGGGAGATCGCCGGGCCGCTCGGCTCGTCCGCTGCACTAAACGAGACTTCGGCCTGGGGCTGGACAGGCTGGGCGAATTGCTGCTGCATCTGCGCGGCCTGTATGTCGTTGTCTTCCTCGATGATCCCGGCCAATGCCTGACCACCAGGAAGCCGTGCAAGGATTTGGGGATTGCGCCGTATGAATCCCTCCAGAAATATCCCACCAAGTTCTCCAAGGTTGATATTCCCCATGTGCAGCTTCTTCCCCTTGAATACCTCCAGGTCTTTTTCAAGCTGGTCGCTGTACTCTTTCAACTCGTCGTGTTCAGAGTTCAACGTGTCGTACTTTTCTTGAAGGGCTTTATGATCCCACTCCAGGCGGTCGAATTGCCGCTGTTTTTCAAAGTCGCTGCGGAGTTGGTTAGAAATCCCTTCCAGACTTGTCGCCGTTCCGCCCTGGGGCTTGTTTCGCTCGATGAAAAGGGTGTGCTTGTCGTTGTGCTGGCTTTTACCCTTGTAAAGCGTAATTTCTACCTCTTGGGTAGAACCAAGGGAAATATGGTCTGTAACCGATCCGAACAGCGTGGGGTCGTCGGTGCGCTCGATCACCAGAAGGCCATCAATTCGCACTTCATAGTCGGTCGGTTCGTCACGCTCCAGGTCCGCATTCAGCTTTCGTTCAATGCGGTCCATTTCGTGATTGGAAAAAGGGCGTTCAAATAGCTTTCCCATGTTCAGGTTTTGCTTGTGATTGATGCTTTGTTTTGGTGACTTGCGGTATTGCAAGCATCAGCGTAAGAGTTAGCGGACTAGGCTGGGTGTTTGTGATTGTTACTTGCCCGGTATGCTCAAACTGTTGTTCGTTGTAACCTGTTCCGGTTGAATCGAGGATGCCGTATGCGGATTCGACGGTGATTCCTACGGCGGTGTTGAGCAATTCGTAAGGGCAGTACAACCAGGTATTGAAGGCCGGGAAGACAAAGATGGCATTGGCCGGGATCGTCAGCGTCCGCATTTGGACGTGGTAGTTTCGACCAAAGCCCATTTCCCGCATCCGTACCGGGATCGTTTCCTGGATAAAGCTGGTGGTCATTGTCCGGTCCTTTCGTAATAGAGGTAAACATGAACGGTATAGGCTTCTTCGACACGTCCCAGCTTGTTCAGCACGTCCTTGTAAAAGCCGTGGATGACGCGATGGTTACTATCAATCTCCACATCTATCGGGCGGTAGTTGCGCCCTGAATACCAGAACTCGGTACGCTTCGCCAACGTACCGCCTGGGGCTACGATTCCCAGCGGTCCATGATTCATTTCGTAACTCATCTCCAGGGCAACGGTAGTCTGTAAGAAAACGTCACCCGGAGCGTGCCACCGTAAGGAAATATTCCCTGCTGTGTTTTCAGGCCAGGGAGTAGCCAGCAACTTATTCCAGTTGCCGTTCCCTGGGTTCACCACGAAATTGATGCCGACGACCTTGTACACATCGCAAGGCAGGGTAATGTCGAATGTCCTGCGGTCCTCCACTCGGAAGACCTCAAAGGATTCTTTCAGTATGCGAATCTGCCTACTGAGCATCTTCCTCCAGTTCGATTTCCAAATAGATCGAAACCGTGTAGGGATCGAACCCTTGCACTGCGCTGTTGCTGTCGGTATAGATGGCTTTCAGGATGCCGTTTCCGGGGGCGTGATCCATCGGCAAATACCTGTTCTTTGGAGCCACACCCAAACCTGACATAAGCAGCTTGGTATGGTATTCGTCAGGAATTACTTCCTCTCCGTTGAGTAGGATTTGCACCGTTCCACGGTGGTACAGCATTTCGTCGCGGTCGCTAGTCAGCAGCAAACCCCGCACCCTTGCGGTGTGCTTGTCCAGTTCAAAATCGCCTTTTGCGTTGTCTTCGGCGTTTTGGACCAGCGGTAGGTCGTACCGCTTGCGTATGATCTTTCCCATTGGTGGTTATTGTGGTTTGTTGTCGGATAAGGATGCAGGTGGGCCGCCCAGGATCAGGCGGCCCGGCCTGCTACAAATGAACTGCCCTTATGGTGTGGTCATCGTGCCGTAAAGCCCGACATAGATTTGAGTGTCTTGCGGAATACCAGCCACCGTTCCAAGTTCCAGGGTGCATTCCACCAGCACGTCATCGTGGATCAGGCGCGGGTTGTGCAGCTTGTAAAAGCCTTGCGCCCACATCGCGTTTTGATCGGTACAGAATACGCGCATCGAGGTTTCGGGAACGATCTGCACCTTGTTTGCTTTCAGCGAAAATTCGCCGTTGGCAATGGCCGCAAAGTTCGATTGCTCGATGGTCTGGAAATGCGTGGACTTGATTTCGTCCGGGGTTGGTGATCCGGGGACCGCCGCCGTGGTTTGGCCTGCCAACAGGTAAATACCCGATACAAGCATGGCCTGGTTCTTGGGCAACTTCGCGTTGCTGATGTTGCGCAAGCCCACTTCCTTGTCGTCCTGGGTCTGGAACATCTTGATCGTGGTGCTGGAACCTACCGAAGCGATGGAGTAAATCACCTGATCGCCCAGGCGGAGTTTCCCCATTTTCAGTTCGCGCTTGATCCGTCCAGGCAAAGACTTAAAGTGCTTTTCCATTTCGGCGCGTGATCCACGGGAACGGTGTTTGAAGGGTACGCCGCGTCCCCGGCCTCGCCCTTCCAGACCCAAAAGGTCGTTTTGAACATTTTCGTCGAAAAAATCAGACATGATTATTGGTTTGGGTTGTTATGAATTGAAAAATGTGTACTGGTTTTACATCTGGTCGAAGCCGACCAGTTCACCGTCTTGGTCCACGAATGCGTCCAGGTCTTCGTCAACGTCTTCAAAGTCGGTGTCGATTGCGCCGAATCCCTCCAGGTCTTCGTCGTCTTCGTCCTCCAGGTCAAAGTCTGCATCGACTACGCCCGGAAGGGGTAAGGCCGATTGTTCCCGGAAGTCCATGCTGGAGGCAATCAGGGAATTGTTCATCTGATCCAGAGTTGCAAAAGGATTTGCCCCCAGGTAGCCCAAATCTGAATCCGGGCCAGCATCGCCGCCTTGGTCGGAAGTGGTCGCATCCTTCTTGCTGAACAGGCCGATCTTGTCCAGAAACAGCTTCTTGCCGAACTCGGAGAAGAACATTTTGGCCCTGCCGGACACTCCGGCCTTGTAGGTTTCAAAGTCGAATTTGCCGCCATTTGGGGGTTGTGCTTGTCGCAGGTTGGGGTCGCCCGTAGCTGCGGCACGCGCAGGCATTGCCAGGGCAAGGCCAGTGCCGATACTTACAAGGGATGCGCTTTGCTTGTGGATGCCGTAAAGGGCCAGGATCACACCTGCCGGAAGGCTTACCCGACCGGGTACGAGAACCGCCCCCAGGGTCATCCCTCCAAATGCCATAAGCGCATTTTTTCCCCAATCCATCGCGGATTCTTTGTTAA
>JBCCQH010000026.1:0-72624 GCA_039024435.1 Bacteroidota bacterium
AAAAAATTAGGGGACTCAACCACTATTGTGGGAGTCAACCCTAACCCTTGCTCTTGCTTGATGTAAAAGTAGGGAAGCGGGTCGGAAAGGCAAACCCATTCTTACCATTCCCTTACGCCTTCATCTGGCAAAGGTGCTCCCTATCGATCATCTGATACGTTTCAGATGAAATATTTCTTACGGGCCCAAGAAAATTTCGCCGGCACAATTTTTTCGTTTTTGCGCAAATTATTCCTCGATGCCCCGCAAAAAGGCAAAAATCGCACTGAAGTCTTGATCGGCAAAGCCGTGGCGCTTTGCGAGGGCGTAGGCTTCCTTGGCGGTATTCAAACTCGGCATCGCGACCCCGTGGGCGTAGGCGGTTTCACTCGCCAGTTGCAGGTCCTTCTGCATCCACTTGAGGGGAAAATTTGTTTCCCAGTTGTCTTCCCGGAGTTTCTTTTCTGCTACGCTCAGGAACGGCGCGGTTACCGGGGTTGCGGTCAGCACGTCGAGCACCATTTCCTTGCCAAATCCCATGGCCTCGCCGAGCACTACCGCTTCAGAAAAGGCCAGCATTGCCTGGGCCAGGAGTCCGTTGATCAGCATTTTCATTTTGGCCCCGCTCCCGTGTCCGCCCAGGTGCAGGGTTTTTTTGCCCATGATGTCCATCAAGGGCTGGATTTGGGCTACGTCGGTGGCATCTCCCCCGACCAGAAAAAGCAAGTCACCGCTTTCTGCCGGTTGCTTGGTGCCGGCGACCGGTGAGTCGACGAACCGCACGCCTTTTTTCGCCGCCAGGACGGCCATTTCCTGGGAAAATGCCGGATCCACCGTGCTGCAATCCATCCACAGTGCATTTTTCTCCATCCCGTGCAGAAAGCCGTTTTCCCCGGCGGCGACACTTCGCACCACAGCCGGATCACCAAGCATCGAGATCACGACGTCCATGCCCCGCGCCGCCGCCTGCGGTGTATCCACCCACCTTGCCCCCCCGGCGATCAGCGCATCACCCCGGGAACGGGTCCGATTTTGTACGACCAGGTCGTAGCCCGCGCGTTGAAGATTGGCGGCCATCCGGCTCCCCATGATACCCAATCCGATAAATCCGATTTTCATTGTTTTTGCGTTTGAGAGTTCGTTGTGAGGGCAAGCCCTCTTTTCTACAAAGATGCAATCCCACCGGAAAAGCGCCGGGAGTTTTTTTGCAAAAATTGTGCTTTTCGGTCAATTATTGCTTAAAAAGCAGATTCGATTCGGCTTTGGATGCTAAACTGGCCCGGGGTAATCCCAAAGCGTTTGCGAAACGACTTGATAAAGTGGGGAACATTTTCGTAGCCTGCGGCTTGGGCGACTTCCGCAACACTCCCCTGGCCCTCTTGCAGCAAGCTCCGCGCCCGCTCCAATCGCCGGTCGATCAGCCACCGCTTGGGGGAGGCGCCAAAACACGCTTTGAAATCGCGGTGAAAAGTGGAGATACTCCGACCAGTCAGATAAGCATAATCTTCGATTTTGAGGGGCTTGCTGTAGTTTGCCCACATGAAATCGGGCAGGCTTTTCTTGCCCCGTCGATGCAGGGCCGCCAACTCGGCGCCAAACCGTTCTCCCGCCCGGCTTTGCTCCAGCAAATGCAAGATTTCCAGTAATTTGGGCCGCACCACGGCCCTTTGATCCCCGCCCCGCCCATCGTACAGGTCCAGCAGGTTTCGGGTAAACAACTTTACTGCGTCAGGAATCTCCATCACGAATGGTTTGCCACTCGCTTGAAGAGGAGCGGTATCCACGGCTCTCCGGGTGGCCAGGAGTTCATCGTCAAAAAAGCAGACCAGTGCCTCAAAGGGGCGTTTGCGGGGGAGCCGGTCCGTAATTATGTACAGCCCTTTCGGAAGAAAAATCAGCTCCCCCTCGCCCACCGCGAGAAACTGTCCGTCGTAGGTTGTGATCTTCAAGCTACCGTGCTGTACCAGGGTCAATGCGTGTGCGGCAAGGTAGCGGTCCCGATTTTCATCGACCTGCGTCACCCGCTTGTAAATGAGCGAACAGAGTCCGTCGGCGAGGATTTTCTTCAGGTGGGGATTTTGGTAGAATGCCTGGGGTACCACACGCATACCGACAATTTACGAAGCCGGAGGAGAAAAGAAAGCGTGAGTGGTTTTCTTGGCGGTACAAAAATCGGGGGAAGTTTGCACAATCATGGTGTATAGAGAGGGGCCCGCGCACCTGCGATCATACGTGTACCGGGGGTCCATTTTTGTGTGTGGCAGTGCCCGATACACCGTGGCGCCGCAAGGATTTGCCCACAATACAAATCTCTTTGCAAAGTTGTCGTGCACTCGGTTATCTTTCCGGCATGCTGATTGCTACCACGGATCGCTTGCACATCCGCTATTTCCACTTGGAAGATGCAGCTTTTCTCCTCGAACTGCTGAATTCACCCGGCTGGTTGCGCTACATTGGGGATCGGGGCGTACGTACGCTCGGCGATGCCCAGAACTACCTGCAAAGCCGCATGCTCGACCATTACCGGCGTTGGGGCTACGGCATGTACTTGGTCGCGCAACGCGGCTCAGGCCGCGCTCTGGGTGCCTGTGGCCTCGTCAATCGGACGGGACTGGAAGGAGTTGACCTTGGATTTGCACTGCTACCGGAATTTGAAGGGCAAGGCTACGCCCGGGAAGCAGCGGAAGCGGTGGTGCAAGATGCCTGGTGGCGGGTGGAACTGCCCCGCTTGCTGGCCATCACGCTCCCGGAAAACCACCGTTCGGTCCGGCTCCTGGAACAACTTGGCTTCGAGACAGCTGGGCAAATTGTAATGGAGGGCGACGCCCTTTTGCTGATGCAAATCGAGCGTCCCCGCACCCGTTCATGACAAAAGACCGCGACGTCTCCGTGCGGTCTTCTGCAGTACATATTGAATGCCTTATTGTACTCGGAGTTGTTTTACCCGCAATCCTTCGTTGTCTTGAAGGCGTAGCAGATAGACACCAGCCGCCAAATCCTCAACCGCAAATCGCTCATTGAGCTGGTTTACATTGTCAAATACTCTTTTCTCGATCACTTTTCCAAACATATCAATGATACTCAGCGACACTTGCCCGGAATAGCCTGCGTCATATATCACCCGGAATTGATCGTCAATGGGATTGGGATAGACGCTCAACTCAGCCGTCGGTAAAGCATCTTCTACATCGACCGTGACGCAGTTCCAGGTGGCCTGGAAACCTTCGCGATTGCCGAAGGCATTGTTCCACTCAACGATGGTCAGAGACCCACTGGTCGACGTAAAAGGTCCAGGAATGGTGTTTCCGGCGAATATCCCCAAGGAGGGACTTTGGTCGTCGGGACCGTCAAAAATCAAGATTCGGTCACCGGCATTGTAATCAAATACGGAAAAAGTCAATTGTACTTGGTTTCCCCCCCCGGGCTGAATCGTCACCTCACTGCGGATGTTGTCCAAATAGTTATCCGCGCCACCCGAGTCGTACAATTCTCCGGAGCAACCCGTCACCGTGATGTCGGCGCCATTGCCGGGCATATTGATCTGGCAGACAAGATTGTTGTCGATCACAACGCGATTGGGCATGGTCAGGGTATCGTAGTTCCCGTTGCAATCCTGAATGATCAACGAGACCGTGTACGTACCGTACTGCGTGTACTGGTGGGAAGGATTCGGGAAGGTGCTCGTCGAGCCGTCGCCGAAGTCCCACTGGTAGCTCACCGCGGAGGTGGAACTATTGGTAAAATTTACATCGAACGGAATGGAACAGCTCGCGGTATCGGTCAAGGAGAAGTCGGCGTTGAGGGTGCCGGTATAGGGCAGCCCCACTCCGACCGCCGCCCAGGCGTTCATCACGTTGATCATTTCCGGAGAACAGAAGCCAAATAGATCTTTCGTGGATTCAATGGCGTAGAAGCGCGCCTCTTCGTACTCGTCGAAGGCGCCCAGGTAGACAGTAAGATTGCGAAACGCAATCATCGCCGCGGTATCGATGCCCATCGCATTGACGCTGAAGGGGTCGTTGTTATCGTTGACGCCGGAGCCCCCTTCCGTGAGTAAGTAAAACCAGAAGTTCTGGACGCCGGAATTGACGTGAACTCCGCCGTTGTCGCCGGAGCCGGTGAACCAGTTGGTTCCGAAATAGGTATCCGGATCGCCGCGCAGGTTGGGATTGCTCATGCTGCGCAAGGCGGAGGAAATTACGTCTTCGCCGATCAGCCAATTGCCGTTGTTGGGGCGGCCGTAAAATTCGATGGCGGTCCCGAAGATATCGCTGAAAGACTCGTTCAAGGCACCCGGCTCATTCTGGTAGACGAGTCCGGCGGAATTGCCGGTCAAACCGTGGGCAAATTCGTGTCCGACCACGTCAAGGGCCGGGAAAGGGGAGTAAGCTTGATTGCCATCCCCGTAGGTCATGAAAACACCGTTCCAGAAGGCATTGACGTAATTGGATCCGTAGTGGACGTAACTGATGAGCTTGGCACCGTTGCCATCGTAGCTATTGCGCCCGTGTTCCAAAAAGAAGTAATCGAACGTCATTTCCGCACCCCAGTGGGCGTCGGTAGCAACTTCATCCTGGTTGGCGTTAATGTTGTCCCAAAAATTATCCGCATCGGTGAAGTCAACCGCCGAACTGTAATCGGTCTGGGTGAGCATATTGAAGGTTTCGACCCCATTGGCGCGGCCCGTTTCGCGGAGGCGATAAGTGGTGCTAGTGCTGTCCGCCACAATCGCTTGCGTACCGCTGTACTTAGTGACGGCGGTTCCGTTGGCATCGCCAGTATGAATCAATTCGTTCCGGAAGATCACCTCACCGGTTTGCGCATCGACGTAAACCTCCGCGCGGGAGTTCGGCTGGTGGGCGTAAAGATCGTATCGGTAAGCCATGCGCACGGCTTCTGCGCTCTGTTGACCACCATTGCGGACGTACACCAAATCGCCACCGGGATGGTAACTGGCAAAGGGATTGCCGGTCACCAGTTTGAGGTAAGCTTCCTCGGTGGGCATTTCGTATTTGTAGATTTCGCCCCCTTCGTGGTCGCGGGCCAGTTGCAGGGCATCTCCGGCCGAGAAACTGGCCGAGCCAGTCTGAAAGATCGGAAAGTAATAACCGTTCATGCTGACCACTTTTCCAGCATACTCGTGGGCGCGATAGATGGCATATTGGACCGGAATCCCTCGGTGATACTGCTGATAATGCGTATGGCGGAAGCCAAAAGCATCGTGCTCGGTTTTCACCAACCGATATTCATCGTTTGGCCCCAGTTGAAGAACTTCGCGCAACAAAGCCGGAAACTCGGCCAAGGTGTAGGCCGCGCTCTCCGAGAATCGGATGAATTCGGGAAAGTTCTCATCCGACATCCGAACCGTGACGGCGGCACTTTCCCAATCAGATTGCTGCGCCACGCTCGTTCGGGGAAAAACGATCCCAAACAGCGCTAGCAGTACAAAAATGCGTTGAAGTTTCATTGTGCAAATTACCCGTGAAAAGTCTAAAATAATTCAATATGCGAGGGTTATCAAATCTACTCCGGCTACTGTCGCAATTTAGACTTTTACCAGCGGAGGATTATCAATTTCCGATTGCCTATCCAGCGAAAACGGTAAGTCGAGCAATTGGAAATTCTCGGCTTGGGGTGGCCATATAAAAATCCTTAGAGGCTACTTAATATTGGTTTGTGAAATTTGTTCGCGCAGATTTTTTTGTCCGTCGAAGCTCATTTTGGAGTCCATAGCCAAAGCTAGGGGCGAGAAAATAGCGGAAGAGGGGCAGAAAAAGATGCAATAGCAAAATCACAGGATTAAATTTAAACCGCCTCTCAGCACTTCCGTCTTCATAATGGGAGGAATTTTCTAAATTGGGCATTTTATGAATGCGCTCATGGTAAATCGATGGCTGTTTTTTTTATGCGGGGTGCTGATCTCCGGAAACCTGATCGCCCAGGGTCCGCCGGTGCGAATCAGTACTTATACGGTGACGAATAAAACCAAATTCAAGCAGGTTCCGCTCCCGATGACCGGCTTTGAGGTGGGGAAATATGCCTCCGAAGCCGGCAAACGGCGCGGACAAGTGCAACTTTACTTCGAGGAGGTAAAAGCGGGAAAGTTCAAAGATGGCACCATGAGTCTGATCGCCCGGGACGGGATGGTCCTTTCGGTGACGCTGGACACCGACTCCCCAAAAGGCGTGAAGCGATTGCTGAAACAACTCACGGAACAATTTGGTGAGCCATACAAACTGGTCGTTCGCAACGGCAAATTTGACATGGTGTGGACCTCGCCGCGCAAAAGCAGCTATCGGGTACAGTACACCGGCGATCAAAACTACCAGGAAGCATCGGTCACCATCGAGAAGCAGAAAAAGTAAGTTTCCCTCCCCTCCCAATCGTTAATCCCTGATTATCAGCTATTGTTCACCCGAACAATAGCCCTCGCCTCTTGGCTTCCCTACCGCGTCAACGCTCACGTAGGCAACCTCCCGGTCCGACGGCCCAAAACATAAATCGTTTACAATCATCTGATATTCAATAGAAAATCCGAGGGCGAGCTTCCGGAAAATTGTCGAGCCGCTGATTTTTTTGCAGTTTTACCATTATTCCAAAATGGTTCAAAATTATGTTACGACGTATTGTTTTTTGCCTTTGCCTGTTGGGCTTGGTGCAGATAGCTGCTCCTACCCAACTCAATGCATCACAAACCGCGGTAACGATCCTCGGTGGGGTTGATCATCTTCCTCAACATGTGGTCGGCCACCTGTTTCGGGAAGCTTCCGATTATTATCGGCTTTCCTATTTGGATGTGACAGCCGCCTACCAAAAAGGAGAACTGGTCATGTTTGAAACGACTTCAAACGGAGAACGCGCGGTAATGATGGACCTCGACGGAAATTGTTTGCTCTCAGTGATCGCAGATATCCTCTGAGCTGCAATTGATCCACTTTAATGCCTCCCAGGCGAGGTCAAAGGGGTCGTCGCCCGGAAAATCATTCTTCTGGAAAGCACTCCCGCGATATCGTCTGGGAGATTTGTGTCCTTTTTATAAATTATCAAATCCTAAATCCCCTCCTCCGCATCGTTGCGGGAAGAGGGGATTGTCAGATCCATTCATTTGAAGTCGCGCACTCATCCTAGATGGCCTTCAGCGCGCAAGATATCTCACGCGCTTAAAGGCGGTTTAAAATTGGTTTGTGAAATTTGCTCGCGCAGATTTTTTTGTCCATCAAAGCTCATTTTGGAGTCCATAGCCAGCGCTAGGGGCGAGAAAATAGCTGAAGAGGGGCAGCAAAAGGGGGCATAGCAAAATCGCAGAATTAAATTAAACCGCCGCTTACGGAGAACCAGCATTCGGACGTCAACTACGGGAACAGAAATGCAGCGTAGGCCTGAAGAATTGGACTTGCAATCCCACGCGACTCAATCCATCAGCCCAACTCAATCGGGCCATTTCTGGGTCGAACGCCCCCGCCGCAACGCAGCAATATCGGTGTCATTCAATTTTCCTTCCAGCCACTCGCCAAAGTCCAGGAAACTAAAAGCACGCTGCTCAAACTCATCCTGGGCCAGAGCTCGGAACTCTTGGAATAGCAATTCCAACTCGCGGCGGTATTGGGGGGTATTGACGTGCTTGACCATGGTCCGAAAGCTTTTCAGGACAGTTTTCTCAAACCGGTGCATCCGACCGTGCTTCTGCAGGAAGCGCCGGGCACTGTCGTGGGAGCTTTCGACTACCGAGTAATTGCCCAGATCGAAATGTACCATCAAAACAAGTAGCCGGGCAAATCCCTGCAGGTAAATTCGCAAATCGGAACGGGGAGAATTTACGATCAGATTCACCCAGCGCAATGCTTTAGAAGGCTCTCCGGTGTTCAGGTAGTGGTGAGCCACGAGATAAGACAGCAGCATTTCGTGCCAACCGGGTGTCCGGGCGTGGATCTCATTCCAGAAGACGTCGATTTCTTCGAGAATCGGCTGGATGCGCTCCACTTCTCCAAGTTGCACCGCCAGAGTCATGTTGGCGATGAAATACAGCGGGAAATAATTCGCGCGTACCTTGGGATAGTTTTCTTTCAGTTCGCGGAATCGTTCAAGCACGGCAAACGCGTTTTCGTAGTCGGCCATTTTCAGCAAATGAATGCCCAGCGTGCTGACTTCCAGAAAATACCGGCGGAGCATTCGACCACGGATAGCATCGTGTTTCTCCAACAATTCCAATACCCCGCGGTTGAGCTCAACTGCGCCTTTGAGGTCGTCCCGAAAGCTGGCGAGTTTGGCCTGGACCGTCCAGTACTCGATTTCAGCCCGGACGGACAGGGCTCTCGCCGGGCTTTCGAGCAAGGGATGATCCGCGATGGCCCGGTAACTTTCGATGTCCTGGTCATCGCGGGCGACCCGCCGCCGGTTCATCAGCGTATACATGCGGCTGTTCAAGGCAATGTAGGCATCGAGGTTGTGCAGCCGCTTGAGGGCAAGCTGTTTGGCTTCATCGATTTCCTCGATTTGGCTTTCCATCTGCCGTTCGTGTTGCTCGTTGATCAGGATATCCAGCTCAATGCTCAGCAAAGAATGCTGTGAGGAAAAAAACTCACCCTCCCGCGAGATCTTGAGCGCTTTGCGCAGCATCTTACGGGCTTGGGGATACAGTTCTTTTCGGGCCAGCATGCGTACCTGGGCGATCAACTGGGCTACCTCAGCTTCAGGATCAGTATCATAATAGACCAGGCTCTTCAGGATAAACCGATACAAATAGTTTTTTCCGGCGGAAAACTGGCTCCCGGTCAGATCGCCGAAATGCTTCATCAATTTCGACTCATTGTAAGTATCCTGGCGGTCGATCAAGTCGAAAAGCGTCGTATATCTTTTGTCGCGTCCGCCGGCCAGCAGCCCCGTCAACAATTTGAATGTACGTTTTTCCCCTTTATGCAGGGATTTGATCAACCGAAATAAATCTTCGGAAGGACTACGTCTCATGTTACCATTTTGAAAGTTAGCAGATGGGGAGCAGGTTTTGGTCAAGCCCCTTTTTGCATCTACACGAAAGTACTTATTTCGCTCGATTCTTGTCAACTTTTGTGATACGATTTTGTCCACAGATGATATTTCGGTGATTTCATTTAAACACAGTAGAATTGCTTGTCAATGTGTCAATTTCGCCCTTACACAAATTCATTGCACTTCTATCCGGTTCGCGTTTATTCCGGCAGTGTCAAATGAATTGTTACAGGTTTTGGGAAACAGCCCAGGAAATCAGGGGATATACATTGGGAAAAAGTCGGAAACGGAGGGCCCTAAAAAGTGAAACCCCAGGTGCCGGGCGGCTCCTGGGCGTTTCATGCCTTTTGAGAAAATTGGTGGTTGTTGGATTGATTGAGGGACCACAAGGTTGCTCTTTTTGAGCGCTTTGTCAAACCAGTTTTGCCCTACAATTAGGTTTTCAACAAGCTCCAATTCTTTTTCCATCAGCACTAATTTATCACAAATATCTGATTATCAATCATTAAACACCATTCCAAATTTATTGAAAATTTATGCTTGATAGGCCTATTTTGTGGATAACTATTTTCTTGCCCCCGGTACTTTTTTCGATTATTCCCCACTATTCTCATCGATGAAGCCCCTTTCCCGCTGTCAATCTATCACCTAAACTTCCCGGGAACGCAGCCGCAACAGCTCCGCCATCGGGCGATGCTGCAACTTTCCGCCTAACCAAATCGGGAGGAAAAGGGTTTCCATGGCCGTCGCTTCAAATTCAATTTTCCGGAGCAAGTCCAGTTCCTTTTGCATCGCTTTCAAAATGCGCTCTTGTTTTCCGTCGCCTTTGGCTTGGATCAACATTCGCACCGTGCGGACCACCAAGCGTTCCACTTGGCACATCCGATTGCGTTTAAAGATGAAGCGGATGGTGCTTTTGAGATTGTGCTCGACCAGGTCATCGTTCCCCAACTCGTAGTGGACCAGCAGATTCAGCAAGCGGGCATTGGATTGCAAGTCCTGCCGCAGGTCGGAGCGTGGCTCATTCAGGAAAGCATTGATCCAGCGCAGCGCTTCCTTTGCATCGTTGGCCACCAGGCTCATCCAGGCTGCGTGGTAGCACAACTCGAGTACCACCGACTTCGGCAACTGGTCCCGCTCTTCCCGGAGCAACGTGCCCACCTCCGCCAGGATCGCGGCGCTCTGGCGCGGATCACCGCGGAAAAGGGCCAGCAGCAGTCGATTCAACGCCCCATTGATCCGGGCTACCCGACAATCGGTCCCCGCCTGATCCAGCACTTCTTCCAACAAGTCTTCTGCCGCCACCAATTGACCGTGGGCGATGTATCCACGAATGACATCTTGCACCGCTGACTCGGCGAGATTCCCCCACTCCACCTTCAGAAATTTGTGCTCCGCAAACAGTACCGCGATCGCCCGTCCTGCGGCAATGCCCGCCGCCGGTTGATTTTGATAAATCGCCAAACACTGCTGCAAACGGAGGCGCAGGCCCTCCGACCGATGACTACCCGGCCGGTAGTCCGCTTGCATCTGACGATCACCGAGAATCGTCGCCAATTGTTTTACGTCGGAAGGCTGGCGGGCGTGGCGACTGGCCAGCATCCGCAAGCGTACTTCGTCCAGCATTTGCTGGTACCTCCGTATTTCCAACAGCCCCGTCGTGGCCGCACGTTCCTCCTCAGCCATGCGCACAGTCTGTTCTCCGCCATCGCGGACGTTTTCCTCAGCCCGCAAAATTTCTCGCTCCAACCCAATCAGATCCAAGACTTCGTTGAAATCTTCCACCGATCCCGCCCGCTTGCGGGCCTTGCGCAGGATTTTTTCCGCTTGCACCTGCAGACCCTTATCGATCAGGATCCGGACGTACAGCGCCGAACGCGAGTGCGACACTGCGGGTCCCCGATAGAAATGCGCCAGGGACCGCAAAATTGAATTGTACAGATAATTCTTCGTGACCGAAAACTGCTTGACCATCGAATCGCCTTTGAACTGCCGGAGCAAGCGGTTCTCATCATAAACTGACTGTCGATCAATCGCGGCAAATAACTTGAGGTATTTCTTATTTCCGGAAGTCAACTGGGTCAGCAAACGAAAATTCCGCTTGTCGGTACGATTGAGCGACTTTACCAACTGAAATAAGCTATCCGTTCTGCGCATAGATCAGAATTCTAATTTATTTTGCTCGCTAAAGCATTGGTTAATAGACGATAAACCAGTCATAGGACGATATAAATTGACGATCACAGTGCTAATATATAGCAAAAACTGGTTTTTGCAATCCTCCATGTTTGCGTATTTTCATAGGTGTTAGCTCATTGGATTTTAAACGACATGTGATATTAGCCCCCTGCTCTGGAGCTTTCTGCTCCTCCAACGGCTATATATAGTTCCGAAGACCTTGCGGTCAAGTCGGAACGTTGGTGTTTTGGCCCCATTACAGGACACAAGACGCCCACCGGGATAGACTCTGTCTGGTTTTTATACATTTAGTTAGTAGTTACATTGCAGTTATTTTCAAAAGTCCTCCGCCCGGAGGGCTTTTGTTTTTCGGCCCCCTACCCGATTGATCGAGAAATCGGAGCAAAAGACTTCCTTTTATGGTCCAACATGTAGATTGAGCCGACAAAAAAGATATATTTGTTCCTAGAATCAAGATCCACTCTATTTTGCAGATGTATTAAATTGCGGCAAGACGCTCGGGTGAGAAGTAGGTTTCCCTGAGTCAGCAAATGATGTCCGTGTAATCATGAAACGGTTGATTTGGTTGGTATTGGCGAGTGTGCTATTGCCCGCAGCGGCAAAGGCCCAGCATTACCCCATGTTCAGCCAGTACATGTTCAATGGACTGGTCATCAATCCCGCTTACACCGGGAGCCGCGATGCCCTCAGCCTTACTGCCCTGTACCGGCAGCAGTGGACCGGATTTCGGGGTGCCCCGCGCACCCAAACCGTGACCGCACACAGTCCTCTGAAAAATCCCCGCAACAACTTTGGGGTTACGTTTCTGCACGACCGCGTTGGGGTATCCACCCACACGATGGCTTACGGCAGCTACGCATACCGAATCGACCTAGGGGAGCGGGCCGGTCGCCTCGCTTTCGGATTGCAGGGCGGACTCTCCTTGTTGCAAGATCGCTGGACCGAAATCATTACCGATCAAAACGGCGACGAAGTCTTCTCCGCAAATTCGCCCACCTTTGTTGTCCCCCGGGTGGGCTTTGGGGTGTACTACGATCACCGCCGCTGGTATTTTGGCGCTTCGGTGCCCTTTTTGCTGGACTACAAAAACTCCGATTACACACAGTACGTCGCCAATTCTTTCCAGTACCGGCCCTACATGCTCACCGCCGGAGTGCTCATTCGACTCAATCCCGACTTCATTTTGAAGCCCTCCATCCTGGTAAAATATTTGCGCAATTCCCCGATTCAGGGGGACTTTAATGCAAATCTCATCTTCAAGGACGTTTTTTGGATCGGTGCGAGTTACCGCACCGGTGACGCAATGGTAGGCATGTTGGAATACCAGATCAACCCGCAATTCCGCATCGGTTACGCTTTTGATTATACGATCACCGAGTTGCGGCGGTACCACAACGGATCCCACGAATTCATGCTGCGCTACGAATTTGGTTACAAAGTCAAAGCCATGAGTCCCAGATACTTTTAATGCACTACTTCAAGCACAAATCGATTTTACGGTGTGCCATCCGCCTGGCTGTGGCGGTGCTTTTACTCACTTGGGTCACCGGGACGGTGCGGGCACAATCCAGCAAATGGCTGCAAAAAGGGGAAGCGGCATTTTCCGAACAATCCTACCCGGAAGCGATTCAGTATTTTGAATGGGCCCACAAGAAAAAAGCGGGGATCGCGGCCTTGGAAGGACTCGGAAAATGCCATTGGGCCCTCAAACGCTACTCCGAAGCAGAAAAATGGTACCGATTGGCGAGCGAAACGGCGGGAAGTCCAGCGATCAATTACTTTTATTGGGGTCGGTGCCTGATGGCCAATGAAAAATACACCGCTGCCAGCGATGCTTTTAAAAAATGCGCCCAACTGCTTCCACCCACGCAGTCGGCCGACTACCTCAGCCTCCTAAACCTTATTCAAGGGCTAAAACGCGATTCCAGCGACTTCGAAATCCAGCCCCTCCCCTTCAACTCCCCGGTCTCCGACTTCAGCCCGATGTGGTTCGGCGATGGCCTCGCCTTTACCTCCGCCCGACGCAACGAAGCCGGCATCGCCACCATCTCCAATGTCGACGGATCCCGCCTCACCGATCTTTGGTACGTGGCGCAGAACCCCGCCGGCGATTGGCAAAAGCCCCGCCCGATCAAGGCCCTCAACTCGCGCATCAACGAAGGTCCGTTGACCATCGACTCCACCCGCAAGATCTTGTACTTTACCCGCAATGATCCGGGTATGTTGCGCAGCCGAGACCGCAGTCAGCGCCTCAACAAACTCCGCATCTACACCGCACTCTGGGGTGAGGAAACTGGCTGGACCGGCGGTGATCCCCTTCCCTTCAGCACCGGTGAACACGCCGTCGGGCATCCGGCCCTCGGTCCCGATGGGCAGCACCTCTATTTCGCGGCGGAATTGCCGGGCGGCGACGGCGGCACTGACCTGTGGCGGGTGACCCTCAGTGGTGATCAATGGACTGCCCCCGTGCACCTGGACGCTCCAATCAATACCGCCGGCGACGAGCTTTTTCCTTACCTGGGCAAAGACGGGACCCTCTACTTTGCTTCCGACGGTCACTTGGGGCTCGGCGGCTTGGACCTGTTTATGGCCCGGCCCGATGGTTCTGGAGGATTTCTGCCCCCGGTGAATATGGGCTACCCGCTCAACACCCACGCCGATGATCTGGGGTACGTGACCCGCGACCGCGGGCGCACCGGCTATTTCAGTTCCAACCGCGGTGGTGACCCAACCGATGACAACATTTACGCTTTCCGGCAATTGCGCCCCCGATTTGCCTGCATCCCACAACAAGAAAACAACTATTGCTTCCGCTTTACCGACGCGGGCGGTCTGGAAATGGAATCGGATACCGTATCGTTGCTGCACGAATGGAATTTTGGGAAGGGCGACCGCATCATCGGCGATTCGGCGAACTATTGCTTCCCCGGTCCCGGTACCTACATCGTCGAGCTCAATCTGGTCGACACCATTTCCGGGTTCGTGTTCCTCAACGAAGCGACCTATGAAGTCGCAGTTACCGACATTGAGCAGATCTACATCGATGGGCCCGATACCGTAATCGTCGGCGAAAACGTGGTCTTTGATGGTTTCCGTTCCCAGATTCCGGGTTGTAAAATCAACGAATTTTACTGGGAAATCAGCGATGGAACCAAATTCAAGGGCGATTCTATCCGCCTGAGCTTCTCGGATGAAGGCCAGTACCGCATCAGCCTGGGCGCGGCCGGGGACAGTGCCAATACCAGCCTCCGCTGTCTCAACTGCGTCTACCGCGACATCACCGTACTGAGCGAGACCCAAATGCGGGCAGTGCAGGACTCCTTGCGCGCGGCCGCAGCCACCGAAATGAAACGCCGACGCAATGATCCCCGCTACCAGGACTCACTGCGGGCCGCCCAGCGCCGAGTGGCCATGGTCCAACAACTCCGCGACTCCGCCGACCAAGTCTTCCGGCTGGAGTTGCTCAGAAGCCGGGAGCGAATCGACCCCAAATCACTTGACTTTAAGAATTATCCCATACGGGAGTTTGACCTAAGGGGGGACTACTCTTACACCGTGGGCGAAGCAGATGACCCCCTGCAATTGTATCCACTCTTTCGGGAGGCGGTGGACGAAGGCTTCGAGGACGCCATCGTCGTGGCCATGGTCGAGGAGTCCGAATCTGGCGTAGACACCATCAAGGGCGTAGCCTTGCCCGCCGAACGCACCGAACGAGGAATTACTTTGTTCAAAGGCACAGTTGTGGACAGCCAAGGCAATCCCCTTGCCGCTGAAATCAATCTGGAAGATCTGGAAAAAGGCATCCGGCTGGTGCGCTCCAAAGCGGATGACGAAGGCAAGTTCCGCCTGGAACTCCCCAACGGAAAACTCTACGGTTATTACCTCGATCTTCCGGACTACTATCCAGTTTCCAACCGCATTGACCTGCGGGAAGTCGACACCTCCGCTGGCAAGCCCCTGATCATCGTCAATGAGGAAATCAAAATGATGACTGTCCGGGAAATCTTTGAACAGGGCCTTGCGGTACGCATCAACAATGTATTCTTTGACTTTGACCGGGACGAACTGCGCCCGGAATCGCGCTACGAGTTGGATCGCCTCGCCCGGATATTGCTGGAAAATCCCAATCTCAACGTCGAAATCATGGGCCACACCGATGATGTCGGGAATGATGCCTACAACCTCGATTTGAGTCGCCGTCGGGCGCGCTCGGTAATGAGATACTTGGTTCTCTCGGGATACCCGGTCGACAAGATCACCTACGCGGGCTACGGAGAACGCCAGCCTTTGGTAGAAAACGACAGCCCGGAGGGACAGCAACTCAACCGCCGGGTAGAATTCCGTTTCCTGCCCGGGAAGCGCAATTGATCTTACCCACCCCATCACCCTGCCATACGGACCACACCGCCATCGGTAAAAGGCGGGCATTCTCCGGAAAAACCTCGCCATTTCCCGGCGAATCAAGGAGTATTTTGCCGATTTCTCTCAATTATTGCTATCTTGTTTTAACTGATCAGGACAGACCAATTGAGTTTGATATTTTTGAACGATAAAGAAATGCTTCGTAGGTATCAGATCACATTGGTGTTGGCTTTGCTGTTTGTGGGCAGCGCATTCGGTCAACAATTTCCCGGGGAAGACGAAAACATCCCCTACCTGATTACTTTTGGGCAAAACGGCGAGACTTCCTGGGGAGATGATGATTTTTCCCAAACGTTTTTTCTCGCGATTCCCCTTACCGAAAAAGACCCCATCTACATCCGTGTCTACGATCCAGACATCGGCGGTGCCGTCGATGAGGTCAAAGGCGACTTCAATACCCGCTGCAAATTCTCGGTCTATGGGGGCAAGGAGGCTTTCTCTCATCCCCACGCACAAGGCTACAACCCCGAAGGCAAGTACGATTCCGGCGTACTGCTCGCCTCCAAGACCTTTGGCGTCAACCCCAAATATGACGAAAACTGGTACACTTTCGGCCCATTCAATCCCAACGAAGGCGAAAAGGTGGAGAGCCAGAAAGCCTACATTTTCAAAGTCATTGCCGAAGGCACAACTGGGGATGATGGCAATCTCTACAAATATTTTGTGAGCACTCGTCCCAACGAAAACCTGAAAGTTGAAGGTGCGAATGCGTTTACCTACGAGTATACTTTCCGGATGCCCAATGAGCGTTCCATCTGCCACATCTATCCATTCATCGACGATAACGTGGTGAGCATCAAACAGTACAACTTTGACTGGGATGCGGATGGTCTGATCCGCGTAGTGTCCATTGCCCGGAAAGGCGAACCCGTCAGCATGTCGGCCGACGATGTCTGGGCCATCAGCAAACACAAAGTGTCGGACCGGGAGAAAAACACCTCCCTGGACATCCAATTGATAAAATCAAAAGCAATCAACAACAACAATGTCGTGGTGCGCGTCACCAACCAGTACGGCGAGGCCATGCCATTTTACTCGATCCCCATCGGAGGCAAGCCCACCTACCAGGCGATCATCAAGGCGGAGAAAATAAAACAGCGCTAACGAACGTGGCTTCCTCTCGCCCGAACTGCATATTTCCCTCATTTATTGCCTTCCTGCTCACGATTTGGGTGGGGATGGGTGGTTCTGCTTTTGCCCAAAGCTACCAGATCCAGCCTTACGCGGAGGAACAAGGACTTCTCGACAAATACATCTATACGATCAACCAGGACGACCGTGGATTTTTGTACGTGGGGACAGGTGAAGGGCTGTACCGGTTCAACGGGGCGACATTTGATGTCTACCGGTCGGACAGTACCGAACTGACCGAAGACTTCGTGACCAGCAGTTTCAAAGATGAGGGCGGACGGATTTGGTTGGGGCACTTCGAGGGCGGTATCAGTATCGTCGAGCAACAGACAGTGCGTTCCACCATCCCCCGAGAAGTGCTCAATTCCCGTATCTCCGGATTCGGACAGGACCAAGATGGCAATGTCTGGGTGGCCTCGCAGCGCAATGGCTTGGTGCGCATCGCCCGGGATTTGCAATACGAACATTTCCCCGATGCATTGGCGGGTTCTATTGTCACCGCATTTGTGGTCACAGATGAGAACCAAGTCCTGGTCGGGACCGATGAAGGGCTCAAGATCCTGGTCATTGAAGCCGATGGCCCCCCCCGTTTCTCCCACGATGTGGATTCGGTACCGCTGACCGCCGTACAGTGCATCACGCCGCACTATCGCCGGGACGGATTTTGGCTGGGAACCCAGGATGAAGGACTGCTCGAGTACATTCCCGGCACCGACGCGCGCTCCGACCAGGTAAGCCGAGTGGGACCGAGTACGGTGCTGGCCGAGCACTCTATCCGCAGCATCTTTGAAGACGCCGAGGAAAATGTCTGGATCGGCACCCAGAACCACGGCCTTTTAAAATTCAATGACCAGGACGTCGGGGATCGCCTGCGCCTGGTCACCCCGACCCCCAATTCGGATACGCTCGGCGCTTGCCAGGTCGAGTGCATGTTTGTGGACCGCTACGGGCAGCTTTGGATGGGGATCTACAACCGGGGGCTGGTCTGTATGTCCGAGGAGACATTTGCCCGCTATCAGATGGCGACTCCCTCCTCTCCCGCTGCCGGGTCCTCGGTCACCCTGGAGGACCACGAGGGAAATCTGTGGGTCGGAACCGAGCAAGGTTTGTTCATGATCGAGCGCTCCCGCTTGTACGACAATGCGCTGCAATATAGCGTAGGCCAACCTCTGAGCTTGCCCCACGTACGCCACCTCACCACGGAAGACGGACTCCCCGCCGATCAGGTCACCGCTTTGTACGAAGATGGAGCGCACACCATTTGGATTGGCACCAAGCGCAATGGGGTGGTCCGACTGGACGCCGACCGCAAGCAGATTACCCCCCTCGATCTCAATAGCATTTCCCTTTCCAAGGCAATCAATGCCATCAATGCGGATTCATCGGGCAATGTCTGGGTCGCAACGAATGACGGCGCTTTCGTGATTCCGAGCGATACGGCTGCCAGCACCAAGTACTTTTCTACCCGCAACGGGCTGGCCCACAACAATATATACGACATCTACCCCGACTCAAAGGGTCGGGTTTGGCTGGCCACTCACACCAACAATGTCACCATCTACGACGGCAATCGTTTCGAAGCCCTGACGGTAGCCGTCGCCGACGAGATTCCGAATATCAATTGCATCGTCGAGGATCAGGACGGGAATATCTGGCTGGGGACCGATGGCCTGGGCCTGTACAAATATGACAATCAGGGTTTTGTCAGCTACACAGAAAACCAGGGCTTGCTCTCAAATTATTGCTACCAAATTGAGCTTGATGGGAACAACTCGATCTGGATTGCCCACCGCAACGGGGTCTCGCGCTACATTCCGGAGACGGGAGTTTTCAACCGGTACCCCAACAAGGAATCTTTTGATTTTGAGGAAAATCCGATCCTTTCTTCCGAACGCGACCGCCGGGGCAATGTCTGGTTTGCCTCGCCGCGCGGCCTGATCAAGTACACGCGGGAACCGCTGAGGAGCCGCTTGACCGAGCCGTATACCTTCATCCAGTCGGTAAAAATCGGGGGCAAAGCCTCCCCACTAGACGGAGAGGAACTCGAACTGCCGTATGATGTCTACCGCATTGAGTTCCGTTTTCTCGGGCTGACTTTTCTCGATCAGGCAGCCGTCAAGTACGAATATAAACTGGAAGGACGGGACCAGGACTGGTCCTCCCCCACGACCGATACGCGGGTCATGCTCCAGGGCATAGGCGAGGGCGAATACACGTTTCTGGTGCGTGCCTGCAATGTTTTTGGGGTCTGCAACGAAAAGCCGGTGGCGTTTGCCTTCCGGGTCAGCGTTCCGTTCTGGCAGACTTGGTGGTTCCGATTGCTGATCGTATTTCTCCTCGGAGGGCTGGTCTTCCTGTACGTGCGCTACCGGGTCTACCGGCTCAACCGCCAAAAGGAGGAACTCGAACAACTTGTTTCCGAACGCACCGAGGAAATCCGGCTCAAGAATCTCGAATTGGCGAAGTTGTCGTTGGTGGCCAGTGAGACCGACAATGCGGTCTTTATCTTGGATGCCGAGGGCAATCTCGAGTACATCAACCCGGGCTTTACCCGCCTGACTGGCTACACGCAAACCGACATCGTGCGCATGCGACAAGGCAAAAATTTTCTCGATACCAGTACCAACCCGGAGATCCGTCGACTGGTGGAGAAGGTGACCCACACCAATTCTTCCGCCCAGTACGAGTCACAATTGCCAGCCCGGGACGGGCGGACGATTTGGGTGATCTCCACCATGACGCCCATCCTGGACGAAAACGGCCAGCTTTCTAAAATTGTCGTCATCGACAGTGACATTACCGAGCAAAAAATTGCCGAAGATAAGATCCGCCAAATGAACGCGGCATTGGAGGGACTCGTCGCCGAGCGCACTCAGGAACTCAAAGTCGCCAACCAGCAGCTCCAAGTCGAAAACGAGGAACACGTGAAGACCGCTCAGCAACTCAGGGTGATCAATCAGGAACTCGACAATTTTGTCTACCGCGCTTCCCACGACCTGAAAGGGCCCCTGGCCTCTATCTTGGGCCTGGTAAACATCGCTTCCATCGACCTCGGCGAGGACGAAACTGCCCGGCGCTATCTGCAATTGATCGATCAGGCGGCCCGCAAGCTGGATGTGATCCTGGTTGACCTCATCGAAGCCACCCAGGTCAAGCAGGGCAAAATCGAGTTCTCGAAGCTCAAACCCTACGAAGTCACCTCCGATATCCTCGAAAGCCTCGCCAATAAGCAGGGCTATCCGGAACACAAATTCGTGATCGAAATCGATCCGGATCTCGAAATCATCAGTGACCGCCGCTTGCTCAGTTCCATCTTGCAAAACTTCATCGACAATTCGGTCAAGTACCGCGATACCAGCAAAGCCCAATGTACCACCTGGATCAACCTGGAACTGAAGTCCGACCGGACCATCGACATCAAGGTCCGCGACAATGGGATCGGAATCAAGGACGAATTGAAAAACCGGGTGTTTGACATGTTTTTCCGGGGTACCAATCAGGCCGGCGGTTCCGGATTGGGGCTCTACATCGTGAAGCAGGCCGCAGAAAAGATGAAAGGTACGATTGACATGGAAAGCCAGTACGGTGAAGGCACCACCTTCATGGCGTTTGTGCCGAATCGCTCGGAAGCGGACATTGTGCCGGAAGAAGCGGCGAGTGAGGCGCCGGTATGAGGAAATCCCGGACAGGGAGAATGCGGCTTAGGTGAGTCCCGAAATCCCCAATTTACTTGTGAATGGTTGTCGCATTGGTGGGGTGAGAAACAACCCGGGGGTAGTTTTTGCGTAGCAAGCTTCCCATTGTCATTTGGCCCCCCCTTCAAAAAGCCCTGCGGCCCTGCGGAAATTGAAAAACTGGAATCAATTGATCGGAAACCTCCCCCTCAATGCGCCACCAGCACTGTCGAACGCAGGTACGCCCCGTTCCGGCTCACAATCAGGTGGTACAGCCCCCCGTTGAACCGTGAAACGTCTACTGCGATCGGCCCGCGACCGAAACCGGCGCTCTCATTGAAATAGACCCGCCGGCCGGCAAAATCGTACATCTCGACCGTAGCTCGTTGATCATCTTCGTAATCGGCGTAGATCAGTAGCACCTCCGAGGTCGGATTTGGGTACACCGTCAAAGTATTCGTTGCAGTGACCCCTTGGAGCGTGGTCCGGCAACCGGTGGATGCCAAGTTTTCCGAACTCACCAATTCTGAGCGGTAGAGGGCCACCGAGGTGCGCATTTTTTCTGCCTGGCAGTTCGTGAAGATGTTCATACAGCGGTCGTCTGAATAATCCATGTAGTTTTCGATCATCCGCTCTTCCCCGTCACAGCCCATGGGTTTCGCACAATTGGGAAAACTGGAAAAGAATTCCCGGCTGATCCGCGGCGTATCGTCACACCCGTCATCTTCGATTTCGCAGTTGTGCTCCTGAAGGCCCCAGGGGTGCAGCAACCCGAGGTAATGCCCGACTTCGTGGGTGCCCGTACGGCCCCGCGAAACGGCAAATCCTACTCCCCGGCCAAAGAACCGATAGTCGACCACAAAGCCGTCGTAAATCGTCCCCGCTACTTCTTCCGGAAAATACGCGTACCCGGTGATGCGTCCGTCCGCGATCTGCCGCACCACCCAAACATTGAGGTAACGGTTTGGATCCCATTGCACGACCTGCTTGAGCAAAGTGTCTTCATTGAACGGGTCGATGTTAACCGTGGGGGGATAGCGGTTGTAAGTGATGCCCGTGGTCGCATTGCCTTGCGGGTCTACCGTGGCGAGGCAAAATTGAATCCGCACGTCCGCGCCGGCGGCGTCGGTATTGGTCCCGGCACCGAAACGACCAAAGTCCTCGTTCAATACTTCGATCTGACTTTGGGCCTGATTCAAGTCAACGTTCAGTAAGATATCGTCGTTGTGCATGACGTGAACCACCACCGGAATGACGTAGGAGAAATCAAAGTCTTCCGTCTTGGCGGTGCCGTCGGCGAGTGGTTCGTTTCTCCCGGAAACGCCCAGGGGATACTGCGACCGCAAGTGGTGGTGCAATTCATCGGTGAGGCACCGTACGCCCCCGGATGGACTTTGGGCCCAGGAAAAGCAACAAGCAAATGCGAACAAAAATGCGAATGCGACTGATCTCTTCATCCAATTCGTTTTCTAACCCGTAGTGGTACAAAAGTACCTCATTTAACGGAAACCCAAAAATCAGAAACGCCCTATGTCACTTACGGTCAAAGTGATGGCTCGGTCAACCGAAAGACCCGTAGTGGGGCATCGTTCGCCGATACAATGACCAAATCGGAATTGCCTTTGCCACCGTCGAGGGTGATCAGGTCCCGCACATCTTCCCGGGCAAAGAACCCACTTTGTTCCGGTAGAATCGGGGTGAATTGTCCGTCGGCTTGCTGTTCGAGCAACAGACCGATCCCCGCATCGGCCCGTCCGGTCTCGACTTCCGCCACAAACCAGTTTCCGGCCAGCAGCAGGTCGGGCCGCCCATCACCCGTAAAGTCCCGGGCCACGATGCCTTGAACCGGAGCAAACTGGGCGCGCGGTGGCAGTGCTTCCAGGGCAAAGGTTCCATCGCCCTGATTCCGCACAATACAGGTAGCAAAGTTGGTGGCCTCCCGGCGCAGCGCTCCATCCAGTTGTTCCCCGTAGATGTCCTTGAGCGACGCCTGCCCAAAGTCCGAATAGGTGGGATATTTTTCCTTGATCATGGGCATCTGCTCACTGGAACACTGGCGTCCGCGCACCGGAAAGCAAGTCGCCCCATTGTAATATCCCAGGACAATGTCCAGGCTGCCATTGCCATCAAAATCGTGGTTATAAACCTGGAAAGGCGCTTCTGCCGAAGCCTTGTACTTGTAATTCAACCCGAGATTCCCCGCGATATAATCCAGGTCGCCGTCCCCATCCAAATCCACTTCCGCGAGGGCATTCCACCAGCCGGTATTATCGGCGAGGCCCGCCGTGGTCGTGACATCCTCCAGCTTCCCACCGGAGTTGCGGAAGACCATGACCGGCATCCACTCGCCGGTCACCAGCAAATCGGGCCGGCCGTCGGCATCGCAATCGGTCCAAAGCGCATCGGTCACCATGCCCGGCGCCAGCAGATCCGGGGCCAGGGATGCAGTAACGTCGGTGAAGCGGCCTCCGTCATTGCGCAACAGCGCACTCCGCCCGGGAAAGGCGTATCTGCCGGGAACTTGTCGCCCCCCAACGAAGAGGTCCAAGTCCCCGTCCCCGTCAAAATCCGCTGCCTTGACGCAGCTTCCGCTGACTTTGAGATTCGGCAGCGCTTCCGGGGCAAAGCGAAATCCTCCCTCCGCGTCTTGCACGTAGAGGCGGTCCTGCAAGCGCAAATCCCCGTGATCGTATTCATTTCCCCCACTCACTACGTAGAGGTCATCGTCGCCGTCACCATCCGCATCAAAAAAGACACTGCCCATATCCTCGCGGTCGGCATGGGCCACCAAATCCGGGAATACCTTCTGCACCAGCAGTTTCCCCACCAACAACGCCCCAGATTGCCCTTTGGCCCCGCTCACGTAAAGTGCCGGTTGCTCACCGCCGAGATTGACCGTTCCGCTCGACAGCTTAGGCCCATTGCGCGATTCTTGATGGGGCAACAGCAGCTCCCGAGCGTAGTCGTCGTAGACATTTTCCCGATGGACAAATAAGGCGTTGAAGTCTGCACTGATCTCTTCCAGAATCGGAGAGGCGGGCTCCGGCGCATTTGGCGCCGGGACAGCCTCAGAGTGCTGTACAACCAGGGTTTGATTTGCGGGGACATCGCGCAAGACTTGCTGCCGCCCATCGGGCCAGGTGACTTCAACCTCCGGGACCGAACTGACCGAACCGAGTCCGAAATGCAACCGGTAAGCGCACGACGACTGGAAGCCATGGACGTGGGTAAATTGCTGCCGCAACACTTGCTCTCCCAATTGTAGCGTTACCACCGCTCCGTGCCCATCGCGGTTCCCCGCCGGTCCCACCAAGCGCACGTTCAGGTATCGCCCCCTCTTCTGCTCAACTGCTTGATTTTGGTACACCAGTGCCGGATCGTTGATGTTGTTGACCACTACGTCCAGGTCGCCGTCGTTGTCGAGATCGCCGTAGGCGACGCCATTTGAATAGCCGGCAAAGTTAAATCCCCATTCCGTGGACACCTTTTTAAAACCGAAATCACCGACGTTTTCAAATGCGTAGTTCTGCAAGCGGGTGCTGGGCAAGATGCCGTTGACCTGGTCAAAGGACAACTGGTTGTTGTGCTGCGCGGCGAGCTTATTGGAACGAATGACAAAATCCTTGTCCTGGGTGTCGTGCAAATAGCCATTCGTCACGATCAAATCCTGATCCCCATCCAGGTCAAAATCCGCGAACAGCGGTCCCCAGCTCCAGTCCGTGGTCGCCAGTCCGGCTTGGTAAGCAATCTCGGAAAATGTTCCATTTCCGTTGTTGAGGTGAAGCACATTGCGCATGAACTGATAGCGAAACCCCATGTCCACCAACGTCCAGAACAACTCCGGATTCATCGAGGCCATGTTGGTCTTTTGCCGGCGGTTGTCCTCGGCCAGCATCTCCACCACCATCAGGTCGGGGTGGCCGTCATTGTTGATGTCCGCCGCATCGCAGCCCATCGAAAAGTAACTCATGTGACGGAAAGAGGCGTCGATCTGGTCAGTAAAAGTGCCATCGCCGTCGTTGTGGTAGAAGAAATCCGGCGACTGAAAATCATTCGCGACGTAGATGTCTTGCCAGCCGTCTCCGTCCAGATCCACCACCGAAAGCCCGAGGCCGTGTCCGTAGTTGACGATGCCGGCGGCGCGGGAAACTTCAGTGAATTGACCGCCGTCGTTGCGGAACAGCTTATCGCGTACCGCTTCGCTGGGGTTTTTCATGTTTTCAAGCCGGGCCCCGAGTTTTTGCTTGAAGGCAATGGGATGGTTGGTCAGGTACATGTCGAGATCGCCATCGCGGTCGTAGTCAAAGAATGCCCCCAAGACCGAATGGCCCGCGTCGTCGAGGCCGTAGATAGCGGCCATTTCTTTAAATTTCCCCTTCCCCTGATTGATGAACAGCAAATTGCGGCGCTTATCCGGTTCGGGAAACCAACCGGATCGACACACGTAGATGTCCAGCATTCCGTCGTCATTCACATCCGCCATGCTCACCCCGGTCGTCCATCCGGGACGGTCCAACTGAATCCCCGCTTCCTGACTCGCGTCGCGAAAGCGCAATCCCCCCTGGTTGAGATACAAGCGATCCGGCACCAGATTGCCGGTCAGGTAGATGTCATCGAGCCCGTCCTGATTGACATCACCGATGGCTACCCCGCCGCCATTGTAGAGGTATTGGTACTTGAAGAAGTTCAAGCCGCCGTCTTCCTCGATTTGGTTCACAAAATCGATGCCACTGCCCGGAACCCGGGAAAATAGCTTCTGCGGGACGGCCGCATTCATCGTAGGCGAAGGGGGGACTTCTGCGGGTTCAGACTCCGTGGTGCCGCAGCCGACACAAAGTACCCAAGTAGCTACCCAACAAAACATCGGCCGGAAAGTCGGCGAAAAAAACGCATTCATAGCAAAAACCTAATCGGTAAATGATTGATTAACAGTATCAAATTAAGAAATCCTCCCGGCATACACAATAAAGGGAAAGCCCTCCTGCGACAACAGGAGGGCTTTCTTCAAGCTTAATTTAGCGATCCGAGGATCAGCGGGCGACTTGCAGTTTTCCTGCTTTGTGGCCGGCTTCCGTCGTGATGCGGTAGATGTAGATACCGTTCGGCATATCGCGCGTGTCGAAGTTCACGAATTGCGGGGTGTCAGCATCGACAACTCCGTGGAAGAGCGTAGAGATGCGGAGTCCCGTCATGCTGAAGAGTTCCACTTTGACCGGTCCGGCCTGTGGTGTACGGAATTTCACCGTCGCCTCGGCGCTGGTCGGGTTCGGATAAGCGATGATCTCCAGCTCGTTTTCGAAGGCGGCGATCGGTGCAGCCGGCTGGGTGCCTTTGTTCGGGGCACAGTTACCGACCTGAATGGTCTCACTGGCGCCAAACTGACCACCGGATGGGCTCGGAGTATTGACTCCGTCAAAGGTGACACTCCAGGTACCATTGCCGAAGGCGCAGCACATGCCGTCCCCGAAGCTGTCGTCGATGCGGACCGCATAACAGCGGGTCGGATCGACACAGAACGTATCGGCAAAGGACTGCAAGTCATCGGTGAAGGTAAAGGCACGCGTGCCCACCGTCTGGTTGCTGTTCAGATCAACAATCTCCCAGCTCGTCTCCGAAGCAAAGTCGTCCGTGGTCACGTTCACGACCAAGTCCACACAGGAAGGCGGAGCCGGTACGCTAGCATTGGTCGCGGTGCAGGTGTTGCCGCAGGGACCGAGGCTGTAACGCGGGTCGGCCAGCAGCGAGTCGACGTCCACCATTGCGGGATCCACACAGATGTTGGAGGTATCCGGCTTGTAGTGGAAAGAGGCCAAACCACCGGAACCAGCAAACTCTACTTCCATGCGGGTAACGCCTGGCTGGTTCACGTATACCGTCTGGGTCGAGTTGTTGCCCAGGTTCGGGATGCCTACACTGTTCGAGCCACCGTTGAAGGTCAGGACGGCGCCACTCGGGTTGCCATCGTCGGCGTCTACGATTACGACGTCGAGGATCGTGGTCGGGCAATCAAAATCGAAGATCAACTTGCCACCACCGGCTTCATCATCCGGCACACAGAAGTCCTGTCCACCCGGACCGCAACCACGCTGATTGCGCTCCTGAACGATCAGAATCTTGCCGAGCGGGACATTGTTGGCACCCGGCTGGCCCAAGCGACCGCCGTTACCGATACCCGGTCCACCAAAGTCCATGTTCGGCGTACCCAAGTCAAAGTCACCACCACTCGGAACCGAGGAGTTGAAGATGACGGCGGCGTCCGGGCCACCTCCATTGTTCACCGCCGAGATGCGGACACCCCGGTTAGCGTATTGATTGGTGATCTCGCGACCGGCAGGCAGGAAGTTGCCGAAGCCATCGGTATCGAAGTCACAAAGCAGGATGCCAGAGCTTTGCGGCGTGCAGCAAAGTTCAACCCCACCGTTGCCACAGGAAACGTCAAAGACGAGTACTTCAACCGAGGCGGTAGCTTCGCAACCGCGACCATCGGTGATCGTCACTGTGTAGGTCGTATTTGAATCCGGCTGGACCGCGATGGTAGAAGTAGAATCACCGTCGACCTGGAAGTAGATGTCGGGATCGCCGGCTGCGCTCCAGGTGTAGGAGAACGGGCCCACGCCGTCAGCGGTAGCCACCAGGAAGTTAGTGTCGGCCATGGCCGGTGCGTAACCGACATAACGGCTCTGGCATTCGCCCGCGTCTACACTCGGCAGAACGCCACCGCAGTCGATCAGGATCAGGCTGCCACTCGTCGTAGTTGCACCCGCAAATCCATCTACTTGGATGTAGTAGGTACGGCCCGGGATCAAACAAGCAGCTTCAATGATACCACCGGAGAATAGGTTGGCGGTCGGGACGATATCGTCACCCGAATCATCGTTGGCAGCGATTTCGACAAACGTTGTAAAGTCGTTGCAATCGGTGGCATCCCAAAGAGCAACCTGCGAATCGAAGCCGTCGGCGACGATGGAGACACAACCCGAAGCCGGAGCCTGGAAAGTGAACCACACCGAGTTGTCCACGTCGAGTTCGAAGGAGCACCAGCCATCCTGGCTGTTGCAGGAAGCCAAACCAGTACCCGGACCCGGATTCGGCTCATTGGCCTGGGCGGTTGCGGTATTGTTGGCAAATGCAGTGCTGCCAAAGGTGACCGGCGTAGCGTTGCAAACGTCATCGTTCGGAATCGGATTCGGGCAGTCAATGAACAGGTCAAAGGTACCCGTGGAGGCACCAAATCCGTGAACCAGGATGTAGTAAATCTGGCCCGGAGTGGCAGAGAAGTTCACTTCCGACTGCAAGCCGCAGAAGTCGTCGTTGCCGGTGACACAGGTCAGGGCACCACAACCGCCGGTGTAGACACTCAGCTTGGAGTCGTAGCTGGTATTGTTGCACAGCGAAGCCGTAACCAGTCCGGTGGGCGGGCCGATGAGTTGGTACCAGACACCGGGAGAGGTATTCGTGGTCACGCAAGTACTGGCATTGTCGACAGTCGCGGCTACGGTGGTGCCGGAAATCGTTTGACCACAAGCGATCGGAGTGGCCGCCGCGCAAACATCGTTGGCCGGAGCCAGATTGGCCGTGGTAGTCAGGGTAAAGGTACCCGTATTGGCGCCAAAGCCGTGAACCAGGACATAATAAATGATGCCCGGAGTCGTGGCAAAGGTCACGCTGGACTGAAGGCCACAATCGTCGTCGTTGCCGTCAACGCAGACGAGGTTGCCGCAAGTTCCGGAAAACACCGAAAGCTTGGTGTCGTAACCGGTACTACCGCCGCAAGTCTCAACCGTCTGGATGTTGCCCGTACCCAGTACCGCCACCCATACCCCGGGAGCGGTGTTGGAGGTAGCGCAAGTACCCACGTTGTCAAAGGTCGCCCCGACGGTCGTAGACGTCAGCGAAGTGTTGTTGCTGATCAGAGGAGCAGCAGCACAGACATCCGAAGGAGTCTGGGCCATCACACTGAAGCTGGTCCCAAGCATCATGGCCAGGCAACAGAGTGCTGTATAAAAGTGTTGCAATGATTTCATGATAAGTACAGTAGTTTAGTTGTCAAATTGGGAAACCGCTTCTATTCGATGTCAAAGTAAGCTTTCAATGCATCGTGCTCATCCTCTTCCTTGACTACAATCGTCACCCGATTGGTGGTGTAGTCAGCAGAAACGGAGGAAACGCCAGGCTGGGCCTGGATCTTGTTTTCCAAAGCGACAGCGTCGTTCGAGGTAGGAATATTGTACCCCAACTGTACCGTATGCGTGGTGAATCCCGCATTTGTGTTTGATTCAACCAAAACATTGTCACCAATCTCAGTTCCGCGGGTAACGGAACGTTTCCAGGCATCATACTGGTCCGGCCGCTGCGCGTTGTGCGCTTCTTTGGCCGCCTGTAAGCCAACATTCGTATTGCTCTGGGCGTGGGCGGTGAAGCATCCGCATCCAAGAATCAGAGCACCCCAAAAAGAAAGTAAAAATAGTTTTTTCATGGGAAAAAATCTGTTGATGAAATAATAGGACCTATCTGTCCGGATAAAGCATAAACCTATCAATCCCGGTGGTCAAAAAGTGGTCACCAGGATAATACTATATGGGGCGCAAAATGCGCCGATAAATCTTTAAAGATCTGCTATTGCTGATCGATTTTGGGAATTGTATTCGCTTTAATTACTTGAGAAATTGTTGATTTAATGCAATATACCGAATCATTGAGTGAACCTCAAGGATTTAGCGGTTGCGGACCTTGGACGCCTGCGGACTTTGCCGGGGATGGCCCTGCGTATTGTACCTGTGTTAGGATGCATATTTCTGGAAAAATCCACAACCGTTCCCAGAATATCTCGGATTAACGTTTAGAATTAGTCTACGAACCTTTTTCACACCTTGCGAATATTTAGAATTTTCTTACTCTTTATTTTACTTATTTTTTCTTTCAACAAATGAAGAAACCCGATAATTGTGGTTCGTTTTTCCTGAGAATCTGTGGTTTAGCCCAACCGATCAGTCGTTAGGTTTCTTACCCGGCTTCACATCTCGCCCAGAACCAAGTAGCGCTCACTTTTCCACCTATTCGGAGATCGGCTCGCCTCAAGCTCCATCGCTGGTTCTAAGCGGCGGTTTAAATTTAATGCTGCGATTTTGCTGTGGCAGCTTTATCTGCCCCTTCAGCTATTTGCTCGCCCACAGCTCGGGCTATGGACTCCAAAATGAGCTTCGATGGACAAAAAGATCTGCGCTAGCAAATTTCACAAACCAAGTTTAAACCGCCCCTAAGGTGGTTCTTCCCCCCTGCCCTACACAGTACCGCCCCCCACACCAGCGTGCGGGGGGCGGAAATATCATTCGATGATTCAGCTTCTTATTGCTTCACCAAATTGCGGTAGAGCTTGTGCTCGCCAGCGGTGATTTCCAAGATGTAGGTTCCATTCGCAAATTGTCGCAGGTCAATCTCCCCGCGGTAGACGCCCATCTTCCGACCGGCATCCACGAAGGCAACCTCCTGCCCCAAGGTATTCGTTACCTTGAATGCAAGATCCATCGCCTTGGGCAGTTCAGCTTCGATGCTGAACAGGCCACTGCCCGGGTTCGGATATACCTGGAGCGAACCCCGGATGAGGTCTTCCTCGTCCGTCGCTACCGAAGTCACCGTGATAAATTCACAAGTATCGGCAGTCCCACAACTGTTGGTCACCGTCAGGCACACGTAGAACTGACCGGCAAAAATGTAGGCGTGGGTCGGGTTTTGGACCGTATCCGTGCCACCATCACCGAAATCCCAGAACCAAGTGGTCGGATTGTCGAGCGAGTTGTCGGTGAAGTTCACCACGCCCGTACCATTGCTGAAGCTGAAGCTCGGCGTGGGCGTGTTACAAGTGATTACTACGTTTTGGCAGGTGGTATTGCTGCCGCAGAAGTTGGTTACCGTCAGGCAGACCGTATAGATTCCGGTCGACGTGTACGTGTGCGTCGGGCTGGCCATGGTTGAAGTATTGCCATCGCCAAAGTCCCAGGCGTAGCTTTGGGCCAGGATGGACACATCGTTGAAGGCCGCAACCGAGTTTGTCACCTGAACCGTATAGCCCGCCGAAGGATTAACGCAGGTGATTTCAACCACGTCACAGAAAGTATCGGTACCGCAAGAATTGGTCACGATCAAGCAGGCGGTGTAGCTGCCCGGACCCGCGTAGATGTGCTGCGGATTGGCGGCAGTCGAAGTATTGCCATCCCCAAAGTCCCAAGAGAAGGCCGTGGAATTGGTCGACGCCTGGTTGGTGAAGTTTACAATACTGTCGCTACTGACATTGAAGCTGTAATTGGCTTCCGGTGGCACACAGGTAATGATCACGGGCTGGCAAATGGTGTCCGAACCACAAATACTCGACGAAATCAAGCACACCGTAAAGGTGTCGGTCGTCTGGTAGGTGTACGTCGGATTTTGCATCATCGAGGTGTTGCCATCACCGAAGTCCCACATCCAGGCGGTCGCTCCTGCCGTGGACAGGTCCGTGAAATTCACAATCGGACCCGTAGTCAAGAAGTTAAATGCGGCCGAGGGAGCCGGACAACCCACCGTGACCGAATCACAGAACAGATTGGCCCCGCAAGCATTCACCGCCGAAAGGCAAACCTGATACGTACCCGGAGCCGGGTAGGTATAAGACGGATTGTTCTGAATCGAAGTACCCGAACCATCCCCGAAGTCCCACTGCCAACCCGTCGGATTGTTGGTGCTGAGGTCGGTGAAGTTCACCGTCAGGTTATTCGCACTAAAGCTGTAAAGCGAGGTCGGAACCGGACAGTTGGCATTTACCGTCTGACAGATGGTATCTGCCCCGCAACTGTTCAGCGTCGTCAGGCACACCAGGTAAGTCCCGGTGTTGGCGTAGGTGTGGGCGGGGTTCTGCTGGGTCGAGGTATTCCCGTCGCCAAAGTCCCAGAACCAAGCCGTCGGGCTACCTGTCGTCCCGTCTTGGAAGTTGAACGCCAGATTCACACTCGTGAAACTAAAGTTCCCGTTCGGAACCGGGCAATTGATATTGATCACCGTACAAGTTTGGGCCGATCCACACGCATTGGTCGCCGTCAGGCATACCTGATAGGTGCCCCCTTGCGTATAGGTGTGGGTCGGGCTTTGCTGGGTTGAGGTGTTCCCGTCCCCAAAGTCCCACAGCCAGCTCGTCGGTGAATTGGTAGACTGATCGACAAAACTTGTGGTCAGACCACTGGTGGTATTGTTAAAGGATGTCGCGGGTAGTGGACAGTTCACCAGCACCGTTTGACAAGTGGAATCCGTACCGCAAATGCTGGAAACGGTCAGGCACACCGTATACGATCCCGCCTGCGCGTAGACGTGAGAGGGGTTTTGTGCGGTCGACGTATTGCCGTCGCCGAAGTCCCAGAGCCAGTTCGTGGGCGCATTGGTAGACTGGTCCACAAACGTCACCGTCAAATTCGTCTGGGAAAGTACATTGTAAGCCGCGATGGGCGAATTACAACCGCTGACGACGGTATCGCATATTGTATCCGCACCGCAAGTACTCGAAGCAATCAGGCAAACGATAAAAGTATCCGCCGTGGCATAAGTGTGGGTCGGATTTTGCAGGGTCGACGTGTTGCCATCGCCGAAGTCCCAGGCCCAACTGGTCGGGAGATTCGAACTTTGGTCGGTAAAGGTGACCACCTGTCCCGTCGTACTGAAGGTAAATCCAGCGATGGGAATCGGACAACCGATAATCACGGTGGCGCACGTCGAGTCACTGCTACAACTGTCGGTAACGGTCAGACATACCGTGTACACCCCGGCTTGCGCGTAGGTGTGGAAGGTATTTGGCTGGCCCACGGTGGGCGGAGAGCCATCGCCCCAGTCGTAGATCCAGTTCGTCGGAGTACCGGTGCTCTGGTCGAGGACGCCGATCTGCAAACCAATCACGGTATCCTGGAAAGCAGCCACCAGCGGCGGACAAGCAATGGTCACCGAATTGCAAGTGGAGTCGGTCCCACAGGAATCGGTAACCGTCAGACAAACCGTGTAAGTCCCTTGTTGCCCGTAAGTATGGATCGGATTCTGAGTGGTCGAGGTGCTCCCGTCGCCGAAGTCCCAGAACCAAGTGTTGATCGGGGTCGTCCCCGTAGATTGATCGGTAAAAGTTGCGGTCAGGTTGCTGACCGAAGAGGTAAAGGCCGCGGAGGGCGGTGGACATCCGCCCGAAACGGTGACCGTTTGACACGTCGTATCCGAACAGGTGCCGTTGAAAGCGACCAGACATACCGTGTAGGTGCCCGAAGCCGCATAGGTGTGGGTGGGGCTTTGCTGGGTCGAGGTGTTCCCGTCGCCGAAGTCCCAGGCCCATCCATTGGCGCCGAGCGATTGGTCGGTAAAGTTGGCGGTGAGCCCGGAGGCCGACTGGTTAAAGTCGGCCTCGACCGCTTGGACCACAAAGATGCCCAATGAGACCTGCAAGCCCCAACTGAGCGTATCATCAAAGGGTACCCAGGTTGTTCCCCCGGAAAAGAGTTCCCAAGCCGTGGCCGGAACGGTTTGGCCCTGGCTGTTGGTAACCAAACCGACCGTGTCTCCCGGCTGATAGATCAGTTGGAAGCCCACGTAGAAGTTGCCGTTGGTGGAAATCGTATTCGGGAACGTGACGGAGGTGAGAGCACCCGAAGTATCGATCTGGCTGAAAAACACATCTTGCGTCGCCAGTACGGCTCCCGGAGTCCCACCGGTCCCGGTCGCATCCCAGACGGTCGCGATGATGCGGGAAGTGTTCGGCGTGGGCGATTCTTTCGAGCCAAAGAAATACAGGGCTTCATTAAAGGCAAACGGGCCCGGCAGGTTAAACCGTTCGGCTTTGGCGCTGTCGAGGAAGCCATTGTGCCCCGCAACAAAGCCGCCATTCGGAGAGGTAAACAGGGCGGCATTGCCGCTGATATTCGTGAAGGTATCGCAGTTCGCCGCCGGCAGGTTACCGACCAACACCGACTGGCAAGTGGTATCCGCCCCGCATTGGTTCGCCGCAATCAAGCAGACCGTGTAGACCCCGCCCGCCGCGTAGGTGTGGGTGGGGTTTTGCAGGGTCGACGTATTGCCGTCGCCAAAGTCCCACAGCCACCCGACGGCCGCCGGCGTGGAAGCATCGGTAAAGGTCGCAGTCAGGCCAGCATTCGTGTAGGTGTAGTTCGCGGTGATGGCCGATCCCGGAGCCACGATCATCGAGCCAGTCGCCGTACTGGCGCATTGGACCCGCCACCCGAACATCGAGTCGACCAGGGTGACCGTGTAGCTGCCCATCATCGTGTAGGTGTGGGTGGCGTTGATCACGTTGGCGACCGGTGAGCCGTCACCGTAGTCCCAGTCGTAGCTGGCTTCCGGAACGCCCTGGAATGCCGCCTGGTTGTACATCCGATTTTGCAATATCGGGGAGGACTGATCCAGAAACGCCGCCGGAATGTTCGGGCAAGCCGTCGCCGGATTCGGAAGGAAGTTGGCGGTAACATCGTAGGTCGCGTGCGGGAACAGCAAGACGTCAGCGTCAAAGGGATTCGGCCCGACGTTCAATTCGTAGCCGTGCAGCCAACCGGAAACTGCGCCCAGGTAGACCATCCCCAACCATTCTTGCAACCCGTCCCGGGGCGTAGCCGTGTAATCGTTGGTTACCATGCCGCAGTTGATCGACGACAGGTTCTCCACCGTGATCACGTAGGGAGCGTTGACCGTGACGGGGGTCCAGGATACACTCTTTTCCAGTGCTGCGAGGCTCCCGCCAAAAAAGTTGGAGTCAATGGTGATCGTGGCCGTGGCCAAAGGAGCCCCCGTGGGCAAGGAGTCCAGCCCCGCATTGAAGAGGCGACAGGTCAGGGTCACTTGCTGATTGGTGGCAGAGTCGACCCAGGAATAAAAGGTCATCCCGCTCACCGTGATCGGTTGAGGAGCATCGTAGTATTGCCCAAACGCTACCGAGTCCGAATAATTCAAAATGTTCAGGCCAGTTGCTTTGCCCAGAGGATACTGGACGGTATCCGGGCCACAGAGGGCCGATGTCAAAGCAGCCGGGTGGTTGCCCGCGGTGGCGGTTCCGAGCCGCACTTGTGCATCGCAAACCTGCATCCCGGTAATGTCGTGCATGGGAACGGCGATCCGTTCCGCACTGGGTGCAGCCAGGCGATTGGTGTTTTCGGTTGCGTGGGTCGGCGCCATCTCCACCGCCCGCCGCGCGAACGAGGTCGATTGCGCCTGCGCCCAAACGGCCGAACAGACAAACAAGAGCGGCAATAGCCAACGTAAATTTCTCCTCATGGTGTGTAATTATTGCTTCAAGGTTCCGGTAGTTGATTTCTGTCTGGAATGAACCGGTAATTCTCGCATTGAATTTATTTCAATTATGGGTAATAACCAAAGCAATCTGTCGGCGAGCAAAGCATTAAAATCAAATTGCGGCCGCAGGTTTCTTCGGTGAGGTCCACAATGTGGCCGCCCCAATTCCGGAAGATCCGGAATTGGGGCGGTTGATCGCGGGGCATGACTTGGGATCAGCGCGTGACTGAGCCGAAAACCTTGCGGAGCAATTCGGTGACGCGGGCCGCCGGGTCGGTCCGGATCTTCTTCTCCTCTCCTTCCAATTTGAGGAAGAGCCCGTCCAGGGCCTTACCGGTAGTGTACTTGACGAGATCGGTTTCGACCTTGTTCACAAAAGGAATCTTGTTGTAGGTCGTGGTGATGTCGGTCCAGTACTTGGTGGCGTTCACATCATCGAGGGTAAACTTAATGATCGGTGAGAACTTCGCCGCCAGGGCATTGCTGGTTTTGCCTTTGAAATATTCGGTGGCGGCGTTGTCCGGGCCCTGGAGGATGCCGCGGGCATCCTGAAAGGTCATCTCCTTGACCGCATTGACGAAAATCGGGGTGGCCTGCCCGGCCGCTTTCTCTGCGCCCCGGTTCAGCGTGGTGACGAAATCGTCCACCAACTTGCTCATCCCCAGATCGCGGAGTTTGTCAGCCGCCCGCTGGGCATCGGGTGGGAAAGCAATTTTGACCAGCGGATCTTTGAGAAATCCGTCCGTCTTGTTGAGGGTCTTCACGGCGTTGCCGGCCCCTACTTCTAAGGCTTGCTTCAACCCGCTCACAATATCGGTATCCGAGAGGGTTCCGCCACTGGCACTTTCCTCGACGGTCTTCTGGATTTGTTGAAGCGTATCACAACTGAGCCAGCTCAGGGTGAGCATGGCCATAAAGATGAAGGCGAATTTATTCATATCTGTTTTGAGGTTTAGATCGCAAATGAACCTGATTCCAGGTATGCGGACAGCGGAACTTCGACCAATACCGTGCCAAAGCCGATGAATCGCACCGCCAAGATGCAAAAAACCCCGCGCATTTGTGTGGGCGGGGTCGTGCTTTTCTATGTTTTGTGGATTACTCCTCTTCGGCACTGGCATCGGCGACCGGCGTGTCCGGTGCGTCTTCCGCAGGTGCCTCAACGGGGGTTTCTTCTACCGCTGGGGCTTCCGAAACCGGCTCTTCAGCCGGAGTTTCCACCTGGGCCGGAGCCGAAACCTTCTTCACTTTAGAGGCAGTTGCGGTTTCCGGCGCCTTGGCCGGGGCCGACATGACGAAATCAAACACTGCCTTGAAGGCATCCGGATGGTTCATGGCGAGATCAGCGAGGACCTTGCGATTAAGCTGAACTCCGGTAGCGTTTACCTTGCCGATGAACTGGCTGTAAGAAGTGCCATGGATGCGGGCGGCGGCATTGATCCGTTGAATCCAAAGCTTGCGGAATTCCCGCTTTTTGTTGCGGCGGTCGCGATAAGCGTAGGTCCATCCTTTTTCGACCTGGTTCTTAGCGACGGTCCACACGTTTTTCTTGCGCCCAAAATAGCCTTTGGCCATTTTGAGAATCTTTTTTCTTCTAGTTCTTGACGCGACTGCGTTTACTGAACGTGGCATGACATTGTGGATTGAGGGGTAGCGAAGTGTCTCTTACTGAATACAGCAATTGAGTGCTTGCAATGACTCCGTTTCCCCGGTGATTAAAGGTTCAAAAGTCTCTTCATTCGCGGAGTATCCGCTTCGTGCACGACAGTCATCTTGGCGAGACGCTCTTTCCGCTTCTTGGACTTTTTGGTCAAGATGTGGTTCGCGTAAGCGTGCTTACGCTTGAGCTTGCCAGTTGCCGTGACTTTGAAACGCTTGGCTGCTGCGCGATTCGTCTTTCCTTTTGGCATAACAATGTATTTAAAAACTCAATTATTTCTTTCCTTTCTTGGGCGAGAGAATCAGGTACATGCGCTTGCCTTCAAGTTTTGGCAGCATTTCCACTTTGGCCCTCTCTTCCAATGCCTGGGCAAATTCCAAGAGGAGTTTTTTGCCCCGGTCGGTATAAATGATGCTTCGTCCTCTAAAGAATACAAAAGCCTTCACTTTATTCCCTTCGTCGAGGAACTTCTCCGCGTGCTTCAGCTTGAAGTTGAAATCGTGCTCGTCGGTGTTGGGACCGAACCGAATCTCTTTCATCTTCACGGTATCCTGCCCATCTTTGAGGCGCTTTTTGCGCTTTTCCTCTTCGTATTTGAACTTCGAATACTCGATTAGGCGTACGATGGGGGGATCTGGTTTGGGGTTGATCTCCACCACATCTACGCCTTTATCATCGGCTAAATCGAGCGCGTCCCGGAGCGAAAGCACTCCGTTGTCGTTTTCATCCTCACTCCCGACCACACGCACCCTCGGCGCTCTGATCTCCTGATTAATTCGGTGTTCTCGGCGATTTATCTGGCGCGAACCTCTTCTGCGCCCGCCTCTTCTTCTTTTTTTTGCGATACCTACTTTCGGTTTTAGTTTAACTTTAGTGACTCATTTACCTCGTTTTGCACGATCCGAACGAACTCGGCCAACTGCATCGCTCCTTTGTCTCCTTCTTTGTGCTTTCGGACCGAAACGAGGTTGTTTTCTGCTTCTTTTTCGCCGACAATCAGCATGTAAGGCAGCTTTTTCACCTCGGCATCCCGGATCTTTCTACCCACCTTTTCGCTGCGGTCGTCAACGAAGGCACGAATATCGGAATTTTTCAGCTGATTAAAAACTTTTTCCGCATAATTGTTATAGCGGTCACTGATCGGAAGAATGGCCACTTGCTCGGTCATGAGCCAGATGGGAAGCTCTCCCCCAGTATGCTCCAGAAGCACCGCGACGAAGCGTTCCATCGACCCAAAAGGTGCCCGGTGAATCATCACCGGACGGTGGGGCTGGTTGTCTTCCCCGATGTACTCCAACTTGAAGCGTTCGGGCAAATTGTAGTCGACTTGAATCGTGCCCAACTGCCATTCCCGACCCAGCGCGTCCATGACCATGAAATCCAGCTTCGGTCCGTAAAACGCCGCTTCGCCCTGCACTTCGATTGTCTTCAATCCTTTTTCCGCAGCCGCTTCCCGAATGGCGTTTTCCGCTTGGTCCCAGGCGGCATCCGAACCGATATACTTATCGTCACCCGGAGTGCGCAAGCTCACTTGCGCCTTAAAATCTTTGAAATCCAGGGTCGAAAAGATATAAAGCACCAAGTCGATGACCTTTTTGAACTCATCTTTCAATTGATCCGGCCGGCAAAACAGGTGGGCATCATCCTGGGTAAAGCCTCGCACCCGCGTAAGACCGTGCAGCTCACCGTGCTGCTCGTAGCGGTAAACCGTACCAAATTCCGCGAACCGCAACGGCAGTTCCCGGTAAGAGCGCGGCCGACTCTTATAAATTTCGCAGTGGTGCGGGCAGTTCATCGGCTTGAGCAGGTACATCTCGCCTTCGTGCGGCGTCTCAATGGGACGGAAGGAGTCGCTGCCGTATTTTGCCCAGTGACCGGAAGTTTCGTACAAGTCTTTCTTGCCGATATGGGGCGTGATCACCGGCTCGTAGCCGGCTTCCAATTGTTTTTCTTTGAGGAAATCCTCCAGGCGCCCCCGCAGTTTTGCACCATTGGGCAGCCAAAGGGGCAGCCCCAACCCAACTTTTTCGCTGAAGGTAAACAGTTCCATCTCGCGGCCCAGCTTGCGGTGGTCGCGCTTCTTGGCGAGTTCCAGTTTTTCCAGGTACTCGTTGAGCAACTTGGCCTTGGGAAATGACGTCCCGTAGACCCGCGTCAACTGCCCGCGCGATTCATCGCCCATAAAGAAGGCTCCCGCCACCTTCATTATCTTAAATGCCTTGATCAATTTTGAATTCGGCACGTGTCCGCCGCGACACAGATCAGTAAAGCCTCCCGAATGGTAGAGGGTAATGATCTCCTGTTCATCGAAGCGCTCGATGAGTTCTACCTTATAATGGTTGCCCTTAGACTTGTAATATTCAAGGGCCGATTGTTTTGTGACCACTTCCCGCTCAAAGGTCTCCCCTCCCCGGGCGAGTTCGAGAAATTTCTTTTCTACCTTGGCAAATTCGCCCTCCCCGAAATGGTGTTCTCCAAAATCAACATCGTAGTAAAACCCGTCTTTGACCGGCGGTCCGTAGGCAAGCTTCACCCCAGGGTAGAGCGCCTCCAGAGCTTCCGCCATGATGTGGGCCGAGGAGTGCCAAAAAGCATATTTGCCCTCAGAATCGTCCCAAGTCGCCAGCTTCACCGTCGCATCGGTTGTGATCGGACGCGTCACTTCAACGAGATCTCCGTTGACGACTGCGGCGACCGTCTTGCGGGCCAATCCCGCACTGATGTCATTGGCCACTTCGAAAGCAGTAATTCCGCTTGCGTAATGGCGCTCACTTCCGTCCGGAAGCGTGATGGTGATTTGGCTCATGGCGTTTTGCATTCAATCTTTTACATCAAAACCGTGCAAAGATAGGTGGATTTGGGCGGATTGTAAAAGGTTACATATTGAAATGCCGGCGCGCACTTGCCACACGAAAGAAAAGCGGTCTGAATGGCTATTTTCTCCACGGGGGGAATTTGCCCCTGCGCTGTAATAAGGATGATGCCGACGCAAAACCACGGTTGCGCATGGCCTTAAATTACAAATGAGAAACTATGAAAACGATTGCCTTCGCCAGTATCCTGATGACAAGCCTATTTCTGCTTTCCTGCAACCGCAGCGACGACGATCCGACCGCGGTTGAAGATGAACAACAAATCACGGAAGTTACCGCGATTGCGGGATTCATCAATACCTTTATTGATGCGGGACGGGCCCGCAACCTCACGGTGCCGGATGATCTGGGGGGAATTACTTTTGAGTTTCGGCGCATTGGGGGAAGCACCATCGGCTACTGCGAATACGACCCGGCGCGGGGCAATCATATTGCGCTCGACGAACAATATTGGAGCGGGGCCAGCAACCAGGAACGCGCCGTCTTGCTGTTCCACGAGCTGGGCCACTGCTTCCTGAACCGGGACCACGACGATGCAGTCCTGAGCGATGGAACTTGCAAAAGCATCATGCACGCTGACGAATCCAACTGCCTGGTCGCATACAACGATCACGTAGACCGCTACCTCGACGAGCTGTTTGCTACCGGAATTGTGGCCCGTCTGACCGTAAGCACCGCCACAATCCGATCCACGGCGACTGAGTAGTGCCGAAAGCACCCCAAATGAACATTCAATCGTCCAGCGACAGTGGGTTCACTCATCATTTTGATCGGGGTGGCCCGAGACGCGCTATCACCCCGGTCAAAATGTCCAGCCTCTCCCCTCCTCCAGCCCCAAGCCAGCCGGAGACGCAAAGCGAATCCGTGCGAATCCTGCCCCACATTACCTTGCGGAGTTGACCAAGCGCATCTCGATCCGCAACAACTTATCCACCGCAGAATCCAGGTTTTTGGCCCATTCTTGTCAGTTTGACAAAAATCGCTACCGGGAATCGGCTCAAGGTCCCGGTTGGGGTTTACGATTTCCGGAAAACTTGTATAAATTTGCTTCGCAAACATGAGCGTAAGCTCGCTTAACACGGAAATATAGAACATGTTGGAAGTGAATAATCTCCAGGTTTCAGAGATGACGGAACAAAAAGTTTTTGGCCCGTTGTCCTCGCTTGGCCACGAACAAGTCCTGTTTTGCAGCGACAATGATACGGGCCTCAAGGCGATCATTGCCATCCACAACACCACACTGGGCCCCGCCCTTGGGGGGACACGCATGTGGACCTATGCCTCTGACCTGCATGCGTTGCATGACGTATTGCGCCTCTCGCGGGGCATGACGTTCAAGGCGGCCATCTCCGGACTCAACCTTGGCGGCGGCAAAGCGGTCATCATTGGCAATTCTCGCAGCGGGATCAAAACCGAAGCGTTCATGCGGCGCTTTGGGATGTTTGTGGAAAACCTCGACGGCAAATACATCACCGCCGAAGACGTGGGCACCACCACGCAGGATATGGAGTACATTAAAATGTCTACCGACCACGTGACCGGTATCCCGGTGACGATGGGTGGCAGCGGTGATCCCTCCCCAGTGACGGCTTACGGCACCTATCTGGGCATGAAAGCCTCGATGAAAAAGCTGACTGGTTCCGACAGCCTGAGCGGCAAGCGCGTCGTGGTCCAGGGAGTAGGCAATGTCGGCTATTATCTGTGTGAGCTGCTCAAGAAAGAAAATGCCGAGATTTTTGTCTTCGACATTTTCCAGGACAAAATCAAACGGGTCGTGGCCGAATTCGGCGCGACCTTCATCGCCGAGGAAGACGTCTACCGCTACGACGCGGATGTCTTTGCTCCGTGTGCCCTGGGCGCCACCCTGAATGAAACGACCATTCCGCAACTGAACGTTTCGGTGATCGCCGGCGGGGCCAACAATCAATTGGCGGACGAGGTCGTGGACGCCAATCGCCTGAAAGACCGGGGCATCATCTGGGCACCGGACTTCCTGATCAATGCGGGTGGTCTCTGCAATGTCTACACCGAATTGGAGGGCTACAACCGGGAGCGGGCCCTGGCCCGGGCAGACAAGATTTATGATACTACCCTGCGTTGTTTCGACTATGCCGAAGAACATAACCTGACCAGCTCGGAAGCGTCGATCATTTTGGCCGAGCAGCGCATCAAACAAATGGCAAAGCTGAGCCATTACATTTAAATTGTTATTGTAATCCCGATCAGCTACCTTCGTTCATTGAAAACCGCGAGAAAAACTACGCATGATTTCCCGACGACAAATACGCATCAAGGTAATGCAGGCCATCTACGCCTGGTACTCTACCGGAGATGCTCCTGGAGAAACCTTTGACATCAATCTGCGAGACTTTGCCGACCAGATCCGAGACCACGAAAGAAGAAAAGGCGACAAAGGAGATTCGAGGCTTTTGATCAACCTGTTCCACGATACGATTGAGAACCGGGATGAATTTGACCGCCTCATTCAGACCAAAGCGGAAAACTGGGAACTAGAGCGCATCGCCTTGGTCGACCGTATTTTGATGCAAATGGGAATCTGCGAAATGCTCAACTTTGAAGAGATTCCGATCAAGGTTTCGATCAATGAATACCTGGAAATCGCTAAGAAATTCTCTACGCCTAAAAGCAGCAAGTTTATCAACGGAATTCTGGATAGTTTGTACCTGCAGTTTAAAAAGGACGAGAAGATCCAGAAGCGAGGCCGTGGTTTGATCGAAGAAACGCTGCCCAAAGGTCGGGGACGGCCACAGCCGCCAGAAGCTCGACGCAAGCGCCCCCGCATTCGCCGCGACAACAACGGTCCCAACGAGAACGACGAGCGTCCGGACCCCGGGCGCTAGGCGTTCGGCGTAGCATTGCGGACGCTGCGCTCACTACCCAAGGACATGTTTTTCCGTTTCCGATTGGTCCGCCGCGACCTTTTCAGCCATTTACCCTGCATTGGAAATTGCCAAATCGGTCATTGGGAAATCAGAAACCGACAAATCGAAAATCGGAAACCGTCTCCTAGCGGTTTTAAGGTGGGATATTTGCACTATTTACAATAAACTAAATATTTAGGTAAAACATTTTATTTTAATACTGAGTGTATTATCTTTGCCATGTTTAATTCGATTGGTATCTCATTAACAATTACTTTCTCAACATGAAAAAAATCGGAATTTTAGCAATTGCTGCAATGCTCTTCGTCGGGCTGATGGCGTGCGAACAAAAGGCCGGCGAAGGTGAAGGCGGCGAAGCGGCCAACAATACCGAAAACACCGTAAACGAAGGCGCCACCACAGCCAACACCAATCCTGCCAATACTGGCGAAGGTACGACCGTAGCTACTCCCGAGGAAAACCTTCCGGTCACGACCGTGGAGTTCATGGAAGATAGCCACAACTTCGGCGAGATTCCCGAAGGTGAAAAGGTAAGCCACGTCTTTAAGTTCCGCAACACAGGTGCTAATCCGCTCAAAGTGAGCAATGTGAAGCCTTCCTGCGGTTGCACGACTCCGGACTGGACGCGAGATCCCATTCCTCCCGGAGAAGAAGGTTACGTCACAATTGAGTTTGACTCCAAAGGGAAAAGCGGAGCCCAGCGAAAGTCGATCACCTTAACGGCGAACATGGAGCCGGCCAACAAAATTCTGAACTTCACCGGTGAGGTTGTCTCCGAATAATTTGCGCCGATAAACGATAGCTATGTTGCTAGACAACCTTCTCTTACAGGCCGACGCACCCGCCCCCCCTGCGGGCGGCGGCTGGCAATTCCTGCTGATGGTCGGGAGCATCATCGTGGTGTTCTATTTCTTCATGATCCGTCCCCAGCAACGCAAGCAGAAGCAAGAAGCCAAGTTTCGCGATGGCCTGATGAAGGGCGACCGTGTGACCACGATTGGCGGAATTTACGGCCGGATCGTATCCGTCGATGAAACCGGCACCGCCTTGGTTGAAGTTGACAATGGGGTCAAACTCAAGATGGACAAAGCGGCGCTCAAAGCGGCGCCTGACGCTACGACCACCAAGTAAGACCATGGCCCGTGCTGAACTCGCTTGCGGAAAGATTGCTGGCTTGGTTACTGCCTAAGAAGAAGCCAGAAAAAAACGAATGGGTGACGGCTGGCATATCCTTTTTGCTGGCCGTCACGCTTTGGTTTTTGGTCACGATGAACACCCAGAACTATTCCACGACGTTCCGGGTGCCGCTGAAGCTCACCAATTTTCCCGATAGCCTGCAACTGCTCAATGAGTTCCCCCCCGAAATGGAAGTCTACACCAGGGGCGTGGGCATCGATTTGCTCTACCAACACTGGGAACCGGAAGACACCGTCTACGTCGATTTCAAAGAATGGCGTCAGGAACGACAGTTCGTTGCTCGTGAAAACCTGTCCAGCGTCGACCAAGTGCTGAAAAGTGGCATCACCCCGGTCGGCGTCGAGCCAGACACCATATTCCTAGATTTTCTTCGCAAAACGAACAAGCGCGTCCCCATTGAATTGGACCTTGTGCTCAACCTGCCTACTTCCTACCGCCTGCGCGACGAGCCGCGGGCCGACCGTGATTCCGTGCTGGTCATTGGGCCGGCGGACAGCCTCGCGCGCATCACCTCCTGGAAAACCACCCACTACGTAAGTGACCAGATCCGGGATGAACAAGAACTGTTTATCCCCCTCGATACCCTCCACCCCTTCCAGGTCCTTCCGAAAATTGTTCCCGTACGCGTATCGCCGCTTCCGTACACCGAGCGGACGATTTCCGTACCCATTCGGCGGATCAACCTGCCACGCAACAAATCGCTGCGCCTGGAAAACGATTCGGTACGGGTGCAATTTCTCCTGCCCATGGACGATTACGACCGCATCGACGCAAGTGCTTTTCGCATCGATGCCGACTACGAACTGATCGATGCCCGCAGCGACTACCTGATTCCCCAGCTCAGTGCCGCTCCTGCCTCGGTCCGCATCCGCGCAATTGCGCCCCGTCTGGTTCGCTACACGGTGATCGAAAAAGAATGAGCAATCAAGTTTTGGAAGTCGGACTGACCGGTGGCATCGGCAGCGGCAAAAGCACGGTAGCCCGCATCTTTGAAACCCTGGGCTATCGGGTCTACTCCGCCGATGACCGCGCCAAAGCCATGTACCGCGAGGACGCCACCGTGATCCGGGAAGTGAAATCTTTGTTTGGGGCGGACATTTTCCGCCCGGATGGTAGTCTGAACCGCGCAAAACTGGCGCAAACCGTGTTTTCCGACCGCGCCAAACTCGCCCAGCTCAATGCCCTGGTGCATCCGGCGACCTTGCGGGACTTTGCGCGATGGCGGATACAGTTGCGGGAAAGCGGCTACGCCAAACCCTTCCTCCTCAAGGAAGCCGCCATCCTTTTTGAGGCAGGCAGCGACCGGGAGCTCGGGGCAACCCTCGCCGTGTACGCGCCCAAACAAGTGCGCCTGGCCCGAGTCACCGCGCGGGACAAATCCGATCCCGCCCAGGTATTGGCCCGTATGGACAACCAGTGGTCCGATCTGCGCAAAGTGCAGCGGTCCGACTTCGTGATCTACAACGATGGTCAGCATCCGGTGATCCCGCAGGTCCGGGCGGCGGAGCGTTTTTTCCAAGCAATTGCGACCCAAAATGCCGACTCCTGACTGGATCCGCCTCACCGAAAATGGATTTTACTGCGATGCGGGCGACTTCTTCCTGGATCCACACCGGCCGGCGCGCCGCGGGGTGATTTCTCACGCCCACGGCGACCATTACCCCCGCAGCATGGGGGAAGTCTGGTGTACCCCGGCTACGCTGGCCCTGGCGCGCTCCCGCTACGGCAAACACGCGGCCCGCACCGCCTACGCCCGCCCTTTCGGAACTGAGTTTTCCGTAGGCGAGGTCACGGTCAAATTTTTTTCTGCCGGACACATCCTGGGCAGCGCTCAGATCTTGCTCACCTACCGCCACCAAAAGGTCCTCTACACCGGTGATTTCTCCCTGCGCCCCAATCCCACGTGTGAACCCTTTGCCTACGGGCCGAACGGCGTGGACTTGCTGATCTGCGAGAGCACCTTCGGAGAGAAACCCCACCACGGAGCACCGCGGGCCGAACTCCAGCGGGTATTGGAAAAGGCGGGCCCCCGCCCGCTGCTGATCGGCGCTTATCCCCTGGGCAAAGCCCAGCACCTGCACCACCTGCTGGAAGCACTGGCCCCGGAACGGACCGTCTTCCTGCACCACGAAATGATGAAGTTTCACAAGATCTACCGGGCCCACGGAATGGATCCGGGATCGGGGGAGGCATTTCGACGGGTGATCGCCAAGCGCCTGCCCCATCCCTACGCCTACCTCGTCCCGCCGCGGGTCTTGACCGGGTACGACCGGGACTTTCAGCACTACAAGGTATTCGCCACGGGCTGGACCGCGAGTGCGGATCGCCCTTACCTCGATGACGCCCTGGACCTCTCCGACCACGCCGACGCCACCGATATCCTGGCCTACGTGGCCGCAATTCAGCCCCGCGCGGTGTGGTTTTGGCACGGCTATCCCGGGCCTCTGATCGCGGCCTGCACCGAACGGGGAATTCCCGCCATCGAAGCCAGCATCGCCGCCCCGCCGCCCTGAATCCCGCGGGTGGGGCGTATTGTTTTCCACGCTGCTTGTTTTGCCGTGCCGACCGAATTAAATTGCGGAAAAATCTTTATCCTGTGGTAGACGGTAAAAAAGTTGTCGTAGTGATGCCCGCTTACAACGCGGAGCAAACCCTGCAAAAGACTTACGAAGAAATCCCGTTCGGCATCGTCGACGAAGTCATCCTGGTGGACGACCGCAGCAAAGACAATACAGCAGAAAAAGCGCGCAAGTTGGGGGTCAATCGGGTGATTGTCCACGACCAAAACAAGGGCTACGGCGGCAATCAAAAAACTTGCTACACCGAAGCTATTCGAGCCGGGGCAGACATCATCGTCATGCTTCATCCCGACTACCAGTATACGCCGCGCCTGATCGAGGCCATGGTCTTTCCGATTGCCCACGGGCTGTTCCCGGTCATGCTGGGATCGCGCATCCTCGGCAAAGGCGCCTTGCGGGGCGGCATGCCGTTCTACAAATACGTCGCCAACCGCTTTCTGACCTTTACCCAGAATCTGCTCATGGGGCAAAAACTCGCCGAGTACCACACGGGCTACCGGGCATTTTCCCGAGAGATCCTCGAGTCCCTTCCCCTGGAAGAAAACTCGGATGACTTTGTGTTTGACAATGAGATGCTCGGGCAGATCACCTACGCTGGCTTCATCATCGGGGAAGTCACCTGTCCCACGAAGTACTTCAAAGAAGCCTCTTCGATCAATTTTCGGCGCAGCGTCAAGTACGGACTCGGCGTGTTGCGGGTTTCATTTACCTATCGCTTGAACAAGTGGGGCCTGATGCGCTCCCGCATCTTCAACCTCAAAAACGGCAAGCGACTTGCCAGCGTTACTCCATCCGAATCGATTGCAAACTCCTGACCCATGGCCAAGGCTACTCCCTCCTCCCCCAAGCCGAAACGGAAAGGCAGATTCTTTCGGCGCTTCATCCGCAGCCTTCTGCTGCTCCTGCTCCTGGGGACGGCCGCGTTGCTCACCTACTGGTTCTGGCCCATGCCGGAGCGAGACATCTACGATTTTGTGCCGCAGGACGCCTGCTACATCATCGAAGCGGATGATCCCATCGAAAACTGGAAGGCTTTCAGCAAGACACCGATCTGGAAACACCTCAAGAAGAACGAACTGATGGCCGACATTGAGGGCGACGCCAACTACCTCGACACCCTCATCATGGACAACGAGCGGATCTTCAAACTGCTGTCCGGGAAAAAGCTGCTCATCGTCGGGCAGATGTACAAGGCGGACGACTACGATTTTCTCTACCTAATCGATCTCAAAAAGGGCGCCAAAGTTTCCTTCTTCATGGACGTCTTCAAAGGCATCATGAACGCGGCGGGACTGACCATGACCAAGAAAGAACTGGCGGGAAATACCATTTACGGGATCGGTGAGGGAAGCGACGAGGTACTGCTCGGATTCCAGGACAATATTTTGGTCGCTTCGTACTCCAATTCCCTGCTGCTCAAATCCTTCAAAGAATCAGAGAAGCCGTTTTACACCCGCAACAACAATTTCCAGTCCATGCGCAAAAAAGCCTTTAAACTGGAAAATGACGAAAGTGTGGGCAAGGTCCACGTCAATTTTGACCAGCTTGATGAAATGATGGGTGTCTACATGGACGACGTGACCGAAACGGTCACTGGCCTGTCCAACAGTCTGGAATACGCCGGATTCGATCTCAAAATGGGGGGCGATCACGCTGACTTTTCCGGAAACCTGACGATTGACGATTCGGTGCCTTCACTGATGACGGTCATGAAAACCATTGAGCGCAGCGAAATTCGCAGTCACCAGATTTTACCCCGCTACACTTCCTTCCTGTTGACGCTGAACTTCCACGATTTTGACTACTTTTACCGGCAGATTTCGGAGTTGATGGAGGAGGACGAAGGCTTTCAGGAATACGAAAAGACCCAGAATCAAATTGCGGGCTTGCTGGGGGTGCGCCGCCGCGACAAGCGGATTGAGCGCAAGCGGAAGAAGGGCAAGGATGTCGATTATTTTGACTGGATCGGGCAGGAAATCAGCATGGCGATGGTCCCGCTAGATGAATCGGGGCGCAAGCAGGCCTACGTAGCCGTATTCCATTCGCCCGACAAGGAAAATGCCGAACACGACCTCAATGCGATCGAGAAAAAGCTGAAAAACCGCTCGCCCGTGCGCTTTGAAGAGTACGAGTACAAGGGCAAAACGATCAACTACCTCAAGCTGAAGGGCTTCTTTAAGCTCTTCCTCGGCAAGCTGTTCACACAGTTTGACAAGCCGAAATACGCGGTGCTGGACGAGTTTGTGATCTTTTCCAATGATACCACGGCGCTGCACCGCATGATCGACGTCGCCAACGGCAATCTCGCCAATCTCCCGATGGACAGCGAGTACCGCCGATTTTACCGGAATTTTGAGCCGCAGTCGAACTATTACCTCTACGTCAATATGCCCAAAATCTTTCCGGCACTGCCCGGCTTCTTGGATGGTTCATCCGCCCGGGACCTCCGCGAAAACGAAGCCCTGATCACCCGCTTCCGCAAGGTGGGACTGCAATTGCTCTCGGAGGAAGAACACTTCGAAGCGAAGTTGTTCGTCGATTTTGAAAAGTGATTTTTGAGCCGGTTTGGCCCACGCCTCATTTGAGCTTGAAGTCCAGGGGCAATATTGCCCAGGCTGTGACTTTCTGCCCGTCCATGGTCGCAGGCTTGAACCGCAGGCCCATGATGCAGGGGGCGAGTGGATTGAGAACATCCGGATGGACCAAACGCAGGTGACAAGCCGCAATCACCCTTCCCGTCGTGTCCACTTTAATGCGGAAAATGGATTTGCCTTCTAGTTCGCCTTGAAACCGCCGCATGATTTTGGAGCTTTCCCGCTGCAGGCAAGTCATATTGGTGGAATCCTCTGTAAGCTCGGGCATTGTAGCCAGGTCCATGTAATCGTAGTAATCGTCGAAGGGCGGGTCCGCCGATTCGAGTTCATTGCAATCCGGGAGCAACTCCCCCCGAATGTTTTGCGCAAAGCCGGCCGCGGGCAATAGCAGCACGAAGCCGGCGATCACGGCGAGGGCTAAACACAAGCGCCGGGAGAAGGAAGAAGAATTCATCATTGGTTTTGGGTTCAGGTTTTGGGTCATGCGCCGTGGGGCAAGTGGGGATCATTTTATCTCTGAGGGAGGAGCCCCTCGATCTTTACCGGCAAGGTCGTCCAGCTCGGAATCGGCTTGCCTTCGTGCGTAGCCGATTCGAATTTGAGCATACCGATGCATTCCCGAATCAGCTTGTCCATTTCCGGCACCCACAAGAGGTTGTGGCATACGTGGCTCACCTTTCCGGTCGTGTCGACCCGCAGGCGGTAGGTATTGTAGCGCGGGCGATTCCCACCGACGGGCAGCAAGTCATCCGCACCCGAGTACATGTAGTCCACGAGGTAGTGGTAGTTCAGCAGGCGTGATCGCCGGAAGTGGGGGTAACTGTTTGCCCAGAGGCTGGAATCCATTTCGTACAGCGTGTTGCGGGGCAAGGTCACGCTCCCGTAGGTCTGCAGGGGCTGGGCAAACAGGGCCGTTGCGGTCAGCAGTACCGCGCCGATTCCTGCGAGGAAGTAGGGCAAGCGTTTTTTCATTGCAAGGTGGAGCGCCGGGAGATGGCAACAAGTTAGTGCAAAAACGCAGGGAGCCGGCTGATTATTGTACCTCCCGGAGATACGTCCGACAACCAAGCGGAGGTCGCCGACGCACGGCGACAGCCGTTCTGCCTCCGGCCACCACGAATCTACCGGGAACCCAGCAGCGCCACGCTTCCCGGGACAAAATTGCTTCCAATCTGGGGGTAAAATGCCATTTTCCCCGCCATCGATTTTCCTTATCTTGCGCCAAACGGAAACAATTTCACCGCATGGACTATCAATTTATCATCGTCGAGCACGACCTTCGCCCCTACGTCAGTTTAATCCGCCTGAACCGGCCCAAAGAGCTGAACGCCCTCAATCTGGGCCTCATGGAGGAGCTGGTACACGCGTTCAAGGAACTCGACGACCATCCCGAGGTGCGCTGCATCGTCATCACCGGAAATCAGCGGGCCTTTGCCGCCGGGGCCGACATCAAAGAAATGGCCGGGCGCACCGCCATCGACATGCATAAGATCGATCAGTTCAGCAAGTGGGATTCGATCAAGCGCTGCAAAACGCCGGTCATCGCGGCGGTCAGCGGATTTGCTTTGGGGGGTGGCTGCGAGCTGACCATGCTCTGCGATATGATCGTAGCCAGCGAAACCGCTAAGTTTGGGCAGCCGGAAATCAAGATTGGAGTTATGCCGGGGGCCGGAGGGACCCAGCGCCTCACCCGCGCGGTGGGCAAGGCGCTGGCGATGGAAATGGTTCTCACTGGACGCTTCATCAGTGCGCAAGAGGCCCACGCCGCCGGATTGATCAACAAGGTCGTGCCACCGGAGCTGTATCTGGATGAGGCCCTGGATCTGGCAAAGACAGTCGCCGCCATGTCGCCCCTGGCCGCGCAAATGGCAAAGGAAGCCGTCCTCAAGGCATTTGACACTTCGCTGGACGATGGCCTCCTGTTCGAACGCAAAAATTTCTACTTACTGTTCGCCACCGAAGACCAAAAGGAAGGCATGAACGCATTCGTGGAGAAGCGCCCGCCGGACTGGAAAGGGAAATGAACTGGCGAAACGCAATTTTTACAAAAACGGGGCTTGTCGAAGTTTTGGAGTGATTTCTTTCGACGATTCCCCCAAAATTCTTTACATCTAACCACCAAATCGGACAGTAATATCGGCGAAAAATCGACAAAAAAGCGGGAGATTTAGCAACCAGATGTAAGGATTCCCGAACAGTTTGCAATTATTTTTCCATTTTGGATCAAAATAGTTGGTATATATATCGGAGCGGTCGTATATTTAGGCACTATCTAGAGCAAGACTTATTACTTAAATGCTTCATTAAACCTGTCAGCGCAAATGTCACTTAACTTCGTAATGCTAGTCGATGAGGACCCGATTGACAACATCATCAATCAGAAAATCATCGAGTCCAACAACTTTGCTGATCGGATTCAGGTCTTTCAAACGGGTCAGAGTGCGCTTGAGTACCTTGCCAAGCACGCAGAAAACTCCGATGAGTTGCCCGATTTGATCTTTCTGGACATCAACATGCCGATTATGGATGGGTTTCAATTCCTCGAAGAATTTGAAAAGCTGAGGGATCCGATCTTGGAGAAGTGCAAAATCATCATGCTTTCCTCTTCGATTTCGCCCCGGGACATTGACCGGGCCGCTTCGAATCGATTCGTCAAGAAATATCTCAACAAACCGCTCAATTCGCGGTACTTACAAGCCATCACCATTTGACCGCTTGTAACTTCAAAATAATTAAAGGGCCTATCGGCCCTTTTTTGTTTGGGCAGCCCGATCAAAATACCCGCGCATTCCAGCGGACCGCCACGGCGAAAAATCAAATCCCCAAAATGACCTCTTCCCGTAGCCGCGGAGGATCACCATAGGCGTAGGCCCATACTTCAAGCCTTACTCAATCCATACTAAAGCCCAAAACCAATTATTATGATCGGAGCCGCCAAGGCCATGGCCGACCGCTGCGATCAGAGCCAAATCGCGCATTGCACCGAACCACTACGGCGAAGAATGAAACCAATAAAAAAAACCGAAAATCAGTTCGCCCCCTTGCCGAACAGCGAGAAATTCATGTCCAAACACGGCAGCAAAGCAGTCATACCCGTATTTTTCTCATTGAACTCTTCGAGGTACTTTTTGACCTGCTGCACCCGCTTCGAGGTCTTGCCGCTCAAGCGATTGGTCAGGATCTTGAGGAACGCTTTTGTTTGGTCGTAATCCGCAAAATGCGGCTTCTTGAACTGGCGTTGCAAACTCAAAATCAACTGGTTGGCCAAGTCTACTTCGTCCTGCAGCACGTAAGTAAAGGCCAGGAAACCTTTAACCTCGGCATCCATGTGCGGAAATTTTCGGAGGTTGACCTTGTTGCGCAAGCGGTACAAAATCCGCGATGCATTGTCGTAGTTTTTCGCGTAGTAGGCCACATAAGCCTGGAAAAGCGTGTAGTTGACGTAAGTAACCATCCGCGCCTCTGCCTCAACTTCGATTTTGCTGATGTACTCATCGTAATCCGCCATCAGCTCATTCATGGTGCCTTCCTTGCGGTGGCGCTCGAGCTTGAAAAACAAGATTTGCGAACACTCCATACCGAAATTGAACTCGGTGAGCAGTTCTTCGATTTTATAATCGAGCAGTTCGAAGTAAATCTTTTCCTGGATTTCCGCCCCTTGGTTGTGGTAGTACCCAAAGCGCAAAAAGTCAAAGATCAAGTTGATGTTTTTGAACAAAATATCCTCGGTGCCTTTTTCCAGAATGGTAAAACACCGCTCGAAAGACTCATCCTGGTCCTCCATGATCTCCAAAACGCGCTCCGGAAGGTGCAGGAATTGGCGGGCGAAAAGGTGGATGATTGATTTACAGACAAAAATACGCTGCGAATCGTACAGATTGTTCAGGTTATTGACCTTCTCGATGATCTTCACCATCTCATTGAAGTCCGACTTCTTCCGCCCCAGATAGTATTTGTCGTAGGCGCGGAAAAAGGCCATGACCGCATCGATGGCTTTTTCGGTCGTCAGGTAAAAAGCAACTGCCTGGTCGTACTCTTTGCCGTAGCTGACGCGGTTGCTGTCATCGGCATTGTACATCATCTTCAGGCCGCGGTACACCACCATTAAGACCAGCGGATTGTCCATTTCCAGCATGGTCTTCTCCAACTTCTTCAGCGTCGTAATTGCGATTTCACGGGGACTGTTGAAGATCAGGTCGTACACCTTGAAGACCTTGTGAATGGCCTCCATGTTGGGGTCGCCCAAGCGGTTCAGCAAAAAGCTCTCCACCTTTTGATTCAGGCGGGATTTGAGGACATAAAAGGCCGAGGCCGAAATGTCTTGTTTTTCGAGAAAATCCTCAACTGGATTGTCGCTTTCCCGGATCGTCTTCAAAAACAAAGCGCTTTTTTCCGCTTTGTTTGATGTAAGATTTTGGTAAATACCACCAAATTCTTCTTCCGAAAGTTGCTTAATGATTTTATAGAGTGGATCCATAAGGAAAACGCGGCTGGTGTATTTGACTACAAGATTGGCATACGCTACACTAACATGGCTATATTAGATAAAATCCCTGAATTATACCAGCAAGGTTTTCCCCGAAAGGTGCCATTGCAACGCGGAAATGCAGAAAACCGGAGCTTGATGTAAGATATTCACCCCTTTTGTATTTTGCTTCATTGCTGAAATCTGCATCTTTGTATTGAAGCATTTACAAAGTTTAGTTGGTTTGTTAGTTTAGTTAGTTGGTTGGCCTGTTCTTCTCAAGGACAGGCTCTTTTTTTGTCCCTATCCGCACCTACTCTCGCCCATCGAAGCTCCCAGTTGCCCCTTGCCGTAACCAGTAAGAAATATTCGCCGGAAAATGCGCGCATGCAGCCCTTTTACCCCCGCACCCGTACCCCTTCAAACAGGTCCAGCAACCGGTCTGCCAGCACCCTCCGGTCAAATCGCGCCAGGACCAGTTCCCGGCCCTTTCGGCCCATCCGCCGCCGCAGCTGCGGATCGTCCGCCAACTCTAAAATGTTGGCCACCAACTGCGCTTCATCCCCCATTGGGGCGGGGCGGCCGCACGCCCAAGCCTCCAGGTAGCCCGCTTGCCAGCCCCGATAATTGGTCACCACCGGCAGCCCAGAAGCCAAGTAATCGTAAAACTTATTTGCGCTGTTCGCCTCCAAAACCGGGAACGGCGCGAAGGTGATCAACCCGATGTCGGAAGCGGCCAGTAGGGCAGCAACCTCCTCCTTGGGCACCCGGTCGAGAAAGCGCAAATTGGGGACGTGGGTCCGTTCGGCCAGGGCTTGGACCCGCTCCCGGTCGTTGCCCTGGCCGAGCACCACAAAGCGGATGTCGCGCCGGCCTTGCTCCCAAATCATTCGGGCCGCCCGAACAATCGCATCCGCACCATTGGCGACGCCAACCGTGCCCGCGTAGATGACCTGCACCTCCGCTTTCGGGCCGCGGTCGATGTAAGGGAAAGCCCGGGGATCACAACCGTTGTGGACCACGTGGACTTTTTCGGCGGGAACCCCGTGGGACAATATTTGCTCCGCCATCCCCTCAGAGAGCGTGACGACTTCCGCCGCTTCCCGGTAAATCCGGTTGGTGCGGCGGTTCAGCCACCCGATCAGCAGCGGATTGCGCACGTACCCCATCCCGATGGGCACGTCCGGCCACACGTCCACGCACTCATACACAAAGGGGATCCGCCAGTGGCGGGCGTACTTGCGCCCCAACTCTCCGACCGTCAGTGGCGTCGATGAAGCGTAAATCAGATCCGGACGTGGCAACCGATCGCGGTAGCGCAGCCCGGCCCGGTAAAATTGCAAAAACGCCCGTAAACGCTGCCGGAAAGGCATCAAATGCCGGTAGTCGACATTCAATACGTGGATTGGGATGCCCTCCAACTCGATTTTCCATTGCCCCGAAGAACGCCGCATCGTTTCTGGAAAGTACGCCGGAGAAGTGAGAAAAGTAACTTGGTGCCCGGCTTCTACCCAGCGGCGTGCCAATTCCAGCGAACGGTTGTTGCCACTGCCACCGGGAGGACAAAAGTACTGATGCAGGTAGAGAATGTGCATTTAAGAATGCTGCTTTTCCTGGGCTTGCACCGGGCCGTTTTGCCGTTCCAAATAAGCCCGCTGAAAAGTCTTGGAAAAGCGCTGCTTGGCCACGCCGATCCGTTCGCCCCGCTTGTAGATGAAGAAAAATATCAGGGCCAAAATGCCCAAATAGCCCACAAAAGCAAACGTATTCAAGGCCGAAGTCTGGAGGAAATAGCGCAGCCCAAAGATCGCCAGCGCCCCCGAAGTCAGGGATACCAGCCCCAAAGCCACCGGAACCAAGTGCTGGGGCACTCCCAGGTAGCTCATGTTGTGGGTCAGGTGATCTTTCCCTCCGACAAACGGTGACTGCCCCCGCATGAGTCGCCCAACTGTGACGAAGGTCGTGTCCATGATCGGCACGATAAATACCATTACCGGAACGATCATCCGGGTAATCCAAGGCTGCGAACTGCCGTTGATGCCCCAGTCAAAATTCCAAAAAAAGTGGATGCCGATAAAGGCAAGAAAAGCGCCTAAAAATTGGCTTCCGGTATCGCCCATGTAGATCCGGGACGGGTGCCAGTTGTGGATCAAAAACCCGATGAACGCTCCGGCGCAAGCCACGAGCACGAACAGGAAAGCATTGTCCCCCACATCACTGGGAAATACCATCAGGCGCATGATCGTCACCACCACGATGATCAACGAGACCGTGCCCGTAACTGCATCCATGTTGTCCAGCAGATTCACGCTGTTCATGATCCCGACCACCCAAAAAACCGTAAAGAAATAGTTGAGCGCGGGAATGTCAAACACCGAGATGTGCAGATCGTACATGATCATGATCACCGCGCAGGTAACCTGCCCGAGAAACTTGAGCAAAGGCCGCGTGTTGTAGGTATCGTCCTGAAGTCCAATGAAAAAACCCAGGGTCGTGACGATGATCAAGGCGAGAAAATTGCTTCCTGCTTCCCGCGTGGGAATGCCGTAGGCGAGGAAAAACGCAACCACGGCCAGCACAAAGGTGACGAAGAAGGAAATTCCGCCAACCGTAGGCTTGGTAGTACTCGCCCACCGAATCACGTTTGGACCGCCGGTGTCTGCCTCTGCGCGTTTGCGCGCGTGGCGAAAGAGGTTGAGATTCAGCAGATAAGAGAAGATTGCTGATCCCACCAGCAGAACGGTGCCCAACATTACTATTGTCAATGTAATTCAGGTTGAATTTCCGAGCTAAAGGTACAACTTAAATCCGGAAAGGGGCAAAACTTTTGCTCAACACCCGGACCGTGCGGATGAAGGCCCCCATCCGGTCGCCGAATTGCCACCGTGCCCTCAGCGCTTCTTGGTTTACGAAAAAAAGCCCAACAAGATCCCGGAAAGTTCCCCCGTGGGTGTAAGAAGCTGTTTAAAAATTGATCGGCGACCATCGCTCCCGCGAGGTTGGATTTCAATCTCCAGCTAGAAAAAGGCCTTGATTTGGGCCCTTCCGGTATGTAAAATCTGGTTTTCCTGCGAGGCGCGCCCATCGTAGGTCAGGCTGAGTTCCAAACTCTTGGTGATATAAAAGGTCGTAAAAACTTGCCAAATCGCATTGAATCCGGGCTGAAGCTGTTCCCGCAACTCGTATTCCGCCGAGAAACCAGCCGAGCCGTCCTGCCGGATATTCACCAACTCGAGCTTAGCAAAGACATTGTTCCGGTCCTTCAGGTTTAGCTTTGCATCAAAAATCAACTTGTGCAGATTGACTGTCGCGTCGACGCGACTGGAATCGTTCGTATTTTCCTTGTACTTGTACTCGTAGCCGGTACTGAATCGGAATTTGCGGCTGATTTGGAAGTTAAGCTTGGGCTTTATCTCGATGAAAGAAATGTTGAAATTGCGGGAGCTGAAGGCGGCGGCCAGGCTGCGGCGGTCGCCCAGACGGAATTCGTTTTCGAAGCTTTTGTTCTGGCCGAAGTTCAAACGCTGGTCCGCCCCGTAGCTGCGCAGGCTGCGCGACTCATCGCCGCTGACCAGAAAGAGTTTGCTCTGGTTATCGACAAAGGAAAACTTGAGGTCCCCTACCCGATTGTTCCGAAAAAAGTACAAATCCTGCCGCAGCGTGTACTGCGCGTCCAGCAGACTGGTGTCGGCAAAGACATTGCCGAGGTTCACGAGGTAGCTGGCCAGATCGGTGCCGGCTTCCTTTTTCTGTGCCACCCGGAAATTCGTCACCGAGCTGATGTTCCGCACAAACTCCTTGAGCGGCTTGCGTGAGCGCTTAATAGCGCGCTTCAACTCAAATTTCAGGTTGCCGGAGAAATTCAGTGCAGTCGAGGGAAATAACTCGGTCGTGGGGATGAGCACCCGCACGAAAAAGTTGCTGCGGTTCGGATTGGTGGAATATTGGAACTCGTCCAAGTCCTGCACCCCATTGCTGTCCGCATCAATCCATTCGTAGTCTCCCTGGCCGGGAAACACTTCCACGTAGGCAATCTGCCGCCGCGCCACCTGTTCCGAGGTCACCTCGTAGATCAGATTCGAGAAGATCAGGCGGTTCTTCGTGTAGAACGCCCCCTGAAAGTTGGTGATGAAGGTCTGGTTGTTGTTCAATCCTTGCTCCAAAAACCGGTTGTCCAGCAACCGAAACTGCCGGTAGCTCGACGTATTTTGCAAGCTCAGGGTCGGCAGCGGATTCAGGATGATCTTGAGGTAGCCAGTGTGCGCCTCCGATTTGTCCCGGTACAGCGTATCCAGCACCTCAAATTCCTTGCGGTAATTGTAATAGAGGTGCAGATCGAAATTCTCGATGCCCTCGGTTTTGAGGTAGGGTTTGAGGTCGTTAAAGCGGAAGGCGCCGTTTTGCTGCTCACCTTCCAGTTCATTGCTTTTGTTTTCCAGCCAAATTTCCGATCCGATCCGCAACTTGCCCAGGGTCTTGAAGACATCTCCGTTGTGCCGGGTCCAGCGGGAAAAGGCCGAGGTCTGGTTGTCGCGGGTGGTGATCGTCGTGAATTTGTATTTGCCCTGCAAAAGCTTGTGGCTGCTTTCCGCCTCGTATAACTGCTTGAGCGAAAACAAGCGATCCCCAAAGGTTCGGATCCCCGAATTGGCGAGGAAGCGGACCTGGTCCTTGTACTTGATTTCGACGATCCCCTCGGAGACATTTTCCGCCAGCCGCTCTCCGAGATCATCGAAGTTCCACTCCCGACCGTATTCGACCTTGTACACCCGGTCGATGTTCTCGAAGCGTGCGCCCACGTAGCGGTGGCTCACGTCCACCCGCATTTCCAGGGAATCTCCGAGCTTGATCTGGTCCAGGCGGATGCCGGTCTTGTTGGCGAGGTCAACGTTGTCCGCATCGTCCAGCGCCGATTGCCGGTTCAGGTCCACGCTGCTCACCGCCATTTCGGTGTAGACCGCCGCCCGATTGGTGAGCTTGTACTCTACCTGCACGTCCGCGACCTGCCGCGAAGTCGCGGGTACCAGCGGACGAATCGGGGCGTAATCCCCGGTCGGCACAAAGTTGCTGTCTGGGGCCACCCAGCGAAAGACAGTTCCGTTTACGAGGCTGGATTCGCGCACGTAGTTGCCGTTGCCCCGCCCGACATTTGAGAAAACCACCCGGTAGAGCGCCGAATCGGGGTCTTCGGAAAATACATAGCGCTCGTAGCTGATTCCCCGCACCACCGTGTCCCGGCGCTGGTACTGGATGGTGGATTCATTTTCCGGAGGCCCGACCGAATCGATCCCACTGACGAAGGCCGAGGCGATGCTGTCCCCTGCCGCCGCCAAAGAGTCCAGTGCTTCGTCAGAAAAATCGCCCTCCACCGGCGCATTGGGGTTGTCGGCATCGCGCCCGTAAGAGCCCTTGACCGTGAGGCGCCCTTTGAGCAGATCCGCACCAAAATCGGTGAAGAACAGCGAGCGGTTGTAGAAGCGGTCGGTGTATTCGAAGTCAACCACAATCCGCGAGGCCGAGTTGATGATGCGCTGGGACGTAAAGCGCAGCTCCCCGGAATTGTAGTCCATCACGTAGTCGTTGCCCTCGCCGCGGGTCATCAGCTCCCCGTTCAGGAACACCTTTTCGCTGCCCGCCAGCACGATGATGAAGCGCTCCGCATTCCGCCCGGATAGCCGGTACGGTCCCTGCACGCCCTCCTGACCCGGGAAGGAATTCGTATTGAATTTGCCCTTGGCGACGGCACCACGTACCCCAACCCGGAAATTTTGCTCCTGGATTTGAAACCCAATCCCCTGGACGTTGCGGTAAAAGTTGGCGAAGTTGGTCCCGCGGTGATTGATTTCGAAGTCCCCCAGGATCACCTGATCGTTGCGCCGCACCAACTGGATGAACACCTTGTCGAAGTCATTGATCTGCTGCGTCGTCCCGTCGGGCTGAATCGGAATATTCTCGTCGGTGATCGCCGCTTTGAGCATCAACTCGTCCCCCAGGTCCCCCTCCAATTGCAGACGCAGGCCACTCGTCACCGCGAGGTTCTGATTGCTCCCGACCGAAAGCCCCCGGGAGATGCTCCCGCTCTTGTTTACCGCCGACGGGAAAAATACGACTTGATCGCCGCCTTGATCGTATACTTCTTCCACATCGATGCCCTTCTCCCCATTCAGGGTATCGCGCACGATCCGAAATGAGCGAAAGGCAAACTTGCGGTTCAGAAAATCGGGGAAGTAGCGGTAGTTGACTTCCAGGGGGATCTCCGAATAGGCCGAATCCAGCAGCACAAACGCCCCCGAAACGTAGTCCAGCCAGTACGCCGGACCGGCCAGCACCTTATCACCGGCAAAGATCGTTTCCGAGAACGGAACCAGGTACTCCTTCCCGAGTTGGGTGGTATCGCCCACCGCCACCGTAACCGCCTCGCTGAAGATGCGGGAATTTTGGGCCTTTGTCGGGGAAAATGCAAACGCAAAGGCGATCCAGGACAGCACGATCCATCGGTAAGGTCGGCAATAACCCGCACGCACGCCGCTGGCCTCACCCCGATAAAGCCGACCGAGGGAGGAGATTCGTGCGCAAAGCAAGCGGAGCGGAGGGCTAGACGGCCCGGGGCAACTCCACATAAAACGTTGTTCCTGTTCCCTCTTCGCTTTCAAAATAGATTTTGCCTCCAGCGACTGTTTCCACGATTTTCTTTACAATCGCCAATCCCAGGCCCATGCCCGAGGATTTCGTCGAGAACTTAGGTTCGAAAATACGTTTTCCGATGTCCTCGGGAATGCCTTTGCCGTTGTCCTGGATGGCAATCCGAGCTTCATCGCCCCGAATTTCCATACCGATTTCGATCCGACCCTCGTCGTGCTCGATGGCCTGGATGGCATTCTTGATCAAGTTGTTAAATACCCGGGAGAGCTGGTCGCGATCTGAATGTACGGAAAATTCTGCTTGAGGAATATGCACATTTAACTGCACCGACTTGTCGCTGCTGTACAGGTCGACCACTTCCTGAATCACTTGGTTCAGCGCAAATGTCGACCTTTTGGCTTCGGGCATCTTGGCGAATTGGGAAAATGAATTCGCGATGGTGACCAGCGACTCGATCTGCACCAAAATGGTGTTGGTAACCTTGGAAAACAAGCGGTTGAGCTTGTCATTTTCCGGCTTGTCGCGGTCCCAGGTCCGCACGAGGTGCTGCACACTGAGCCGCATTGGGGTAAGTGGATTCTTGATTTCGTGGGCCACCTGCCGCGCCATTTCCTGCCAGGCTTGCTCCCGCTGGCTCTGGGCCAGCTTTGTCTCCGACTCGGCGAGTTTGTCCAGCATTTGGTTATAGGAGCGGATGATCTCCCCGATCTCATCCTGGGAATCCCACTGGATGGGATCGTTGCGGCGACCGAGATTGGTATCTTCCAGGCGGCGACTGAGCAAGGCCAGCGGCCGAATGATGGAATTTGAAATCAGTACGGCGATCACCCCGATCGCCAGGAAAATGAACACGTAAATATTGACCAGCAGGGTGAGTAGGTCCAGGCTTTGCTCATTGACTTGGTCCTGGTTCTTGAAGTAGGGCAAGTTCAGGAAACCGATGATCTTCCGGTTGTCGTTCAGGATCGGGAAGAAGCCGGAGAAGTAGGTGATTGCCCCGATTTTGTCTTCGATGACGATATCGGAGATCCGCCCGAGCCGCATCTGACTGAACACCGATGGGTTCATGTACTCCGAAGTCAGCCCCAACTCGTAGATCGAGGGCTGGGTGCTCAGGTGCAGCTTGCCCGTGTTGTAGTAAATGTTGATGTCGTTCCCGACCGTCTTTTCAATCTCGTGGAGGCGGTCTTCGAGTGATTTTCGGATCTTCTTTTTTACCGAGGAATGAATCGCCGAATACGCCGATTGATTCCGCCGGAGCCGGAGGTAGTCTTCCCGCAGTTGATTGGCGACGAGCTGGGTCTGCTGGGCGAGATCGGCTTTCAGGTCGGAAAAGATATGGTCCCGAATGTAAGGCGAAAGCAGAAACACCACCACGAAAAGCGGCAGCACCGAAAAACTGAGAAAAAATACCTGGATGCGGGCTTTGAGGCTCAGATAGCGGACCATTCGCGGATTGCGCACGATGCGCACCAGCCACAGGGGCAGGCTCAGGAGGATGGTCGCCAGGATGAAAATGTAAAAGACAAAGGAAAAGGTATTCGCCGAGTCAAAAAAGGTCCGGCCCAGCGTCCGCACGTGGACCAGCTTGTCTTCGGTTGCGCGGTAGTACACGTGGTTATAGTCCGCCGCACTCTGGTAGATGTAGCGCAGGCTGTCGGAAGCCGGTGGTCCGGTATAAAAGATCGGGAAAGGGTCCTTTGCCCGCTTCCGGAACAAGCGGTTCCCTTTGTACACCGCAAAGTCGTATTCATTGGAGAGGGTCGCCTTGGTGCGTACATGGTCGTCCAGCAACAACTGGGGATAGAGCCGGTCCGACTGGATTTCGGTCGGCAAGAGTTCCACCCAGACCAGGATATTGCCCAGGCTGCGCAGGAGAAGATTGAATTTTCCGATGTAGATGCTCTCGAAAAGTCCTTTGTAGTACTTCACCATGTAAAGGCTGTCGGTCATCGTCGTGCGGCCCATCTGCGGCAGATTGGGATCGGAATCCGGGTAAATGTAGGGGCGGTAATCGCCGGTTTTGTCTTGCAAGGCGCCACTTTGGTTGTAGAGGAAGATGCGCACCTCGTAGCCCTTGAAATTCGAGTCAAAGAAGCGTTCCTTCAGGCGTTGGGCGAGGCCATTCATCTGGCTGTAGTCCAACAAAAACGACTCCGCTTCCACTTCCCGCACTACCCGGTCAAACAGCGACTCGGTAATCAGGTCGTGGTCGTCGCTCTGCCGATCTGCCACCAGTTCCATTTCGACTTTTTCCCGGACGGCGTTCCCATTTTCCAGCCCAATCGTCGTCAGCAGACTGAAAATAAAGATCACCAGCAGAAAATTCAGCAGGTCGAGCTTGAACATCAAAGTCCGGGTGGTCCGGATAAAAATCAGCAGGCTCAGGCTGAAGACCACCGGCACCGAAATCAAGTAGGCGGGCCGCAAACCAAACAGCAAGAAGGACAGCGCGGTCAGCCAGCCCAGGGAAAGCAGAACCTTGTTCAGCCGCCCGGATCCCCGGAAGAAATGGAAGCTGAAACGCAGCATTTCCAGCAAAATCAACTCCAGACCGACCAGCACCGCACCCATGACCCCAAAAGCCAGCAGCGAGTAGACGTCCAGTTCAAAGATGTTCTCAAATTTGAAGTAGATCGTGGAGTGCTCAACGATGTTGTCCACCAGGTCAAAAAACCACCACGTAAACAGGCCGCACACCGTCAGCACGATGCATTGGACCGTCCAGGCGACGGTCTCTCGGGTCAGCGCCCACTTGTAAAACAGGGAAATCCGACGGCGAAATTCCCGAATCAAAATCCACACCAGGGTGAGCAGCAGGACCACATTGATCATGAGGTCCCCGAGCGAAGGCGACCAACTCCCAATGGCCAGCACAATCGGCGAAAACAGGTCTAGGGGCACGTAGCTCCCCGGCAATCCTGTCCAAAACAGCAACACCCGCGCTCCGATCAAGACCAGCACGAACGGAAAGATCGCCGGTACTTTGCGCGGCCCGATTCGAAAAGTCCGCTTTCGACACCAATGGTAGGCCCCCATGGCGAGCAGCAGGATTCCCCCCAGACCGAGCAGCAATACGTAGAGGCGGGAGGTGTAGGAAAACACTTCCGGATTCGGGGTGGTGAGGCTAAAAACAAAGTTTTCCTGGGCATCGAAAATTTTGACCGCGTCCGGTACCTGCCGCAGGTCCAGGTCAAATTCCCGCAGGTGCCGCCGCACAAAAGGGTCGCGGTTGTAGCGCCCAAGAAAAAGGTAAGGCGGCAGAAATCGGTTTTCTACTTTGTATCCGATCTGCAGCGGCATCAAAGTGACAAGGGTAAATCCGGAAATTTGGTGCCGAAAGTAGTAGTAAAGCTTGTTGCGGTCGGGCAGCGTGCGCAGATTGGGAAAGTCACAGAGGTCGTTCAGAATCCGCGACGAGGGCAGCAACTCCGAATTGCTCCACTGCACGAGCCGGCAATTGGCGTCAAGGACGAGCCGAACTACGCCATCCTGCGCAAAAGGCAGCGTTTTGGTTTCTTCAAATTCCTGAGCGATGGCCCGTGATTCTTGCATGGTGGTCTCGACCGCCGCCAAAAAGTCTTCCTGAATGCGCGATTCAACGCCTTGGCGGAGGGTTTCGGCTTGGTTGCGCGCATCGATGGCCCAGCCGACCACCGAGATGATCAGCAAGAGGACTCCCAGAAGGAGGAATACATTCGGCAATTTGCGCAACGCCGGCATCATGGCGTGAATTTAGGCATTTTCGCGGCAATTGACCGCAGCGACGGCAGGGGGAAAAATTTGCCCCGCAATAGGTGAAAATTTATCGGACTTGCCGCACCAATCAGCGGCGAGAGATTTACCAACGGCGATAAAGAAGGAATGGGGGAATCAATTTTCGAAATAGCGGCTGCTCGGCGTTTCCGAACCAGAACGGATGGCCTGGGCCGAGTACAACTGCTTGTCGAGATAGCTCTGGAAGTCTTCTTTGAGATAGTGTGGCACCTTGACCGTTTCGCGTGTGTACTTCATCTGGTCTTCTTGCACGATGAAAGTAAAAGCGACATTGGGGTAGTCGGGGGCTTGGTAGTAATCCGCAATCGAAATCCAGTTGATCATCTGGGTAGCGCTGGGCACGGGAAGTAGCGATTTGTTTAGATAAATACCTTTTTCCATCACCATCTGCACCAGCACTTTCCGCAGCGCAAAGTACACCATCACCAAACCGGAGATCAAAAGCATACTGCTCAAACCCAAGTTGAAGAACTGCGCCTTGGCAATGCCCGGTATGTGGATCGACTCCAAATAGCCAAAATAGGTGAAGAAACAAGATACGCCTACAATGAAGAGCACCAACGACAAAATGAAAAATACGATGGTCAGGAGGACCATCTCCGGTTTGTGCCACTGAAACACCGGCTTTCCGAGGTTTTTGCGGTACCAAAGTGATACCATGAGGATACTCGGCGCAATCAAGATTGCGAATAATAAACTCAGGTTTAGGACGAGATGTATCAATTTGATTGCCATACTTTGGATCAACCTATGTTACATGAAAAGTAGGCATTTTTGCCTGGAAACGGAAAACTTATCCCAAATAAAACCCCCTTGGATTTGGTCCGCTGGACTGCGTTTTCGCGATATCTCATTTATGCCAACGTGCAGGTCTGGGTGCATATTTTACAGAACACCATTTGTCTGGAGAAAGTTATTCACATAATTGGCAATTCCGGCTTCCAGCGGGGTAAAGGGAGCGGTGTACCCCACCGCCCGGAGCTTGGTCATGACGGCTTGGGTGTGGTATTGGTATTTGTCCCGAATGTCCTGCGGCGTATCGATGAAGGAAATATTCGGCTCCTTTCCCAAAGCGGCAAAGACGCCTCGTCCCAGATCGAGAAAGGTCCGGGCCACCCCAGTCCCCAGGTTGTAGAGGCCGGAAGGGGGCTGTTGCTCGTACAGCCAGCGGATCACCTCGGCCACGTCCCGCACATAGACAAAGTCACGTTCTTGGGCACCATCGGCAAAATCATCCCGGTGCGAGCGGAACAGTTTCAGCGCTCCGGTAGCGGTAATCTGATTGAAAGCATGGAAAATCACGCTCGCCATGCGGCCTTTGTGGTATTCATTGGGACCGTAAACATTGAAAAATTTGAGGCCCGCCCAAAAGGGAGGCGCATCTGATTGGGCCAGCGCCCAGCGGTCAAAATCATTTTTCGAAACGCCGTACGGATTCAGGGGCACCAACTGAGCGACCAGGTCGTGGTCGTCGCGGAATCCGTGTTCTCCCCCCCCGTAGGTCGCCGCGCTCGATGCATAGATCAGTGGCAGTCCGTGCCGGCAACACAAGTGCCACATGTCCCGGGAGTAGTTGAAATTCAACCGGTCAAACACGCGGCGGTCCATTTCCGCAGTGTCCGTGCGGGCCCCCAGGTGAATCACCGCGCCGATTTCGTGTACCTTGTCTTTGACCCAGGTAAAGAATTGGCCGCGGTCCACCGTTTCCCGAAAGATCTTGCCTTCCCAGTTGATGCGCTTGTCGGCGCGGGAAAAATCGTCTACCAAAACGAGGTCGCGGTGGCCGGCGGCATTCAGTGCGCCCGCCACACAACTCCCAATGAATCCGGCCGCGCCGGTTACGATCAACATCATGCGACAAAGGTAGGCAATGCGCCCTCCCGGGGCAATGACGGCTTCCTTCCAGCTAAAAAACGGCTGGGCAGAAATAAAAAACGGCGCCCTAAAGCGCCGATATTTCTTGGATACGAGGAAACCTCGTTTCAGTACTCATCTTCATTGAAGAGAAAATCTTCACGGGTCGGATAATCCGGCCAGATCTCTTCGATGCTGTCGTAAGACATGCCGTCTTCGGGCAGGTCCTGGAGGTTTTCGACCACCTCCATCGGTGCTCCCGAACGCAGCGCATAGTCGATCAACTCGTCGCGTTGCGCCGGCCAGGGGGCGTCTTCAAGCCAGGTTGCTAGTTCCAGGGTCCAATACATAACTCAGAATTTGTTTAAAACGTTGGCAAAAGAAACAAAATCCTCGGAATAATGAAAGGGATTTTATTCACCGAAATTAAATTTTGCTATTACGGTTGAAAAAGGGGCGTTTTCTGATCGTTGAGGTGGATTTTCCGGGAAAATACATCCTCAACTCCTCAATCTTCGCGCGGCCGCCAGACGATTTCTGTGGATCCGGTCGCCCGGCTCATTTCCCGGGCAAAGACAAACAGCCAATCGGACAAGCGGTTCAAATATTGCAAGGCTAGTGGGTCTACGGCGGTCCTTTCGGAAAGGTTGACCACCAGGCGCTCCGCCCGGCGGCAAATGCAACGGGCAACGTGGGCGGTCGAGTTTGCCGGATGCCCTCCGGGCAATATAAAGTTCCGCAAAGGCTCCAGCCCCTCCTCCATCTGGTCGATGCCCTTTTCCAGCTTTTCCACATCCGATGCCCGCAGACTCGGCAGTTCCATGCGGTTTTTTTCGGGATCGGCCGCCAACTGCGAACCCATCGTGAACAAGCGGTCCTGGATTTCGCGCAGAAACGGCAAATGCTCCCCGACCGCCGCAAAATCCCCCAGGCGGCCCAGAGTGGAGTTGAGTTCGTCGACGGTGCCGTAGGCATCGATCCGCAAGTGGTGTTTGGGTACGCGGGTTCCCCCAATCAAAGAAGTCTGTCCGCCGTCGCCCTTTTTCGTGTATACCTTCATGTTAGTTTTCCGGTTTTGGTTTTCCACACCGGATCGTCCATCGCCTTTGCGGGCAGCACAAACGGGTGCGGAATCACACTCAGAACCCCCCCAAAGGCGTAAAGTTCAAAGAAATGGATTTTTTATCGTCGAGGATTCGCAGGGTGGCAAATATCCCCGCTTCCTCGTTCTGCCAGGTCTGATCGCCCAGATTGCCTTCGGCTACACCGTAGCGGCCGCGCAACCAAGCTTCCATTTCCTTGTTCAGTTCGGTGGTGACGCCTTCATCATTGAGGAATATGTTTACGATGATGCCGCCCACGATGCGTTGTTCGGGGTTTTTGGTGATGTATTCCACGAAAAAACGCCCTTCTTCCTCCAGATTCAGTTCGTAAACGTAGCCCCACTTGTCATCGTGCTTGGGGTTGGTCCCTTCGATGGCTTTGGCCTCGGTCAGCGGAATCCCCAACTCGATGCCGCGGATCACGCCGCCTTTTTCCTCTTGCACGATCCGGGTAAACAGCGCCGAGTGCTGGGCCGGTTGGATGCAGCCTACAACTAGCGCCCCGAGCAGCGCCGCCCAACTGATCATTCGTCTTGTACCCATGGCGGTCAAATTTCCATTTCCGGAATGTCGCCTTCCACAACCAGTCGGCCAGCGGTTTTGGCCTGAATTTCTTCCACCGATACCCCGGGGGCCCGTTCCAGCAGGACAAATCCGCGTTCGGGATCCACGTCAAATACGCCCAGGTCGGTGACAACCTTCTTGACGCAACGGACGCCGGTGATCGGCAGGGTACACTGGGAAAGCAACTTAGACGCGCCGGCGCGGTTGGTGTGGCGCATGGCGACGATGATGTTGTCGGCGCTGGACACCAGGTCCATGGCTCCCCCCATGCCCTTGACCATCTTGCCGGGGATCTTCCAGTTGGCAATGTCCCCGTTGTCGGCGACTTCCATGGCCCCGAGTACGGTCAACTGGACGTGGCCGCCGCGGATCATGGCAAAGCTGGTCGCCGAATCAAACAGGCTCGATCCGGGCAGCGTCGTAACTGTCTGTTTTCCGGCGTTGATGAGGTCGGCGTCGACTTGTTCTTCGTAGGGAAACGGCCCCATGCCGAGGAGTCCATTTTCCGATTGAAATACCACGGAGATGCCTTGGGGGACATAATTGGCGACCAAGGTTGGAATTCCGATCCCCAAGTTGACGTACCATCCGTCCTTGAGTTCCTGCGCGATGCGCATTGCAATATCGTTTTTACTTAACATGTTGTGAATTATCAATTCTTCAATGGACAATTTTCAATTCTTCGCCGCTCCGTAACTGCGACCTGTATGACGCATCCTACGGGTCGTGGAAACGATGATGCTGCTCAAAATCTTAATGATCTCATGGATGTCGAGTTCGAGACCTTCCGGGTTGGGATAGTTCTTCGAATGCTTGCACAACTCCAGCCAGTATCTCGTCTCCTCCGCCTCTTTGGCGGCGAGGCGCATTTTGTGGACAAAATCTTTGCGCTCTGCGCCATCTGAGCTTCCCGCACGTTTGCCCCAATGGATGTCCCACTGCGGAGCAATTGCTTCGCAAAAACGAATTTGTTACTCGCTTCAAGCACCTCCGAAAATTCAACGATTTTCAGGGCAAAATCAAAGGTCTTGGTCAAAATGACGTTTTCGCGCTTCGGGTTATTCATCGGAACTGTCATTGGAAATTTTCGGGGTGACAATTGGAAATTTTCAAATTGGCAATTGAAAATTTTCACGCAGTGACTGTCCTTTGTTCGATGCGTTTTTCGTAGTGGGTGCCCTGCAGGATGCGCTGGACGAAGATGCCGGGAGTGTGGATTTCGTTGGGGTGGAGTTCGCCGGGAGCGACGAGTTCCTCGACCTCGGCCACGGTGATTTTGCCGGCCATCGCCATCATGGGATTGAAATTGCGGGCGGTGCCTTTGAAAATAAGATTGCCGTGGTGGTCCCCTTTCCAGGCTTTGACCAGGGCATAATCGGCCCGCAACCAGCGCTCCATCAAGTAGTATTTGCCGTCAAACTCGCGGATCTCTTTGCCTTGGGCAACTTCGGTGCCGTAGCCCGCGGGCGTGTAGAAAGCGGGAATGCCCGCGCCCCCGGCCCGGATGCGTTCGGCCAGGGTGCCCTGCGGAATCAGATCCACTTGCAGCTCTCCGGAGAGCAACTGGCGTTCAAATTCGGCGTTCTCCCCGACGTAGGAAGAAATCATTTTTTTGACTTGGTGCTGCTGCAACATCCGGCCAATCCCAAAATCGTCGACCCCCGCATTGTTCGAGATGCAAATGAGGTCCTTGACGCCTGCATCGACCAGGGCCGAGATGCAGTTTTCGGGAATGCCGCACAGTCCAAATCCCCCCAACATGAGGGTCATGCCGTCCTGGATGCCATCAATGGCCGCCGCGGCGTCGGAATAGACTTTGTTCATGGGCGTATCGTTGTTGTATGCTGTTCCAAATGGAAATATTGTGGAAGGGGAAATTGCGAAGATGGCGGGGGAAATGCAACACTGCGCCGGGAACCCCACCCCGGTGCGCGGCGCACGTGTGGATGGTCGGGCTGAATTCCGTCTTTATCTCCCGGGGACCCATCACGTCCTCGGGAGATGCAACCCCTGGTCGAGCGTCCCACGAAAGAAAAAAAGCCGTCGCCGCCCCAGCATCCGGTGCCTGCCGCTCCCCTCCCCACCCAGGCGCCGGCCCTGCCGTTGGCATTCGTCCCGCCATTTGCCTACGCCCAAGTGCAAGATCCCATGCAGCTTCTGCCGGCCACCGGTGGCGCCGTTGTGCAAGCCCTGACGAGCGGGGAAAAGAACTACCTCGCCGAAAACACCGGCTTCTCTGTCCCCGCGATTCAAGCCCTGGAAGCGCGGGAGTTCAGCCTGGCCCAGGGACAGCAACTCTACGAAACGGGGGCAATTCAAAAAAGGACGACCTGCAACGCGGAGAGGCGACTTTTGACATTGTAAACGGCCGGGTGGTCACCAAGGGGGACATCATTGCCCTGGAAAAGTTCCTCAAGGAACAGCGCAAGGACCTGAAGTTTTGACGGGGTAGCGGACCGTCCGGGGGACATTTCCCGGCCCCCGGAGACTTTGTCACTGAATCCAATACCAAATCGCGGCGACTTGCGTTGAAAAAATCGGCGCGCGGGTTTATCTTTGCCCGTCAGAAAAATGCAATTTTCGGAAGCAACATGAACGAATTCGGCGAAAGCGGACCGCAAACGACCCCAATCGACGCGGCCATCCAAGAAAAGGTCCAGAAAATCCAAGCCCTCGAACAGGAGATTGCGAAGGTCGTCGTGGGCCAACGCAAAATGATCAATCGCTTGCTCATCGGCCTGTTTACCAATGGCCACATCTTGCTCGAAGGCGTCCCCGGCCTCGCCAAGACCCTGACCATCTCTTCCCTCGCGCAGGTCTTGCACCTAGATTTCAGCCGCATCCAGTTTACCCCGGACCTCCTTCCGGCGGATCTGATCGGTACGCTGATCTACAACCAGAAAACGGGTTCCTTCGAGGTCAAGAAAGGCCCCATTTTCGCCAATATCGTCCTCGCCGACGAGATCAACCGTTCCCCCGCCAAGGTGCAAAGCGCGCTGCTGGAATCGATGCAGGAAAAGCAGGTGACCATCGGCGATGATACGTTTAAACTGGACCGGCCGTTTCTCGTACTCGCCACCCAAAATCCGGTGGAGCAGGAAGGCACCTATCCCCTGCCCGAAGCCCAGGTGGACCGATTTATGATGAAGGTCCACATCGATTATCCGACCCGGGAAGAAGAAAAAGAAATCATGCGGCGCATGGCGCGGACGACGCAGGTGGAGCCGCTGCGACCGATCATGACGAAAAACGAGATTTTTCAGGTGCGTTCGATTGTCGATCACATCACGCTCAGCGAACACCTCGAAGACTACATCGTAAACATTGTGCTGGCCTCGCGCAATCCCAAGCAATTCCGCCTGGAAAAGATTGCCCCCTACATTGAATTTGGGGCTTCGCCGCGGGCCAGCATCGCCCTGAACATCGCCGCGAAGTGCCACGCCTTCATGCAGGGCCGCGCCTATACGATGCCAGAGGACATCAAGGCGATTGCCCCCGATGTCTTGAACCACCGCATTATCCTCAACTACGAGGCGGAAGCGGAGGAAATCACGTCCCAAATGATTGTTGACGAGATTTTGCGCACCATCCCCATCAATTGATCGGTGGTCCGGGACCGCCGTGCGACTGACTTGATTGTATTGCTGCTGATTGCGGCGGGCCTCGCGGTTTCCTGGCGCGTATTTGGGCATGTGCAGGACGATGCTTACATCACTTTTCGCTACAGCCGCAATTGGGTGGCGGGCCACGGCCCGGTCTAAAATCCGGGCGAGTTCGTTGAGGGCTACACGAATTTTTTGTGGATGGCACTGTTGGTGATTCCCCACGCCCTCGGGAGCGATCCGGTGGGGTTCTCCTGGGTCTTGGGACTGCTCAGTCTGGGGCTCAATCTGTGGTTGGTGTACCGGCTGGCCAGCCGGGTCCTGGGGAACCGGGAGATGGGCCTCGCGGCGTTTGCCCTGGTGCTGACTTCGGATGCGCTGCTGGGATTCGGGACTTCGGGGATGGAATCGGCGCTGAATGGATTGCTGGTGACCGCCTAGCTTTGGCTGGGTTTTCGGGAAATGTACCGCCCCGCCGGAAACCTGGGGTGGCCAACTGCCGTCGGGATGGGCCTGCTCGGGGCGCTGGGCTTGCTCTCCCGCCCGGACAATGCACTCTTGCTCGGGATTTCTGCACCTTTAATTTTACTTCACCTCCGCAAATCCAATCGTCTGAGCACGAGATTTTTAGTCCTGGCAATGGGAAGCTTCTTCGCGGTGGTCCTCCCCTGGCTCATATTTAAGTTCAGCTTCTACGGCACCCTCCTCCCAAATACGTTCTACGCCAAAACCGGTGGGCGGTTTTGGGGCGATGGGCTGCGCTACGTAGGGCTGTTTTTCCTGAGCTACGGGCTGTTTCTCCCCTTGGGCATCGGCCTGCTTCGGGTCCGGGCGCTCCGCCCCGCTTTGCCTCCGGGCCTTGGCATCCTCGGCTTGTTGTCCCTGGCCTGGACGGGCTACCTGATTTGGATCGGAGGGGATTTCATGCATTTCCGGATGTGGATTCCGGTCTTGCCCGCACTCTACATCGGGGCGGTATTTGTCTTCTCCCGCGTCAATTCTCTCCGCTTGCGCTTCGGTCTGCTGGGGCTGTTGCTGCTGGCAAATGTTCTGCACGCGCCGGGCTTTGGCCGCTGGTATCCCACGGGCTTCGTCTTCCCCCTGCAGCGCTGGACGGCTTCGTCTTCGGGTACGCTATCTTTTGCCGCGCAGGGTGCAGCCCTGAAGCAAGTTTTTGCCACGGCCGATCCCCCCCTGCGCATCGCCGTGGGGGCCGCCGGCGCGCTCCCCTACTTCGCCGGGCTCTACACCCTGGACATGTACGGCCTCTCTGACCCCGCCATTGCCCGGGACGGCCTCCCGGTCAATTACGGTCCCGGACACCGACAGATGGCCTCCCTCGACTACCTGGAGGCCCAAGGCATCCACCTCTGGATCTACCGCTGCGACCCCGCCGCGCGCCCCCCCGATCTGAGCACCGTCCTCGTCCGCGATCCCTACTTTGCTATGGCCCGGGCGCCGTCCTCGGGAAAGGACCGCGCCCGCCTGCGCTGGTTGCAACTCCCGGTGGCGGAGGGATTCGTGTTGCACTGCGCCTACCTCACCGAGCATCCGCAACTCGAAGCGGGCCGGAGAAACGGGGCGTACCGGGAAATAGAATTGGCGCTGCCGGCGAGCACGCCGAAAAAATGAAAAAAGGTTTGGGGTGAAACGGGGTTTTTCCTACTTTTGTCCTCCGTTTGCACCCGTAGCTCAATTGGATAGAGCGTCTGACTACGGATCAGAAGGCTGAGGGTTCGACTCCTTCCGGGTGTACAAAATGCCGAAATCGAGAGATTTCGGCATTTTTTGTGGGGTTTTGGGAAGGGAACGAAAGTGAACTTTTCACCCTTTCGCTCCTGTACTTCTTCCCGCCCTAACCTCTAGCCATCTTGTATTCTTAATATCGCAATACCCCTTCAAGTCCCATCCCCAACGAGTAGGACACTTCTTGTAACCGGCCAGGTCGGGCTGACTTGGGTCCAACTGCTCCCCCATCCCTTAGAGGCTGTTTAAAATTGGTTTGTGAAATTTGCTATCGCAGATTTTTTTGTCTCTCAAAGCTCATTTTGGAGTCCATAGCCAAAGCTATGGGCGAGAAAATAGCTGAAGAGAGGCGGAAAAAGATGCCATAGCAAAAT
>JBCCQH010000027.1:0-66541 GCA_039024435.1 Bacteroidota bacterium
AGTATTGTTTGGTCTTGTCCGCGAAAAACATATCCTTCCCGCAAGCGTTCTCACCCTATGCAATTACTGGTCCGGTTTGGAGGAGCCCTGTTCCTGATCATCGCCACGTGCCTTGTGGGCTACGCGCAACCGGCGACGGTTACCGGAAAAGTCGTCGATCAAGATGGAAATCCCATGGCCTACGCTACGGTCGCCTTGCACACGGCTTCGGATTCCGCCCTCGTCGCCGGAGCGATCACCGATGACCAAGGCCAGTTCCTGACCCAAAGTCCCCCTGGCCCCCACCTGGTACAGATCAAAATGCTATCCTACCGCGAGTCCTGGTTCAAAGTAGAACTGAAAAAGGGCAAAAACGACCTTGGCGAATTTGCCCTGGTGCCGGCGGCGGTGGACCTGGAGGAGGTCGAAATTCGTGCCGAGCGCAGCCAGATGGTCATGAAGTTGGACAAGCGGGTCTTCAACGTCGGCTCCGACCTAAACAACACCGCCCGCAATGCTTCGGAGTTGCTGGACAATGTGCCTTCGGTGGCGGTGGACATGGACGGAAATGTCTCCCTGCGGGGCAGTGAAAATGTACGTATCCTCATCGATGGCAAGCCTTCGGGCCTGGTCGGAACCGGTTCCACCGATGCCCTCCGCCAGCTTCCCGGCAACCTGGTGGACAAGATCGAGGTCATCACAAATCCTTCGGCGCGCTACGAGGCCGAGGGAGAAGTAGGGATTCTGAACATTGTCCTGAAAAAAGAAAAGCGCAGCGGCATTAACGGGGCCTTCGAGCTGACCGGTGGCGTGCCCCACAATCACCGCGCCTCCTACTCGCTGAACTTGCGCAAGAAGTCGTTCAACTTGTTTTCAAATTTTGCCCTGACCTACCGCAGTACGCCGGGGCAGGGCAGTGCCGACCAGCGCTTTAACTTGGGCGATACGACATTTTCCTACCTGACCACCCGCAAGCGGGTGCGGGGAGGCTGGGGGCAAGCCTTGACCTTGGGTTCGGATTTTTTTCTCAGCCCCAAGGATCAACTGACCGTCTCGGGTCTGGTTCGGCGCTCGGTAGGCAACAACCGGGCGGAACTCAGCTACCAGGATTTCAACTTCGAAAATGTAAATACCGCCAATGATTTCCGCCTCGACGAGGAAGTCGAAACCAAGCGGGTCATCGAGGGCGCGCTCAACTACACGCGGACGTTTGCCCAGAAAGGCCGCAAGCTCACCTTTGACTTTCAGTTCATCGACAGCGATGACCGGGAAGCTTCCGACATCTCACAGACCTCGGATGTGATCGGAGTGGCGCCGCTCTACCAGCGTTCCGACAATGTAGAAGACGAGCAGACTTGGTTTTTTCAGACGAACTACGTCCATCCCCTGGGTGGCGAAGAAGCCACGGGGAAGTTTGAGGCGGGCTACCGCGGCAATTTGCGTTTTATCGAGAACGATTTTGTGGTGGAAGAACTGAACGAAGCGGACGGAACCTGGTCACCCCTGGCGGATTTTGACAATGAGTTTCTCTACACGGAAAATATCCAGGCGGCGTACCTACAGGCCTCCAACCAGACGGGGCGCTGGTCCTACCAAGGGGGGCTGCGGGCAGAATACACCGATCTTTCCACCGAACTCCTCAAAACCAACGAGACGAATCCCCGCACGTTTTTCAATCTCTTTCCCAGCGCGTTTTTGTCCTACGAAGCCAAGGCCGGCCGCACCTGGCAACTGAGTTACAGCCGGCGCATTTCCCGGCCGCGCTTCCGCAACCTGCTTCCCTTTACCAGCTACAGCGACAACCGCAACTTCCGGGCGGGCAACCCGAACCTGAATCCGGAGTTCACGAACTCCCTGGAGGCGGGCTACGTCCGCGACTTCGAAAAGGGATCCTTGCTGTCGAGTCTGTATTACCGCCACCGCACCGGAGTGATCCAGCGCATCGTATTTGCCGACAGTACGGGCTTCATCTTCCGTATCCCGGTCAACCTCGCCGTGCAACACGCCTACGGAGTGGAGTTCAACCTGGGGTTGGAACCGACCGACTGGTGGAACCTCAACGGCAATTTCAATTTCTACCGGGCCATCACACGCGGCGACTACGAAGGCCAAAATTTTGATGCGGACACCTATACCTGGAATGCACGCCTGTCCAGCAAAATGAAGTTTCCCCGCCTGTTTGATGCCCAGGTGACCTTTGATTACCGAGCACCGGAGATTCGTCCGCAAGGCCGAATGCTGGCCATCTATTTTATGGACATCGGGCTGTCGCGGGACATTTTGAAGCGCAAGGGTACGTTGACCTTCAGTGTGCGTGATCTTTTCAATAGCCGGCGCTGGCGCTGGACGGTCGAAGAAGAAGATTATTTCCTGGAAAGCGCATTTCAGTGGCGGCAGCGGCAGTTCCAGTTGAGCTTCAACTACCGACTGAACCAGGAAAAGAAGCGTGGCGGTCGCCGCGGAGGGCGTTCGGGAGGCAGCAATGGTGGCAGCGGCGGCGGTGGTGGCGACTTTTAAACCTTGGCTCGTCTCACTCCCGGGAGTCAAAGCAAAATCCCCGGATTAAATCAAAAGCGCCTCAGAAGTTGGCAAAGTAAAACTATATTTACGGCGAAATTTTCTTTTCGCGCTTGAACGAAGACAACCAATACGATCTCTCTTCCATGTTCGCGTCCCCCTGGCGCGCGCTGTTTTTGGGCTTCGTGTTGCTGCTGCTGTGCATCATGTTCAGCGCGGTCACCGGTCAGTGGTTGATGAGCCTGTTCGGCGGGGGGGCGGCGACCTTCAATGAATTGGCGCGCACCCAGCCGGGATTTACCCGATTTCTCCAAGGTCTTTCCAATTTGCTTTCCTGGGGCTTGCCAGCCCTCTTCTGGGCGGTGTACACCGGAGGGTTTCGCCGGCGATTGGGTTTTACTACCCGTCCGCGCGGGATCTTTTTCGGACTGGCCGCCCTGACCATTGTGATCGCGCTGCCCTTCGTGGAGTCGTTGTTGATCCAAGAGGAAAGCCTGCACGTCACCGAGGGCCTGGAAGGGTTTGAAGAATGGGCCAAGGACCGTGAGGTCGACACCGGAAAAGTAATTCTGACCTTGCTCAAGGACACTTCCTTTGTCGGACTCTTCGCCAACGTGATGGTATTTGCCGTGATCCCGGCGGTTTCGGAAGAGTTGTTTTTCCGGGGCTTTCTCCTGGGCACCCTGAAGCGCAGCGTGGGATTGCACGCGGCCGTTTGGATCAGTGCGACGATCTTTTCGATTGTCCATTTTCAGGTGCTAGGTCTTTTTTCGCGGATTGTGCTCGGGGCCATGCTGGGGTATTTTTATGCCTATTCTGGAAACCTATGGGCCAGCATTGTGGCGCATTTCACCCACAATCTGGTCAATATCGTGCTTGCAGTCCTGGCGCTGCGGGGCATTCTCCCGGGAGATGTCACCGTGGGCAGTTTTGATTTCGGGATCGTTGTGGTCATTTTGTCATTCTTTTTTACCACCTTGCTGGTTTACTATTTCTCCCGCAAAGCGCACCGGTTTAACTCGACATTGAAGTATGAATGAGATCCTCAAACGCTTCCTGACCGCCGTCATCGCCGGAGGTACTCTGGTGACCGTCCTCGTGCTGTCGTCCTGGGGGTCGTGGGTCTTTGGGATCGTGGTAGGCCAATTGGGGCTGTACGAATTCTACCGCATGACCGGGGTAAAATCGCAGGTCGGCAAGTGGTTCATGCTGGGGGTAGGGGTCGCGATCTGGCTCTACCTGGCTTTTTTCGTACTCTTCCCGATTTCGATTCAAGCTTCACAGTTTGCGCTCGTCATCGAGACCAATCTGCTTGTCATCAGCATGCTCCTGTTTAGCATCACCGCGATCATCTTGTTGTTCGAGCGGCAAGTCACTGCGCCGGCGCTGGAGATGAGTACCCTGGCTTTCGGCTTTTTGTACGCTTACCTGCCGATGGTCTTGCTGTTTTTATTGTCGCTGGACCCCACCCAAATGGCGGACAGCCTCGACTTCAAAAGCATGGAAATGGTGCGGGATCAACACTACAATTTTCGGATTCCGCTGGGCATCCTTATGATCGGCTGGGGAATGGACACCGCGGCGTACTTCGGCGGGCGGTTCATCGGCGGCAAAAAGCTGTTTGAGCGGATCAGCCCGAACAAAACCTGGGCCGGCGCCATCTGCGGCGCTGCGGCCAGCATTGCGGTGGGATTTTGGCTGAATGCCATGTGGACCCTGGCCTTCAGTTGGATTGTAGTCTCGGTGATCATCGCCATCTTTGGCCAACTGGGGGACCTGGTGGAATCGAGCTTTAAACGGGGGCTCCAAGTCAAAGACTCCGGCGGCATCCTGCCCGGACACGGCGGTATGCTGGATCGTTTTGACGGGGTATTCCTTTCGGTTCCGGTGATTTACCTCTACTATCTGATTCGGTTTGTGCTCGATTTCGGGTCGATTTGAACTTTCAATCGACATTCTTGTCCTTTTGACAAATATAAGCCGGAGGAAATCACACTTCGGCCCCGACTTAATTTGGGTGCTACGGTCGGATTCGATAAATTGGTGCCCGAACGAAAAAAAGTTCCTCTATGGCATCTGTAAACACCATACCTTCAGTGGATAGACTTTCCCCGTACGATTCGCTGATGAAGCGCTTCAATGAAGCGGCTGACATCATAAATCTCGACGAACGTTTCCGCCACGTCATTGCGGCCCCGGAGAAAATCGTCGAAGTCACTTTGCCGGTTAAACTCGACAACGGCAAGACCAAGGTTTACCGCGGTTATCGGGTGATCCATTCCACCATTTTGGGTCCTTCCAAGGGGGGGATCCGTTACTCCACGCACGTCGACAGCAGCGAGGTCAAAGCCCTCGCCGGCTGGATGACCCTCAAGTGTGCGATTGTGGGTCTGCCCTACGGCGGCGCCAAAGGCGGGATTGCCATCAATCCCCGCAACCGCAGCGAAGATGAATTGGAGCGGGTAACGCGGGCCTACACCCGGGCGCTCAAAGAAGTGTTTGGAACGAACAAGGACATTCCCGCGCCGGATATGAATACCAGCGGGCGGGAAATGGCCTGGATCTTTGACGAGTACTCGCGCGTATTTGGCTACGAACCGGGCGTGGTGACCGGTAAACCCATCGAACTGGGCGGCTCCCGCGGTCGGGTTGCGGCTACGGGACGCGGGGTCATGACCACGGCAATGTGCGCCATGGAAAAACTCGGCTGGAACCCCAAGGACGTTTCGGTAGCCGTTCAGGGCTTCGGTAACGTGGGCACTTGGGCAGCACGCTTGCTCGCGGAAAAAGGGTGTACCGTCGTGGCGATTTCCGATGTTTCCGGGGCTTACTACAATCCCGAGGGTCTGGACATCGAAGCGGCCATCGCCTACTGCGACCAGAACAACCGGACCCTGGAAGGGTTTACCGGTGGCGTGCAAATCTCGAATTCCGAATTGCTGGAACTGGACGTGGATCTGCTGGCTCCCTGCGCCCTAGAAGACCAGATCAACGACAAAAACGCAGCCAACATCAAGGCCAAGCTCATCGTCGAAGGCGCCAACGGCCCTGTTTCCGCCAACGCTGACCCCATCCTCGACGAAAATGGCATCCTCATTGTACCCGATATCCTCGCCAATGCGGGCGGGGTGACGGTCTCCTACTTCGAGTGGGTCCAAAACCGCCGCGGTCACTACTACACCGAGGAAGAGATCAACGACAAAGCGGATCCCATGCTCAAGCGCGCTTTTGAAGACGTCTGGGCCACGCGCAAGCACTTCAATTGCTCCATGCGCCTGGCCGCCTACATCGTGGGCATCGCCAAAGTCGCCAAAGGCATCGAAATGAAAGGATTCTATTGAGCCGATTCGGCTGAATCCATTTCGTACCCTATAGAAAAACGGCCCCTCCCCGATGCGGCCGTTTTTTATTGGTTAAATTTGTCCACAACCATGGCCCGCCCCCGCCGATATCGCTACGCTGAATCCCTCGCCTTGTTGCGGGCTTGGCGGGATGATCCCCCCGGTCACCTGGACTGGGACCGCGCAAAACAAAAATTGACTGTCCGCGATGACGCGGGAGTCAAACAATTTACGTTTCGCTTGCCGTTGCCCTTTCCCCCCGCGTCCGAGGGCATTTCCCTGGCCGAATATCTGGAAGACGTACCGGAGACCCCACCACCCTACTTACTGCTGCTTTTGCAGGCCGGCCACAGCGCCCTGGGCTATTTCGAGGAAGGAGAAGTCGTCCACCACAAGGTGATCAAAAAGTACATGGTGCGGGCCCGGCAGGGCAAAGCCCAAATCGGCTATCTGAATACCCGCGGCAAGTCGAAGGCCGGTTCCCGGGTGCGCCTCGCCAACACCATCAGCTTCTTCGAAGCCATCAACGCCAAAGTCACCGAATGGGACATCATGAACGGGGTTGAGCGCATCTTGCTCAGTTGTCCGGTGCGCATGAAGCCCCTGCTGTTCCAATCAAAGGTGCCCCCGCCCTTCACGAAGGATGACCCGCGGCTGCTCAAGGTGCCGCTCGACATCCACCGGCCCGATTTGGAGGAGCTGAAGCGGGTGAACCGCATCATCCAAATGGGCGAACGCACCGAGGCGGGCTAACTGACTTCAATTGTTGGTTTTGACGGTTGTGACCGTGCTCATCCAGCAGCGCAGCGGCCAGGTATCGCCGTCGGAGAGGCCCTTGAACTTGGCTTCTTTTACCGTCGGAGTGCTGAGATTGTACTGGTAGATGCGCCGGTCCGCTTCCAACGTAACCGAGGGATCTACATTTTTCGCATCCTGGCACAGACTTACCGCCAGCCAGTACACCGCTTTCCGATCAAAATCGGAGAATTCGCAAGCATTGCTGCCCTCCAGATAGAGTTCGGCCAGGCGGATGTAGGGGTAACCCCAGGTCGGCTGGAACTGCATGGCCCGCTCGATTTCGGTGCGGGCTGCGCGGTAATCGCCGTTCAGCGCCAAAATTTCGGCTACGTTTAGGCAGTCATTCGCCCGCAAGGCGGGATCTTCCCCCAATTCGACGGCCCGGTTCAGGAAGTTGATCGCGGCGAGGAATTCCTGCCGGTTCAACGCGTCCGCCGCCGCGAGGCGAAACATCCAGGGCGCTTCCCCTTGTTCACGGGCGCAGTTAAACTCCACCTCCCAAAATTCGTGCTCGGTGTAGCAATCTTGCAGTGCGTACAGCACCAAAAAACCGGAACAGGTAACTGCCGTCGGATCATTGTGGACCAGGCGCAGCAGATCTTCGCATTCGGGTACGACCCGCCGGAGCCGCAGCAGAAGGGTCAGTTGCAATCGCCCGGCGGGTTCGGTCGGATCGCCGTGCCGGATCAGGCGGCTCTGCAATAGCTCTGAGGCTTGCCGCCAATCCGCCGCCAGTTCACCCAGGGTGGCGCGCCCACGCTGGTAATCCTGAATTTCGAATTCCAGCCAGTTTTCGTAAAGGACCAGCGGGCAGCCAAAGGGAGCGGCCAAAACGGCGCGTTTGATCATGTTGCGCCCTTTTTCCCGGTAAACCTCGGGGTAGCGCAGCACTAGCATGCCCTGGCGGAGGTGCCATTCATTGGGTCCCATCGGGTCGTAATTCGCACTGAGGCGGTAGACTTCCTGCAAAAGGGCGACCTCATCCGCACCGGGAGCTTGGGTATGGGATTGCCCGGGCAGGACAATGGACTCCGCAGCGTCTGCAAGGCGAAAAACTGCGGTGCTGTCCCGCATTACGATTTCGCGCAGCAGTCCCAGGGCGGCCTCGCGCTCATTGTCCAATACCATCTCCAGGAAACGGTTCTGCCGATCCGGATACAACTGGCCCGCTAACGGTCCGCAACTGATCAGTGTCAGAACCAAGAGGGAAATGTATTTTGCGGGAAAGTGGGGCATTTGCAAGTCGTTTTATGTACTTACAATAACGCACCGGGGGAAAATCGGTTCATTTCCGGCTGAATCAGTCGACCACGCGCTTGATGAACCAGACGTCGTTCAGGTTGACCCCGACGCGCAACTGGATCGTGGTTTCTTCCAGCAGGTTTCCCGCCCGGGTGCCGCGCCGTCCCACCGAGAGGCCGAGGTTGACCCGAGAAAAATTCGCACCGACCGCATTGAAAAAGCCGATTGGCAGCCCTACCCCAAAGGTGACGCCGTACTCGGGAATGGGATTTCCTTCGAGGGTCAGGAAAGTCGAGTTGTAGTACCCACCGAGGCGGTAAGCAATCCGGTTGCGGTATTTGCGCGAAATCAAATCGGGGATGATTTCTCCGCCCACGTTGAGATTGAGTTGCCCGTTGAGCGAATTTGCGTCGTTGAAGTAGGAAAAATTGCTCCAGTCCTGGTAGCTGACGTCGGCGCCAAAAACCCAGCGGTTTGACCGCCCGAAGGTGAAGCCGAATCCGTACTTCGTGGGAAGGTTGACCTGTCCCTCATCGTTGAAGAGGGTATCAGCGATGAAGCTGTTGTTGAATTCGAGGAGGCGGTTGCCATTCAGGGAAGTTGCCGGTTCAAAAATGCCCCCAACGCGGATCACAAAGTTTTTCCGGCGCTCTACGGTAGCGGCGCGTTTTCCCGCCCGGATTTCCGCCAATTCGAGTTCAAGGGCCTCCTTGCGCACACTGAGCTTGCGGCGGCGACCTTTGATGTTGCCCCGGAGATCACTGATTTCTCGGGTCCGATTCTTGATTTCGCGGACGACCTTTTTGCGCTGTTTTTCCACCCGGAAGAGCTTGTCCTGTAGCTTGCCGATTTCTTTTTTGTTTTCGTCTTCTTTCTTCATCAATTCGGCGACCCGGCTTTGCAGACTTTCTTTTTCTTTCTGCAATGCGTCGGCTTTGACCTGTTCTTTTTCCTGCCAGGCGAGCAACTTTTCATTGTCCTTGTCCAGTTGTTGGTCTTCCTTGTCCAGGTTGGCGAGGGCCTTGTCGATTTCGGCGATGTCTTGTTCGGTGGCTTTGGCCCGGTCGACATTCGTCTTTAGGCGGAGAGTGTCCCCGTACTGCAAGCCAAACTGAGGCAAAAGGCCACTGAGCTGGCTGCGGTTGAAGATGCTAATCGTATTGAAACCGGTGCTCGTGAAAACCGAAGTCGTCGTGTAGGTCGTGGATCCAAAAGCGAGGGTGAGGTTTGCGCCTGCGTAAAAGTGGCGAAAGAAGCGGAAACCTGCCCCCAGATAAAACTGGTTCAACCCACCATCCGAGTTGTAATTGACGGTATAGGGCTCGGAAGCGGTATCGATCTGCAGGGTCTGGGATACGGTCACGTCGTAGCCGGTGGAACTGTATGGGGCCAGCCCGGCGACAAAGCCGAAGTTGCGCTTGTTCGAAAAGGCAAAGGAGACATTGTGAAAGCCGGCGGTGCCGACGTTTTGCGAGTTGATGTCCGATTCCTGTAGACTGAAAGAGCCGAAGCCATTGATGTCGAGGGTCGTCAGGCGAATGTCGGCGTAGGAAGCGGGATTGATCCGGTTAACGGTGGTTCCATCGAAGGCCCCGATCCCCACGCTGCCCATGGAAAAGTTCCGGGTGCTGGTCGGATTGTACAGGTCGCCCAGTCCGTAGCGGGAGTAGGGCGAAAGCGAGATCTGCGCAGCCAGGGGGCTCAGCAGGACAAAGGTGAGGAGAAACAGCGCGATCCGTCTATGCATGATGCATTTGATGTAGTACAATGGCCCAAATTCCTCGCAGGAGCAAATTGGAATCCACAAAGTTGATGTTTTTCAGGTGATTTCCCAAAAATTCCGCGTCGCCTCCGGTCAGGGCCACTTGAAGGTCGGGACCGGCCAGTTTGCGGTACCGAGCAGCGATGCCTTCGACCTCCGCGAGCAGCCCATTGACCACGCCCGAGCGGATGCTGGTCGCGGTATCGTCCCCCACAAGTGGCCAGCGGCCCTCCTCGGAAATCAACGGCAGCGCCGCCGTATAATCGTTGAGGGCCCGAAATCGCGTGCGCAACCCAGGGGAAATGCCTCCCCCACGGTAATTGCCGTCCCGGTCAATGTAGTCGTAGGTAATCGCCGTTCCCGCGTCGATGGTCAACAACGGTCCGGCGCCGGCCAGGTGCCGGCCGCCCACCGCGGAGCACACCCGGTCCATCCCTAGGGTCTCTGGCGTCCGGTAGCTGATCCCAACCGGCAGCGGGGTACTCCGGTTGATTTCGAGCCAGCCGGCGGCGGGAAATGTAGCTTGTAAAGGGGCGAGCGAACGCATCATATCCTCCTTCCCAACGCTGACCATGCCGATATATTGTACCTCTGAACCGTAGTTCCCGATTTTTGCCGCTTCCAGCAGGCGCCCGGGAAGCTCGGTGTGGGCGTAGCGGTGGACCGGACCGCAGACCCCATCGACGAAGGCGGCCGCTTTCACAAAAGTATTCCCGATGTCGAGGGTGAGAATTACAGGCAAAATGCGACCTCCTTGATGTTGTAGTAATCGAGTTGCTGGCCGTTTTGCAGGGCGAGTCGGCCATGCCGGTCCACCCCCGCAAGGTAGCGGCGGACCGCCCGCCCATCAATCAGGAGATCAACCTCCTCCTGGTACCCAAAAAGGTGCCGCAGGTAATCGCGCTCGATTTGTTCGGTGCGTCCAGCGCGGACGGCGAGGATGCGGGCCTCAATCTGGACCAACAGTTTCTCCAGCAGGTACCGCAGCGCGTATTCGCCGCCCGTTTCCCGGCAGAGCGAGGTCGCGTTGCCGTAGAGCTCCGTGGGAAAAATCCGCTGATTGACATTCAGCCCAATGCCCGCTACGGTGCTGCCAATCACCGGTCCGTTGAACTGGTTTTCAATGAGCATCCCCGCGACCTTTTGGCGATTGAGAAGCAAGTCATTTGGCCACTTGATCCAAAGGTCCGCCTCCGGCAACTCCACCCGCAAAAAGTCGTAGAGCGCGACGGAGAACAGCTTGTTCAGCAGGAAGATCTGTGGAGAAGATAGGTAATGGGGATACAGCACCAAACTAAAAGTGAGGTTCTTACCGGGAGCGCTGTGCCACTGATTGCCCTGCTGTCCCCGACCTGCCGTTTGGTGGTGGGCCAGGACCACCGTACCCTCCGGAATCCCCGTGGGCAAGAGCTTGGTTGCGTAGCGATTGGTGCTTTCCACCGCTTGCAGTTCTACAAAATTTTGGCCGATGAACAAGGTATTCAAAGTGATTCTTGTTAGTTTTGCCGGGTACAAAGATAATGATCATGCATGACGCGTAAAATTACCACCGCCGCCGAAGTTTTGTCGGACATCATCATCCAGGGCCTTCAAGAAAAAAAGGGCAATTCCATCACGCGCATGGACCTGCGCAACGTGAACGGAGCCATCACCGATTATTTTGTGATCTGTACGGGCACCTCAGACCGCCACGTACAAGCCCTGGCCGAGAGTGTAGAAGAAGTGGTACGCAAAGACCTGCAAGACAAGCCCATCAGCCGGGAAGGCACCCAAAAGGGCGAATGGGTCTTGCTGGACTACGTGGACGTGGTCGTGCATATTTTCCTTTCGGACAAGCGCCGCTTCTATGACATTGAAGGGTTGTGGGGCGATGCCGAATTCGAGGAAATCGAAGCGTAACTTCACTACTTGCACCAATAAAAACGAGAACGGGGCGCTTTTGCGTCCCGTTTTCATTTTGCGATGCACCTTGACAATGATCCCTGTCCTGCGCAGGGGAAACATTGAAAGTCTGGCGTAGATTCGTTATTTTCCTACGGTCAATCAACGGTTGCTGGTACAATACCAGTCCATTAAGTCTTACCTATTTTCCCTCATGAAGCCACTGCAAATCACCCTCATCGTGGCGCTGTTGGGATTGGGCGCTTCGCTCGATGCCCAGACCACGATCACTGCCGGCGCTGCGCCCGGCACCCTTACGCTTATTCCCTTTGTTCCGACCTGTTTTGGCAATGGATCTACCTCCGCCTCGGCGTGTGGAAACACGGTCACCTTTAACTTCACCAGTTTCCAAATCTCGAGTTGTCCGAGTTCGGGGCAGATGCCAGCTCCCGGCTCGGTGGCCTTCGGTGGTCCCGGGAGTTCGGCCTCATTTGCTTTTTACCACACGTTGAGCTATTCCCCGGCCAATGAGCACCAACAACTTCTTTTCAGCGCACCGATCACAACCTTTCAGTTTTCCTGTTCGGGGCCGTTTGGCGCAGGGGAAGTCTTCAGCGTGCAGGTATACAATGGGGCCACGCAGGTGGGCAATCACACGTTCAATGTCCCAGGACAGGGCGTCAACCTGACCTACTACATCGGTGGGGCCCCTTTTGACCGGGTCCAATTCACGGAAATCAATGCCATCAGTGCCGACGACGAATTGTTCGGCGATTTTTTCGTTGATGGACCGGGCTGTCCCTTGCCGGTAGAAATGATTTCCGCTGAAGCCCGCTTCGAACACGGCCATGCAGTCCACGTCGAATGGGAAACGCACGGGGAATCGGCCCTCAATCACTTTGCGGTGGAGCGCTCCCGAGACGGTCACATCTGGACCGAACTCGGTCGCAGGGCGGCCCGCAACGCTCCCGGACCCAATTTTTACCAGTATGAGGACCGCGATCCCCGGGTTGGGGCGAACTACTACCGGATTGCCGTTACCGGACAGAATGGTGAGCAGGAATTCAGTCCGGTACTACAGGTAGCGGTGGAGCGGGCCCCGAATCCGACGGTGTACCTGCTCCCGAATCCTGCCCGCGAAACAACGGTCCTGGAACTGAACGGGATGCCCGGCCGCAAGATGGTCAAAATCTCCACTCTGCTCGGGCGCGTGGTGGACCAGTTTTCGGTGGAATCCTCCCGCGGGGAACTCGACCTCAACGGCTACCCCGCCGGAATTTACCTGATTCAAGTAATCCACGCGGGCACAGTGCGCAATCGCAGACTCATCGTAGAGTAAGTACTTTTCAAGTTGAGGGGGGTGTACTCGCCGTGGGTCGCAGGGCCCCGGGTTTGCGACCGAGGCGGCGTTCCCTCGCCAGATTTGCCGCCTTGACCGCTTCGGAGGCCCCGGGTGAGAAAGGATAAGTGTGGATCGTACCGAAGGTTTCGGCTTCATCGTCGATGTACCAGATGCCCATTTCGGTGCCCTCCGCCGGAGCGGGTGCAACCAGGGTGCCAAACACCCAGTCCCACATCGGCCAGACGGAGGCGTAGTTTAACGCTTGGTCCATTTCCTGGCGGTGGTGGGCGCGGTGCATTTCCGGCCCGGGAAAAATGTAGTTGAAGACTCCGAGTCGCATATCCAGATTCGAATGGTGGATGCCCCCAAGGGCGGTCGGGTGGAACATGACCCAGAAAAACGCCTCGTTGGACATCCCGAGGCTGCGGGTAATCGCCAGGACCACAATCAGCGATAGCAAGTCAAAGGTGTGTGCCCGTGCACCGGAGAGTACGGTCAAGCGGCGCGGTGCGTGGTGGCCCAGGTGCAATTTCCAGAGGAAGCTGTCGCCGGTTTCGTGTTCCAGGCGGTGCCACCAGTACAGCAGCAGGTCGTGAAACGCGGTCCCCCAGAGGATCTGCGCCCAAATCGGCAAGTCCGCAAAGGGCAAAGCGCCCGGGAACAGACCTTCTTCGGGGATGAACAGCAGAAGGGGATGAAAGATGCCCAAAAAAACAATTGACCAGGTCGCAAATGCAAAATCGGTCACTCGCTGGCGGGTATTCAGCTCGTAGTGCTGGCTGCGGTGGCGCCACTCAAAGCCCAGAAGAACGATGCTCAACGCGGTCAGGGCAGCCACAAAGGCGATAAAGTCGGTCAGGATGGGCCCCAGTTGCGCGTGCAGGGTGTCATGGTAGATAAAAAAGGCGTAGATGCCGTAGGTAATGAGCGCCGAGAAGGGAAAAAGGAAATACCGAACGAAAAATTGCATGTCAAAATGAAAGTGGCGTTGCGGAAGGTTTTAGGATCTTTCCGTAAGCTAATGCCACTTGCGACCGGTGTCGTCCGGTCCCGGTCGCGCATACGTCCGCCTGGTCTGGGGGAAGTCCGGCTGCTGGGGCGCCCCACCAGTCGAACGCTTTAATCACTGATTTTCAACGGCTTGCCGACTCAGCGGTTGCGGTTAATGCACTGGTTTCGATCTTCTGGGTGAAGTGCTGTCCGACTCGGTTTTCTGACCAAATGAAGACCCTGACTTTGTAATGTCCGGGAAACCGGTAGCGGTGCGAAGCGGTGCTTGATTCGGCCACTTCACCATCCCCAAAGTCCCAGAGCAGTGAAGCGCGGTCGGGCAGCTCGATTCCTACCAATTTAAAGGTGATTTTGCCGCTCAGTGCGTCGGTCCGAAATTCGATGTGGGGAACATTGTCCTGGGCGCAAACGCAACTTGCAGTTCCCCAAAGCATGACCAGCGGCAAAACAAGGCGAAAAAATGTGGCGGCTTTGGTGGTGGTTTGTGTTTGATTCATACTTCAATATAGGAACGGGTATTGACAACATTTGTCAGTGGGCAGAGGGATTTTTCCTAGGGTTATTTTCGATCAATTGCACCGTGAAAGCGCTCGCCTTTTTTAAGAGGCTGTTTAAATTTAATTCTGCGATTTTGCTATGGCATCTTTTTCCGCCCCTCTTCAGCTATTTTCTCGCCCATAGCTTTGGCTATGGACTCCAAAATGAGCTTCGATGGACAAAAAAATCTGCGATAGCAAATTTCACAAACCAATTTTAAACAGCCTCTAAGACGTTGCTTATAAGGCTCTGGTAGTCCCTCGTCGGTCATCCCGACGACTGGGACAAGGTCAGGAACCCGCCTCACTTGACCAAACAAAAGAACTGACATTTCTAGCTATTCACGCCAATTTGGCAGCGGCCCGAAACCGAATTGGCGCCATTTTGGCAGTAATAATTTGTGGGTGGCGCCATTTTGGCAGCTTTTGGCACGAAAAATCGACTGGCACGGGAATTGAAAGCAATGGAGCGTAATCAAAATCCAAAATTGAACGAAAACTTAAAACCGATACAAAAATGAAAATCGCAAAATTTAACCCCCGCCCGAACACGAACTTCGTCATGGACCGCTTTTTCAACGAAGACTTCTTCAAGCCGTTTTTCGACGATGAGTTCCTTCGCCCCTCTTTCCGCAACCACGTATTCGGGGCCACAGTACCGTTTGTGAACATTGCCGAAACCACCGACAGCTTCCGGATTGAAGTTGCCGCTCCGGGCCAGGAAAAGGATGACTTCAAAGTCAACCTGGACAAAAACCTGCTCAAGATCTCGGTCAAAAACGAAACCAACCCCGATGCGTCCAAGGACAACTACCGCCGGCGTGAATTTAACTTCAGCTCCTTTGAGCGTTCTTTCCGCCTACCCGAAACGGTCGACCGCGACAAGATCGACGCCAAATACATCAACGGTGTGCTGAACATCATCCTTCCCAAGCTGGAAGCCGCGATTGAAAAGCCCGCCCGCGACATTGAGATTGGATAACCCTCCAACCCGCAGTACAGACCTGCCGGCGCGGAGTTCCGACCAACGGTCCGAACAAACCCGGGCTTAGCGCCGGCAACCTTACCGCAGACAACCTGCCGTACATAGAAGTGATTATCTGAAGAATATTAGTGGCAAGCTTTTTATATACACAGCCAATCGTGGCGCAAAGACTCGCAGAGTGGAGTTGGCTGAAATAGTGTTTTGTTTGTAATTCAGGGTTTTTATCGAGGTCGGCTCATGGGAATTGGAGCCGACCTCGTTTTTTATCGGCCCGGCACCACTTGACGGTCGATTCAATGGCCGTAGAAAAATTTGAAATTGGGATTTTGCTGCGAAAATTTGGGGAAATCCGCTCAATTTTCGAGGGGCAGGCGAATGAGAAACACCGCGCCGCCACCTTCGGCATCCTGCACCGTGATTTGCCCCTGATGACCCTTGGCGACGGTCTCAAACGCGAGACTCAACCCCAAGCCCGTGCCCTGATTCGGTGGTTTCGTGGTGAAAAACGGCTCGAATACCTTATCCTTGTGGTCATCGGGAACTCCGGGACCATTGTCCTGAACCCGAATCTCCAATTCTGACCCCACCCTTTGCGTCACCACTTTCAGTCGCGGCCCAAATTCCGGCCCTTCCTGGGCGACCCGGCTCCCCAGCGCCTCAAATGCATTCCCGATCACATTCAGCAAGGCCCGGCCCAGGTCCGCCCGCACCATGGGCACCGCCTTATCGGCCATACCCGGCACGAACTCCACCGCACAATCAAAAGCGCCGGGCTTTCCGCGCATGCTGTGAAACGCCACCTGTAGGTATTCCTCCACAAACTGATCGACGGCAACGGATTCCTTTTGCTTCTCACTGCCCCCCGCGTGACGCAACATATCGGTCACGATGCGGCTGGCCCGTTGGCCGTGCTCAAGTACCTTCCCCGAATTCGTACGGATGTCACGGAAATATTCAAATACCGTATCCGCCGAATCCCCGGAAAAGGGCTGCCCCTGCAAATCAGTCAATTCTTCCGCCGCCTCATCCACCATATCCACACTGAGCCGGGAAAGGCTGTTTACGAAGTTCAGTGGATTGCGGATTTCGTGGGCAATACCGGCCGTAACCTGCCCCAACGACGCAAGCTTTTCCGTGCGCACCAACTGGTTTTGTGCCCGCTGCAAACTGTCTAGCGCAGCCCGCAAACGCCGATTGGCCCGGTTTTTTAGAATGACCGCCCGCGCGAGAACTGCCAGGAAAATCCCCACCAGAATGAGTCCCCCCAGGATGATGTAAGAGCGCAGGCGCTCGGTCTTCAATTCTTCCTCCGCCAGGGCCGTTTTCGCTCGTTCAAGGTCGACCTGCTGGGCGATTTTTTCATTTTCCAAGCGCAATTGTTTCTTCTCGTAGCCCGCCACGATGTCCGACAGTTGGCGGGCATTCACGTCCCCGAGCAGGCTGTCGCGCACGACATTGTTCAGTTGGTAATACTCAGCGGCTTCGGCATCCCGGCCGCGCTCCTTCATCAGGTCCCCCAGCAATTGGTAGAGATCCATGGTGCTGGCGCGCGACCCGATTTCTCGGGCCAATTTTAGCCCCTTGCGCGCATAGTTTTCGGCGACCAAGTATTTCTTTTCCCCCTGGCTCACCCGGGCCAGCCCGTATTGGGCCCGAACGGTGCGCTCCCGGTCATTGGTCCGTTCAAACTGATTCAGGGCATCGCGGAAACGCCCTCGAGACAGGGTAAACCGCTTTTTGTCGAGAAAGAGAAATCCCAATTGCAAATTGGCGAGGGCAGCGGTTTCCCGATCTTCGACCTTCCGGGCCAGGCGGGCCGCGTCGACGTACATCTTGTGGGCCAGGTTTTGGTTTCCGGCTCCCTCTTCCAGTTCACCCAAGGCCAGGTAGACCTTGGCCTGGCGTCCCACGTCTTCCGCCTTGCCCAAGCGGTCCAATGCTGCACGATAATACACGCGCGCCGAATCCAGGGTGTCGAGTTCCCGGTAGACCTCTCCGATTGAAGTCAGGTCCCGCGCTTCTCCGCCGTAATTGCCCAGGATATCTTCGAGCTCGCGGCTGCGCAGCAAGTCAGGCAGTGCCTCCCGGTAGTGGTTGGCTTGGATCAGGATTTCCGCGCGGTGGCGCACCGCCCGTACGATCAGCCGATCTTTTTCTTCAAATTCCGCCAGGATCACTGCCCGGTCCGCATAGGCCAGTGCCGAGTCCACCTGCTCCGGCATGAAACGGGTAGAGCGTTGCAAGAGATCCCGGAGGGCGTCCTGGGCCAAAGTCGACGGGCCAATCAGCCCCCCCAGCAACAGACACAATCCGGCGCGGATCAGTAGAAGGTGCCAATGTTTCATCCCCGGTCGACCGCCTCCCGCGGACTGATTCCGTAGTGGTCTTTGAAGCATTTTGTAAAGTATGAAGAACTGCCAAACCCAGTTTTCAAAGCGACCTCCCAGACCGGGGCCGAACGCGTAACCAACATTTGCCGGGCGCGTTCCAAGCGGTAGTTGCGGATAAAGCGTACCGGGGATTCGCCGGTCAGGGCATTCAGTTTGCGGCCCAAAGTCCGGCGGCTCATCGCCAGTTCATCGGCCATCATCTCTACCCCAAAAAGTTCATCGTTCAGGTGCGCTTCCATGACGCGCTTGACCTCGCCGAGGAATTGATCTTCCATGGAGGGGGCTTTGACCTTTTCCGGCCGCAGAAAATCGCGGCGAAATCGTTCCCGCAACCGCTCGCGCTGGTCCAGCAGGGCTTGGATCTGCGCCCGCAGTTCTTCAGGGTGGAAAGGTTTGCTGAGGTAGGCTTCCGCACCGGTTTGCAGGCCTTCGACGCGGTGGTCCGCTTGGGCCTTTGCCGTGAGAAGGATCACGGGGATGTGGCTGGTACTGCGCTCGTGGCGGAGCAATTCCAGCATGCCCACCCCATCCAGCTCCGGCATCATCCAATCGGAAATGATGAGGTCGGGCACGGTTTTCCGGGCTTTCTCCCAGCCTATTTGTCCATTTTCAGCGGTTTCCAGCCGGAAGCCACCTTGCAACAGATCCACAATGTAGCGGCGCATATCCGGATTGTCCTCCACCAACAACAAATGCGGTGCATCCTCGGTCGCCGGGTTCTGTACCTCAGGGGAAGGCATTGTGGGGGCAGCCTCGGGCAATTCCGGAGTCTGACTGGAAAAGCCGCCGGCGGTGCGTTGGGCAGAAAGATGGCGCGGCAGTTGGAGGATAAATTCTGATCCCACCCCAGGCTCGGAATGCAGCTCGATTTGGCCACCGTGCAGTTCTGCGAGGGCGCGTGACAGCGCCAGTCCAATCCCCGTACCCGGATAGGCGCTGTTTTCGCCGGCGTCGCCTCGACCGAAGCGTTCAAAAATGCGGTCCAGTTGCTCCGCTGGGATACCGGAGCCATTGTCTTTGACGTGGAAATCGACTCGATTTTCCCGCGGAACCAGCCGGAGTTCCACCCGGCCACCCGCGGAGGTGAATTTGACCGCATTTGAGAGCAGGTTCATCAGGATGCGAAGCAATTTGGGCGGATCGGCGGTCAGTTCAATGTTTTCCTCGGACGCAGAAAATTGCAATTGGAGGTCTTTTTCTTCGGCCAAGGGTCGGAAGGCAGCGATCAAGTCCCGGCCCAGGGCCACGGCTTCCACGGGCTGGAGTTCCAGGTCCATGCGCCGGGCATCGATTCGGGCAAAGTCCAGCAACTGGTTGATGAGGTCGAGGAGCAGCCGGCCATTGCGCTTGGCTTGGTTGAGGAAGCGGCGCACCGCTTCTTCCTGGCTCAGGTCAAAGGCCGATTCCAGCGGCCCGAGCAATAGGGTGAGCGGCGTGCGCAATTCGTGAGTGACATTTTCGAAGAACTCCTTTTGCAGGCGGCGGCTGTACTCGATGCGCTCCTTTTCCCGGCGGGTCTCCTCCAATTGCCGGCTGGCTTCGATGGCTTGCTGGGTCTTCGCCAATTCGCGGACGGCTTTGTCCAGCACCCGTTCCAACTCTTCCACATCCAAGGGCTTGGTCACAAAGTCGTAGGCCCCCTGGTTCATCGCCTCACGGATATTGGCCATGTCGTCGTAAGCCGAGATGATGAGGGGAACCAGCAGGGCGCGGTCCAGGGTGCGGATTTCCCGGAGCAGGGCCAGGCCATTCATGACCGGCATGTTGATATCGGTAAAGACAATGGAAACGGTGGGATCGGCCCGCAAGACTTCCAGGGCAGCCCGACCGTGCTCGGCAAAGGCAAACTCGAGTTCGCCCTTCCGGATACGGCGGCGAAACTTTTGGCGAAATATGAGTTGGACGTCCGGTTCGTCGTCAACAACAAGGATCTTCAGGCTCACCCCGGAAGATACAAAAAAAAGGGCCGACAAATTGCCGGCCCGGGTGGGTTTACTTGCGGTCAATTGGCTTGCAAGAGGCCCAGGTCGTTGACCCGGCCGAATTGTGCGGCTTTCATCACCGCCCGTACCCCATTGTCCCGACCCTGTTTCGATTCGTACAATTCGCTCCAGCCGATGATCCGGCCGCTTTTGGAGCGCAACTGGAAGTAAAATTTATGGTTGGCGGAGCGCTTAAGGGTAAATCGTCCCTCTTCGATGGCATTTTCCATCACGTGGGCGATGCCGTGCAATACCGAAAACTTAGAGCTGTATCCGCGACCGGTCATGATCGGTTCACCGTTGGCCGCTTTGAGGCGATAGTAAAACTTGCCGTCCTCGGCGGCGAAGATTTCAAATTTTGGTCTTCTCATAATTTGCAGTTTGAATTGAGGTTTTTGATGGGGGAGTTCGGATCTTATGCTGCACTTGGCTCGGCAGATTTCAAAATTCCAGTTTGAACCCCTTACCAGCGATTTGTTACTTAAATATACGGGCGCACCTTGACATCATGTGTCAATGTAAACCGGAAAAACTGTTCCCATACAAGGAAAATGGGGAAACAATTACAGTACAAGTGGGCGGTACAATTGGAATATGGGAGACGATGGAAAGCGGTCCATTCGCAATGTTTATCGGCGGCGAAGTAAAATTCGGATGAAATTGAGTCCTTCGCCCAGGAGAATGCGCGGATTGACTTTCGAAAAAACCACGTCGGGCTTCAGTTCGACCGGAGCCGGAAGCAAGCGAATTCCCTTCGCATTCGAAGCGAGGTAGATAAATTCCAGGTCAAAGAGGAAACGCCGGATGCTGGTTTGGAGAAATAGCTTACGGCCCGTAGCATTGAAGCCCTTGAGGCCACATTGGGTATCGGTGAGGCGAAGGCGGAGAAAGGTCCGTAGCATCCAGCGCAGCAAGCGAGATATGCGGCGGCGACCCGCGGGAACATTGGTGTAATACCCTTCATCGCGCACCCCGGCGACGATATCGGCTTGCCCCTCCGCCAGCATCCGGTAGAGGCCGATCAGGCTGTGCTCGCGATAGGGAAAGTCCACATCGGTGTAAATCTGCACTTGTGAGGTCGCCGTCTGCATTCCGGTGCGCAGAGCGTGGCCTTTCCCACGGTTGGGCGCGTAGGCCAGGTAGCGAAATTGAATTCCGGCGGCGTGAAGTGCCCGCTCCAACTCCAATTCCTCCCCCCCGGCTTTGGGCAAGCCACGTGTCGAACCATCATTGACCAAAATCACACACAGGTCCGTTTCCACCAACTCCGCCGCAATCTTCCCGAGTGCCTCCACTACCCGCTGCCGCCAGCCCGCCGCCGGATTGTAACAAGGCAATACGATATCGAGTGAGGGAAGTGCCAAAGGGTAGTCCTGCAGTTGTCGACGGGTTTTAAAAATGCCACCTCATTCTTGCGAATCAGGTGGCAGTGGCTCAGGAGCAGAAAGCGGGGACAGAAGCCGTTACCTCAGCCCTTTTTCATGATCTCGCTCTGCTCCAAGTATTTCGTTGAATACACACCCGAACGAAAGACCTCGTCGCGCATGAGGCGCTTGTGAAAAGGAATCGTCGTATGCACCCCTTCCACGATGAACTCTTCTAGGGCGCGTTCCATCTTGGCGATGACTTCCTCGCGGGTACGCGCGGTCACGATCAGTTTCCCGATCATCGAGTCGTAGTACGGCGGAATCACGTAACCGGAGTAGGCGTGGGTATCGACCCGTACCCCATGTCCGCCCGGCTTGTGGAACTCCTTGATGCGTCCCGGACTGGGCCGGAAATCATTGAAGGGGTCCTCCGCATTGATGCGCACCTCCATGGAGTGGATGTCCTTGGGGAAGTAGTGATTTCCGGAAACCTCGATCCCGGCCGCCGCCTTGATTTGTTCCTTGATCAAGTCATAATTGAACACTTCCTCGGTCACCGGGTGCTCGACCTGGATCCGGGTGTTCATCTCCATGAAGTAAAACTTGCCGGTATCATCCACGATGAACTCGACGGTACCGGCACCTTCGTACTGGACTGATTTTGCGGCTTTGATGGCAGCATCGCCCATCTTTTTCCGGAGCTTGTCCGTCATGAAGGGAGCGGGGCTCGGGCTTTCTTCCACAAGTTTTTGGTGGCGGCGCTGGATCGTGCAGTCGCGCTCGCTCAAGTGGGAAACGTTGCCGTATTGGTCGCCGACCACCTGAATCTCGATGTGGCGGGGATTGACGATGAATTTCTCCATGTACATCCCATCGTTGCCAAATGCTGCGCCGGCTTCTTTGCGGGCCGATTCCCAGGCTGCCTCGATTTCTTCTTCTTCATTGACGATGCGCATCCCTTTGCCGCCCCCGCCCGCGGTGGCTTTGAGCAGTACTGGATATCCGATTTTCGCGCCGACCTTTCTGGCGTGCTCCAAGTCGCGCAAGAGGCCGTCGGAACCAGGCACCACCGGAACTCCGGCTTTTTTCATCGTCGATTTTGCGGAGGCCTTGTCGCCCATGCCGTTGATGGCTTCCGGCGACGGCCCGATGAATTTGATGCCGTAATCACCGCATACCTGAGCAAATTCGGCGTTTTCCGCAAGAAATCCGTATCCTGGGTGAATGCCATCGACACCGGTAATTTCGGCCGCCGCGATGATATTCGGGATGTTCAGGTAGCTTTCTTTGCCGGAAGGCGGGCCAATGCAGACCGCTTCATCAGCAAATCGTACGTGCAGGGAGTCGCGGTCGGCGGTAGAGTAGACCGCGACCGTTCCGATTCCCATTTCTTTTGCGGTACGTATAATGCGGAGCGCGATCTCACCGCGGTTCGCAATCAGTATTTTGTTGAACACAAGCGTCCTCCTTTATGCAAGCTCAATCAGGAAAAGGGGCTGCTCATATTCGACTGGCTGAGCATTTTCCACCAGGACTTTGACCACCGTCCCCGACACGTCGGATTCGATCTCATTGAAGAGTTTCATGGCTTCAATGATGCCGAGCAGGTCACCCGGACTCACCTGGTCGCCGGCCTTGACGAAGGGTGGCTTGTCCGGCGAGGGCGCACGGTAAAACGTTCCAATGAAGGGCGCTTTGAATTCGAAGAGATTTTTGTTGCTGTCTTCAGCGGCAGCTTTTGCCGGAGCGGCATCTTTGGCCGGCTCTTCCTTAGCGACCGGAGCCGGAACTTGCGGAACTGCCGCGACCGGAGCCTGCGCCTGCGGGACAACTTGCTGGGCGGGAACCGTATTGTAAATGATATTTTCCGGAAGACGACGCTGTACGCGAAGTTTGAAATCTTTCATCTCAAGCTCTACGTCGGTCAAGTTCGTCCGATTGATGTATTTCAGGAGTTCCTGGATCTCTTTGATTTCCATGATTGAGTGTTTTGGACGGTGAATGGAGAACTATGCTCTGGAACGTTCCATGTAGGAGCCGTCCTCGGTGTTGATTTTCACCCGATCACCGATGTTGATGAACAGTGGGACCCGAATTTCGGCACCCGTTTCCACCGTGGCCGGCTTGAGGGTATTGGTGGCGGTATCGCCCTTGATCCCGGGTTCGGTATAGGTCACTTCCAGTACCACCGTGGCCGGAGGATCCACCGTCAAAATGGACTCGTCGGCAGTATTGAACAGGATTTCAACCATGTCACCTTCCTTGATAAACTTAGCGGCAGGTATGTTTTCGGCCAATACCGGAATCTGCTCAAATGTCTCGGTGTCCATCAGCATGTAGCTGTCCGATTCCCGATACAAGTACTGGTACTTGCGCCGCTCTACCCGAACGATGTCAATCTTGGCCCCGGAGGGGTAAGTGTTGTCGAGCACCTTGCCGGTAGTAAGGCTTTTGAGCTTCGTGCGCACAAATGCCGGACCTTTACCGGGTTTCACGTGCAGGAACTCCACAATCGTGAAAATGTCGCTATTGTGCCTGATGGTCAGGCCTTTCCGAATTTCAGAGGTTGAACCCATATTGTTACGCGTTTTTTCAGGCGTGCAAAATAATAAAAAAAAGAACACCGCATTGAACCGTGATTGCTGCGGGGGGACGGGCATTTTGCCCCGAGCAAGGCAATCTTCGAAGGTTTGAAGTTGATCGTTGGGCCTGCTCGGCTAGCTCGATAAGCATCGTGATCCTGATCTCCTCCCGCTGACCTCTCGACGCAAGGAGGGATCTTTCACGCGGTGATTTTCCGCTCTCCCAACCCCATAAGCCCACCAGAAAGAACAAAAACCCATGAACGTGGTCGCCGCGTTTGATCGTAACCGGTCCTCCCGGACCGTTGATCACTCCTTCGCTCGTGGCTTTGCAATTTGTGTAACTTGCGCCATGGCCAATGCGGTTTCTGTGCGCGAATCATTGGGGCGCTCGCTGCTTTTGTTCCTGGCGGCGCTGCTGCCATCGGCACTGGTGGCCATTTTCCGCTACGACTGGAGTCTACCCCCCTTCGAAGATGCAGCCATGCTTATGCGGTACGCCGGCCATTTTGCGGAGGGATACGGCATCGTTTGGAATCCGGGCGATCCTCCAGTCGACGGTGCTACCGATTTTCTTTTCATGGTGCTGGTCGCCGGAGTTCACAAGCTGGGATTTTCCCTGCCGGATGCAGTGCGGCTGTTGAGTACATTGGCCCATGTCGCAACCCTGTGGCTGGTCTTTCGGATCAATGTCCGCCGGCATCGTACGGGGGTGGGCATCGCTTTGGCTTCGGTGGCTTACTTGAGCTTGGGACCGGGGCTGGTGTACCTAGAATCGTACTTTGGTACGCCGGTGTTTGCGCTGGCCGGGCTGCTGACCTACCGGAGTTTTCTCTGGTTGTTGCAGCGGGACCGGCCCTCGGATGCCCTTCAGTTTGCGATTTGGGGATTGGTCACGGGCTTGATCCGGCCGGAAGGCGTCTTGCTGGCGGGGGCCATGCTGGTGACCTTATTCGTGGCCAAAGGGGGAAAGGCATTTCGCCCGATTGTCCTCGCCTTTGGGATGGTTTTCGGGGTCCTCGGCGGGGCGTATTTCATTTGGCACTGGTGGTACTTTGGCCATCCCCTGCCGAATCCGTTTTACATCAAAGGTGGGGGCGCGATCTATGTGTCCAGCCTCCGGGCCGCGGTCATCAATACCATGTTGCTGGCCCTGCCCTTGCTTCCGCTGTTTCTCTACGGAATGTGGAAACAGCGGATGCGCCCCCGGGTGATCATTCTGCTGGCCCCCGTCGTAGGGTTCGTGGTGGTCTGGATCCTCATGTCCAATGCCATGAATTACGCCATGCGGTTCCAGTATGTCCTGCTTCCCATCCTCATGGTGGCCTGGACGCCGATCCTACAGGATCTCCTGCGGAACTATCCGCAGCGCGCCTGGTTGCGCATCGCGGGCAGCGTCCTGGTGGTCGCTGCATTGACTTACCAATACCTCCGCTACCACGATGCGGCGCGCATGTTTCCGGATGGTCGGGTGGAGTTGGCCAGGACCCTGGCACCCTTTGCCGGGAAGGGCTATACTATGGCGGTCACCGAAGCGGGCAATTTGCCTCTGTTCAGCCAGTGGCGCGCAGTCGATACCTGGGGATTGAATGACCGGGAAATCGCCCACGCGGGCAGCGTGACCACGGAGTATCTGGACCGTTACCGCCCGGAGATGATCGTGGTCCACGACTATTGGGCGCCGGGCTACGAAAAGCGCATTCAGGAACCCAAATGGGCCCGGATGACGGACACCTTGGAAACTTACGTGGCGGCGCGGGGATACAAACTGGTGGCGTGCTACGGGGCAGATCCCCACAATACGCATTTTTACTACCTGCTTCCCGACTTTCCCGATTTTGCGCGCATCCGAACCCTGATTCGCAATCTCCCCTATCCCTGGTACGAAAATGGACGTCCCGCGGTGAACTTTGTCCCCAAGTAGCTCGGCAAGTCATATATTTGCCCCTGAGTAAGCAGACAGCTCAATCAAGTTCAACTTTACCGCGATTTTTCGGTTATGCAGACGATGAAACATTCTATCCGATTTTGGGTCGTACTCCCTCTGCTCGTGGCGCTGGGCGGCGGGCTGCCGGCTCAGGACTGCAATTGGCGGGCCCTTCCCGGTATCCAGGGCCAGCCGACGGTGCTGGAACTGCTGACCGGGCGCTTTTCCGTGGGACAAGGCCGCGAACTGGTCGCCGCCCGCGAGAGTGCTTTTCCGGAGAAATGGCTGGACTATCCCCTCGAAACCCTGCCGCTTGACTCCGGCGAAACCCGGGGGGCGATTTTTCAGGCTGCCTGGGCGGACATGTCCGGCTGGACCTTCACCGAGGGCGGCCAAGGCGATTTCACGTTCCCTTCTCCGGATGGCGCCCACATGTTTGCCATGGCCGGTTACGGTTTGAATGAAGACACCGATTGCGGGCTGCGGTTTTTCCGCCTGGCGGGAAGTTACCTGCAGACCTACGGAGATGGTCAAACCCCGATTTTCCCCAATTTCAATGGTGGGTTTTACAACTACCTCAAGGACTCCCTGTTCTGGGGAGCGGCGGATACGCTGGACTACGACCGGGCGCTGGCGGCGACCGTGGAAATGGTGCAACTCACCCGGGCCCAGACCCCAGCATTCCTGGAGTTGCTGGGCGATCTACTGGTACAGCACCGCAATTCATTCGTGGGCAATTACTTCGGCTACCTGGCCTACATGAAAGCAGGACTGGCCTCAGGGGAGGGCTTTCGGGAAGAATACGAACGCAAGGCGATTTTTGCCCTGGAAGCACCGCGCACCAGTGAAGACCGCTTTGATCGGTACCGCTACACCCAATTGCGCAAAGCACTCGCGGAAGATTCGCGCGACGTAAAAGTGGTCGCGGACGTTGCAGAAGTGGACTTGGCCCCTCCGGTGCGCTTTTTCCCCGACCGCTACGATGGCCGCCTGCAGGGCATGCTGGAAACATCCCAGGCCCAGCTCAAAAAGCGCGCTGAACGCAAGCTAAAATTTGCCGAAGAGGTGGACCGCGGCGACGTCAAAAGCGATGGCCGCTTCAATTCTTATGCCCTGTTCCTGATCGCCGTGATCCTCGGTTCGGTGGTCTTTTTCTGGATCCGCCTGCGCCGGGCCGCCCGCACGCGGTAGTCATCGGCAGAAGTCCCGCATTCTCCCAAAATTCAACTTATGTCCTGGACCCGAAGCAAAGGCATGCAGCAAATGGGGCGCTACTGCGCTTACCAAGAGCGGAGCCACTCCGAGGTCCGCCGGAAACTGCGGCAACTCAAGTGTCCTCCCGATGAAGCCGAGGAGGTCATGGTGCAGTTGATTGAAATGGGATTCCTGAACGAAGAGCGGTTCGCGCGGAGCTACGCCCGGGGAAAATTCCGGCAAAAATCCTGGGGCCGGCACAAAATTCGCCAGGGACTTCGGGAAAAAGGCATCGGGGAACACCTGCTCGAAATGGCCCTGCGGGAAGAGATTTCCGAGACCGATTACCGGGACACTTTGCGGCGGGAAATGCAGAAAAAATGGCCCACCGAAACGCCTCCCGGCTACGAAGACCGGCAGAAAGTCCGCCAACATTTCATCCGGCGCGGATTTGAATGGGAACTGGTCGACGAAATCGCAAATGCGCTTTTTGGTTCGGACCGTGCTTAAAATTGCGGGGCTTTGCCTATCTTACGCCCTCCATCTTCATCGTTCAAGTTTTCCGAATCGGCGGGCAGTACGCCCGGCGGTCTCTCGGGCAAACCCAACCGACAATCGATACCGACACCTGATGGTTTCCAAATTTCCATTCTGGTTGCTGCACGCGAGCTTACTGCTGCTGCTCAATGGGCCGATGAATCACCTGCGCGCCCAGGTGATCGCGGCGACCCACTTTGATGTGGAAGAGGGGCTGCCCAGCAACAATGTCTACCGGGCCATGCAGGACACCAAGGGATTCATGTGGTTCCCCACCGATGCGGGCGTGGTGCGCTACGACGGCAAAACGTTTGAGATTTTTACCCGGGAGGATGGGGTCACCAACAATGACGTCCTCGGGATTTACGAAGACTCACAGGGAAGGATTTGGTTTCTGACCCTGGCCGGAGGGCTGTGTTACTACTACAAAGGTCGGATCTACCATCCCAAGAACCATCCGGCCCTGGCGGATGGCCCCAAGGACTCTTTTGTCGGAATGGCGTTTGAAGATTCCCGCCGCCGTCTCTGGTTCGCGACCCGCAGTGAAGGGGTATACTGCCTCGATGGCCGGAAGCTGATTCATTACTCCATGCCCTACGATGTCTTCAAAATGGGTACCGGCGGCTTCATCGAGGAAGAAGGTCGCATCTACGCCCGGCTGTACGGCGAGCTGTGGCAGATTTACCCCGAAGAAAAGTGCATCCGGGAAATGGACGTGGGATTTACCCTCCAGTCGGCAAACTACTCGCGCTGGGACCTCGCCTGCGCCCTGCTCTGCGATTTCAACGGCCAACTCATCCGGCAGTCCGTGCGCACGGACTCGGTGATTGTTGTTTCAAGCCGGGCGCCCTACAAGACTTATTACACCAATCTCATCGGCGATACGGCCATCTGGCTGAACAACAATTCGGGAGGGGTCGAGGAGTTTCGGATGGACCCGGCGACCGCTCACTGGCAAAGTCACCGGACATTGCTGGAAAATGAAATGGTCAACTCGGTGGAAGTGGACCGTGAAGGCAACACCTGGGTCACTACCCGCGGCAATGGCGTGTTCATGTACCGTCCCCAAAAGATCATCAATGTCCCCGGGAAAGACGGGGAAGGGATTCGCAGCCTTTTTCGGCGCGCAGATGGCTACTACTGGATGACCACGACCGACCAGCACCTGGCGCGTTCTCGAACCACCAATTTGCAAGATGGATATACCGTCTTCAATTACTTCTTCGGGTCGGAATTCAATGGTTTTGTGGAACTGAAAGACAAGCGGCTGCTGGCCTACGGGCCGGGGGCGGTGCTGATGAAGCGGTTTGACTTTGACTCGATTTCCCTCGAGCAGTCCTTTACACCAGTTCACCCTCTGGACGACGAACCCCCGATCTACGAGTCTACCGAAGTCAATCACATCGGGGGAGCAGGAAGCATCAAAAAAATTTACCTCAGCGAGGAAAATACCATCTGGATCGTCAGCAACCGGTACTTCGCGTCATTCAACTACCATTCAGTGGACCAGTACGAAATCAAACGCATTTTTCCGGGACGATTTACTTCCGTGACCGAGGACGATGGGGGCACGCTGTGGATCGGCAAGGACAATGGCTTGTTCCGCTACGTGGACGGTGAGCTGGTGAGTTACCAGGACAAGCACACGGCGTTTTCCACTGCGCCACTGGACCTGGCATTCAGCAACCGGACCGGACTTTGGATCGCAACCAATGGGCAGGGCCTGATCAACTACGATCCCCGCACCGGCAAGATCATCGCCATCGGGGAGGAAGAGGGCCTGGCCGCCAATCTGTGCCAGCGCATCTACCTCCGCGGTGACGAGCAACTCTGGGTGGCGACCAAGCGCGGTATCAGTTGCATCAATTTGCGGGGTGACATGACGAATCTGCCCGGCACCACGATCAATTCCATGAGCCGAGAGGAGGGCCTGATCGCCAATGAGGTGTTCAGCCTCGCATTTGTGGGGGACACGGTGGTAGCGGCGACCCCCAAGGGCCTTTCCATTTTCCACAAAAAGGAAATCGACTACGAGCTGCCGCCGCCTTTTACCGTTCTGAAAAATATCCGGCAGGGCAACCAAATCTATCTGCCGGACGAGTCGCTCTCGTTTTCCTTCCAGGAGAATTCGCCGATCTTTTACCCCGCCGGAATTTCGTTTGGCAGTGGCAAGGAAATCGACTTTCGCTACCGCCTCGACCCCATCGACGACCAGTGGCACGAGACTGAACTGCCGGAGATCGTCTACAACCAGCTTCCACCAAACGATTATGTATTCCGGCTGCGCTCCATCAACAAGGACGGGATCATTTCGGACTCCGAAGCCCGGTACACCTTTAAGGTGCGCAAAGCCTGGTGGCACACCTGGTGGTTCCGCAGTGGGGGGATCTTTTTGGCCTTTGGGCTACTTTGGGTGGGGATCAATTGGCGGTACCAACAGCGCAACGTGCGGGTTGAGATGCAGCGGAAACTGGTCGATGCCGAGCGCAAAGCCCTCCGCGCCCAGATGAACCCGCACTTCATCTTCAACTCCTTGAATTCCATTCAGAATTTTCTGGCCCGCAACGACCGCAAAGCGGCCTACACTTATCTGGCACGGTTCGGGAAGCTGATGCGCAACATCTTAGAGAACTCGGACAAAACCAGCGTCTCGGTCGACGAGGAATTAACGGTGCTGCGGTTGTATTTGCAGATGGAAGCCCTCCGGGCGGATCACCGATTCCAATATGCAATCACCCTCGACGATTCCATCCGCCCCCTCAACGACCGCATCCCACCCATGCTCCTCCAACCCTACGTGGAAAACGCCATCTGGCACGGGGTCATGCCCCTGGAGTCAGGGGGCCGCATCGATGTCCATTTGCAGCGGGAAAACGATGGCATCCTGTGCCGAATCGAAGACAACGGTGTCGGGCGGGAAGCCGCTTCCCGGAACCGCAACCAACCCGGCCAGGTCAAGGTCCGTTCATTTGGCACCCGGATCACCGAGGAGCGCCTGGACCTGATGAACAATCGCCAGAAGCGCAACATCACAGTGCGCATCACCGACCTCAAAAACCCCGAAGACCAGGCCTGTGGCACCCGGGTCGAACTGTTTGTACCGCTATTTTCCGTCGAATAGCCTTTGCCCGGATGATTCCAACCCGCAATTTTAAATGATCGCTTAATCAACAAAACCCAAGTAAAATGTCAGAATTTACCGCCTTGATCGTCGACGATGAACGCAGCAACCGCGAATTTCTCACGGTAATCCTGGAAGATTTCTGCCCGGAAATCCGGGTGGTGGGCCAGGCTGATTCGGTGAAAATGGGATTGGAGCAGTTGGAGGAGCACGATCCGGACATTCTGTTTCTGGACGTTAAAATGCCGAATGGAGATGGCTTTCAACTCTTGGAACAAGTCGAGAAGCCACGGTTCCAGCTCATCTTCACTACCGCCTACGACCAGTACGCGATCCGATCATTCAAGTACAGCGCGGTCGATTACCTCCTCAAGCCAGTAGATCCCGAAGACATGGTCCGGGCGGTCAATCGCGCCAAGGAGCGCCTAAGCAAAGGCGAACTCAACGTACAGTTGGAAGCCTTGCTGGAAAATCTGCGGCAGCAAGGATCTGGCCCCCGTAAGCTCATCGTACCCGACCAGCACGGATTCGTTGTGATCCGCGTAGAGGAAGTCATCCGGGTAGAAGCCGAAGGGAATTATTCCACCATTGTGCTGACTTCTCGCAAGGAGATACTCGCCTCCAAACCAATCAAGTACTTTGAAAAGCTGCTGGAGGGGAAGGAATTTGCCCGAATCCACAACAAATACCTGGTGAACTTGGACCACGTAGTAAAGTACCTACGGCGGCGGCGGCCGGTCGTGGTCACCAGCGACGGAATGGAATTGGAAGTTTCGCGGCGAAAAAAAGAGGAGTTCCTAAAGCGCCTGATCGGCCAGTGAGGGGACTCAATACGTCAAGTCGACCCGAGGCATCATGTTGCGGATGGCAATCACCTCATCCGGGGTAATGCGGTTCCGGGAGATGTCCAGGCGGCGCAGACGGCCCATTCCTCCCACCCAAACCGGCAAGAAAGTCAGGCGATTGCGCCCCAAATAGAGGACTTCCAGTTTGGAGAGTTCCCGGAATTCCGGAGGGATAAATTTGAGCTTGTTGCCGTAGAGGCTGAGCATTTGCAGGTGCTTCAGATTTTTAATTTCGATGGGCAATGCTTTGAGACCGCAGTTGCTGAGGTTGAGCACCTGTAAGTTTTTGAGTTTGCCGATTTCCGGGGGGAGAGCTTTGAGTTGCTGATCCGAGAGGGACAGTTTGTACACCTTATCTGGATCGGCGAGGGCGGATTCCAAGTCGTAGAACCAGTTTTTATCGCGCAGTTGCGAGGCGCTCAACAACCGGCCATTGCTGCCCTCATTTTGGGCCAGCAGCGGAAGACTCAACAAGGAAAAAGCAAAGAATAATACAGCAACTCTTTTCATACAGTAAAATCGTTTATCGGCGGTCCGAGTGGGGACATTGCGCGACACCATGCGGCAGTTTGAAAATAGCATTAATCCCGAAGCGTGTTTATTCATTGCGGAACAATTGGCCCGGCCTGCCTCAACAGGAATACCAAAAATAACAAATCTCCGCAAATGCCCCAACAAAAGGGGAAATTGACGGGAAAAACGGATCACGCTTTCTTGGGGTCGATCTGGATCTTTTCCGAAGATTGATCTACATTAGATCTATTCATTGCCTTTTCATTTAACTAAGGATTGATTGACATGCCGAATAAGTACAACCTCTACCGGGTAGAGGCATCCCGTTATGCCTCCCTGGTAAAAAGCTTGGAGGATGCCGGATTTTCAAAAACGGATGCCTCCGCCCAAACCCGCGGTTTCACCCTGGATTTTTACCTGGGACACGACGCTCCCCGTACCCCGCGCTGGTTGGGGTTGTACCGGGCTTTTCTGCCCCCGGAGACGGTGCTCCGCAATCAAATGCACTCGGCAGCCCTGGTGATCCACAATGAACAACACTGCTACGTTGCCGCCATCGGCCGCGCCTTCCACCCGATCCAAAAAGTCTGTGACCGGGAATTTGGGCTGAACCTGGCCGAACGGATCGCCAACCCGGAGGAAGTCAAACAGAAAGCTTCCCGCTTCTTCCAAAGCCAGCGGAGAAAATCCATCCAGTCTTTCCTGCGCAACAATCCCTTTTCCTACGACAGCGGCGAGTCGGTCACCTACATGAAGGCCCGAACCCTTGACGCCAAATTGTGGGGCGAAAGGGCCGAATTCGGGGTTTCCTTTCGCTTCCACTCCCACCTGGATCCCGGACGCCTCGTCGAGCTGGTGGAAATCATCATCGGGAAACTGCAAGGCAAGGGCAATTTTGCCTTTCCCCGGACCGAAGTGGTCAAAGACGTCGCTTTGCGCACGACCCTCGACCAGATCCTCGCCGGTCAGATTCTCAGCGATCAGGATGGCGCATCCGGCCACGTAGCGGTGGATGATTTCCAGTTGCAGGGCTGCGACTTTGTGTTCTACAATGCCCTGGATTTCCAAGCATTTGTGTACGGGCAAATGAAAGCCACCCTGACCCCACTGCCCAACCGCAGCCTCGCCGACCTCCGGGCATTCATTGCGGATCAGTCCCTGGACGAAGCGGAACTCCTGCGCCAGGTACGAATCCAGGTGGTCCGGGACGAAGGCTCCAAGCTCAAGTTCAAGCTCGCCGGAATCCTGGACATCGTAGTCGAACAGGGCAACAAAAGTTACTGCCTGATTTCAGGAGAATGGGTGAAATTTTCCCGCTCTTACCTCGACTTTCTCAACGAGCAAATTGCCGCGCTGGAGCACGAGAATGCCCACCTTTACGACTTCATCGAAGGCAAAGGTGAGCCCAACCGCAAAGGCCAGAAGGGCGCTGCGGGCCGGGATGAAGAGTGGTTCATCGCCCAGGTCCGGAAGCATGATCCGAGCTATGAATCCTACCACAACACAGATTTTGCCCGGAACTTCAAGGCAAAAATGCTCCGGCACAAGGTAGAACTGATGGATCTGCTCCGCGAGAAAACCCTGTACGTAGTCAAGCGGGGGAAGACCCAAAAGCTCGGCTATGCCCTCGATCAGGCCATCGCTACGGTCAATCTCCTGAAGGACCTGCGGTTCAAACTCAAACTGCCCTGGGAAAAAGCGCGCCGCACCAAGACCATCCGTCCCAAAGTCATCACGGTCTGGCTCGTGGTCACCCGCAAGGCCCCAATTGCTCAACTTTCTGAACTCAATTCCACCATTCTCAAGATGAAACTCCTCGAGTTTAACCGCGTGGCCCGGGATGCGGGCTTGCAGCCGCAAATCCGGTTTTCCTACGAAATCGCTCCCCGGCACCAAAAAAACTATCCGCTGGCGCAATCGGTCATTGAACGCAGTTGAGAATTGGCGAATGAGAATTTCCAATTGGCGCATTCCGAACGCGCAACCAACAATTCCATCTATTTGCAATGCACTCCAGCGAAGCGCCAATTGAAAATTCTCCACCCCGGCAATTTAACGGATCAAGTCTGCGATCTGCCGGCCCAGCAGCTTGCTCTTGGTCCAGTAAAGGACTTCCTCCATTCCTGGCCGCAGCTTTTGGGCCGACATTTGTTCCAACTCGTCGTGGAGTTGGCGGATGACGTTGTGCCGGGCTTTGGGGTCGCCGCGCTGCATCAGGCGGACCATTCCGTTTAGCACGCTCCGCGCAAAGGAGCGGGCCAGTCCCTTTTTGCGCAACCATTCGGCCCCAGCCTTCGCGCGGGAAATCAGGTGCTCGTAATCGCCGTCGTCCACCAACTCATAGGCGGTAACCACCGAAAATATCCGGGCCAAGCCTTGCAGGTCCACCCGCTGTTGGGTCAAAGGGTGCCGTTGCAATTGTTCGGCCCAGTGATTCGCCTGGCGAAAATCACCCGCCCAAAAGTGCGTCAGCAGCAGATTTGCCTGGAAGCCCAGCCGGGTCGAATCTACGAGCTTGGTCCCGTAGCGGTCCAGCTTTTCCGGCACCGTCGCCATGAGCGCCAGGGCGTCATCGAGCCGCCGTTCATTCAGCGCGAGCAGGTGCCGGTAAAACAATCCCACCGAAAAGGCTTCGATTTCGTCTTCCTCACTCTCTACCGGTAGACTTTCCAATCGGTCCAGCACCGGGGCAAAAGCATCGTACCGAGAATTGTTCGCCGCGCAGTGCAGGAAATTGCAGAGGAAAAGCCGGAACTCAGGGTACAACTCCTCCTGCTGGTGGGGATGCGCCTCCCAATGGGCCAGCAACTGGCGGTAGGCGGTAAATTCCTGCTCCCGCTGCTCGTGAAAACCCAGGAGAAAACAGCGCGATTGCAGGTAGAGCCGGCGCGCGGTGAATCCCGCGGGCCGGTAGTCGGGCTGCAGCGCAGGATGCTGGGCCACCGCTTCGATTTCGCGGAGGTGCTCGGCCGAAAGCTGGCTGAGGTTGAGGCGGATGTAGATGCCCAGCCGGTCGTAGAGTACTTCCTGTTGTTCCCGTTCTTCCCGGCGCGCCTTCAAGGCAGTTTGGGTGCTCAGCAGGTCCGCGAGGGCCTGCTGAAATTTTTTGCGCTGGTACAGCTTCAGGATGTTCCGTTCCAAGCGGTTGAGCTGCAATTGCAGGTCGATGAATTCGTACTCGTCCGCGATCTTGTGCGCCGTGCGGAGTTCCTTGCGGGCTGCGGAGACGATTCCGCGTTGGTGCAGGAGGTGCGCCCGGTCGAGGCACCGCCGGCACTGGTCGTACTTGTGATTTTCCGGAGCGTAAATCAGCAGGAAGTCATTCAGCAGATTCCAAAGGTAATTCTTCGCCGCGGCAAAACTGCGGTCTTCGAATTCGTCGGCGACCGCCGCTTTCAGCGCCTTTTCGTCGTAGTGTGACTGGCGCTGCATCTTGGTAAAGAGCAGCCAGTACTTTTTTTCTCCGTCGCGGTATTTCTGCGTGTACAGCCGAAAGTTCCGTTTCTCCGAACGGCTCATCCGCTGAATCAATTGAAATAAATCGTCACTTGGCTTCATCTTTTTATCTCAAAAAAGCAAAATTTTGTTTCTCTCTGAACCTCTATTGATCTCTTCCGGAATATCCGCAATTCTGAGATAAAACGTGCGGTTTCCCCCCAAATTCTTGTCCGTGAACTTCTGATAATCCCAAAAAAATCTGGTGGTCTGCCGGATCCTTTTCCCGCTACTTGCCGGCAGTTAAACCACAAAAAATACCATTATGTCTGACACGTATTCCATTTCCAACCACCAGCCCCAGTTCAATGCGGACTTCAGCGAGTTGGAGATCCACAACCTCACCACGGGAACCATCGAAGAAACCTACGATCTCACCCAATCCACCAAAGTATCGGTCACCTCGGGCAATTATGTCGTCGACCAAAATACCTGTACCGGGTGCTTCTCCCAATCTTTTGACGCGGACGAACAGGAAACGGTCTCGTTCAGCGGGGCCCGCATGGCCGGCGTGACCATCATGCGACTGGAAGGAACGCTCAAGCCCCATTTAGAGTACGACTTTGATCTGGATGCCTGTCCGGTGTACCTGAAGTACGACGGCGACAAGCTCAAGGTCGAGGCCTCCCAGGACAGCGGTGGAGCCGGGTTTGATCCTTGCTGCGTGACCATTCGCCAGCTCACTTCTGCCTGATCGCCGATGCTTCCGGAAAATCCATCCTTGTCGACGATCTCGGAAGTGGCGGTTCTCCAGGTCCGCACCCCGGAGCACCCGGAGGAATTCCGCTCGGAATTCCCGGGCCTGGAGGCCGTCTTCCCGAACCCGGTCCGGGTCTATTGGCTGTTTCCGGAGATGGCGTCCCGCCCCCGGATCGCCCCGTTTTCCTGGCGGCACCTGACCATCCATCCGGTTCCCTTTCCGCGGGTGGATGCTCGGGTCCGCAGCGGGAACTGGGAGTGGCTGCAGGACCCTTTCCTGGTCGTTCCGGGAGACCGGCCCCGCTTCGTCATTCCCGCCCAAGCGACGGTCCAGGATCAACTGATCGTGACCGCGCTGGCCCGTGCCGCGGGCGCTTACGTGCGCATGGCCGGGACCTACTTTGAAGGGGGAAATCTGTTCTGGATGGGCCAGCACATCCTCGCCGGTCGCGATACCCTGCTGCACAATCCCGCACTCCTGGCGGAAGGCGACCTTTTCTCCACCCAGCGGCGAATCGAAGCGGATTTCCGGCCGGCCGAGATCCACTGGATCGGGGATCACCTGACGCAGACCCGATCTCCCTGGCAGCCTTGTGGTGAGGCGGACAGCTTCCAACCCTTTTTTCACCTGGATCTGTACGTGATGCCCGCCGGGAGAAACTTGCAAGGAAATGCCCGCGTTGCCGTGGCGGACCTGCCGGCCGATCTCACCGACGCCGATGGCGTCGCGGCGCAGGCGCTGGTCACCCGGTTGCGGCAGCAATTGGCCCGCACCGAGGAGCAAGTCCGCGCCTCGGCTGGCCCCGAGACCGAAGTGATCCGGGTACCCATGGTGCTGCGTTGCCACGCGTCCCAGCCCCGGGTGTTCTCCCCTTGCAATGGACTCTACGAATCCACCCCGGCGGGCGACCGGATCTTGCTTCCGGATTATGTCACCCACGCTCCGGTCCGCTACTGGCGACCGCGACTGAAAGCCCAAAAACGGCAGATTGAAGCCCTCTGGGAAGCCCGCGGGGCCAGCGTCCACTGGGTCACGGGAAACTATTTCGAGGACTCCGACAAGTGCGGGGCCTTGCACTGCCGCATCAAAATCATTCAACGTGTATCCACTTCCTGATTATGAATTTGCAACAAAACTGGTTTCCCATTGTCTTCCGGGGAGATGCAATTCCCCTTTGGCAGACGGGACGGGCCAATGACCACAATGCTCCCACTCACCGCACACTTCCAAACTGGACGGAAAATGGCAAGCAGTACTTCTGGCCCCCCGCTGGGCAGACGCTTCCCGAGGGAGGAACCCTCCAAAAACTCTCTCCGCACCTCATTCCGCAACTGACGGCGGAGATCGTCCGCTGGGCCTTGCTCCAGCTTCCCCATCCCGGTTTGGAGCGCGACGAGGACGAGATCATTTTTCCGCATCAAGGGTCCACCCTGCGCCTGGCGGTGATTCCTCCCGCCCCGCACAACACAGAATTCTGCCTGAGCATCCGCCCGGAAGATCCGCCCCCCGCCGCCAAAGAAGCTTACCGCCAAGTCCACGATGCCTTCGCCGTACTGGCGCAATCCCCCTTTACCAATGGTGCCGGCACAGAATTCACCCTGGAATCGGAGCGGGTGGAAGTCGAGTACCCCTCTTTTGCCCGCCCCCGACTCTATTTCCAGCCCAGCGGCATCGGCAATACCAATGACAAGTGGAAAGGCATCCTGAACAAAGGGCCCTTCAGCAAAGCCCACTTCCGCCACCGGGAACTGCACTGTCTGGTGATCGCCGGGGCCCGGGACGAGGGCGTGACCAAGCGGGCCCTCGGTGAACTGGAACGGGGGCTCCCGAGTGTGGACCACACCTCCGAGTTCCAGAGTCCATTCCCGAAAGGCTGGGCCGAACTCTTCCGGTTCAAAAGCTGGACCCCGTATTACCTTTGGCTCCGCGGCCCCGCCGAGTGGGAGAATCTGGAACAACAGGTGCAGGAAGCGGTCCAGGCGCAGTGCCGGGAAGGACGGGAAGGCTTTGATCTGGCCTGGATCATGCCGCCGCGGGCCCATCGCAATGCGCCCCAGCTCATTGCCGGTGCGACGGCTACCCTGCTCGAATTTGGCATTCCGGCTCAGGTCTGGGACCTGGATCCCTTCCGGCCCGGAGCCCCGCCCGGGAGCGCCGGCCAACGGCTGCGCGAACTCGCCCTCAAGAGCTACGTCAAGGTCGGGGGGATCCCCTGGCTGCTGCCGAGTGACCGGTCCAGCGACCGCCTCGTGGTCATCGGGGTGGGCAGCACCGAGCTTACGGAGGGTGTCGCTGGATTCTGCACCATTTTTGAACGGGACGGGACCTTCCGCCTGGGCAATGCTTCGGCCCAGCCGAGCTTCCGGGACTGGCTGCGGGACCTGAGTGGTTTCGTCCGGGCCCAGGTGCGAAAACTCGCCGATCAGGACAACTGGCAAGCGGGGGATCGGGTCGAGCTGGTCTTTCACCTTCCGGGGCCCGAATACTTCGGGCAGGTGGGCGCATTGCGGGAACAGTTGACCGGGGTGACCCTGGCCCAGTACCAGGTCTCGATGAGTTTTCTTGGGATCGACTACGCCCACCGGGACCGCCTCTGGGACTTGGAACGCCGGGGACGGGGCGCAGAAAGCCGGGCCGCCTACATTCCCAAAATCGGTCAGGCCAGCATCGGCGGAGAAGAAGCCTGGTTGCAGTTGCGCGGAATCGAGCACGAGCGGGCCGAGGATCCCCCCTTGCGGATCTTGCTCCATCCCGACTCGGAAAACCTGGACCTCACCGAATTCACCCACCAGATATTCCGCTTTGCCGCCTTGTCCTGGCGCACCTACGGCCTGGAAGATCTGCCCGCGACGCTGGCCTACGGCAATGCCCTCACCGACCTGCTTTACCGCATCCACCAAGCGGGGCGCAGTACCGAGGTCGCCCGCGCCCTCCACAACTTTCCCCACCTCAAAACCTGGTTCCTATGATTTTGATCCCCGATTTTTTCGCCCGGACCGCGGTATTCTTGGAAGGAACCCATCCGGTGCAGCAAGCATTTCTCCACCATTTGTTCCCGGAATCGGTGCCCTTTCCCCACGCCACTGCCCCCGGCGCCATCAAAGGCAACAATGCCGACTACCCCAAAGTGGCCCTGCTCGGTTTCTGGTCCCTCTTCGCGCCGGAGTTTGCCGCGCGCTTTCGGGTGGCCTTCTCGCGCTACCGCTTCCGCAAGCTCGAAAGTGAGCACTACATCCTCGAAGATCTGGCCGCCCTGATCGGGATCTCCCAAGGTTTGCGGAAACACGGTGGCCCGGAAGACCACAAGTGGTGGATCCGGCAAGTGGAACTCTGGCAACTGGCCTTTCCGGAAATGGAGGAAGTGCGGCAGTTCATCCGCTACCTCACCCAGGGAGGACTCCCGCCGGCCGGCCGCATTTCACCGACCTACCTCGTCTACCTCGTGGTTCAGGAGCAGGACTGGAATCCGCAGTTTGCCGAGGTTGTGAGGCGATTTTACCTGCGCACCCGGAAGTTGCCGATGCCCGGGCCGGATGATCACTTTGGGCAAACGATGCTCAACCACTACGGTCTGGATGCCTGTTTCCGGCGCTGTATCTGGGAAGAAGACAAGATCCTCACCTTGCAGCAAGCCGCGGTGGCCGGGGTTCACCACCGGGTAGAGGCCCGGGCCGTACGCCGGGCCAAGCGCCTGGTCGCCGCCGCTTACCTCCTGGGCATCCCCGGAATCGCGCTCTGCAACATCGCCTTCTTCTCGAATCTGGACGCGTTTGCCGAGTGGCGGAACCTTTGGGATGTCGCCGAAGACACCTTGCTTTTCGCCGGAGGCCCCTTTTCCGCCGCCTTGCTGTTCGTAAATGTGCTTTTGCAACTGGCGGGCCGCCACCCCCTTTCCCTCAAGTACGCCGGTCTGACCCGGAGCCTGGCCGCCCGACTCACCAAACGGCACAAGCACCGCCTGGGCCTCGCCGGATAATCCGCCGGTTCCCCGTTGATCCACCGAATCCTTCCCGGTGACCGCCTCGGTCGCCCCCAATCCCCATGTCTTTTCACCTCCAAAATTCCGGGCACAGGCCCGGACCGGAAACCTATGTCATTTACCGTTAAAACATTCACTTTGAAGCCCTTGAGAGCCGAACAACGCGAACACTTGGTGCGTCCATTTATGCGCTGGGTCGGAGGAAAGCAACGATTGGTCGGACAGTTGTTGAATTATCTCCCTCCGGAGGACACCTATTCCCGCTACTACGAATTGTTCCTCGGGGCTGGATCCTTGTTCCTGGCCCGGAACTTCCCCAATCCGGTCCTGAACGACCTCAATTTCCACCTGATCAATACCTACCAGCAGGTGCGCTCCCGTCCGGAAGCGGTTCACCGTTTGATCACGGAGCACGCCCGCCAACTCACCCGGGACCACCGCCGCAACTTCGGCGGAGATTGGGAAAACTACCGGGGCAAGCGGGGCCGAGGCTCCTACTACTACACGGTCCGGGATGCCTACAACGCCCACCTTGAACTGCCGGACGATATTTTTGATCCCGAACGTCTGCGGCAGGCGGCGCGTTTCCTCTTCCTGATCCATTCCAATTACAACGGCCTCTTCCGCGTGAACCAGCGGGGCGCTTACAATGTCCCCTTCGGCAAAAAACTGACCCACGTGCCGGACCTGGAACAACTCAATCGGATCAGCGCCCGGCTCCAAAACGCCCGGCTCACCAATCACAGCTTTGAAGAACTGGAACCGGAAATCGGGGCTGGCGCCTTTGTCTACCTGGATCCTCCGTACCCGGATTTGCAGCCCCAGGATCTTTTTCACCAGACAAACCGGTCCCAGAAAGCTTCCTTTACCGCGTACAATGCCCCGCCTTTTGAAACTCCGGAACACCAACAACTCGCCGCTTTTGCCGACCGCATCCGCCGGCGTGGGGCCAAAGTCATGGTGTCTATCGTGGAGCCTTTTGGCGTCCACAAAGCGGATCCCCGTCGAACCATGTTGCGGGAGTGGTATCCCGAAGCCCACTGGTGCTACCACCGAACGAAGTTCAAGCGCACCCTCGGTCCCCGCAAGGATCCCCAATTGGTACACGAGCTCATTCTCACCTCCTACGAGACGAAAAAGTGCCGCCCCGGTCACAAACTCAAAAGAAACCGCCGAAAATGAACTACTGGAAATGGAACACCGCCCTCGGGGATTTCTTTTTCCGGAATTCCCGCAAAGGCCAGCGCATCCTGTTTTACCTGGACCGCAAACTCATCGACCGGATCGGACAGGAACAAGGTCTCCCCGGCTGGGAAGATTTCTGCGCCAGCGTCCGCCAGGGTCCGCTGGAAGCATCCTGGCCCCACTACCTGCCGGAACTCGTGCAAGTGTGGTCCGATGGTCCCGAGTTTCACTACCCCTTTTTCCTGAATGGGATTGCGGCCCTCATCCTGGCCCACACCGAACGCCCGCATCCCGATATGGGCTATTATGAATCCCTGGCCCATTTCGGGAAGCACCACCTGCATTCCACTGCCGATGCCCGGTCTGTGGTCCCACCGCTGGTCAATGCCTTTGCCCACATCCGGGAGTGGTCGGAAGCCTGGCCGGAAGTCCCCGGAACCTTCATCGACGAACCGATCCAGGAGTACCGCTACGTGGGCCGCATCCGCCACCACGCCCTGATCTCCCCGGCCGAACGCCGCAATCTCCACCTGATCTGGCGGGACCTCACCCTAGAACCGGGACAGGGTCCCCACCTCGAATGGCTGATCTATACGCTGGAGCAGCACCCCGAATCGGCGAGCTGGATTCCGGGAATGCTGACCTTGTTCGGGCACCGCAGTCCTGAGGTACGGAAGGTGGTCCACCACTGGCTGCTGGAAGAACTGCGCACTTGGGATGGCAGTGCCCCGCCGACGCCCCAGTTGTACGAGCCGCCTTTTGAGGAAGGATTTGCCCTGCGGATGTCTTGGAGTCGCCGGGTGGGGATGGGCCTGCGCTTGCACCACCCCGACTGGAGCGGAGAGGTAACCCTGCGCCGGAAAGAAGCCCAAATCACCCTGCAAATCGGGGCGGATGGCTGGTCCCGGAACTTTACCTTTCCCGGAGGTGGAATAAATTTTACCGCGGAGGCCCCGGAGATCCGGGTACAAATGATCCAGCCCGTCCCGCGGGAGCTGTCGGCGTCTGTGTTTTCCTACTACTACCCCGCCGATGCCCTGGGCACCCTGGGATCGGATTACATCGGGCACGACCGGATGCTCCGGGAACGGCCGCTGCAGCACTGCTTTCCGGCGCGTGAGCTGGCGTCCTGGCGGCAGTGGGCAAAAGAACACCGGGTAGAAAACTGGCGGGCAAAAGAAGCTCCGGCGGGATTTCCTCCCGGCTGGAAATTCTACGCTGCCGAGCAGATTCCCCCGCCGGAAACTTCTCCTGGCGCACACCTGCCCCGGGTTCGGCCCCCGGCTCCGCTGAGCAAAGTATTTCCGCTTTCGGCCGCGCACCGCACGCAACAGTGGCAGTATGCCGCGGATGGTCGCCGCTTGTCGCCTCCGGAAAGTGGAATCGGCCATTTCTTCCTGGATGGAGTAGAGCACCGGTGCGTGGCAACTTGCGAATGGACCCTGGACCTCTCGGGCAAAGCGGATCCGCCCCCACCGGAAGCGGATCGGCTGGCCCCTCTGCTGGCGAAAAGGCAGGCGGTTATCCCCTTTCGGCAGTACTACGATCTATTGCAAGCGATTGCGGCGGAGCGGGGCGAGTCCCTGGACACCGTCGAAGCGCGCTACTACCGGCGCCTGACGGCGGCTTTGGGGTATTTTTTCGAAGATTCCCCCCGGCAGCAATTGCAACTGGCCCCCCCGGCGTTTGCCCTGTTGCCGGACAATCACCACGCAATCCGGGCTTCGCTCACCGGGATCTGGACGGCGGACTTGCGGAACATCGTGGTACAATGGTGCCAGGATCCGGCGCACGGACTTCAATTGGCGTGGGAGGAATCTACTGATCCCTACCTGCCCGCCGCCGGGTTCCTTACTTGTTTCCGCTTGGACTACCTGGTCGCCTTGCACGCCGAATTGGAGCGCCGCTTTCCGGGGGTGGTCGGTCGGTGGACCCCTTGTTCCTATTCCCAAGCCCTGATCGAACGGCTCACCGTGCCGCGCCACCGCGGCTGGTTCAGCGAAGCGGAGGGATTGCGGAAACAAGTGGGTTCACCGGAAGCCCATTTCCTTTCCCCGGAAGACTACCGCTTCATCCCCCAAACGGGCGCGCCCATCTTCCCGATGCTCACCCGCAGCTACCACGAATGGTACGGCTACCCGATTTATACCTGGTGGGAAAGTGAGCAACAAGGTCACGACTGCAACGGCAACTGGGCGGTTTGGCGGCTGCTCCACGCCCATGGGGTTCCGGTCCTGTTCTCGGATCACCGCTGGAGCGACCACCTGTTGCTTCCGGTCCACTTGCCGCTGCCGGCGCTGGTGCGGCGGGCCCTCACCATGGCTTCTGGACTTCCGGGGAGTCCGGAAACCCATCCGCTTCCCGGCGGGCCGGAGCTGACCTGGCAACGCTACCCCAACATTCGCTACCCGATTCGGCGCCACCTGCCGCGTTTGCTTCTGGGCGCCACCGGTGTTTCCGCCCCTGAGTCGTTTTTCCACCGTCTCCATCCCCAACCGCACAACCATGGACCAATTAATCAGTAAAGAACCGATTTCCGCTTTTGAAGCCATCCGGGACAAATTCATCTTGTACCTGCAGACCGCTTACCGGACCCGCTTCCGGTCCCTCGAACAGGAAAAGGAAGCCCTGCTGAAGCAGGCGCCCAACCTGTTTCAGTGGCCCTATGTGGAATTACAGCCAGACTACGCTTCTTCGGGAAAAAAGATCCCTGAACTCAGCCTCGAAGATCTGCCCGCGCTGGGAGCGTTGCTGGACCGGTTCAAGCTTCTAGTGGGCGGCAATCTCTTTTCGAACAAATACGCCCTCTACACCCACCAGTACGAGATGCTGTGTACCGCCCTGAGCGGTCGCCACAGCCTGATCACCTCGGGCACGGGCTCCGGAAAAACCGAATCGTTTTTGCTGCCCCTGGTGGCCCAGTTGGTGAAGGAGTCGGGTCACTGGGGACCGATCAACCGCCACGAACTGGGGGACCGGTCCTGGTACGAGCAAGAAGGGGCAACGGCCCGGGCCCATCCCTACCGCGCCCACGAAACCCGTCCCGCCGCAGTCCGGGCCTTGGTGGTCTACCCGATGAATGCCTTGGTGGAAGACCAGCTCACCCGCCTGCGCAAGGCCCTGGACGGTCCCCGGGTGTGGGACATCTACGACGATCCGGAAGGATTTGCCGGGAACCGCATCTACTTCGGACGCTACATCGGGCCGACGCCGGTCTCCGGAACCGAAGAGCCAGAAACCACCGGCGACTCTGGAGATGCTACCCGGCAGGTCAACCGCAAGTCAAAGTCATTTGCCAACCGCAGCCGCATCCAGGCGATGCGCAGCGATTACGAAAAGATCACGACTTTTCTCAGTCAGGAATTTATCCCCGAAACCCTGCGGGACGAGGACATCCAATTCACCGTGCCGGCTTTTCCCGAGTGCCGCCAGGGGGTGGAGCTTCCGGTCAGTGCAGAAATGCGCACCCGGTGGGACATGCAGGCCACGCCCCCCGATATCCTGATCACCAACTTTTCCATGTTGAGCATCATGCTGATGCGGGCGGTTGAAGCGCCGATCTGGTCCCAGACCCAGGCCTGGTTTCACGGGGAAGACCTCACGGACCGCGATGCGCTTTCCCGGGAAGTCGTCCTCCAGGACCGCATCTTCCACGTCATCATCGATGAGCTGCACTTGTACCGCAATTCCGAGGGCATGGAAGATGCGGCCCTGCTGCGGAGTCTGCTCCTGAGCCTCAACATGATCGATGCCGACGGCCAACTGCATCCCCGGGTCCGGATCCTCACCTCGAGTGCTTCCCTGGGCGACGGCCAAGAAACCCAAGACTTCCTCGCGAAGTTTTTTGGGGTATTTGCCTCCGGAGAGGCGAAAACTCCGGCTTTTTCGGTCATCAACGGTGATTCGCGCCCATTTGACCGGGAGGTCCCCGCAACGATGCCCCACGCCGAAGAACTGGTGCGCCTGGCGGAACTGCCCGGATTTCCCGAGCCCGATCCCGGAGAGGTCGCGGATATTTTGCGGAAAATGGTCGCGTCGCCGGTGGATCACGCTGCTTCGGGTCCGGAATTGATTCGGATCTGGTACGCCGAACACCAACTGAAAGACCGCATCAAGGCGACCTTTCAACGGCATCCCCGACGGGAAGATGAGCCGGCGACCATTCCCCGGAGCGTAGAAGTGCTGGGTCAAAAGTGGTTTCCGAAGCTTGCTGATTTCGCAGCGATCAAGGCCCTGAAGGCATTTTTCTACCTCCGGGGACGCCTGCACGACCGCGAATACCCCAGCCTGCGGTTCCACTACTTCTTCAAGTTCATCCAGGGACTTTGGGCGGAAGCCCAACCCAATCGCGGGACCAAGCCCGAACCGGGCCACCACCTCAAGGAGCAGAAGCCGGTCGGGCAACTCTCCTACACCCCGCGCCAACTGGCCCCGGGGAGCAACAACCGGATGTTTGACTTTTTGCGCTGCGAAGTCTGCGGTACGGTATTCCTCGGCGGACAAAAGAAATACATCTCCCCGAACAACCACGCCGAGTGCCAGGTCACCATTTCCAGTCCCGATCTCGAAAGCCCCCTGGGCAATCTCCCCACGATATCCCGCCAAAACTACCTCGATTACGCAGTGTTTTGGCCATTTTCGGATGCCCTCGACGATGAGGTCGATTCCCAAAAGCCCTACCTCAAGCGGGACATCCCCATGGACTGGAACCAGCGGATCCCCAACTCGGGCAAGCGCGACCGGGGCACCTGGGTAAAGGCCAGCCTCAATACCGAGCTGGGGATCCTAAGCGAGGGCACAGCAATCGGCGATGCGTACGCCAATGGCTACTGGTTCCAAGTGCGACGCATAAAGAATGGGGCGCTCGTCCACCAGCGGGATCCTATGAAAATAGCACTGCACGCTGCCTTGCCCAACGCCTGTCCCTGTTGCAAGCAGAATTGGGGCAATCGCCAGTTTGTGAAATCTCCCATCCGGTCTTTTCGCACGGGTTTTGGCAAGATGAATCAGGTTTTGCTCAAGGAGCTGGCCTACCAGCTCGACCACGATCCCGACCAGGGACACTTCCGCAAGCTGGTGGCCTTTTCCGACTCCCGGGAAGATGCAGCCCGCCTGGCGTTTGACATCGAAAACCAGCATTTTCTGAATGTGGTGGAGGAGTACATGATGGAAATCTTCCAGCACCACCGGAAGGAAGAACAGGTAGAAGAAGAGCAGTTGCGCGGCATCCGCAAGCGGCAAATCGAGATGCTGGACCGCCTGCAGCGGGAGGAGGATGGCCCGGAAATCAAGGAATGGGCGCAAGCAAATCCCGACGCCTACCGGGAGGTCGCACAACTCCACAATTGGAGCAAAAGTTTCCTCGAAGAAGAGCAGGCCCAAGCCCAAGCCCAACGGGAAAAGTGGCAGCGCAAGGTGGATGGGCCCATTGAAGAGGTGCGGGTGGTGCCGGCCTGGAAATTGCTGGGCAAAGCGGGCAATACCACCGAGATGGGGCTGCTGATCGTGCGCTTGCTCCAGAAGGGAATCAATCCCGCCGGGGCCGATTCCCACGCCCAGTTCCACCAGGGATTTCCCTGGTATGAGTTCCTGAAAGTGGACCTCAGCAACGAACAGTTTGCCTGGAAAACCCCCGAGGAGATGGACCTGCGCACCGGGGAGGAGGACGTGATTCAGGAGTTTCAAAAAAAGGTCATCCGCAAACTGCGCGACTCGATCAGCGATGTGTTCTTCTCGAAGTTGGTGTACAGCCTGGAAGCGGCGGGGCAGGGCTATGCCTGCGTAAAGGCCGATCCGGATGAGCTGGAAACACATTTCCAAAGCTACGGCGACACGAAGGTGGCGGGCGAATTGCTGTATCAGTTTCTCAATGCGACGATCCGGGTGCTGGGCAACAATTTCAAGTACGAGATGGCAAGTTCGCGCTACGCACCGAATGTCCTGCCTTTTGATGCGCAAAACGATTGGGGCAAACAGGTGGAACGTTACCTGGCGCAGGCGGCGGAGGTGCTGCAAGTGGAAGATCCCCGGGTGCTGAAGCAGTTCTTTCTCGACCAGGCCCGGAAACAAAAAGTGCTCAAGGAATACCGCCCTTCTCGGGAAGGCTCCCAGGCGGGGGAAAGTTCGGGCTACTTGCTCTCACCGGATGACCTGCACCTGTACCTGGCCGAGCCACCGGATCCGGTGTGGCGTTGCGGCAAGTGCCAGCGCGATCACTTGCACCCATCGGCGGGGGTCTGTACGTTTTGTTTTTCGCCCTTGGCGGCGGAGCCCACTCCCGAACTCAGCAGCCGCAAGCTGGCGGTGCAGAATTACATTTCCCATCCCATCGTCCACCGGCGGGAGCCCATCCGAATCCACTGCGAAGAATTGAGTGGGCAAACCGACGATCCCACCGCCCGCCAGATCGAGTTCAAGGGGGTCTTTCCGGAGGAGAACGAGCAAAAGTACCGGGTGGCGCGGCAGTTCCGGGAGATCGACGTGCTCAGCGTGACCACCACCATGGAAGTCGGGGTGGACATCGGGTCGCTGCAGGCGGTGTACCAGGCAAATATGCCGCCGACCCGCTACAACTACCAGCAGCGTGTGGGCCGCGGCGGGCGCAGTGGACAGGCGTTCAGTGTGGCCTTGACGCTGTGCCGGGGACGCAGCCACGACCAGTACTATTTTGAAAATGGCCTGCACCGCATCACCGGAGATCCCGCGCCGCCGCCCAAGTTGTCTTTTCGCTACGAAGTCATTCGCCGGAGCATCACCAAGCACGTCCTGCGCCTGGCGTTTGCTCACCTGAAGACGGAGCACGAAGTCGCGCTGTCGTCCTCCCACAAGGACATGCACGGCGAGTTTGGCAGCCTGGGCGATTGGGTGGGAGGCACCAATTTCGTCGAGCAGTTGCGCGCCTGGTTGGGCGGTGACCGCTGTACCGGCGAAGTCCGCAAGATGTGGAAGGCGCTGGTCCCCCCGGATTCTGACCTCACGGACAAGGTGGGCGACTACCTGAACTGGCTCCGCTACGCGGAAAGCGGCTTGGTCGACCAGATCGATCAGGCCATTCGCAAAGACCTGGATATTCAACCCCACGAAACCCTCCAGGACCTCCGACGGGAGAACCAGCCCAAGGGACAGCTTCGTTTGTCCGAGCGCCTGTCCGAGTATGGTTTCCTCCCCGCCTACGGCATGCCGAGCAACGTGCGGAGCTTTTTTCACGGGAGTAAAAAAGGGGAGATGCTATCGATTGATCGGGACCTCGAACTGGCGATATTTGAGTTTTCGCCCGGTGCAGTGCGCACCAAGGACAAGGCCGAGTACCAGGTCGCGGGCCTCAGCTACCCGATGTACTTCGGCAAACAACGGAAGCGAAACCAATACCCCTTTCTCCCCGCTGATCCCAATGATCGCTCGGCGATCATCGACCAGATCAATGCTTTTCCGGTGATGCGCTGCAAGGAATGCGGCAAAATCCACGGGCGCGCGGAAATCGAGGCCCAGGAATACGCCTGCGATTGTGGCCGCACCGATGAGGCAAGCCATTTTGACGACTTCACGATTGTCATTCCCAAGGCGTTCCGGGCGACCTATCTCGGCACCCAAAATGGCAAAACGGTCAAGCAGGAAGATTCCCGGTTTGCCTCGGCGGGATCGGTGACCATTGCCCAACCGCACAACCTGGAGGAGGTGCCACTGCTGGAGCAAAATGTCAAGCTGGAATTTTCCGACAGCCACCGGGAGCACCCCAGTTTTGTCTGGAAACTCAACACCAATGGCGGCAACTACTTCCGGGGCCACCTGTACGATGACGGTGAACTGGTCAATCAGTGGTTCCCGGAAAATATGCAACCCAGATCGGCCCAACTGAGCAAAGAAAAAGCCCCGGAAAACATCGCTTTGGGAATGAAGAAGGTGACCGATTTGTTGTTCATTTCGCCGCGGGAGATTCCCGCGGGACTCAAGTTGCAGCCTCCCGGCAAAACCGAGGATCCGCAAGTCATTGCCCTCAATACGGCCCGGCAGGCGGCGGTCCTCTCCGGAGCGTACATCCTGCAGAAGGTGTTTGCCGAGCGGATGGACATTGCCCCGGAGGAGATCGAGATTCCCCAATTGGATTTTGACGGCGCGCATCCCCGGATTGTGCTGGCGGACAAGCTCGCCAATGGGGCCGGCTTCGTCGCCGAGCTCAAGGACAACTTTGGGCGGATCCTCACCGCGGCGATCGATGCCGGGCCGGGGACTTTTCTCAGTCATGCATTGGCGCACGCCACGGGGCCCGATGCATGTGTTTCGAGTTGTCCGCAGTGCTTGCAGACCTACCTCAACCGGCAGGTCCACCACTTGCTGGACTGGCGGCTGGGGATTTCTTATCTGCGCTTGCTGGCCCAAGGCGAGAAATTTGATGCCCACCTGGGGTTTGCTTCGTGGGAGAACGAAGCGTATCCCGAAATCACCGACTATTTCCGCCTGGCGGATGAATTTGCCGAGCGCATCGTCAAGTGGACCCACGAAAGCTACGCCCGGGTGGAGCAAGCGGGCCTGCACCTGCCGGTGCTTCTCAGCAAGGGCCCAGGGTTGCCGCGGGCCATCTTGTTGGTGCATCCGTTTTGGGATTTGGACCGTCCGGGGGAGGTGCTTGAGGGGGCGATTCAGCTTGCGCTGGACCACACGGAGAAGCGGGCGCACTTGCGGTTTTTGGACGTGTTCAATCTGGTGCGCCGCCCGGCTTGGGTCAAGCAGTTCCTGATCGATGATTGATCATTCCAGGAGGCCGTCGAGCAGCAGTTCGCGGTAGGTGCGGCCATTTTCTGTATGAACCCAAGACCGAGGTCCGGCAGTCTGGCGACCTAGAACGGTAGAAGAGGCCGCACTTGTGGAACTAAAGACGACATCTTCGGTGAATCGGTAGTGTTTTCCATCTCGTACTACCAACCCTTCGAGCATGAGCTTTTCCCGCAGCCGGATCCAGTTGGCACCAATCGACTTTGAGACGCCGTATTTCATCTGTGAGCCCTTGGTTACGACGATGTGGCCGTCTTTGATGTACATGAATGCTTTGAGTCTGGTCGACTTTATCCGGTACAGGTCTACCGCTTGCTGAATGGGCGACTCCTCTTTCTTCGAAGGAGGTGTCACAGGGTCAGGAGCAGGTTCTTTTTCCGGCGAAGGCGCACTTTCCTGATTCGGAGCGGTAAGTAGTACGGTCGGATTGGTAAACTCAAACCCCAACAGCGGAAGCAATATCTGCATGTTGCCCAGAAAGTCGTTCATGCTGTAGCGTTTGCCTTCCGACATGGGCGGCGCTTTGGAGTCTTGTTTGTTTTCGACTTCGGAGGTTTTGTTGTCGTGGGCGAGTTTGATCAAACGGTGTTCCAGGTACTTGATGCTGTTGATGTTGAGCAGGGTATCGGTGCTGGTAAAGGCCACAAAAGCATCAAAGGAGCGCCGAGAGCTTTTCGCCAGATGGGTCCGCAAACGGTCCCGCAAAGTGCCCGATTGCCCGATGTAAACGCGTTCGGTAAAAGCGTGTCTCTGAGGGGGAGATTTCAATATGTAGACCCCCGGACGGTCAAATTCGGCGCGTTTCAGGATTTCCCCGGCCCGTTCCACCGGCGAATAGGTCGCCCGGCCCACCCAACTGGTGATCAAGGCCGTCTTAGGACCTTCCGGAGTTCCGTCCAAAAGCAGCATTTCAATCTCTTTGGCCATCGCTATACCCTCACAATTTTGCCCTAAATATACAATTTGTCGAATTAATTCATTGGCGGGTGCTTTGCACGGACGGATGGCACTTTTGCCTGAGAGACCGGGATAGTCCAAACTTTGCTCAGTTGTCGTCTTTTCATGGATTAACTGCCCAATTCTCAAGCAGTCGTACCGAGAAAGCTGGGGCTGATTCATCGCAACTGCGATGCCGAGGGCGCGTTTTCGGTCGATGATTGGGGACGGAACAATTGCATTGCGCGGCGGTGGCGGAGCGCGTAAATTATCGGCATGCCATTCCCTTCGTCCACTTCCCGAATCGAGGCATACCCACCCCAAAAAGAAAACCGGGGGACCCGATTCCTCCGGATCGCGCTGTACGTGCTGATTGTTCCGCCCCTGGCGTGGACCGCCAGCCTCTTTGCGCTGTATTGCCACGCCGCTTACCTGCTGGGCCATTTTCCGCACTACAACTTCCCCGACCCCGAACAATTGTTTATTTACGACAGCTATGCCCCGGTCGTAGATTCGGCATTTTCCGTTTGGTTCCTGAGTTTTATTCCCTGGCTGATTTTGCTGATCACTGCAATTGCCCTCCACTACCGGCGGACCAGTCGGGTGGCGCTACCCATCCTGCTCGGTGGGATCGCTCGGTGCCTAGCGGTTGGGATTGCCCTGTCGGAAATATTTACCTGGTACGGCGCTTGAGCCCAGCCCGAGCCCAAGCGCACCAATTCGGGACCGCAAGGTCCAGAAAACAACAATACCAGACGAAAACGTGTGCCGGCCCGGCGGTGCTGACCGGACTGGGGTTTCGCCGGGGAGGGGGACTACAAGGAAATGAATACCGTGCCCCGCCAGGATCACTTTCTCATGATCACATCGGTCGCCGATCCGTTCTCAACCGGCGCGCTCCGGTTTAGAGCAATTCCCCGATCAACTGCTCGGCTTGCGCCAGATCGGCGTGGTCGGCGTGGTCGATGTCTTCGGCCAAAGTGTGCAAGATCTGCTCGTTGATCTCACCCTTGCGCATCGCTTCCGCGTAGGGAGTCCGGGTAAATGACACCATCTCGTACAGCGAAATGTAGCGCTCGGGGAAGGTCCGCTCCAGGCGGAATTCAATGGCCTTGCGCAGCAACCAGTCGGAATCCCCGACGCTGTCGCGCATCTCGATGTAGTGCTCCTGGGCCAAGGTGGCAATGGCCTGGCCATTGGCGACGCGGCGGGAATTGTAGCGTTCAAAGGCGGTCTGCCAGTCCCGCGATGCTTGAATGCATTCGTGCATCACGGTGCAGTCTTCAAAGGCCGCATTCATGCCCTGGCCGTAAAAGGGCACCACGGCGTGAGCGGCATCGCCCAGCAGCGCGACTTTGTCCCGGTACACCCAAGGGGAACAACGTACGGTGACCAGATCGGCGGTGGGATTGGCGGTGAATTCCTCGGCAAAATCTGGAATTAGATCGAGGGCATCCGGGAATTCGCGGCGGAAAAAGGCTTCGGCCTCGGCTACGGAAGCGTCCAGCGTGGCGAAGCTCTCCTCGCCTTCGCGGGGATAGAACAGCGTCACGGTAAAGCTGCCGTCCAGATTGGGCAAGGCGATCAGCATGTAGCCACCCCGCGGCCAGATGTGCAGTGCGTGCTTGTCCACCCGCCAGCCTCCACCGGCAGCGGGAGGAAAACTCAGCTCTTTGTAAGCGTGACTGTGGAACTCCTGGGAATAGTTGAAGCGCGGAGTTTTTTGCAGGCTGTAGCGCACACCCGAAAAAGCGCCGTCGCAGGCGAGTACGACCTGACCCTGCACCGAGTGGGTCTCCCCGGTGGCCTCGTGGCGCATTTCTACCGCCCCGGTATCGACATCCAGCCCCACACAGCGGTAGCGGAAATGAAACCGGATATTGTCGTAGGCGTCCGCCTCGTTGATGAGTAGAAGGTTGAGATCGCCCCGGGAAATGGAGTTGATCGCGGTGGTGCCGTCCTTGCTGTAGGGCTGGAAATTCGTGTCACCGGCGAGGTCGTGGACGACCCGCCCGCGCATGGGGACGCACATTTTTTTGACCTCTTCCAGCAGGCCCACTTCCTCCATGGCGTGGAGGCCGCGTACCGAAATCGCCAAATTGATCGAGCGGCCCGCGTACTGTTCGGTGGTCCGCATGTCGGGGCGGCGTTCGTAGACTTCGACCCGGTAGCCCTGCCGGGCCAGGTACAAGGCCATGAGTGAACCGGCCAGTCCGGCTCCTTGGATGACAATGGGTTCTTGCTTATTGATTGACTTCACCATGCGCGAAAGTATTGAATTTAAAACAACTAGGGCCTGCGATTGTTGGGATTCTCGCTGAATTGCACCGTCGGCAATTTGACGCTGCCGCAATTCCAAACAATCCGCTTTGTTTTCCCGTAATATGAACACTATGGCTCAAAACGACGGCAAACGCATCCTGCGCAGTCTGAAGGTCGCTGGCATTGTGGTCGGCCTTCTCTGGGTCATCCATTTTGCCCTGTGGCTCCTGGAGGTAAACGTCGGGGTGCTCGGCATTGTTCCGCGCAGTGTGGCCGGCCTCTCGGGAATTTTGACCGCACCGCTGGTGCACGGCGATATATTTCACCTGATGTCAAACAGTGCCCCGCTCTTCTTCTTCACCGCCGGCATGCTCTATTTTTATCCGCGCATCTCCGCGAAGGCATTCGCCTGGATGTATCTGATGACCGGGGTTTGGGTGTGGATTGCGGCCCACGAGGGCTCCCACATTGGGGCTTCGGGGATCGTCTATGCTCTGGCGGGGTTTCTCTTTTTCAGTGGGGTGTTTCGGCGGGAAACCCGCAGCATCGCACTGTCTTTGGTGATTGCATTCTTTTACGGAGGAATGGTCTGGGGCGTGCTGCCGGGACAGGAAGGCATCTCCTGGGAGTCGCATTTGTTCGGATTGGTGGCCGGTGCGGTGTGTGCATTTTTCTACCGCAAACAAGATCTGCCCCTCCGCAAAAAGTACAATTGGGAAGACGACCCAGAATGGGATCCCAACGACGACAAAGCAGTCTGGAACTACGAAAAAAACTGGTCCGGCGCCCGCGTGGTCTACGTACCGAATTCGTCCGGACCGGACAATGCCGGGGAAGATTGACCGCCGGGCTCCCGCAACTATCATCCACACGAAATTTACTGGGTCGCCCGTAGCGTACCGTACTTGGGACACTACGGGCGATGGATGTATGGTTGGAGTTCGGAGGCAATCAAGGGAATGGCGTCCTCGGCGATTGCCTTCCATCGAAGCGTGGATCCTTGCGGCGCGCAGGTTTTGATCAGATTTGTGGTATGGTTCAAGCTGCCGCCCGAAATGGGTGGTTTGCTACGGTCATGAAAAAGGCTTGCAATAAGGTAGGCGCGGCGGATAGGATCGCAAATTGCCGGGGATTGCTACCGCGCACTCAGGCGGCTTGGGTGTGCGGTTACCGTGGAAGGAAGGATGATAAAAGCAGAGACAAGTTGCAATGGCATTGCAAATCGGTACATGGCGTAGATGTTGGTGTTGGTACTAATGTGGGACCAGTTGATCCGGAATGCTAGTTACCGATTTCTGAGGGCGTCGACAATTGGACCTCGGGCATTTCTTACCCCGATTCGGTTTCCAAAGGAGCTTTTTTCGCCGAAAACTGGGTTTTTATCGGCCAATGCCTTACGCCTTCAGCCGATCCGCTCACCGGTGTACTTACACTTTGCCCCCACAATTTTTTCAATGCGGTCTCTCCCCAGTGCCACAAAGGAAAAGCGCCCACAGTCTACCGAGCCGGGGCGCTTTTATCAAAATAATGAGGAGCTACAAATTTTTCTCAGTCCAGGGCATCGGAGGTCCGAAACCGAGAGGACTGCTTTCCGAGCCAGAAGCGAGGGGTCAGCCTTCCAGGGGAGAAGCCGGAAACTGTAGCGGAATATTTTGCAACATCTCTTCCGTCATGCGGACGAGGTCATATTCTGGCTGCCAGCCCCAATCCTGTCTTGCTGCCGAATCATCAATGCTGCTCGGCCAGGAATCGGCAATCGCTTGGCGAAAATCCGTAGAGTAATTTACTACAAAATTTGGAATAAAGGATTGAATTTGCGCCGCAATTTCCGCCGGGGTAAAACTCAAGGCTCCAATGTTATAGCTGGAGCGAATCTTAATTTGTTCGGCGGGGGCGTCCATCAATTGCACGGTGGCCCGGATTGCATCCTCCATGTACATCATAGGCAGACAGGCATCGGGCTGTAAAAAGCACTCGTAACGGCGAGCGGGCGCCAAGGCGTGGTGAAAAATGTCCACCGCATAGTCGGTTGTTCCGCCGCCGGGCAGCGATTTGTATCCGATCAGGCCCGGATAGCGGAGGCTGCGCACGTCTACCTCGTAGCGCTGGAAGTAGTATTCACACCAGCGTTCCCCGGCCAGCTTGGAGATCCCGTACACCGTATTGGGATCCATCACCGTGTCCTGTGGCGTCGCTTCCCGCGGGGTTCCTGGACCAAACACCGCAATCGAACTTGGCCAAAACACCTTTTCCAGAGAGGGGCAATCCCGGGCGCAGTTCAGCACGTTGAAGAGGCCGTCCATGTTCAGCCGCCAAGCAAATTCCGGATTCTTTTCGCTGGTCGCCGACAGCAGAGCAGCCAGCAGGTAAACCTGGGTGATCCGCTCGTATTCGACCAGTTCGTAGATGGCTTCGCGGTCCAGGACATCGAGGATCCGAAACGGGCCTTCCTGGGGACGGTCGGGCACCCGCAGATCGCTGGCAATGACCGCATTGACTCCGTGACGGGCGCGCAGGAACTGAGTCAGTTCCGTTCCGATTTGGCCGTTGGCTCCGAGAATCAACACCTTGTCTTTTCCTGACATAGCGATAATGGTTTGGTAGGAAATACGGTACTAAAAATAAAGTATTTTACTCCTCGAACCAAACGATTGTTCGTTTTGTTTTTCCGCTTCACCGGAAAGACAAAGTGACAAAATTGGGCTGGAGACCCGGGAAAATGATCCAGTATTTTTTTGCGGTTAAGCTCGTTTGCTCCGGACCATTCCCCTGCGGTGCGCCGGAATTTTCCGCATATTTGGAGCATGAAACTCAACTGGCGCACGGTCAAAAGCTACCTCCGGGATGAAGTCGTAGAGGTCAGCGACAGTCCACACAATGGACGGTTAGAAGTTGGGTACGCCTACGGCAAACTGATGCTGAATACAGAAAATGTAAACTACAGTTACGGGTTGCTGGACAAGGTCATGCGCACGGCGATCTACCGGTTGAAGGTTGAGCGCCGGGCGGTCCACGATGTCCTTTTGCTCGGCTTGGGGGCGGGAAATCTCGCCGCGATCCTCGGTGAGCACAAACGGCCCTACCGCATGGTGGGGGTGGAAATCGATCCCGAGGTGGTGCGACTGGGAAGGAGACACTTTGGGCTGGACGCCTACCCCAGCCTGGAAGTGGTTGTGGCGGATGCCGTCGACTACATCCGCCAGTGTACCGATCGTTACGATCTCATCATTGTGGACCTGTTTCGGGACGCCTACGTGCCCCGTACCGCCGAGACGGACCAATTTATGCTCGGCCTCGCCCGCTGCTTGCACCGGGAAGGCTTGCTGATGTGGAACCGGCTCATGCTGGATGCGGAATTGCGTCAACAAACGGAATCCTTCACCCGTAAAATGCAGGGCATATTGCCGGGAACCAGCTACATTTCAGCGGCCGGAAATCGCATGTTGTACTATGAAAGAAAATGAATTTCTGATGACGGTTCTGGCCGCGGTGGTCCTGGTCCTCGCCGTGAGTGGCTGCGGACCGGGGAAAAATATCATTGGGGCCAATGGAATTAAGGGCGTGCGGCTGGGCGACGAAATGCCCGCCTACGACGTGGAAAAGGTTGCGGGGATTCCGGTGACTGGCGACAGCATCGCCGAGGAAGGCGAATTTACCTGGCGGGTAGCCACCCTGGGCTACAAGAAAGGGCCAGTCTACCTGGAAAGTGATTTTTACGGGGCAGAAAATCTCAACCGCATCCGCATCGAAACCCCGGAACTGCGCTTGCGCAATGGCCTCCGCGTGGGCATGACCGTCGGTGACCTCACCCAAAAGTCGAGTAACTGGATCATTTCCCCGCTGCCCAAGTACAAGCTGTTTGATTTTTACTCCCGCCGCTATCCCGGAACCCATTTTCTGGTCCACGACCCCGGCCGGTCAATGGAGGACCCCGATTGGGAGAGCTATCGCCCGGACCAGTTTGCGACCGAAGCACCGATTGTGGCCATCGTGGTGTTGTAAATGCACAGTGTTAAGGAGCAAAATCCGGGTGGTTCCAGCACAATTTCTGCTCCCCCCACCAACGCGTCGCCCACATTGCTTGCAGGTTGCAACATTTGTCCCACGACTCCGTTATCACTCTATGAATAAGTTCATGGTCACTATGAGTTTTCCGCCATTCTTGACCGACGAGTTCGTCGCGTTGATCCCGCGGCAGCGCGCCATGATCGTACAGCTGCTGTCAAATGGAAAACTGACCAACTTTAGCTTGAACGATCAGCGCAGCAATGCCTGGATGGTCATCAATGCCAAGTCGGAACAAGAAGTCGAAGAACTGCTTGCACGATTTCCCTTGCACGACTTCTTCGATTATGAGATCCATACGCTCGTCGTACACGATACGGCATTCATGGGACTTCCGAAAGTTGTGCTCAATTGACACATCGTCCAAAAAACTAAACGTTTTTCTTGCAAAAAAGAGCAGTCCACGCGCGGTGGGCTGCTCTTTTTCCTTGGGGTTTCCGGGCCAGCTTTTTGCCCACACCCAATTATCTGAATCCTTTTACCCGGCGAGGAGATAAGATTCACCGCTCAATCCGCGCCCTTTCCCGTTACATTTTTGTTTTTGCGGGTCGCAATGAGCAGGATCTTTGCTCATTCTTTTTCGTAGTCCAGAGACGAATTGTATCTTTCGTCACCCGTAATCACTTGCCGGCCTCACTACCCGGCGCAAAACATTCTGTGCTGTCATGAAAAGCTTCTCCCAAACGAGCAAGTGGATCACGGTCTTGTGTTCCATTTTAATTCTTGCTGGATGCCGATTGGATCCCCAGGTCGGCACCGACCTCGATTCTGAACTCGATGCGGCCTTGCGCGCCGCCTCTAACGGGCGGGGACGCGCCCATTTTGTCTTGCCGGATGACGGCCAGTACAGCCGATTGCCCCAGGATCCCCGCAATCCGATTACCCAACAAAAGGTTGAACTGGGCAAACTGCTCTTTCACGAAACTGCTTTGGGGACCAATCCCCGCATTGCTAGTGGAACCGGAAAATATTCTTGCGCCAGTTGCCACCACGCAGCGGGGGGATTTCAGGCCGCCCTGAAACAAGGCATCGGTGAAGGCGGAGTCGGTTTTGGGACGACGGGGGAAGCCCGGGTTCCGGACGCGCGCTACCCCATCGACTCGATTGACGTCCAGCCCATCCGCACGCCTTCGGCGCTCAACATCACCTACCAAGAAATCTTGCTTTGGAATGGGCAGTTTGGAGCTACGGGAATGAACGCCGGTACGCAGGCTCAGTGGACGCCCGGCACGCCGAAAGCGGTCAACAACCTGGGTTACCACGGCACCGAAATTCAGGCGATTGCCGGGATGGATGTACACCGCTTGGTAGTCGATCCGGCCACCCTCGCCGGGGCATCGACCGATTATGAAGCCTTGTTTGCGGCGGCCTTTCCCTCGGTTCCGGCCGGGGAGCGGCTGGACAACGAACACGCGGGGCTGGCCATCGCCGCTTTCGAACGGACCCTTCTGGCAAATCGCGCGCCCTTCCAGCGCTGGTTGCGGGGTGAACACGGTGCTATGACCGAGCAGGAAAAGCGCGGTGCCATCACCTTCTTTGGCAAGGCCAACTGTGGGTCCTGTCACGGTGGCCCCGCTCTGAACTCTATGGACTTTCACGCCCTGGGCATGGGCAATCTGGACGGTTCCGGCACCTACGGGGTCAACCCCACCCACGTCGCTCATCTGGGCCGGGGCGGATTTACGGGCCACGCGGAGGACAACTACAAGTTCAAAGTCCCGCAATTGTACAACCTGAAAGATTCGCCGTTTTACGGCCACGGCGGTACTTTCACCACCCTGGAAGCGGTCGTGCGCTACAAAAATGCGGCGGTTCCACAGAACCCCGACGTCCCCGTAGCGCAATTGGCGACGCAGTTCCGCCCGCTGAATCTGAGCGAACAGGAAGTCACCGATCTGGTGGCCTTCCTCGAGCGCGGCCTGCACGACAACAGCCTCTACCGGTACGAACCGTCTTCGCTACCCTCCGGGAACTGCTTCCCGAACAACGATATGGAGTCGCGTTACGATTTGGGCTGCAACTGAGCGCAGCCGCTGGCCGGACTTTCCCACGCACCGGCAGGGATCGCTTGTCCTCAGAGGCGGTTTAAATTTAATCCTGTGATTTTGCTCTGGCATCTTTTTCCGGCCCTCTTCAGTTATTTTCTCACCCATAGCTCGGGCTATGGACTCCAAAATGAGCTTCGAGGAACAAAAAATCTGCACTAACAAATTTCACCAACCAAGTTTTAAACCGCCTCTCGGGGTTCTGCATTTTGCGTACCTTGGAAATATGGACTATCATTTTTCCAGGGAGCCGGAGGCTTCTGCCGAGGACCAGGAGTACGTCATCGACCGCTTGCGGGCATACAACGATTCCCAGGTGAAGAGACATTGGGAGCGGCGCATGGTGCGCGTATTTGTCCGGGACGAAACCGGGGAAATCCTAGCCGGTGTATTTGGGATGGTCAGCATGCACGCTCTGGTGATCGATACCATGTGGGTGGATCCCCGCTGCCGGGGAAAAGGCATTGGAGGAGAATTGCTGGCCCGCGCGGAAGCAGAAGCCCGGGAAGCCGGCGCGATCTGGTCCCTGGTGGATACGACTTCTTTTCAAGCCCGGCCCTTTTACGAGCAGCACGGATACCAGGTGTTTGGTCAAGTGGCGGACCTGCCCATCGGTCACACAAGTTTCTTTATGCGGAAGCGGTTGAACAGATAGTGCTTTAGGTGCTTTTCTGGCGCCGGGGGATTCATCTTGGGACGTTGCTCGAATGGCGTCGGAGAGGGTGGAGAGCTTTTCGATGCCGCGCAGAAGAGGCTGGCGGGTGCGCTGAATTCCGGCCTCCATTTCTTGGAGGGCCTGATCGATTTCTTGGGGAGATTTGGGTTTCATGGGGGGGGGGTTGGAAGGAGGGGCGGCGGATTAGCAGAAATGTGCGCAATGAAAGTGGCGGGACCGTCAACGCCGAATTGCGCTCATGGGGCCTTTTCTGGCCCGACTAATCTCAACCTGCCCCCCCTCCAAACAGTCAACCTTGGTCGTCAGTTTGGCCCTAAATCGCTGGGATCCGAGGAGACCGGAACACTCTGCCGCACCGGCAAATGGCGGAGACGAGACCGGCCCAAGTGGATGGCGATGGCTTCTTTCGGGCAGTTCTCTACGCTTCCGAAACATCTCAGATGACGTCGAAAAGCGGTAAGAACGCATTACAGCTCGAAATTTACAGCCTGGGCTCCACGACTACCCTGGGCAGTATGCGGGGGCTTCCTCGTTTTTGTTAGAACGACGCTTCAATGATACATGGATAACTTAGTTTGTGAAAGTAAAAAGTGCTTTTGCGTACGGAACGTTTATTTTCGTCGGGAAAAAGAGGTTATACTGTTCCGTGGAAGGTGAGATCGTAATCAGTTATCAATGGCCCGCGCTATCAGCGGTGATATTCACCGAATAGCCCCCCCTCACTTTGGGTGAATATCAGACATTGATTGACCAAGCGATGCGCGGTGTCCATTCCCACGTAAAAAAGTGAGAGAAGCCTACGGATCTGAGAGGCTGTTTAAATTTAATCCTGTGATTTTGCTATGGCATCTTTTTCCGCCTCTTACGATAGCGGGCAAAATCACTCAACGATCTTGAAAGGAAATCGTCCAGCAGCGTAATCACGGGATTCCCCTCGCACGTCACCCGGTACTGCCCTCCCCCAGATATTCCACGGTCACCGTCCCGTTCCGGTAGCCGTTCTGCAATGCCACCGGGGAAATTTCGCCTCCGTGTTGGTTGGCAAACTTAGGAACGGCCTCCGCAAAGACTTGGTACAGGGTCAACTCATCAATCGTTGGGTACAACTGAACGACACCCGAGGCAGGCAAAAACCCAATCGGTGAAACCACACTCACCCACAGCATACCCAGCATGAAGAGCAGTAGCAACGCTTTTTTCACGATCTTAATTTAAAATTTCAAGTGTGTAACGAACGCAAAATACAATTTTTCCGGGCGGGGAACTGCCTCAGAAATCAATGGCGCGCCACCATTGCTCGGATCCGAAAGCATCCCGGAGGTTCTCAAGTGCCCTGACTGATACGGCGAAACGACATTTCGAACCAAAAAACCCGCCATTCAGGCCCCAAATGTAACGGTGGAATCCGATTTTACGTTTAAAAAGTTAAAGATCTTTGAAAATAGCAATTGCGGTGCGCGCATAGCGCCATGTAAGTTTTAATGTACAGCATTTGTCGACAAACCGGCTGTATTTTATCTCAGTTTAAAAGAAAGAAAGGAAAAAAGCATGACACCAGAAACAATCACAGGCCTGGTGGTACTTGCAGCCGTTATCGTAACGGGATTACTCACTGCAGTACGACTGTCCAAAAGGTAAAATGACCCGGCGCATCCAGGATGCGTCCCAAAATAAAAAGCCGGTTACATCAATAACCGGCTTATTTTTTTGCGGAGGCCCGGGAAAATCCCGGCCGCAACGAAGAGAAAATCAATTGTAGAGGGCAAGCACCTGTGCGGTGTGCTCCCCGGCTTTGACCTTGGGAATCACGTGCTCAATCTTTCCGTTTTCGTCGATCACGTAGGTCACGCGGTAGGTACCTTCGTACTTGCGGCCGTACATGCTTTTCTCTCCCCAGACCTTGTATTTGTTCACGATGTCGTGTTCAGTATCCGCCAGCAGGGCAAACGGCAAATCGTACTTCTTGATGAACTTTTGGTGGGAAGCTTCGCTGTCTACACTCACCCCGAGTACCACAAATCCCTGTTCGGTCAGGACCGCGTGGTTGTCGCGGAGGTTGCAAGCCTCTTTGGTGCAGCCGGGAGTATTGTCCTTGGGGTAGAAATAAAGGATGACCTTCTGACCGCGGAAATCAGTGAGGGAGACATCTTCACCGGCTTGGTTCTTGACGGTGAACTCGGGAGCGTCCGCTCCGGCTTCGAGCAATTCGAGTTTGGGCATAATTACAAGAAAAGATCAGTTTTACCATTTCGGAGGCGGTAGTTTTGGGCGCAGCGACGCTGCATCCGACCCCCGTTTCAAAAGTATAGGTAAAACGACTGCTGGGCTAAATTGTTCGCATTGTCGTAGACCATGACGTCGAGGCGGTGGCGGCCCGAAGAAGGGCGCCGGCGCAGGCGGTGGGTGATACTGCTCGACTTCGCATCGAATTCAAATAGTACCCAGCGGTCGTCGAGCGTGCAGTGGATCCGTGGGCTTTGGATGCCGGAGAAGTTGTCGCTGAGGCGCAGGCGCAGGGTTTTTTGCCGCTCGGTGATCCGGTCACCATTGCGGAAATTTGTGGGCTTGAGCCGGGGAGGCACGCTGTCGCCCATCACACAAAAGGTGCCGAAGCTGCCGGACGAAGCGTAAATGCTGCCGTCTTCCTTGATTTCATTTCCGATGTAGCGCCAGTTGCCGTTGCGGGTGCGGGCGGCGATGATCATGTGATTGGGATTGCCGGTTTTGTTGGGGGAGAAGTTCAGCACAAAGGACTTGAGCAGCGGTACTTCTGTATTGCCCACTTCGTAGATGTCCGAGTACATCTTGCGGTCCCCGGGATAGCGGCGCACGTGCAGGGCCAGGGTGTCGAAGACCGCCGTGTAGGGAAAGTAGGCTTGCAGTTCGCCGGTGTCGACGATGTTGTTCTTATCTGGCAATACCGTTTGGGCGAGGTGCAGATTGATCTCCTTACCGGTAATGGGGTCGGTGACCTTTTCCGGCAGCCTCCACTTAGCGAGATTCAGCAGGAAGACGAGGTTTTTTCCCTCTAAATAGGCCGGGCGCAGGCGTTCGGTTGCGCCGTCCTGGAACTGCACGTCGATGCCCCGCAGGTGGGCCGTCGACGGGTTACTGACCGTGATGACAAAAACATTGCGCTTGGCCTTGCCCCGCAAGGTGGTTGTCCCGGGAAAACTCAGGGACGCCGGCAGATTGACCGCGCGGGCGTCTTTGCGGATGCGGGCCTTTACCACCGTCGTATTGTGGTAACCGTCGCCCAATTCCAAGCGCAGCTTGTGCGTTGCGTAGTCCTTGAGGTGAAGCACCCCGCCGTTGACCAGGTTTTTGTACGTCGCCAATTGGTTGCCCCGGTCCAGGTAGCACTTTTGGAATTTGCGGCCGGTGCGCTTGTGGTACAGATAGTCAAAGTGGACGTTGATGTATTTCTTCTCGTCAAAGCTGAACCGATCAATCTCAAATTCATAGACGAGTTTGTCGTCCAGGTAGAGCCGCGCGTAGTTGATCCCGCAGTGATTGCCCGCGCCGTCGAGCAGGTCAAAGGCCATGTACTCCATGCCTACCGGCCCGCGGACCTCGATCAGGTCGCGCACGGTGTAGTTGCCATTGCTGCCTTCGGGCACAATTTCCACCTTGCCGAATTTGCCTCTCACCCGGGAGGTGACGTCCAAAGCTTCAAACGCGATCCGCTGTACGATCGGTTTCTTATTGTCCCGCACGTAGCGGCGGTAGTGCTTGAGCGGATTGGTGATGCGTTCGTCCGGATCCCGAATCTCAAAGTGCAGGTGTGGCCCCAGCGAACTGCCCGAGTTGCCGCTGTAACCAATCAGTTGGCCTTGCTTCACCGGCATCTGATGCTCCGGCAGGTAGATTTCTTGTTCGTATTTTTTGGAGGCGTATTGCTTCTGGTAGACAAACTCTTCAATCGCCTCGTTGAAACCGTTCATGTGGCCGTAGACGGAAAACTGGCCGTCGGGATGCCGGAGGTAGATCGCCTTGCCGAAACCGTAAGGACTGACCTTAATTCGATATATGTACCCGTCACGCACCGCATAGAGGGGAATGCCCACCTCGCCGCCGGTCTTGATGTCGATGCCGGAGTGAAAATGATTGGACCGGAGCTCGGCAAATGATCCCGAGAGCAAAAAGTCAGAGCCGTTCATCGGGAAGCGGTACAAGCCCGCCGGGGGGTCGGGTTCCACCATCCCCGCCGCCAGCCAAAAGATCAAGGTGAGCGCGGCTACCGCGCCGATGGTACGTTTACCTGACATAAAAATCCAACAGGTCTTGGTTCTCCAATGAGGCTTGTAACCGGTCGCCCCGCTTAACCGCCGCTACCCCAGAGGGCGTCCCGGTAAAAAGCAAATCTCCAGGCTTCAGGGTGATAAAACGCGTGACGTATTCGATTAAGTATCCAAGGTCAAAAATCATGTCCCCGGTCCAGCCCTGCTGCCGGGGTTCCCCGTTGATCCGCAGTTCGAAGCGCAGGTTCTTGTGGTCGGCAAACTGGTCCGGATCCAGGAATTCCGAAACTGGAGCCGAATCATTGAACATTTTGGCGAGGGTCCAGGGATGTCCTTTCTTCTTGAGGATGCTTTGGACATCGCGGGCGGTAAAATCGATTCCCAGCCCGACACCGTCTACGTAGTTCCGGGCAAAGCGCCGGTTGACAAACTTGCCTTCCCGAGCGATACGGTACACCAATTCGCATTCGTGGTGGACATCCTGGCTGTGTTCCGGATGGTAGAAATCTTCGTTTTCCCGCAGCAGTGCCGTGTCCGGCTTCATAAAAATGAGCGGTTCCGAGGGCACCGGATTCGCCAGTTCCTTTGCGTGCTCCTGGTAGTTCCGACCGATGCAAATGATCTTCATCAGAGGTCTCCGCATTTATTGCTCTGTAGCTCCGATTCGGAGAACGGATCTTTGAACTTGACCGGCCCTTCGCCGAAGCTGTAGCCAGATTCCGCTTGCCAGATTTCCAGTGCGGCGGCGGCGCACTTGACCAGCGGGTTGGAGGATTCGTCGCTTTTGGCGAATTCTACTGTCCAGACGTTGCGCTCGTCGTTATAGGTCAGCGTGTAGTTGCCTTCGCATTTTTCCGGCAGCAAGCCGTTTCCAAATGGATTGGGCTTGTTGCGGCGGCTGAGGTAGCGGCCTTCAGCGGTCAGTTCGAGGCGGCTGCGGAAATCACCCGAGCAAAATTCGCCTACCACTTTGGCTCTGACCTCTTCCTCGGAAGGGTGCTCCGGTCCGGTGTCGCAGCCGGTAAGGGCAACGCCCAGGAACAAGGCCAGCAGGCAGATTGATTGTGTCACTTTTCTCATGGTAAAGACGAAATTACAAAACCCAGCTCATTATGAAAATCAACCCTGTGGAGGCGGGTGTGTACTTTGTCGGACGTTGGGGGATTTGCCTGTCCCAAATTGGATATTAAGTGCCGAAAAAATTCCTCTCCGGCGCATCGGGGGGCTGTACGTTTAAATAGCCTCTCCCGATAATAGTTTACGATTCTCCTCGCCTCCGCCTTTTTGCGGCTCACCGACGTTTGCGCCCAGCGTCCGGATACTGCGTTTTCCTTCGTTCCGCCGGAAGCCGGCATGGGAGAAACGCGCTATTTGCTGGTCAAATGGACCAACCAGACGGGCCAAACCTTCCAGCCGACCAACTTTGTTGCTGCAATCAGTCGGGATGAACCTACTTACGTGGAACCCCGATTTGCCAACTTCTACGGGGAATGGTACCGTGCCCCTTACCAGGAGACTTACGGTATCGCCCAGAGCGAAAATCGCATCGGGATCCTTCATCCTTACGATGCTGGTTGCGGCGGCGGGGGAATCAGCCTGATTTCAGAATGGGCTCCGGCAGGCGAAGGATATCGTCTGGTCCAGATCTACAACATTGGCATTGCGACGTCGGCCGGTGTGGTCATTGGTTCGCTGCACGTGCTGGATGATGAGCGGGCCTTGCTGTTCGGTGCGCTGTTCGCCCCCCGGGATTAAATGGAGGAAAGCGCTTATTTTACTGCCCTCTTGGAAGGTTCACGCCAACTGACTGTACTTCACTTGGAAGGTGTACAAACTGGGATGTTGTCTGAACCTGATCTCGAGGTGTTTGGCTTTGCTAAGGCAGAATTGGCGGGCAAATCGTATTTCGATACGGAGGAATTGCGGTGGACATTTGCCGACGGTGAACTGAAAAGTGAGCGCACCTAGGTCTTTTACCCCGGCGGAAAAACAGATTCTGAAGTGGCTTTTCGGTATCCGGTCATTGCCCTTCCTCTGGTCGAACTGCGGCAAATGAACCGCAACGCCGAATTGCAGTGGATTGATCCTTAGAGAACACTCGGAGAACACTCGGAGAACACTCGGAGAACACTCGGAGAACACTCGGAGAACACTAAAGAATGTAAAATGACTATCCGCTTCTTTGCCACACGTGGTATTTGTTCCAATGCCGGAGCGAATTGCCCAGGATGGTCGCAAATCGGGTTTCCCCTTCATAACGTCGGTTCAGCTTGTAGCAGAATTCATCCAGATAGTTCTGCAAGTACTTTTCGCTCACGCCATGGAATATCCCCGAG
>JBCCQH010000028.1:0-65783 GCA_039024435.1 Bacteroidota bacterium
ACAATGGCCCGCAACAGGCAACTGGTGGCGTAGGCGCGGGTCAGGCGCAACAGCGCCGGTTTTGCCCGGAATTCCGCCTCGTCCTGCGGCAGTTTCTTTAGGGTCCGGAGTACCGCAACCGCTTCCTCCGCCATCTGCCGCGCCACCGGCGCAAACTCAGGATGGCGATCCGTGACCTCGGCCATCTCGGCCAGCATCACGCTCAATCCCTGGGATTTGCGCAGGGCCCGGAGCATGTCCAGTAGCATGATGTTGCCCGCACCCTCCCAGATGGGCAGCACCATGACATCGCGCATGATCTTGGGCAATACCGTATCTTCGATGTAGCCCATGCCCCCCATCAATTCCATGCTTTCCCGGGCCAAATACACCGCCCGCTCCGCCGATTCGCGCTTGACCATCGGGGTGAGCAGCCGGAGCAATTGCGCTTCGTTGTCTTCGCCGTTTTCCGCCCGATCCAATGCCTCCACCGCACGCCACACCAGATGGAAATTCATCAGGTTCAGCGCGCCCAGCTCCCACAGCTTTTCCCGCACCAGCGCATGCTCCAACGCATTTTTACCAAAAGTCCGCCGGAAGCTCAGGAATTGGTAAGCTTCCACCAAGGCGCGCCGCCCGCCCGCCAAGGCCGCCACCGAATTGTAGAGCCGGGACAGGTTGATCATTTGGGCCATGATCCGAAATCCTCCAAACTCCTCGCCGATGAGCTTCGCCTCGGTGCCTTGCAGCAGACACTCGCCACTCGCCATGGAGCGGGTCCCCAGCTTGTCCTTTAGGCGAACGATATTCAACGGATTGCGCTGCCCATTTGCTCGTTGTTTTTCCACCAGGAAAATGGACAACCCCGACGTACCGGTGCGTTCCGGATCGGTCCGAGCAAGGGCAAAAATGATGTCGGCGTTGACGTTGCTGCAAAACCACTTTTCGCCGTACAAGCGGTAGCGATCCCCCGCGACCGGCTCCGCGCGGACCAGATTGGCCCCGACATCCGAGCCCCCGGCTTTTTCCGTCAAAAACATCGCTCCGGTGTAGAACTCCTCCGCCTTGTCGGTGTAAATGCGCGGCAGAAGGCGGTCCTTGTCCCCGTCCTCGGCAAATCGATCCAGCAGCAGCGCTACCCCATCGGTCATGCAAAGCGGGCAATACTGCCCCGATTCCGCCATCGCAAACAGATACCCCGCCGCGAAGCCCATCCGGTGCCGTTCCCCGGCAAATTGCTGGCGCAGCCCGGGTTCCCATTTGATCCGCATCATCTGTGATTCCACCGCGATCCGCATCAACTCATCGTAAGCAGGGTGAAAGCGAATCTGATCAATTGCCTCGCCGAACCGGTTCCGCTTCACCAGTTCCGGACCTTGCTGGTCTGCGATCAGCGACAACTCGTCCATCACCTTCGCGGCCTGAACGCCCAACCGTTGCAGAGGCGCGCGCAAGTACTCTTGGGCCTTTGGGGTCAAAAAATCCCGCAGATAGCCGGAAAAGATGGCATCGCTGCTCAAGAAATTCTCGCTGGTACGGGCGCCCGGAGCGAGTACACGGTTGTTCGAGGTGGCGTCGATTTGGGGATTTGCTTCCATGCTTCAATTTACCGAATTTCTTGAATGCCGCGCGGCAGCGTCACGTACATTCGCCCAGAATCTATTTTTCTGGCCCGCGTCCCGGACAGCCATCCGCCGTGCAACCCGACTTTGCCGCCGAATCCCGGCTTTTCCCGCGTGCGATGGGCGGTACAAAAGCCCGCTTTTTTTCGATATATTTGCACCTCTTTGGAAAAATGCCCCGCAAAACGGTAATTTCCATCACTTACCACCGAAATCGCAACACTACAACTGCATGGGACTCCTGGGATTCTTCGGCAAGAAGAAAAACAAAGAAAACCTCGACAAAGGGCTCGAAAAGACCAAGAAATCGCTGCTCGGCCGGATTGGCAAGGCCATCGTGGGGAAATCGCGCCTCGACGATGATGTGCTCGACGAGCTCGAAGAGGTGCTGATTATGAGTGATGTGGGCGTAGATACCACGGTCAAAATCATCGACCGCATCCGCAAGCGCGCCGCCCGGGATAAATACGCCAATGCCAGCGAACTAGATTTCCTGCTCCGGGATGAGATTGCCCAGATGCTCCTGGAAAACAACCATGCCGATGCGGTAGACTACGCTGTCCCCGAAGTCACGCACGAAGGCGAAAAAGTTCCCTACGTGATCATGGTCGTTGGGGTCAACGGTGTGGGAAAAACCACCACAATTGGCAAATTGGCCCACCAATTCAAGCAAAAGGGCAAAACGGTTCTCCTCGGCGCCGGCGATACCTTTCGCGCGGCCGCCGTCGATCAACTCCGGATCTGGAGCGAACGGGTCGGCGTGCCCATGGTGGACAAAGGCATGCACGTCGCGCCCTCGACCGTGGCCTTCGAAGCGGTAGAAGAAGGCATGCGACTAGGCGTGGACGTGGTGATCATCGATACCGCCGGTCGCCTGCAAACCAAGGTCAACCTCATGGCCGAACTCAGCAAAATCAAGCGCGCCATGGGCAAACGCCAAGCCGGTGCACCCCACGAAGTCTTGTTGGTCTTGGATGCCTCTACCGGCCAAAACGCCATCCAGCAAGCCAAAGCCTTTACCGAAGCCACCGATGTCACGGCCCTCGCCCTCACCAAACTCGATGGTACCGCCAAAGGCGGCGTCGTGATCGGCATCTGTGACCAATTCAAAATCCCGGTCAAGTACATCGGCGTCGGCGAAGGCATCGACCACCTCCAGGTCTTCAATCCCAAAGCCTTCGCTGGATCGCTGTTTGGTGACTCCGTAGAATGAAGTATTTCCCGTGATCCATTTCCAATTGAAAATTCACTATTCCACTTTGCTTCGGGTTCCTTCGGAATGGGCGGTGAACTCGGGGGCGTACATGCACTGAATCGTGGCGATACCGTTCGAGAAGTTACCGGGGTGGATCACCCGCAAGGGGTATTCAAAGACGTATTTTCCCTTCCGCAGATAGGCAATGAAAAAATTCGTGGCTGCATCACGTGTGCTTTCGTAGTAGCCCAAGCCATCCTGGTATTTGTACTGCGAAAGCACGTTGATCGGTTCAAAGCCCGAAGCCCGCAAGTCCTTGAGGTGGACGTATTCGAGGTCCCGATCGCTTTCCAACACGATCCGCACCTTGAGTTTGTCCCCCGGTCGCAGTGCAGTCTGCTCCGCAATCGGGCGGATCTGGGGGCCCACCGGTGAATCTTCCTCCCGGAAAAGCTGCTTTTCTAGCTTGAGGTTGGTTTCCGCAAAGGTAATCTTGTCCAGTTGCTCAAAATACTGCCAATAGACCGCTCCCCAGGCGACGCCCTCGTTCGGATTGGTCACCTGGACCTCACCCATTTCCGGACGGATCTCTCCCCCACTCCACGACGTTTTGAAGTACCCGGTACCCGCCTCGATCCGGGTGGCCGGATCGCGCAAAGGATCATAGACCTCCCCACCAATACTGACTTCGGCAAGTTTACTCTCCGCCAGCAGGTCAGTGCCGCGCAACAACAGCGCGTAGCACGCCTCGGCGGTGGCCTTGGTGGTTTTCCAGTCTTGGGTCTGCTTCTGCTTGAGCAGCCAGATCTTCATTTCCTCGACTGCCACCTGGTCCTCGGCCACCTCGTCGAACAGTTCGATCAGCAGCGCTTGGGTCTCAATCGGGGCTTCGTTCCAGTAGAGGCACCAGCGATTGGCGCGGGCCCAGTACATCCCCAACTCATCGTCCTTCAGGGCACGCTCACGGAGTGATTTCACGATGTCCATCGGCGTCGCAGACTCACCCTGCCGGTGCAAAAGTAGCCCAATCATGCCCTGTTCGTATTTCCCGTATTCCGTCCAATACTGCTGGGCTTGCTTCCGGAAATAGTCGTACGCTGGCTGGGCGTTGGAGGCAATCTTCAAATCCGGGAAGAAGCTCCGCGCGTACATGGCCTGGATCTGCAACGGACGGAGATGTTGCTTTTCCCAGTCGACCTTCCGCTCCCGCAGCCGATCATAGTCCTTTTTCAACTCCCGATCCAGGTACCCGACGGCCTTCCGTACCATGTTCCAGGTGGCACGATCATCGCGCACTTTGGTCACGCCCAAGCGGTCCAAGTGCCCCATGCCAGAAAGCACGTGCTGGGTAATGTGGCGGCTGGCCGGCATGCCCGGGAACCAGGACCAAGCTCCGTTGGAAACCTGCGCTTTTTGCAATTTGCGCAGGGCCCGGCCCAATTCATTCCCCATGTGATTCAGGTCAAACAGCAATCCAATCCGCTGCTTGCGCTGGGTTTCATCCTGCGCTTGCAGCACCCAAGGCGTCTCTTCCAGCAACAGCGCCTTCAACTCCTGATTCTTTTCCAGGTTACTCGTCAAAGCTTCCTTTCCCTGGGCGGCCCAAGCGTCAAACACCCGCTTGATTTTCGGATGCGCATTGGCGACATGGGAGGCCAAGGCATTGGCGTAGTAGCGGCTGAAGATCTGCTCGGTGCATTCGTAGGGATAGTCCATCAAGTAGGGCAAGGCCTGCACCGCGTACCAAGCCGGATTTGAGGTGAATTCCAGGGTGTACTTGTGGTGGCGCAAGGTCGGGCTGCGGTGGTTCACCATTTTTTCAAAGGTAAAGGTCCGCGACTGCTTGGGGCGCACCGGCAGTGGCATCGACTCGGTGACCAGCATAGAGTTGAGCAGGACGGGTACTGGGGCTTCTTCCCCATCGGTGAAGTTGCCGGCTTTGGCTTTTACGCGGTACGTGACGACCTGGACATCGGCCGGAATCTTGAGGCGCCAGGCCAGCGGGGCGCTGCGGCCTGGTTCGACCTTAAAATTGATCCGGGGCCGCTGATTGCTCAGTTTCAGGTCGATGGGCTGCATGGTAAGCGCATCAAACAGTTCCAATGACGCCACCCCACTAAGGTTCCGCTCGGAGAGATTGGTCACCTTTGCGGTGAATTCGATTTCGTCGTTTTCCCGGAAAAAACGCGGGGGATTCGGCATGACCATGAGGTCTTTCTGGGTCACCAGGCTCTTTTCCAGGTAGCGCATCTTGAGGTCTTTGGTGTGGGCCAAAAGCAGAATGCGCCAGCGGGTCAAGGCTTCCGGTACGGTAAATGACAGGATGACATTGCCCCGCTCATCGGTGCGCAGATCGGGATAGAAAAATGCCGTTTCGTTGAGGTTGGTGCGGACGGCAACTTCCCCCAAATCTTCGTTTCTTCCATCAGAATCCTTGTCCATCGGCCCATCCGGAGCCGCTTCCTCGCTTTTGGACGCGGCAAACTTTGCCATTCCCCTCGATTTTCCCTGGGTTTTGGCTGGGCTGGGAGGAGCCGCCGCGGTCTCGGCCAAATCAAAGCTAGATTCTTCTTGCTCCAGCATCATATCCCCAGCAAAGGAACTGGACCTGATCCCCCTCCGATACGATGCTCCCGGATAGTAACCAAACAAATGCAAGCTTTCGAGGCGTAGCCGGGGAGCCGGCGCAACCTCATTCCAATTCCGCTCCGCAAGCTGCCCGTAATACTGGGCAAAGCTTTTGCCTGACCTCCGGATCAGTTGCGCACTCCGCGTGGGCAGCGTATTCAGGTTCCATTGGGCCGACTGAAAGGCATCCAGAGAGGCATCGTACATCGAGGCCACCAACTCCGCCGCGGCCGCTTCGCCGTCTGGTCCGGTAATCCGCAGGTTCCAAGATTCATCTTGTCCCGGCAATAGTTTATCGCGGAAGCTTTCGTAAACGATGTCCAGTTGCTTGTTCGTCCAGGGCACCACCACGGTTTCGGTGTGATGAAATGCCCGCCCGTGCTTGACTGCCGTCAAGTAATAAGAAAAATTTCCCCGATCCGATTCTTCAATCGGAATCTCTACTTGCCGGCGTTCATTACTCATTTTCAGCCATTTGCGATCAACGATCTTACCTTTTCGTCCAATCTCAAACAGCACCCACAATTCCACCTCCGCAGTGCCAATCGAGAAGCGGGCTGCCTGACCGGGCTCGCCTTGCCCCTGCTCTTTGGTGTACCATTCGATGGCGGGCAGGGGGATCGTCGGGCGGTCTGGAGCGTAAAGGGTGAAATATTTGACCACCTTCACCTCCGCACCAAACTTGTCCTGCGTCACAAGTTCGGCTACGTATTTGCCCGGTTCCCAGCTTTTCAGGTCCGCTACCACCAGTTGATCCGACTTTTTCGAGTCAAAGGCTTTGCGGAATACCTGCCGATCCTTTTCCCAGGTCGGGGCTTCGTTTTCGCGCTGGTAGATGTCGTGGGGGAATTGGGCGTAGTAGTCCTCTCGGGTCATCGTAAACTGATCGGGCACCTCCCAAAGCCGTTCGCGAAAGCGGCGTTCCGGCACTGACAGGCGGTGAATGGTCACCGTCCCCCGCGCGGCTTCAAACTCGCCGTTCAGGTTGCGGGTGACGAGGGAAAAGGTGTCCTGCTCCCCCTGGGCGACAGTTTCGGGGATCGCGAGGTCCGCCGACAGCGCGAGGTAACCGACCGCGACCGAAACCTCCGCACTGTGGGTCTCACCGGTAATGTCGACCACGTCGGCGTAGACTTGGTAGGTAAATTGCGGCTTCAGTTCGGGGGAGACTTTGGGATCGGGGGCGGCGGAAAAGCTGATTTCAAATTTGCCTTCACCATTGGTCTCGGTCCGACCATTGGTGATTTCGACGGTCTCCGACCGGGGCAGAACCCGCCCCCAAAACCGGTAGCGCCGGTAGGGAAAGGATGTACTGCGCACTACCCGGTATTTGACCTCCGCCCCATCGATGTTGGAGCCGGCGTAGGCCTGGGCCTGTCCGACGACCTTTACTTCATCGTTCAGGCGGAAACTGCCCTTGATCGGGTCAAACTTGACTTCAAACTTGGGACGCTTGTATTCCTCGACCCGGATCCGGGTCTGGCTATTTAGGCTTTTGAGTTGATAGATGCCGTTCAAGCCGCCTTGCGGCGCCACAAAGGAACCGTGACAAGTGCCGTATTCGTTGGTTACCAGATTGAGGGTCCCAACCTCCTGCCAATTGGGATTGTACAATTGCACGACTAGATTTTCGTGGGGGACGATGCGCGTCTTCTCCTCCAAGGTTTCCAACAGCATCGCCTTGAAAAAGATCGTCTGTCCGGGGCGGTAAATCGCCCGGTCCGTGAAAAAGGCCACTCTGCGCCGGGCCTTGGGTCGGGGACGCTGACCCCAGATATTCCAGGAATCGTCCAGGCGCAATCGGTCACCTTGGTAGCGAAAATCCAGTACAAAGCCCGATTCGCGGTTCCCTTCCCGGCGTTTACTCACCGAAAACATGCCATCGGAATCGCTCCGCAGGGTCTCGGCTTTCCGGTATTGATAGCGCTGGCGGTCGTAGTCGTACGAGCGGTACTTCACCTGGGCTTCCACGCCGGCCAAGGGGGTGCCAGTGCCCCGATCAACTACTACGAATTCGATTCCCTGCCCGTAGGGCAGGTCCCGGTAGGTGTAGCTCAATCGGCTGCTCCAAAGCAGGGAATAACTGACACCGTGACCTTCGGTGGCAAAAGCTTCGTTGTCGGCGATGAGCAACGCATATTGGCCGCTGGGAACCCCGGGAACGGCGATTTCGGCGCGGTGCCGGTTGAAGTCTTCGGTTCCGGGGAGTTGGGCCTTCCAGGATTGGACTGGCGCCGGCTGATTCAGCAATTGAACCGCTTCCGGCCCCGACAACTGCGCGAGGTCATCCGCCATTTGCTCGGTCACCGGGACGAGCTTGCACCAGATTTGGGCGACATTGCGGTATTGTACCAAGGCCCGAAATGGCTGATCGGGCAGGTTAATGATTTCATTTCGGTGGGTGATTTCCCGCGTCGCAATTCGATCTTTCAGGTTGCGGCAGCGCCCCGCACCGTAGGAATCAGGAAAGTCTTCGATGGTGGTGAGACAGATTTCGTGTGCTTTGCGATTGGCCGCCTGGGCCTCGGCGTCCACCCCCAGGGGATCCGCCGATTCCCCGATCCAGTGATGGTACTCCGCAATTTCGTAGGCTACCGTCGCCGAATTTTGGTCATTTGCCAGGGATGCCTGGAGGGCTTCCAGTCCCGCCAGATAGGCACTGTCTTTGTCCGCCAGGACCGATTTTTCCCGGGCGAAGCCCAGGCGGGCCAGGTCGACCAGGACGCGGGCGGCGGCTTGGGCGTCGTGGGCGTGGGCGCGGGTCAATTCCTGGTAGATCCGCAAACTGTGGCGCACAGTTGACTGGGTATCCGGGCTTTCCCAGGTCAGATCGGCAAAGGTGGCGGCATCGGCAAATGCTTCCGGGGTGCGCAGTTGAAAGGCAAAGACGGGCTGGGGCAGGTTTTGGATGTCGTTGCGAAAGACTTCCAGGGCGCGGTGGGCCAGCAAGTCGTACAGCGTGGGGCGGTAAATGCGGAAATCGGGATGCGTATCCAGCACTGCTTCCAGATAGCCCACGTCGGTCCGCTGCAGGCTGTCGGCATTTTCCAGGGAAGCCAGGAAAAGGCGGGTGCTCTCGTCGATGATTTTGCGCAGGTCCCAGGTGCTCGGGTCATCCGGATTGACTTCGAAATCCGCGGTTTCGGTGCGCTCGGCAAAGCGCCAGGCATTTTCTTGGTAGTAGCCCCAATAGTGCTGGGCCAAAAGCGATTGCAGAACGGGCTTCACCGGGAATTCAGCGGTGGTGATTTCCCGCTTGACCAATTGGATGCCGTTGATGAGGGGCTGTTCCTCGATTTCGGAATTGAACTTTAGCAGATGAATGACGCACTTGATCTGCTGGGCGTGGTTCTGCTCGGATTTGGCTTTTGCGTAAATCTGCTCCACCAATTCGAGGGCGGATTTCGGGAGGGCTTTTTGTTCCAGGAAATCGACGCGGGCCCAGTCTTCCGGGTAGGAATCACCGGGAACGAGCTTGTACATTTCGGGCGGGGTGTCGGACATAGGTAAAATTTGGTTGAAAAGGATACTGCCAAACCCTCCAACGACGATGAATAAGAGGACGGTCAGTAAAACGCTGCGTTTTTTCATGCGGAGAGACGGTTGTGGAATCTGAAATTAATAAAAATAGAAGCTTGTTTTTGGGTAGGGTGCGCCGTCGGCAGCAATTCCACAAATGCGCGGGGTTTTTGCGAAGAATTCCCGGCTCCCGCTTGATCGTTTCGGCGATGCTCATTAGTATTGATCGATGGTCCCGCTCTCCAAAGCCAAGCGCAAACTCTTCCGCAGCCTCCAGCAAAAAAAGTTCCGGCAGCGGGAAGGGCGTTTTCTTTTGCCGGGCAAGAAACTGCTCGGCGAAGCTTTGCGGGCCGGGTGGCCGGTCGAATGGGTCGTCGCCACGGAAGGCACGGTGGTCGCCGAGGTTCCGCCGGATCGAATCCTAGGAACTGATATTTCCACCCTGCGGGAGTTGAGCGGGCAGGTGCAACCCGAGGGCATCGTCGCGGTAGTGCGCATTCCCCCGGAAAAATCGTACTCGCAAATCTCCCAAGCGGCTGAGATGCCGCCCCTCACTGGACCGGCTTTTGTCCTGGACGGTGTTTCGGATCCGGGCAACCTGGGCACCCTGATTCGAACCGCCGACGGGATGGGCTTTGAGGCGATCATTGCGGGACCAGGTACCGCCGATATCTTCAATCCCAAGGTGCTCCGCAGTTCCATGGGCTCGATCTTCCGCTTGCGGGTGATCTATTTGGCGGACTTGCCGGGCTGGCTGAACGCGGTCGCGGAACGCGTCTGCATCGCCGATATGGGCGGCATTCCCCTCCCCGAACCCCGCTTCCTTAACCGCCCCTTCATCGTGCTCGGCAACGAAGCCAATGGGGTCTCCCCCGCGATCAAAGCGCTCCCAGGCACGCTTCCGGTCAGCATCCCGGGCCGGGGGGGCGCGGAAAGCCTCAACGTCGCGGTCTCCGGTGCGGTATTGGCTTGGGAAATGATGCGGGCACGCGGCGAGTGAGCAATTTGCCAAATCCCTCGGCAAAAAATCCTCCCCGAGCCCACACCGAGCCCTCCGGATACGGCAAATTGTTATAAATTGATCGCACTGTGGCTTCCAAGCGGTCCCATATCCAACAATGGCTTCCCCTGGGCGTGATTCTCCTGCTCACGTTGGGGATTTTTGCCCCTTCTCTCAACCATGACTTTGTCAAGTGGGACGATACCGACGTCGTACTGAACAACCCCGTCATTCATAAAGGATTGTCCGCAGAGATGTTTACCGAGGCCTTCTCCACCCCTTCGGTTGCCGGGCAATATTATCCGGTGACGCTGGTCTCTTTTGCGTTCAATTACTCCCTGGGCGAATTCGAGCCGGCATCTTACCACGCACTGAATCTGGTGCTCCACCTGCTAAATGTGGGGTTGGTATTTGTGGTTCTGGGGCGGCTCAAGCTGGCCCGGTGGTTGACCGCTTGGATCGCGCTGCTGTTTGCCATTCACCCGCTGCACGTGGAGCCAGTGGCCTGGATTGCTTCGCGCAAAGACGTCCTCTACCTCTTCTTTATGCTGGGGGCGTGGTGGAGCTACCTGGAATACCGAGCGGGTGGCTCCCGAAAACGGCTTTTCTACGCCTCGGCGTTGATTTTGATGCTACTTTCTGTGCTTTCCAAGTCGGCGGCGATTGTGTTTCCCTTTGTGTTGCTGCTGACCGACTATTTTCAGGAGCGGGTCGGACGACGCGCGGCTTTGCGGGAAAAAATCCCCTTCCTGCTGGTGAGTTTGGTCTTTGTGGGCATCGGAATTGCCGCGCAGGATGCTTCGGGAGCGATTGCTTCTACGGGGGAATTGGGTTTGGTAGAGCGGTTTGTGTACGGCGGCTTTGCCTTGGCGACCTACCTGGGCAAAGCCTTGGTGCCCTTTGATCTGGCGGCTTATCACCCGTATCCGGTAACCGCCGAGGGGGGCACGCCCAGTTATGTCTATCTGGTTGGCATCCTGATCTGGCTGGGGGTGGCAGTTGCGCTTTGGTTGGGGCGCCGCCACCGCCACTTCCTCTTTGGGGCGGGGCTGTTTCTGCTCGGCATTTTTCCTTTCCTCCAGTTCGTGCCGGTGGGGGCTTCCCTCACGGCAGAGCGGTTCACCTACTTCCCCTATCTGGGTTTGTTTTTCCTGATGGGGCTGGGATTGCAAGCGCTCCGGCGCAAATTGCCCACCTTCATGCAGCGGGAATTGCCCTGGCAGTTGGGGCTGTTGGTGCTGGCCCTCCCCTGGAGCGGATTCGCCTGGGCCCAGGTCGGCACTTGGGAAAATGGGGGAACGCTTTGGAGCCAAGTGCTGAAGGTATATCCTGAGTCGGGAGAGGCACTGACCAACCGCGCGGACTATTACCGGAGCCAGGGGCTTTATAAACGGGCCCTTGCCGATTACGAAACAAGCATCCGGGTAGCGCCAGAGTTTTATGGGGCATTTTTGAATCGGGGCATGATGAACCTGGACGCCGGTAATTTCGAAGCGGCCCTGGTCGATTTCAATCGGGTCCTGGCGCTCGACACCAGCCTGACGGAGGGCTACCTGAACCGGGGGCTGGTCTTTATGCGCACCAACCGGCACGACTTGGCGGTGGCAGATTTTGACCGGGCGATTGCACAGGATACGGCGGAATACCGGGCGCACTACAATCGGGGTTTTATCCGCGGTATCCAGGGCAATTTTTCGGCAGCGGTAGTCGACTTTGATCGGGCAATTGCGCTGCGTCCGGACATCCCAGTGATGTACAAGGATCGGGCGATGGCCCACCAGCTCCTGAAAAATTTCAATGCGGCGGTACGAGATTACTCCCGGGCCATCGAGCTGGATCCGGGCTACGGAGAAGCTTGGGAAGGCCGCGCCGTCGCCCTCCTGCGGGATGGCCAACCGAAGCGGGCGCGGGCGGATGCTCGGCAAGCGCAGCAACTGGGGCGCCAATTGCCGGGGTTCCTGGTGGAGCAGTTGGGATTGTGAGGTGAATCGCCCACTCGAGCCACGCAAAGTATCTCCCGGGCGGTTTGGGAATAGGGCTAACCGAACCCAAGAAGGGCCACCCCGTGGGCAGCCCTCTCGTTCAAGTCAATCGTTCGGATCTGGGTCTTCGCTTTTTTTGCCTGCTTTGGGCAGTCGGCCGGCGTCTTTGAGGGCGCGGTGCAGGATCCATTCGACCTGTCCATTTGCGCTGCGGAACTCGTCCGCCGCCCATTTCTGAATCGCCTCCAACATTTCCGGGTCCAGCCGGAGCACAAATTGTTTTTTTCCTGGCATATTCCTCCCGATTTACTGGTGCAGGGTGCCGGTGTTGATGACCGGGGAAGCGGAGCGCTCGGCGCAAAGCACTACCATGAGGTTGCTCACCATCGCGGCTTTTTTCTCGTCGTCCAGGTCGACCACATTGTGTGCGTTCAACTCATCGAGGGCCATTTGGACCATGCCTACGGCACCCTCGACGATTTTCTGACGGGCTGCGACCACCGCGGTGGCTTGCTGGCGCTGCAACATGGCTCCGGCGATTTCCGAAGCGTAAGCCAGGTAGGAAATCCGCGCTTCGATGACTTCAATTCCGGCGATTTCGAGCCGCTTCTGGAGCATGTCTTCCAGGAGGTGATTGACCTCTTCGCCCCCATCGCGCAGGGAAATTTCGGCTTCTTCGTCGTCGAATTTATCGTACGGGAAAGCAGTCGCCAGTTGCCGAACGGCGGATTCACTCTGCACTTTCACGAAGTTTTCGTAGTGATCGACCTCGAAAGCGGCTTTGTAGGTGTCGCGCACCCGCCAAACGAGGACCGCACCGATCATGACCGGATTGCCCATTTTGTCGTTGACTTTAATGGGGTTTTGGTCCATGTTGTTGGCGCGGAGGGTTACTCCCTTGCGCACGTAGAATGGATTCACCCAAAAGAATCCGTCCGCCTTAATCGTTCCGGTGTACTTGCCGAAAAGTGTCATGACTTTAGACTGATTGGGGTTCACGATGGTAAACCCAATTCCGAGAAATGCGGGCACCACCATGGCGAGCAACAAAGCTTTGGCATGGATGGCCAGCGCCAATGCGGGGATGCCGAGCAAAGAGATCAAGATTACTCCGACCATTAAATAACCGGATAAAGGCTGGTAAACTTTTTCATTTTTCATGGCCGTCTGATAAAGAGATTATAGAAAGTTATGCGATTCTAATATGATATCAAATTGATATCATTACAATTTGTATATGATTACGCAAAATTGCAAGAAAAGTTGCGTTTTTCGCCCGCTCAGTGAGTCGAAATATTTTGCGATCTTGCGGCCAGGCAAACGCAATGCTCAACGTTATGAAAATCAATCATTTCCTGCTGGCATCTTCTTGGATCCTGATTTTATTGCTTCCAGCTTGCAAGTCCAATGGCCCAGGCAATCCGCAAACCCCGGAAGGCACCCTGCGCGCCTTGATTAGCGCCATTGAGGACGAAGACTTCGCCAGGTACCGCGCGCTTTGGCATCCCGAACGGGTCAAAACGGAAGGAATGATTGAAAAATTGCAAACCGATCCTTCGGAGTGGAAAGACCTACAAGCCCGCGTGCGCGGGAAATATACCATCGAAACCCAGCAGATTCGCGATCAAGCGCGTCCGCCCCGCTGTCGGATGCGCGTGGTCAGCCCCGAGGCAAAAGGCGGTGGTATCGGCAGCCTGCGGATGGTTCAGGTGGACGGTCGGTGGCTGATGTGGTCTTGGTAGGCTGCGGGTCCGCCCGGGATGCTGTTCCCACCCCATTCGCATTTCCCGGAAAATCCATTATTTTTAGTGCTATGCCTCGGATTATTTGCCTGGCCTTTCTCTTTGCTGCGATGTACCTGCTCCCTCGGGCCCAGAGCCTGGATGCGGCGGCTCACCGCGCGCTGCGGCGCAGCCTCCAAGAACAGGCCTACAACGCCCCTACGCCGGTGATGGAGGGCTATGCGGGATTGCAACAGCAAGAAATGGGCTATTTTGCGCGGGATACCTTTACCATGACCTGGCGCATGGATCCTCAGAATCTCTCCGCTGAGTTTGATTCGACGGCGCACACCTGGACGGTGCGATTTGATCCCACCTGGGCGAATGGCCGCACCTCTCCCCTGCCCGAGCGGTACGAATTGCGGGGCAACAGTTGCCGGGAGGCGGGCGGTCCGGGCGTGTACCTGGAAGATTTGGACCTGCGCTTCACCCTGGACGAAGAATTCAAAATTTTAGCGGCCGAACCGAGTATCAAGGTGCGCCGCGAAGGGCAAATCCGGCAACTGGATGACTATGAAGTGACGGAGATTGACTTGGCCGAATGTCTGAAGGTGACCTATATGGGGGAAGAATACACCAAGCCGTTCATGGTGGGACGCAATTTCCGCAAAGTCCAGAAGATGCTGCGGCGCGCGGCGACCGAACAAGAAAGCATTTCCCAGATCATCGACCGGGCGGTGCGGGAAAAGTACGCGGGATTCCGCATTCTCACCCTGGAAATCGGTTATGCCACGGACCGGGTGCGCTGGTTTCGGGCCAATGCACTTTCGGAAACGCTCACCACCTACGGGCGCTTCACCGCGGCAACGGGTCCCCAAGAGTTGCAGTTTGAGGTGACGGTCCGCTTTCCGGAAGGAGAAGTCGCGGAAGTCGATTTGGTACGGATCTTCAAATAATCACCTCCCCAATCCCTTTCCTCGCGACCACCGGCGGGCCGGTCCGGGATCAACCGTGAATCGTCTCGGAGATACCGTAGTTCGAAATGATGCTGGCTTCGTATTCTAGCCACTCCTCCCAGCGCTTATCTACCGCTTCAGGGTCGAGGTACTGCTTGGCCAACTTGATGAAAGTAATGTAATGCCGCGCTTCGGAAGCCATGAGATCGTAGTAAAACTGCGCCAGTTCGCGGTCCTCGATGTGGTCGTGAAGGACTTTGAACCGCTCACAACTGCGCGCTTCGATCATGGCGGCAAACAGCAGTTTGTCCATCATCATCGTTTCCCGGCCCAGCCCTTTGCGGACAAATTTCATCAAGTCGCGCACGTAAGGGTCCTTGCGTTCCCGTCCCAGCGTAAAGCCCCGCTGTTCGATGAGCAGGTGTACCATTTTGAAGTGGGCGAGCTCTTCCCGGGCCAGGTCAACCATGGTTTTTACCAGTTCCGGATACTCGGGAAAGTTCACCATGAGGGAGATTGCATGCGAAGCTGCTTTTTGCTCACAATAGGCGTGATCGGTGAGGATTTCCTCTATGTTCTGCTCAACCGCATTTTTTACCCAGCGGGGATCGGTTTTGAGTTTGAGTCCTAGCATGGTATTGTTTCAGTTGTGGGATTTCATATACAAATAAGTGAGATAGAGCCGGTTCGTAAATCGGTACGACCCGCGCGGCAGCTCCGGCGGCTGGGTCAGGATACCAAGTTCTCGTAATTTTCGCAATAAATTTCCAAAAACGCGCTTTTCTTCTTCCGTCAGACCAGATTCAATTTCTCTTTTGGTAAAATCAAACGCCAAATGTTGCCCAATCTTTCCGATGATGGAGCGGTAGCGTTCGCTGCGGACGACGTTATAAAATTTGGGATCAAGATATTTTTTACCAATGCGTTCCGAAGCATCCAAAATCCCGTTCTGGGCATCGCGCTCAGTGATAATCCCCGAGTTGGTTTGCCAAAATACAGCGTCACCAATCTCCGGCATCATGATCGGCAGACCAGAACAAAATCCTACCATTAACCGCATGGCCGCTTCCTCCAATTCCATCCCTGCCTCTTCAAAGCGATTCTGGTAAAATTGGATGATCTCCTCGTCGGTGAGCCGCCCAATCTCCAAAATCTGAAAAATCCGCATCAGCGAAGGCGGTTGCTTGAACAACAGATCCCGTTTTTCGGGAAGCCCAATCAACAAAAAGAAGACCGGAAACCCCGCAGAAGAAACGTTGACCCGGTCCCACATGCTTTTGAACCAATTGGCAAATTCCCCGGAACTAATTGCGCCGTTGATGTCATCCAAGATGATCAAAATGCCACTTTTGTGGTGCTTGATTTTTTCGTGAAAGGCCGCAATGGCTTCCGGAAAATCGGATACCAATGCCGATAGCTGATCTTGATTGGGCTTGAACTTGACGTTTACCCCAAACAAGCCGACTTCTTCGATGCGGTCCCCAAAAAGGCTGGAAACCTTGTCGTACAGGTTTTCACTGCGGGCTTTTTTCGCCAATTCGGTAAACACTTGTTGGATGATCCCTTCAAGCGAATGGACGCCGCTGAGGAAGGTATGCACGGACAAAAGGTGCCGATTGGACTCAGCCAATCGCGAGATGAATCCGGCCAGGGACGTTTTCCCTACGCCACAATCACCGATGAGGAAAAGGCTTTGTGGCTTTCCGTATTGGACTTGACGTAGATAACGATCCACTTCTGTGATCTGGCTTTCCCGACCGACAAACATGCCGGGGGATACGGGTTTTCCAGGTTCAAAAGGGCTGTATTCCTTCATCTTGGGGTGCGACTGCTCCCGGAAAATAGCGATTTTCTCCCGTTCAGACTTGAAGTTTGTTCTGCAACGTATTCAGATAGATTTCCTTGTATTCGGTCACGTGCCCAAAGTCTTCATCGTCGATGTCGATATCGCCGGAGGTGACTTCTCCGAGAATCAATAGCGGTATGCCGGCATCGTGCATCACCGTTTCAAAATCGTCCTGCTTCTTTTGGGCGACGGAAACCACCGCACGGCCCCCGCTTTCGCCAAATAAGAAGGCATCTGGCCGGATCGAATCGTCAATCAGGATGTTGAATCCGAGATTTCGGGGAAAAGAGGATTCTAGTAAGGCCACTGCGAGCCCACCTTCGGATACGTCATGGGCACTCTGAACAAATCCTTGGGTGATGGCATCGTTCAGCGTCCGGCACAAGGCAACTTCTTCCTCCAGGTTTACGTAAGGGGCGGGACTGAGCTTTACCTTGTGGTAATGGTAAAGGTACTCGCTGCTGTTGATGTCTTCCACATAGGGACCAACCAGGTAAATGAGGTCGCCAGGCCGCTTGAAGTCAAGGGTCATCATCTGCTCGATGCCATTCTCCAACAGTCCCACCATGCCGATCGTTGGGGTGGGATCGACCGGGCCATCGTCGGTGCTTTGGTTGTAGAAACTGACGTTGCCTCCGGTAACCGGCGTGCCAAAAGCTTCACAGGCCACGCCCATGCCTTTGATCGCCGAGGCAAATTGCCAGTAGACCCCGGGTTTGTAGGGGTTGCCGAAGTTGAGGCAGTTGGTTACGCCGAGGGGGATGCCACCCGAGCAGGCAATGTTGCGGGCAGCTTCCGCAACCGCGAGGGCGCAGCCCGCATAAGGGTCGGCCTTGACGTAGCGGCTGTTACAATCGGTCGTCACGGCTAGGGCCTTGTTGGTGCCTTTGATCCGGACCACGGCCGCATCGCTGGGCCGGTTGGTGCTCATATTGGCGGTGCCGACCGTGCTGTCGTATTGCTCGGTGACCCAGCGCTTGGAAGCCACGGAGGGAAGACCACACAGAAATTCCATTACCCGCCAAAGTTCTTCAACTTCGGGGACATTATCGATGTGGTATTTTTCGATGTCCATTACGTAGGCGGGCAGCGATTGATCGCGGGTGTAGACGGGGGCTCCCCCCCCCAGCACCAGGGATTGGGCGGGCACTTCGGCCACCACTTCGCCGTGCAGGTGGTAGCGCAGAGTATCACCTTGGGTGACTATGCCGATCTGGGCGTATTCGATGTCCCATTTCTCGAAAATGTCGATGGCGGGTTGTTCCTTGCCTTTTTCTAGGACGATCAACATTCGTTCCTGGCTCTCCGAGAGGAGGATTTCGAAAGGCTTCATGTTTTCCTGGCGCGTGGGGACTTTGTCCAGCCAAACGTCCATGCCGCACTCACCTTTGGCTGACATTTCGGAGGTGGAACAGGTGATGCCGGCTGCACCCATATCCTGAACCCCAACGACGGTTCCGGTAGCGATCACTTCTAAGGTGGCTTCCAGCAGCAATTTTTCCTGGAAAGGGTCACCGACCTGTACACTGGGGAGGTCGTTTGCCGAATCTTCCGTAATGTCACCGGAGGCAAAGGTCGCCCCGTGAATGCCGTCTTTGCCGGTGCGTGAACCCACAATGAACACCGGATTGCCGGCGCCAGTCGCAATCGCGGACGCGGTCTGGCCGTGCTTCACGATGCCCACTGACATGGCGTTGACGAGGGGATTCGTATTGTAGCAGTCATCAAAGTAGATTTCGCCGGCCACGGTTGGAACGCCAAACGCATTGCCGTAGTCGCCAATGCCCTTGACCACGCCTTTGAGCAGGTGGCGCGTCTTGGGCAGGTCCAGATTGCCAAACCGCAGCGAATTCAAACTGCAGATCGGGCGGGCACCCATGGAAAAAATATCCCGGTGGATGCCCCCCACCCCGGTGGCCGCACCCTGGTAGGGTTCGATGGCACTTGGGTGATTGTGGGACTCAATCTTGAAGCAGACCGCCAAGCCGTCACCGATGTCCATCAAGCCGGCATTTTCCTCTCCCGCTCCCGCGAGTACCCGCGGTGACTCCTTGGGCAGCTTTTTGAGTTGCAGAATGGAGTTTTTGTAGGAACAATGCTCGCTCCACATCACCGAATAGATGGACAGTTCCGTGAAATTGGGCACCCGGCCCAGAATTTCAATGATCTTGTCAAATTCTTCGGGAAGCAAGCCCAATTGCTTGGCTTGTTCTAGGGTGGCAGGATTCTCGACCAGTTTTTGGCTCATGGCGATTGATTTGCGCTGACAGCTTCGAATTAAAACGCAAAGGTACAAAATCGGCCGGGAAAGGCACCCGGAATTTTAACGCAGTCCTGATGGGGGTTAGGGGTGGATGGGGGGGATTGACAAATCTTGGACCGCATCCTAATTTGCCGCAACGTACCGGGCATGGGTACCCAGATCGGCCCGATGGATGACTACCAACAAAAAATCGTGCGGGTATACCTGGAGGAGAGCTTTAAAGTTAGTGATGCGTGGATGCACTCGCCTAATTTTGAATCTGCGGCATTGGAACCGATGCAAAATTAATCTGACAACTTATCTGCCGCACCTTTTCCCGAGACTCATTCACCATCCTCCGGCCCCAAGCCTCGGCCTCCCAAACAAACCCCAACCGAAAAAAACCACCCCCGGCAACTTTCCTCCATCAGTTTTTCCCCGCCTCTAAGTTATTGGGCGGAGCTTTTCAATTTGATTTCCAAAACGACAATATCGCGCCGATGAGAGGCACTCGGGAAAAGCAAAACCGGCAAAAGCTCCCGGAGACGCACCTTGGGCCGTGAAGCAACAAACAATATGCCCCAAGCACCCGGGGCATGATCGCGAATGAATTGACATGAATTGGTAGGCAAACGCCTCCATTTCCGTCCACAACTGCGTAATGAAACCCCCACAATGTTCTTTCATGGGGGAAGCGCATTCGCTTCATTGCATTGCAACCAATATCCTGCACATGTACCAAAAGCTACCTCCCCTCCTCCTTGTCATTCTCCTCTGCACCTGGCTGAGCCCAATGGCCCAATCGGGCTGGCAAATTACACCGGCGGGCACCGTCGACCGCTACGATGACATCTACTTCATCAATGCCGACACCGGCTGGGCCATCGCCCCGTACCAGAATTTTACCGGCAATCTGGGCCGCATTCTCCGGACCACCGACAGCGGCCAAAGCTGGGAGGTCCAACTGGACTCCTCCGGCCTCCCCTTCCGCTCCATGGGCTTTTTTGACGCACAAACGGGCTTCATCGGGGTGCTGGAAACCGGACTGACATCGGCCGACTCTGCGGTCATGATCCATACCGATGACGGAGGCCAAACCTGGTCCCCGGTCACCAACCTCCCCGGGCCGCGTCCGGCGGGGGGATGCGGCATCTTCATCGCGGGCGATTCCACGCTCTACGCGGTAGGCCGCTTTTACGGCCCTTCTCTGATCTACAAAACCACGGATCGCGGCAACAGCTGGGAATACTGGTCACTGGATTCCCTTGCGGGTGGCCTCGTCGACGCTTACTTCTGGACCCCGGACTCAGGCATTGTGATTGGTAGTACGGGACCATTTCTGGATTCCGCGGGGGTCATTTTGCGAACCTACGACGGCGGTCAGACCTGGGCGCGCTTGTATGTGACCCAGGAAGATGAGCGCATGCTGTGGAAAATTTCCTTTCCCTCCCCCCAGATTGGCTACATCTCCATCCAGCAATTTGGCAACCAAACGCCGCAAAAATTCCTCAAAACCACCGACGGAGGCTTCACCTGGCAGGAATTGCCCTACCGCACGAATGTTTACAACGCACAAGCGATCGGATTCGTCAATGACAGCGTAGGCTGGATCGGTGGCAATTTCAACGGAGCCTTGAATTTTGTCACCACCGACGGGGGGATGAGTTGGTCCAATGACATCTGGGGTGGCCGGGTCAACCGCATCCGCATCGTGAATGACAGCGTCATATTTGCCAGTGGCCGCGAAGTATACCGCTGGGATGGATTTCCCCTGGTCAACTTGGACCCCAAAATCGATCTTTGGAACTGGGCCTTACACGCCCTCTACCCCAATCCGGTCGATCAGAGTACCTGGATTACCGTGGACATCCCCGAGAGTGCAGCAATTCAGGTTGGAATCTTTGACTTGCAAGGCCGCATGCTCCAGCAAGGCAAAGGAACAAGTTTTCCGGCGGGTCGCCACCAAATCGAATTGCTCACCGGTGACTTGCCCGATGGCGTATACCTGGTGCGGGTAAAAATGGGCGAAGTAATTCGGACCAACCGGCTCAAAGTGCAGCATTGACCGGAGAGGGGTGAGATCTCCTGGTGTGAAGATTGTGGGCTCGGAAATGGCGATTCCGCCAGATTCGCTGTATCTTTGCCCCCGCAAAAACGGCACTCCATGAACAACAAAGAAGAGATCTCGAAACGGCGCACCTTTGCCATTATTTCTCACCCGGATGCGGGGAAGACGACCTTGACGGAAAAATTGCTCCTCTTCGGGGGCGCCATCCAGACGGCGGGGGCGGTCAAAAGCAACAAAATCCGCAAAACCGCCGCCTCCGACTTCATGGAAATCGAACGGCAGCGGGGCATCTCGGTTGCTACCTCGGTGATGGCGTTTGAGTACAACGATGCCCTCATCAACCTGCTCGATACGCCGGGCCACAAAGACTTCGCCGAAGATACCTACCGCACCCTCACAGCGGTCGATTCGGTCATCCTGGTGATTGACTGCGTAAAGGGAGTGGAAGAGCAGACGGAAAGGCTGATGGAAGTCTGCCGAATGCGGGATACCCCGGTGATCATTTTTATCAACAAGATGGACCGCCCGGGCCGCGATCCCTTTGAGTTGCTCGACGAACTGGAAGAAAAATTGCGCATCAACGTGCGCCCCCTCTCCTGGCCCATCGGGATGGGATCGGACTTCAAAGGGGTCTACGAACTGGAAAGCAAGAATATCCGCTTGTTTGAAGCCAATATCCAAAAGGTCGCCAACAAAGTCGTCGAAATCAACGATCTAGCGGACCCGCGCCTGGACGCGGAGGTCGGAGAACTGGCCGAATTGTTCCGGGAAGAGGTCGAACTGGTAGAGGGCGTCTACGACGAATTCGACATGGAAGCCTACCAAGCCGGCCAGTTGGCTCCGGTATTTTTTGGCTCGGCGCTGTACAATTTTGGGGTCAAGGAACTCCTGGAGCGGTTCATCACGATTGCCCCGATGCCGGGTTCCCGCCCCACCGATCAGGGGCCCATCGATCCCTTGCAGAAAGATTTTAGCGGATTTGTCTTTAAGATCCACGCCAATCTCGATCCGCGCCACCGGGACCGAATCGCTTTCCTCCGGGTCTGCTCCGGCAGGTTTGAGCGCAACAAATTTTACCACCACGTACGCCTGGACAAAAACCTGCGCTTCAGCAATCCCGCGACGTTTTTGGCCCAGCGCAAAAGCATTGTGGAAGAAGCCTTCCCCGGGGATGTCATCGGACTGTACGACACCGGCAACTTCAAAATTGGGGATACCCTAACCGAAGGCGATGATTTTACCTTTCGGGGAATTCCGACCTTTTCGCCGGAAATCTTCAAAGAGCTGATCAATGACAACCCGATGAAAAGCAAGCAGTTGGCGAAAGGTGTGAAGCAACTCACGGATGAGGGGGTCGCCCAGCTATTTACCCAACAGCCCGGAAATCGCCTGGTTGTGGGGACGGTCGGGGAACTTCAGTTTGAGGTTATCCAGTACCGCTTGCAACACGAGTACGGAGCGCATTGCCACTTCGTCCCGATGAAGTTTCACAAGGCCTGCTGGATCACTTCCGACAACGAGGAAGTTTTGGAGAAATTTATTCGCCTCAAGCCCAAGTACATCTGCCGGGACAAAGACGACAACTTGGTCTTTCTGGCGGGCTCCGAATGGACGCTCAACATGGAGAAACAGAACTACCCGGAAATCACTTTCCACACGACTTCCGAGTTCAAGACCCAGGCCCTGAGCAATTGAGCGGGCATCGCCCCCCCACTACCCGGCTATACGCTCACTTTTCCGGGGCCAAGCGGTTGTTTTCCAGCGTGTAGAATCCGTGCAAGGCGTTTTTCACGAGGTCTTTCAGATCGCCGCTTCCGGCGAGGGCATCCATCATCCCGTACATGGCAGCGGTCCGGCCGTGGCCCACACCGCCGGAGGAATAGGCATCCTGCAACTTGCGGAACAATCCGGGCGGCAAAACCGCTTTCAAGCCTTTGAATGCAGCCACTTGAACACCCGTGGAGACTTTGTTCCAGGACAATTTACGCGCCTTCTGCACCGCCACCTGCAAGTCGGCGAGGAATTCATCCACCAAGCCGTAGTGGACCTGGCTCACGGTCAGGTGCAAACTCGCCGGGAACTGCTGCCGGTCAAAATGCCACCCCATCAGGTTCAGTTCGTCCCCGAGCGCGTAGATATCGAGTTGCTCGGAACCAAATGCAATCAGGCTCATGTCTGGATCCCCCAATACTTGCAGCTCGGGCACCGCTTCGATACCGGCTTTGATGGCTAGTGTGGCTTTCATGGTCCGGTCGGCAAGCTTCAGGTAGCCCTCCATCCCAATGACATTTAAGGCTGCCCAGGCGGCGGCAATTGCTCCGCCCGGCCGCGTGCCCAGCATCGTCGACGATCCGTAGATGCCACCCGACCAGTCGGTATACACGTAAAATTGGTATTTGCGCAGATTTGCATCGCGGTACAGGATGACCGAAGCACCTTTGGCGGCGTAGGCGTACTTGTGAAGATCGGCCGAAATCGAGGTAACTCCGGGCAGGCAGAAATCCCAATCCGGAACCGCGTGGCCAAGTTTCCGGGCAAATGGAAGCAAAAATCCCCCGATGCAGGCATCCACGTGCAACAGCAGGTCCCGCTCCAAAGCCAAATCGGATAGGTCCCGGATCGGATCGATAACGCCGTGGGGATAGCAAGGCGCCGATCCCACGAGCATGATGGTATTTTCATTGATCGCCGCCCGGACCTCGTTCATGTCCACCCGATAGTCTTCCCCGACGCCGACCAGCACGCCTTTTACGCCGAAGTAATGAAAGGCTTTGTGGAAAGCCGGGTGCGCCGAATTCGGGATGACCACTTCAGGAGCGGTGATTCCGGGCCGATTGGCGCGGGCCCATTCGCGGGCGGTTTTGACCGCCAGGAGGATGCTTTCGGTTCCGCCCGAGGTCATCGTCCCGGTGGCTTTCCGGCCGCCGTGCAACAGGTCGGTAGCCATGCCGACCACCTCACTTTCAAAGCGGCGCAGACTGGGAAATGCGGAGGGGTTGAGGGCATTTTCCGAGAAAAACATATTGTAAGCGGCCTTTACCGCGCTGGCGTACTCTTCACCGGGGTGATACACCAGACAAAAAGCCTTGCCGTCTTGCCAGCGGGTGTCTTCGTGCCGGGCGTCGGTCATTTTTTGCAAGAGAGCTTCCGGACTGAGTCCTTCGGTGGGGATGTGGATGCTGGATCGTTTCATAGTGCGTGGGGAGAATGAGGCCCTCCCGAGCCGGTATGGGGTTTACGTTCTTAGAAATGCTTTCTCAGGAATGCCAGGGCATTGGTCTGCATAATTTTCCGCACGATCTCCTCCGGTGTGTAACCAAACCAGAGTTCCTTGCGGAAACGGGTACGGGTCAGGTAGTCGAGCAGGTCCGTTTTGAGTTCGGGCAGTGCAGAGGCGTCGGGATAAATGTCCACGTGGGTGATCAGACCGTCGTAGTCGGTCCCCACCGCCAAAACATCCCAAGCCGAGCGGTCCCCGATGGCGTGGACCACCTGAAAGATATTGTTCACGATGAGTTCCACGAAGGCTTGCCGGATTTGCTGCGTGCTTTCCATTTCGCGGATTTGCTGCAGGACTTCCGGGCTGCCGAGTAGACCTTTGTCGAGCATGACCCCGATCAGGCCGCCAGTTTGGTGGATAAAACGGATTTCCTCGTCGGACAGATTGATGGTCCAATTGTGAAAGTAGCTGCCCCTCCCCTTGCGCTTGCGGTCGGCTTTGCGGCGGGAGTCTTTGAAAGTGGAAAATTCATTGACACCGGTGTGGCTGCAAATCACCGGGATTTTGTCCTGGGGATTGAGTCGGTTGTAGCTTTCCACAAACCGATAAAACTCCTGGCGCGACCGCGTGCTCATGTGCTTGATGTCGATGAGGATGCGGCGACCGTTGTCCCGGGCCAGCATTTCGTGGACGACCGACCACCCCAAATCCGTAATCCCGGTGTCGAGACCGGGCTTCTGGTTGTAGGCCTGAAAGATGGGCGGCTTGAAACTCCGGGAATGCCCGGCAAGTTCATTGTAGAAATGATGCGACAGATTGATGAAAAATGGGGCGAAATCCCAAGACTTGATGATGTTGACATTTTCGACCACATCCTTGCGCTTGGTCGGGGGAGCATCGGCATCCTGGGGAATGCCAGCGTTGAAGCAATGGGCGCCTTCCACCGTCACCACGACGGCGATGCAATCCGGATCCTCCCGGGTGACCGTTTCCAGTTCCGCCCAGTTGGCGACCAAGCAGTAACGGTACTTGCCATCGGGGGACCCGCCCTGACCTTTGGTCAGAAAGGCGTACTGAGCACAAAGTTCCTCGAAGTAATTGTTGTTTTGGCGGAGGGCTTTCAGTTGGTGGGCATCGATACCGGTAACGGTGCGCAGCACTTGGTCGGCCTTGGCGCGGCCCATTACTGCGGAGGGCAATTTGCGGAAATTTAGAAAGCCTTTTTCGACCGGATAAAGGGAATCAAATACCACCCGGATCTTTCCGGCGGCACAGTTCAGCAGATTGGCCTGGCTCGACTTAGCAATCTCTTTGGTTTTGAGCCGGGCCCAACGACTTATGGTCGTATTGAAGCTGTCGTTTTCCGTCGGTTCCCACAAATTGCGGCGACCATGACGGAAAGGTGTATTGTAAGCGCGGAGCGTAGGGTGTGCGTGTATATCGACAAAAAAATCTTCGGTGATCATCAACTTTTCGGCAATGGTTGGTAAGGATCAAGCGGATACAGAAATCCCGGATTGAGAACTTCCATCGTCAACTTCTGGATGTGGGTTTATTTGGACAGGCAATTGCTACTCGATTCCGTCCTCGGATCCCCCTTCAGTTATACAAAGATAGGAATAATTTTGTTCGATTTTCGGAATATTTAATATTTAACAATTTTAACAACTAGAATATTGGTCCGAATTGGAATCGCTCCGGCGGATCGGTAGCCGGGTCCAGGCCAACGGGTTCGGCCTGAGACCAGGTAAGCAACCATGCGGTTTCCGGGAAAATTCGTCGCGGATTTGGCGGCATTCATCCAGAATATGACAAGAAATAGCCGGCAATTTCTATCTTTGCACCGATCAAATTTCAATTACTCCAAAAAACACACCATCCATGGGAATATTTGATTTTATTCGTGAAGCGGGCAAAGAGAAAGCCGTTGAGGACAACGTAAACGCCAATATCAACACGGTTTTGACCAAGAAGCTGGAAGAGTACGGCCTGGAAGTCAGTGGGGTCGAGGTGAAGCTGGAAGATGGCGTCATTACGGTGACCGGCGAAGCAGCCGATCAAGCTACCCGGGAAAAAGTCGTGATGGCCCTGGGAAATCTGAAGGGTGTTTCGCAGGTCGATGACCAGATGACCCTGCCGGAAGGCGCCGTTGTGGCCGCGAAAGAACCCGTCTTCCACACCGTCGTCCGCGGTGATTCGCTGAGCAAAATCGCCAAGCAGTACTACGGCAACGCCATGAAGTACCCGGTGATCTTCGAAGCCAACAAACCGATGCTGAAGGATCCCAACCTCATCTACCCGGGTCAGTACCTCCGCATCCCCGATGCCGAAGCATAAGACAACTTGCATATCCATAAAAAGGGGAACGTAACCGTTCCCCTTTTTTGCGTTATGGGGTAGATTTGCGGGATACAACGCAATTGTACTGCTCTCGGACCACAAACACTGAACCATTGCCCATGCAACTGCTCAAGTTCACCTTTGTCACCCTCCTTTTCACCGCTGGTCTCTCGGCTTGCGGGAATCCCAATCAAGAATTGATCGATTCGGCTCCGCTGATTTCGGAATCCTACACCGACGACCTCAACCGGGACCTGAAACTCGCCAAGGTACCGGAACGCATCGTCTCGATGGCCCCCAATGTCACGGAAGTCATTTACGCCCTGGGCAAAGAAGACCACTTGGTAGCGCGCAGCCACGTCTGCGATTTCCCGGACGATGCCTACAACAAACTCGAAATCACAACGTTTCCGAGTCTGGATCTGCCTTCCATCGTGGCCCAAGAACCCGACTTGATCCTGGCCTCCAGCGAAATCCACAGCGAACAGATCATCGCTTCTTTCGAACAGCTCCGCCTGCCGCTCCTCTACCAAAGCTACAACCGACTAGAGGATGTCTGGCGAAACATGAATACCATCGGGGCGATGCTCCACGCCAAAGAAGAAGCCCAGCGGCTCACCGATTCGCTGGCCCGCATGGTCCAAACCATCGCCGATTCAACCGAAGGAGAAATCGGCTACCGGACCGCCATTTTGGTGGGCATTGATCCCATTACAGTGGTGGGAAAAAAGTGCTTCATGCACGAAGCACTGGAAAAATGCGGCGGCAAAAACGTATTTGCCAGCCTGGATGAATCCTACCCAACGGTGACTGCGGAACAACTGGTGCAGGCCGCACCGGAATACATCCTCCTGCCTTCGAACAACGACCAGGTCTACCAGGAGTTGATCGCCAAGTACCCCGATTTGCATACGAAACTGCCCGCCGCCTTGGACAACCACGTATTTCTGACCCGCCCGGACTTGATCGCCCGCCCCGGTCCCCGCATCGTAGAAGGCATGGTCGAACTCGTCCGCATCCTCCATCCCCGGGTGGACTTAACGGAACTGCTGTAATTTTCAATGGGAGAATTTTCAATTCGCGGGCGTAGAGTTGCAAAATTCTCGATTGAACATTGACAATTAACGCGGTTTTAATATTTCTTCCCGCTCGGGGTGGGCTTTCAGATAAGCTTGCAGAGGAGCGGAGGCGTGAAACTTTTCGTACTCGGTGAGGGTCGCGTAATTGATCGAGATCTGCTCGTTGAGCAATTGATCGAGCACCGGGACGGCAGCGGCGTAGTCTCGGATCTTGAGGAAATAGTCCAACAAGTAGACCCGAAAAAATACGTTTTGGGGTTCGGCCGCAACCGCCGCATCCAATGCGGCTCGGGTGGCGGCGGCATCTCCCCGGAAGCCAGCGATTTCGGCGAGGTAAAAATTATAGTAGGCGTCGCGCTGGCCCAGAAATACATGGAAGGAATCCAGGGCCGCCTCCGCCAAGTCGTAATTCTCTTCGAGCAGATGTTTGCGGTAGCGCAAGGTATAGAGGCTTTCGTTGTCCGGGTAGGCCGCTTCGTAGGCGGCAAATTCCTCGGCAAACTGCTCCGGACGGCGTTCCAGAAAGCAGTACAAGCGGTCGAATTGCAACATGCGATTCGCCTGAAATTCAGCCGGTAACTGGGCAAATGCGGCTTCCGCCTCGTCCACTTTTTGTTCCCGGTAATAGCGAAACGCTTCGTCGCGCAGGGCAAACGTCTTTTGTAGTTCGGGCTCCATTGTGCCGTCGGGGATGCCCCCGGCCAGCACAAACTGTTTGATGATCCGATCCGTCTGCCAAATGCCCCGAAAAATGAAATACACGTCGGTGATCATCACGATCTGCGACTTGCCATCGTCCCGTACTTCCAGTTTGAGATCGAAATAGAGCGCCCGTCCGTTTCTCAGGTCGATGCGGATCCGGAGCACTTGCGCCGCGTCCCGCTCCACTGCGCCCAAAATGACCATTCCCGCGTAGCCTGAGCGCAGGCCCAGCAACAACTCTGGCAAAAAAACCATTTTTGCGATGCGCTCGGTAGCTTCCGGCAGCGGCATGGAATCGTTCAGGGCATTTTTGATCACTTCCGCCAGCCGGACCTGATCGCAGTGCAATTCGTAAAAGCGCTGGTCCTGCTGGGAAAAGGCCCGGGACAATGAGTCGGCAAAGGTCAGCGCGGTCTCTTGCGAGACCGGCCGGTACGCGATCTGCGGGCCAGTATCCACGGGGGCAGGCCCGCCACACCCGGTGAGCAGAATGACCAGCAACAGTACCGGCAACAGCAATTGCTTCCCGATTCGATCAGGCATCATCTTCCATGCCGGAAATTGCATTCCGCATGTCGGTGTCGGCTTGGACATTTTTCATTTTGTAGTAATCCATGATCCCGAGGTTCCCACTGCGGAAGGCTTCCGCCATTGCCAGCGGGATCTGGGCCTCGGCTTCGATGACCCGGGCGCGCATTTCCTGGGCCCGGGCGATAAATTCCTGCTCGGTGGCGACGGCGAGAGCCCGGCGCTCTTCCGCTTTGGCGTTGGCGACTTTGAGGTCGGCCTCGGCTTGATCGGTTTGCAGCTTGGCCCCGATATTTTCCCCGATGTCGATGTCGGCGATGTCGATCGAGAGGATCGAATACGCGGTCCCGGAGTCCAGTCCTTTGCCCAGTACCACCCGCGAAATCATATCCGGATTTTCGAGAACCATCTTGTGACTTTCCGCCGAACCAATCGTGGTCACGATCCCCTCCCCAACCCGGGCAAGAATCGTTTCTTCGCCGGCCCCACCGACGAGGCGGTGGATGTCCGCCCGCAGGGTGATGCGACTTTTCGCGATGAGCTGGATACCGTCTTTGGCTACGGCGGCGACGGGCGGAGAATTGATGACCCGGGGCGTAACCGAATCGTGGACGGCGCGGTAGACGTCCCGCCCGGCCAGGTCAATGGCCGCCGCCAACTGAAAATTCAGGTCGATATTTGCCTTGTCCGCCGAAATCAGGGCGTCGATCACTGCATTGATATTGCCTTTGGCCAGGTAGTGCGTCTCAATCTCCGTGGTAGTAATTTGCAGTCCCGCTTTGGTGGCCTTGATCAGGTTGTTTACGACGATTGAAGGCGGAATCTTCCGCAAGCGCATCCCAATCAACTGCCCGATACCGACCCGAACCCCGGAGAAAATCGCGGTGATCCACAGGCCAACTGGCACGAAAAATAAAAACAGAAAGATAAAAAGGATGCTCCCCACGATGATCAAAATCGGTATGAGGGGCAGGTCAGTACTGGCTAGAAATAACATGGGCTTTGGGTATTAGATAGTATGCGTGGTGCTTAAAGGTCGGCCGATTAAAGCATCAGGGAAAATCCGATTTCCAGGGCCGGGAATACCGGATAGTCGACCCCGGTAACATCGTCGCCGATTTTGGCATTGGGATCGAAGACATCGGTCAGGCGGTAGAAACCGTAAATGGAAATCCAGTTCGTACCGATGCGGGCGTAGGGTCCGTAGCGCAGGCTGTTGAGCTCCTGTACGTTGCGCAATTTTGTGGTGAGGCGCGATTCAAAGCTGCCATTGTCGTCTTGGTCCACCTCGCTGCGGGTTTTGAAGGTGCTGCCAGCATTGAAGCCAAAGGAAAAGCCGCCTTCCAGCAACAACTTGTACTTGTCGTCGGCGTTGCGCGCCAACTTGAACTTCAGCCCGAGCGGCACTTCGATGTAAAAGGAGCGGATCTTTTCGTATACCAGCGTGGTGGAAGTATCCGCGGTGGGGAAGGTTTTTCCGGGAGAAGCCGTAAACACCAACTTGTGCCAAGCGGCCCGGGGTTCCAACTTGATTTCCATCACCTTCCCGATGGGAAATCCATAGCCAAAACCGATGGCCCAGATGCCCGAACGGGCGGTCGCGTAAGGTGCTCCGTCGGGGGTGGCCCCCGCCAGGAACGAACGGGTAAATACAAAATCCGTCTTTTCCCCTCCACTTACCGGAAGGCGGTCATTGATCTTGACCGCGTTGTTGGAATTGTCGTTCTGCGCATGTGCGGTGGGCGCGGCTACCGCCAGGAGCACCAAAACAGCCAACAAGCTATACAACTTCTTCATTTTTAAGGATAATTATCTTCTGAGTTCCGCTAATTTAAGGAAATTGTTGGGTATTTTTCGCCGAAAAATACGAATCCAACGATGCGACCAAACCGCTACAATGTCCGGGTTTACGGGATCTGGATCAACGATCACCAGGAGGTGCTGCTCACCGACGAACGCCGCAACCGATACGACATGACCAAGTTTCCCGGCGGAGGCCACGAGTTCGGCGAGGGCCTGGCCGAGGGGCTGAAGCGCGAGTGGCGCGAGGAACTGGACTTGGAGATTGAGGTGGGCGAACTGTTCTACATCAATGATTTCGCCCAGGTGTCCCGCTTCAATCCGCGAGATCAACTGTTGAGCGTTTACTACCGGATCACGGCGGACCCGGCAGCCGAAATTCCGCTCACTGCGGTCCCCTTGGATTTCCCAGCCGAAGCGGACAACGCCCAATCTTTTCGCTGGTGTGCGATCCGGGAGTTGGATCCGGAAATGCTGACCTTTCCCGTGGACCGCGTCGTGGCCCATCGCCTAAAAGCCGAACTGTGAGGGCAGAGGATCGCAATCACAGATTGTCCAGCACAAAATCCGTCATCTTCCGGTAGAGGTGCAGCCGGGTCAGGCCACCGAAGATCCCATGGTTCTTGTTCGGATAGAAGGCCATATCAAAGGGAATTGCATTGCCGATTAGCGCATCCGACCATTCGATCGAATTCTGGTAATGGACATTGTCGTCGGCGGTGCCGTGAACCAGCAAGTAATCGCCTTGCAGGTCTTCCGCAAACTGAATCGGGCTGTTGTCATCGTAACCGGAGGGATTCAACTTGGGCGTCTTGAGGTAGCGCTCGGTGTAAATCGTATCGTAGAATCGCCAGTTGGTGACCGGGGCCACCGCGATGCCAAGGCTGAAGGTCCCGCCCCCCTTTGTGAGGCAGAGTGAGGTCATGTAACCACCGAAACTCCAGCCCCAGATCCCAATCCGATCCGCATCGACCCAGGACTGCTGTCCAAGCCACTTGGCGGCCGCGATCTGATCGAGGGTCTCGTACTTGCCGAGTTCACCGTAGGTGACTTTTTTGAAGTCCTCTCCCCGACCGCCGGTACCGCGGTTGTCCACCGATACGACGATGTAACCCTTCTGGGCGAGCATTTGGTGCCAGAAGTAGTTGAAGCCGAGGTACTGGTTCTTGACGGTTTGGCTGCCGGGCCCGCCGTAGACGTGCATCATGACCGGATACGCCTTTGACTCGTCAAAATCGGCGGGCCGGATGATGTAAGCGTTCAGCTTTTCGCCACCTTCAGTGGGAATCTGCATGAATTCCGGTTCGGAGAGCGCGTACGCGGCCATTGTCTTCGCGAGGCGCTTATTTTCTTCCAGCACCATGACCTCCTTGCCCTTCTGATTGTAAAGGGCGGCCCGCGTAGGGGTGGTGATCGTGCTGTAGCTGTCCATGTAGAAGGTATTGTTCTTGCTGAAGGTCACCGAATGCCAGCCGTCCTCCTCGGTCATGCGGGTCTTTTTCTTGCCATCCATCCGAATGCGGTACAAGTGGCGTTCCAAAGAAGAAACTTCAGTGGACATGTAATAGATAAACTCTGCTGCCTCATCGACCGCCGTGATTTCGGTCACATCAAATTTGCCGGATGTGACCTGTTGCAGCATTTTTCCGGAAAAGTCGTAGCGGTAGACGTGGTTGTAGCCGCTGCGTTCGCTTTGCCAAAGGAACTCTTCACCATTGTCCAGGAAAATCCAGGTATTGTCGGAGGGCTGCTCCACGTAGGTGTCTTCCTGCTCGGTGAGAATAACTTCCGATTTACCGGTCGTGCCGTCCACCATAAGGACTTCGTTCTGGTTTTGGAGGCGGTTCATGCGCATGACCGCCAGCTTGTTTCGGTCCTTGGTCCACTTGATCCGCGGGATGTACTGGTCCTTCTCCGGCCCCAGGTCGACCGGGATGTTTTTCCCGGAGACAATATCAAAGATAAACAGGTCCACAAAAGCGTTTTCCTCACCCGCTTTCGGGTATTTAAACCGGTATTCCTCCGGATAGAGGTCGCCGTACATGGTCATGGAAAATTCCCGTACGTGACGCTCATCGAAGCGGTAATAGGCCAGCTTCTCACTGTCGGAGGACCAGAAAAAGGCCCGGGTAAACGCAAATTCCTCTTCGTACACCCAGTCAGTTCCACCATTGATGATCTGGTTTACCATGCCGTCGGAGGTCACAGGACGGGCTTTCATCGCCTCCATATTGTAGATGTAGAGGTTGTTTGCGTACATGTAAGCGACCTGATTTCCGTCCGGCGAAATCGTCGCGAACGACACCTTCTCCCCCGCTTGTAATTTGTGCAATTTCTCTCGGTCCTGGTCCCAGACGTAGGTTATCTCGCGGGAAGAACGGCGATAAATCGGTTCGATCCCGGTTTTGAGCAAAATTTGGCGCTCATCTTTGGCGAAGCTGTAGGTCTTGACGTCAATCTTTTCCCCGGTATCCGGATCTTTCAGTTCGCTGACGTCCAATATGGTTTCGACCCGCTCCTGTTTCTCCACCGAATACTTCTCAATTTTCCCGTTTTTGAGCACTGAGTAGAAATTGTCGTCGTTCATCCAGTTGAACTCCGAGGGAAAGGACGGGAAAAAGCGGTAGTTCTTCCAGATGTCTTCCACGGTGATCTGGCGTCCAGCATCGTCTTGCGCCACCCCATTCCCCCAGGTAAAAAGGGCAATCACGGTGATCAGGAAGTAATTTTTCAAAGCCATATTGTTCTGATTTGCGTACCAGGAATGTTTTTCCGGATCGAAAATACAGGATTCTAAGCTAAATCGGAATAAACGAAGGGGGCAATATTTGCGGAATTGGATTGAGCGCCGCGGGCGGTCGGCGCAATCGTGATGGAAGAGGGATCAATTTTTGGCCCCCAGGCTGGGCACGAGCAAAATCGGGGTACGGAACGACTCGACGAGATCACACGGATCAAAATTCCGGTTGCTCTGGTCAGAACCCAATACAATCATCTGCACCGATTCCCGGGCGAGGATGTAGCGAATGGCCTTTTTCAGTGTGTCCGGACGGGAAACCTGCCGGATGTCGATCCGATCCGCATTTCCATTGAGGAGCGTTTTCACAAAATCGTGCTCCCGCTGAAGTCCTTCTTCGGAGCGGCGCTTGAGGATATCGTGGAGGGAAATCATCGGCGCGGAAATGCGTGGCATGTTGGCGTAAGCATTCAATAAAACCAAACGGGTCGGGGCCGAGGCCGAGGCCAAATTATCGACCGCAAATCGCAACGCCATGCGGGACTGCGCGGAAAAGTCGGTTGGGATCAAGATGGCATTGTTCATAACACGAGGTAGAAATGTACTCGTTTCGAAAGTAGGCAAGTCCGGCGCATTTTGGCATGAATCGCATCAATGAGAAACATGACTTGTGTCAGTTTTTACTGCTAATACACGTCCATGATGCGCGCCAGACCGCGTTCGTCAAGAATGGTGATTTTCCGGCCTTTGACCTCGATCATTTTATCTTTTTTAAACTCGGACAAGGTCCGGATCAGGGACTCGGTCGCGGTGCCCACCAATCCAGCAAGGTCATCGCGGGTGATGCTGATCGTAAAGGTTTCGTCGGATTGCTCCCGGTAGCGGCGTTGCAGGAGCAGCAATGCTTCCGCAACCCGCGAACGGACCGAGCGGTAAGCCAGACTGAGGAGCTTTTCTTCCTGCTCGTGGACGTTGTTTGCGAGCATTTTGATGAACCGCAGCGCCACGTCGCGGTTGCGGTGGACCAGTTGAGTAAAGTCCGCCTTGGGAATCAGCGCCAACTCCGTGTCTTCCAGAGTGGACGCCGACTCGCCGTGGATAGTTTCCGCGAGGAGAGCGTGGTAACCGATGAATTCGCCCGGCTTGTAAAGACCGGTGATCAATTCCTTTCCGTCCTCGTTCATGCGCCAGGTTTTGACCTTGCCCGCGATGAGGTAGTACAGCTCGTTGGGGTATTCGCCCTCGTAAAATATGTTTTCGCGGCCTTGGTAGGTCCGGACTTTGCGCTCCTGGGACAACTGGCGCAAGGCTTCCTGGCCCCGGGCCTCGTCGAGAAAGGCATTCAACCCGGACAATCCCCGCTCGTACTCCTTGCGGATGATTTCGCTGCGCTTGAAGCGGCTCTCGATGGTTTCCAGCAGTTCCATCTCCTCAAATGGCTTGGTGAGGTAGTCGTCCGCACCGAGGGTCATGCCCTTGCGGATATCGCTTCGGTCGGCTTTGGCGGTCAGAAAGATGAACGGGATCGAGGCGGTCAGCGGATCCTTGGTCAGCATATACAATACTCCGTAGCCATCCATCTCCGGCATCATGATGTCGCACAGGATCATATCCGGAACGTGCGTGCGGGCCATCTGCACTCCCACCCGGCCGTTTTCCGCGGTCAGAATTTCGTAATTCGCCAATTCCAGAATCTCAGCGGTGTTTTCCCGCATTTCGAGATTGTCTTCTACCAAAAGGATCTTTTTCATATCGACAGGGTTTGCGGGATCTCAAGGTAAAAAGTCGTTCCTACCCCTTCTTTGCTTTTAAAGTAGATGGTGCCCCCCATCAGGTCCAGGAACTTTCGGACGATGTTGAGTCCCAAGCCGGTTCCCTGAATGTTGGTGGCGTTGCGGGCCCGGAAAAACCGGCCAAACAGGTGGGGCTGATCGGCTTCCGGGATGCCCATGCCTGCGTCACGCACGGAAAAACTGATGGTATCGCCGGTCAGCCGGGCACTCAACTTGATCTCGCTGCCTTCCGGGGAATACTTGATGGCGTTGGAAATGAGGTTGATCAGGATGTTGCGGAGCATCTTTGCGTCCAACATTACCTCACCTACGTTGTGGAGTTCCAGGCAAATGAGCTGCTCTTTGCGGGCGATGACCTGCATTTCTTCGACGATGTCGCGCAGGTATTCCCGCAGGTCAAAGCGGTCGGGATTTGTCTCTACTGCGCCGGTTTCCAGGCGGTCCAGCGACAGGAAATCGTTGAGGATTCCGGTGAGGTTTTGCACCGAAGAGCGGATGCGTTCGATGTGTTTTTCCCGGCGGTCCCGGTGTTTTTCTTCGGTGTAGCGGGCCACCAACGAAACTGAGGTCAGGATGGTGCTCAAGGGCGTGCGGAATTCGTGGGAGGCCATCGATACGAAGCGCGACTTCAGCTCACTGAGTTGTCGTTCTTTGTCCAGAGCGTCCCGGATGTCGCGTTCGGCTTGCTTCTGGCGGCTGATATTTTGTTCCACCACCAGGATTTGCGAGATTTCCCCCTGGTCGTCCGGCAGCGGCACCGCGGAGAGTTCGTAAATGTTCCCTTGGGATTCCACTTCAAACTGAGCCGGAAGCCCCCGAAAAACGGGCAATAGATTTTCCCGGATCGTCCGGCGCAGGCTTTCCGGCAGACGGTCCAGGTAGTTTGTCCCGACCAGCTCCTCGCTGGTCACTCCCAGTTGGTACAATTCGCGGCCTTCCACGAAGCGGTAGTTCAGGTGCTGGTCAAATACGTTGATGGTGCCATTGGGGAAGTTTCGTGCGATCAGACTGTAGAGCCGCTGGCTGTCGCGCAACTCGACAGTGCGGGCCTGCACCCGGGATTCCAACTGTGCATTGAGCTCGGCGAGCTTCTTTTCGGCTTGCTTCCGGGTGGTGATGTCGGTGACCAGGGCCATCACGAAAGGGTTTCCCTCCGTGGAAAAGTGGTTGATGGAGACCTCGACCGGGAATTCGGAGCCGTCTTTGCGGCGCGCCCACAGATCGCGGCCACTGCCCATCGAGCGCCGCCCCGGTTTTTTCATAAAGGTGTTCCGGTCCGCGGTGTGGGTATCGTGGTAGCGCCGGGGAATGAGAAATTCGACGGTCTTCCCGATCATTTCGCCCTCGGAGTATCCAAACAATTCGCTCAATCGGGGATTGGTCACCTGAATCCGCCCGCGGGCATTCACCACGACCAGCCCCTCGGCCGCCGATTCGAACAGCGCCTTGCTCATCTGCTCAATCCCGATGCGGGAGGGGTCCAATTGGGGGGAAGGGATATTGCTCATTGAACAAATTTCGACATTTATACGCTCAATTGCGTTGCGGATGGTGCAGGGCCAACAGCGGCGTGCGGGTATGCAGGGCCATGCGGCGGGTACGGCTCGGCTTGAACAGCCGAGCGAGGAATCCGCGGTGGTGGGTCTGCATGACCACCAGATCGGCGCCATTTTTGTCGAGGTACACCTGCAAGGCTTCGGTGATGTCATCGAGGCCGGTTTCAAAGATGTGAAAGGACAGCCGGTCGTAGTCCACCTCGCGCAACAGGGCCACCTTGAATTCCTCCGCTTTCGAAGGCGAATAGTGGGAATTCGGGGTGAAGATGTTCAGCACGTCGATGCCCGCCGCGAAAAGCCGCGCCACTTCAATCAGCGATTGGACGGTTTCTGGGACTAGTTTCCCGAGGTCGGTCGCAAATACGATTTTGTCAATCCCTTCAAATTGGGCTTCCTCCGGCACGGCCAGTACCGGGCAGGGGGCCTTTTCGATGATGTGGGTCGTGTTGCTGCCCAGGATGAATCCTTCAATGCGGCCGGCGCCATTGGTGCCCATGACCACCAGGTCCACGCTCTCCTCCCCGATCAAGTCCAGGATCAAATCGCCGATGAATCCGACCTTGATCTGGGTGCGGATCTCCAGTTCCGGCAGGGCCTCGCGGTTCAGCCAGCCGGCGACTTCGCGGGCGGTCGCTTCCAGCTTTTCCTGGGCGTCGCGTTCCATTTGTTCCAGGGGGCTGGCGATGAAATCGGCGTTTTGGAGGGGGACGCTGATGCCGTGCAGGAGCGTGATCTTGGCGCCCGCTTGCAGCGCGATGGCCAATCCGTAGCGGATGGCGTTTTCGGAGCAATCGGAGAAGTCGACGGGGATCAGGACGTGCCGGAGGTGAGCGGACCTTTCACTTTCGCGGAGCCGAGCGAAGGTGGCTCGGGTTGCTTGGCTGAAGGAGGTAAAGATCATGGTCGCCGTGGTTTAAGGGTTTAAAACTGACACCGCAATTTCAACACCACGGGGGCGGCTTTGCATGAGCAGCCTCACGGGAAAAACTGATAAATGTCAGTTTTTGCGGGAAAGATCGGGGCGAATGGCTTGGAATTCGGGAGAATGGCCGTAGTTTTGCGGTGTAAGGGGGCCTATAGCTCAGTTGGTTAGAGCATCTGACTCATAATCAGGTGGTCGCAGGTTCGAGTCCTGCTGGGCCCACTGTGGCGGCGAGAAGTTGGAGAAATTCGGCTTTTCGCCGTTTTCTTTTGCGAAGATGTTCGGATTCTCCACTCAATACTTCCACTCGCCACATTCCAATCCTTTATCTGATTACTTCGTTTTGGATTGATGGTATTCGGGATTGCGCCTTTCATGAATCACCGCCAATATGAAGATCTTCGCCTCCTCAACGAGGAAATACACCACGTAGGGGAACCTCTTCATCAGCGCACGCCATACGCTTTCGTGTTTGAATAGAAATTGCTCAGGATTTCTCTTTATCGCTTCGATTGCCACCTCCGCCGCCAGTAGAAAATCATCTCCCAATCCTGTCCTGCGCTCCTCATACTAAACCGCAGCCTACAAAAGATCTTGTTAGGCTTCCGGCTCGACGATCAAATCGAAACTCACAATTGCTCCTGAATGCGCTCCTTCACTTCCTCCCACGATGATCCAGAATCAGGATTTGCCCGGTGAGCTGCCAATCGCTGATCAAGGAGTTGTTTCGTTTCTTCAGATAGCGCTGCCCCCGACTGTTCTTCTGGGATGCTGTCCCAAATTGCCTCTACCAACATTATTCGCTCAGCAACACTCAAGTTCAATATTTGATCTAACATCAGTGACATATTTAAACGTAACGAACTTTGTGGAGAATAATAGGATTCGACGTTGCCCTCTACCCTGCAGTACCCAACCCCCAACCTTCTAAAAAATGACCTCACCTCCCCGCAAGATAGCTTTTCAATTGCGGGGCAACATTCGTATCTACCCGCCCTAATGCTTGTCGATTGCCATGCGGATACCCGCATCGCAATCTGAATCCGAATATCCATTGGTGCTGCTCCAGGGCCTTATCGACCAGGCTCCGGGCGGATTCCGTTTAACAATCTTGGCCCGAGTACCTTCCAACCAAGCATTGACCACACCTATTCAATACCAATCATGCGCAAAATACTCTGCATACAACTGGGGCGAACCGGATTGTTCCTCGGGGACAGTTTTTGGACGGCGCTCCGCGACGACAATCGCATATTGCCTAGCGGAAAATACCGCGGGCCCCACAGGTCCAGGAGCAAGGGATACAAAAACCAAGAGGCTTACCGGATAGCTTTCGGCGAATACATGGACAAAGCGGCAAGTCGATTGCTCGAGGTCGGCACGTTTTTTGACCAGACAAGCAGTTCGCTGTTCACCCCCCGCAGTTTGCTGATCGACACCGATCCAACGAGGCTGGAAAATGCAGCCCACTTCGTAGCGCCGCCTCACATCGACAATTGGATCATCGGCAACGAAGATGCCGATGCCAACTGGGCCAAAGGCTACCATGTCCGGGGCCCCGAATTGATCGATCAGATTGTGACCGCCGTGGAAGCGCAAACAATCGCACACGACCTCGACGGAATCATATTGTTCCATTCCCTTGGCGGAGGCACCGGTTCCGGCCTGGGAACTTTGCTGCTGGAGCGGTTGCGGGCCAGCAGAAGCTATTTTGGGACGCTGGCCACAGTTTCCGTTTTGCCATCGCCCCGCATGCAGGAAAACGTCCTGGAGCCTTACAATGCGGTGCTTGGATTGTCCAAGATCGCCAAGCTGGCCGATTTGTGCTTTCTCGTCGAAAATGAAGCCCTGCGCAACATTGCCATGGTTCATCTGCGGCAAAAAGACCCGACCTACGCGGATCTCAATCTGGTGGCGGGCCGAGCCCTGGCCGGACTGGCAAGGCTGATCTCGAGCTTGGGACTTCCCCGGCTCAGGGGGTACTTGCGCCCCGAACGCTGGATGAACCTCATCACGGTCTCCACCGCGCAGTTCCAACCCCACGACACGTCCCTGCTCCCCCGCGACTTACTGCAACAGGTACTCGCTGTCTACAACGGGCTGGTTGCTTTCCGGCCGGAAGACGGAAAGGCCTTGATTCGGTACTTGTTGTTTCGGGGCTCAATTGATCGAAATGCAACCATCAAAGAAATCCGGCATCTGCGCAACCAGCTTCCTCCACCTTTCCCCGATTGGCCAACGAACTCCATGGTCCCCCACTTTCAAGACTGGGGCCTGGCGCACTTCAAGAACAACCTGACGATGGTGAGCAACCATACGGGGATCAAGATGGCGCTGGTCAGGCTACTGAAAGACTTCAATCAATTGTACGGGAAAAGGAAGTTTGTCAGTGCTTACACGAGCCACGGCATGCCCGAATCTGAGTTCATGGAGGCGGCCCGTGCCCTCCAAGACCTCATCCAGGCCTACCAAGCATTCGAAAATCAGCAAGTTGATCGCGACGAAGACGAGGAAGAATAAGCGGGCGCGGAGAATCCAGATACAAAACAAATTGGTGTGTACGACCGCACCGACAACAAACATCAAACGAGAAATTCGATGAGTAAGATCATACCTATACATATTGGCGAAACGGGGATCCGACTGGGAGAACGATTTTGGGAACACCTGATTCATCTGAACCAACAGTGGGGCCATGACGAGCTCCTGAGCCGTTTTGGTTCGGTCAACAACCATCAATATTTTCCTTACGGCATTTACGTGGATACGGGCTACCATGGAAGGTGGCCAGGCTATTTTCCCAATGAAGATGGGTTTTATCGCAAATCCAATTTGCTCGAAGAGCATGCTTTCACCAGAAGCGGGGACACGACGGGAAGTTACGCCTATGGATTTTCCGGCGGGGGGAACCTGCTCGACAGTGTCCAGCTCTTGTTGTGGCGAATCGAGGACGAGCATCGCTACAACCAGGAAATCGAGGGCTTTGTGCTCTTTATGAGTGCAGCGGGGGGCACCGGCTCGGGTGTAGGCGCCGCCTTGCTAGAGCAGCTCAAAAAAAGGTATCCGCAAAAGAAGGTGGTCTCCATCGTGGTGTACGATTCCGCGACCGAATCCCGTGCGCCATTGACCTACATCTACAACCAGTTGTTCCTGACGCAAAAACTGGCTGAATGTAGCGACGCAACCATCGTACTGGACAACCACGCCATCGCCAAAAAAGCAGAAAGTGCCTTCCGCAGCGCCGTCCCAAACTACACGCATTGGAACCTGATTCTGGAAAGGGTGGTGTTCCGCATCATGGGCCATTTTTTCTCGGAACGCGACACGGTAACTGGTTTTGTGGATGCTTTTGTGCGAAAACCGGGCTGTTCATTTCTGACGGCTGCTTTCACCCCCATCCTTGGGACCGGGCAGGATCCGGTCTACGCCCGAACCGTGCAGGGAATGGTGGAGCGGGCCTATTCCTTTTCCGACCTGCTGGTGGACATCGGGCGCAAGGTGGACCGATTGGAGGATACTTTTTTGAGCTTTAGCCAAGCGGTGGGCGGCAACGATAGCGCCAGGTTGTCGGCTTCTTATATTATGTCGATGCTCGCCGGCAAAATGATCAATGCCCTCAAAGGCATGGCGTTAGGTTCCGAGCTTCCCTTTTACAAGCGCGCGGGGTCCACGCTGCAGGAGTTGCCGTACGATGTGACATTGTTGATGAACAGCCCCTCCATATTCAAAGATTTTCTGGTCCACCGCATTCTGGATCCCTTTGATCGCTTGTACGCCCGCAAGGCCTTCGTTCACCACACCGAAAGCTACCTCATAAATGAACCGTACTTTCTTGAAGCACGGGAAAAGCTCGGTTTCCTGGTCCAGGACTACGAAACCGAAATCGAAACGGTCAACCAGATGATCGTCGACTTCCGAGACCGACGCTAGGTCTGAGGGGGCGTGTTGCACTACCGAAGGGGTTTCATCCAGTTGTTCCTGGTTGGGAAACGTGGAAACGAGCATGCGGAAGATTTATCTTTCCCTTGGCTACCTTCGGCAACGGGCTGAGCAATCCGTTGCTCAATTCAGGCGGCGGCTGACCATTCGTCCGCCCTCTTTTTGGGTGGGTTCCATAAGTCTTGGATCCCAGGCCATTCCGCCCCACCGTTCCTGGGCTTGCCCGCACCGACCAGCCCCCCAAAGTCATTGACCGCGCCTGCCCGCAAACAGGCTTTTCAATTGCGGGGCAGCATTCGTACCTTCCTGTCCTAATGCTTGTCGATTGCGATGCGGATATCCCCATCGCAATCTAAATTCACATGTCCATTGGTGCTGCTCCAGGGCCTTGTTCACAAGGCTCCGGATAGAATCCGTTTAGGAATATTGGCCTGAACACCTTTAGACCAAGCATTGACCACACCTATTCAATACCAATATGCGCAAAATACTCTGCATACAACTGGGGCGAACCGGATTGTTCCTCGGGGACAGTTTTTGGACCGCACTCCGCGATGACCACGGTTTGAAACATCCCGGAAAGTACCCCTCCTTCCCCAAGCCTCGGCGCTTTGGGACCATCGCAAAACGAGAAGCCTATAAGAAGGAATTAGAAAAATACCGGAAAAAGAGGAGCCGTTATTTGTTCGGGATCAATACGTTTTTCGATGGCCAGGACGAGTTGTGGTACACCCCCCGCGCGCTGCTGGTCGATACGGACCCAACCATGCGGGACAATGCATCCAACTTCGCGGTTCCGCCTACCTTAGAAAATTGGATTACCGGCAATGGCGATGCCGATGCCAATTGGGCGAAAGGCTACTACAGTCGGGGGCCGGAATTGATCGACCAAATCGTGGCTGCCGCGGAAAAACCCGCCCTGGAAAACGGATTTGCGGGCGTCATTTTGTTCCACTCCCTGGGCGGGGGCACGGGTTCCGGTCTGGGAACCTTGCTCTTGGAGCGGCTGCGGGCAGGCGGAAAATTCCGCACGATTGCCACTGTGTCCGTGTTGCCCTCGACCCGCATGCAGGAAAACGTCCTGGAGCCTTACAATGCGGTACTTGGATTGTCCAAGATCGCCAAGCTGGCCGATTTGTGCTTTCTCGTCGACAATGAAGCCCTGCGCAACCTTGCCGCCACCCTTATGCATGCGGCAGACCCAACCTACCCGGAAATGAACATGGTGGCGGGCAGGATCCTGACCGATGTTGCACGGCTGATCTCCGGCATTGGGCTTCCCCGACTCGCAGGATATTTGCTGCCAGAACCCTGGATGAACCTCATTTCCATTTCCGCGGCGCGGTTTCACCCCCAAGACACGTCCCTGGACCCCCGCGATTTGCTGCAACAGGCATTTTCGGTGCACAACGGGTTGGTCGCTTTCCCTTCTGAAGCGGGAAAGGCGCTCGTACGGTCCTTGTTCTTTCGGGGCTCGCTCAACCACAATACCGCCATGAAAGAGCTCAGGCGCCTGCAAGACCAACTGCCTCCGCCATTTCCAGATTGGCCCTCGAACTACATGGTCCCTCACTTTCAAACCTTGGGCCCCACCGGCCTCAAGAACAATCTGACGATGGTGAGCAACCACACGGGGGTCAAAACCGCGCTGATAAGGCTGCTGGGTGAGTTTGATCAATTGTACCGGAAAAGGCGACACGTCGCGTCCTACACAAGCCAGGGCATGCGCGAAACCGAGTTCCTGGAGGCGGTCGATGCCATCCGTGATCTCATCCAGGCATACCAGCAAATCGAAGCTCAACAAGTTGATCGGGACGAAGACGAGGCTAAATAAGATGAAGATAAAGAAGTGGCTCCAGGCAGAAGGTAGACACGCACGGCAACGGCAATGAAATTCAAACACAAAAACCAATGAAAAAGATCATAACTATACATATTGGTGGGACCGGGATCAGTCTGGGAGAAAGATTTTGGGAATACATGTTTTACCTGAACCGAAAGCAGAGCGAAAGCGAAGTTCTGAATCGGTTTGGCTGGATACGCGGTGTTCATTATTTTCCCTACGGCATGTACGTGGATACCGGCTACCTTGGAACCTGGGGAGTAGATTATCTAAATAAAGACGGTTCTTATCGGCAGTCCCATTTGCGCGGAAGTCTTGCTCCTACCACGGGCTGGGATACAACAGGAAGCTACGCCTTTGGATTGTCCGAGGGGGGGATCTTGGCGTACCGTATCATTCGTTTATTGAGAAAGATCGAGGACAATGAGGAAATTGAGGGCTTTATGCTCTGTATGAGTGCGGCGGGGGGCGCCGGATCTGGTATAGGAGCCGCAGTTCTGGAACGGCTCAAAATGATCTATCCCGAGAAAAAAGTGGTCTCTTTGGTGGTTTACGATTCTGTGAGGGAATCTCGTGCGCCATTGAGCTTCATCTACAACCAGTTGTTCCTGACACAAAAACTGGCCGAATTCAGTGACGCAACCATTGTACTGGACAACCATGTCATCGTCAAAAAGGCAGAAAGTGCCTTCCGCAGCGCCGTCCCGAACTATTGGCGTTGGAACCAAATCCTGGAAAAGGTGGTGTTTCGCATCATGACCCAATTTTTCTCGGAATACAGTACTTTGCCTGGCTTGGTGGATACTATGGTACAAAAGCCGGGCTGTTCATTTCTGACGACTTCTTTCACCCCCATCATTGGGATCGGGCAGGATCCGGTCTACGCCCAATCGGTGGATGGAATGCTGGACCGGGCCTTTTCCTTTGCTGATCTCCTGGTGGACATCGGACGCAAGGTGGACCGGCATGAAGATACTTTCTTGGGCGTTAATCAAATCGTGGGCGGCAAATCTGGCGACAAGGTGTCAACTTCACATGCTGTGTGGATGATCACCAACCAAAGGATGAATGCCCTCAACATCTGGCCCGCGATCTCAACCCTCCCACTTTACAAACGCACCGGGTCCAAGCTGCAGGAACGGCCTCACGATGTGACATTGTTGATGAACAGCCCCTCCATATCCAAAGATTTTCTGGTCCACCGGATTCTGGATCCATTTGATCGCTTGTATGCCCGCAAGGCCTTCGTTCACCACACCAAGAGCTATTACTTAAATGAACAACACTTTCTTGAAGCACGGGAAAAGCTCGGTTTCCTGGTCCAGGACTACGAAACCGAAATCAAGACGGTCAACCAGATGATCGTCGACTTCAGAGACCAACGCTAGGTCTGAGCGGGCGTTTTGCACCACCGAAGGGGTTTCATCCAATTGTTCCTGGTTGGGGACGAATGCGATCCAGCGCGATTTGATTCCCAGCATCTACTTAGGAGATCGTGTGTGCTTCCCGCAATGATTTCCCGGAAACGCAAACTGCCAAAATTGCAATGGCAACAACTTTGTGAGTTCATTTTGAAGGTAGCGCAAGGGTTGATTCGAAAGAAATGATATCCATCTACTTCCGCTTCCCCTTGGCCTTCTTTTTCTTCCTGGCTTTCTTCGCCCCTTTGGCTTTGGGCTTCTTGGGGTAGCGCGGGCGGGTATTTTCCCAGGGGCGTCCGCGGTGGTGGCCGGAGGGCGCGGGGCCCTGATCGCGGTTCACGCGCAACATCCGGCCATCGATCTCGATCCCGTCGAATTTCTCCCCGAATCCCGCACTCTTCGCCGCGGCAACATTGAAAAATGCGCAGTTCTTCTTCAGCGCCACTTGCTGGATGAACTTGCGCTTGACCCCGGAAACATCGGACAGGAAGTGGATCAGATCGGCTTTCGTGACGCCATCGATCATGCCCAGGTTGATGAAGAACCGGTGCGCCTCCGCCGCTCCGGAATCGCTTCCCGATTTTCCCGCGCGGGGCTCTTTGCGGCGCGGCCCACCGCCCGCATTCAGGTCCCCCTGGTTGCCCTCCTGCAGCATCAGGTGGTCCAATTGCGTGCTGATGAGGCGCTGGAGCAGTTCTTCCTTGGTCAGCTCGGCGAACTGATCGCCGAGGGAGGCGAGGACCGACTCCGCCTGGGCGTGTACCTTCGTGTTCACGATCAGGTTCGCCCAATTGTTGATGCGGCGGGACAGCACCTCCGCCGCGCTCGGGACCTGCACCTTTTCAAATTGGATGCGGATCCGGCGTTCCAGGGCCACGATCTTGCGCTGCTCGCGCGGATTGATGAAGGCCAGCGAGATGCCTTTTTTGCCCGCCCGCCCGGTGCGGCCGCTGCGGTGGGTGTAGTACTCCATCTGGTCCGGGAGGCTGTGGTGCAGCACGTGCGAAAGGTCCTTGACGTCAATCCCGCGCGCGGCAACATCGGTGGCGATGAGCAACTGCATCGAGCGGGCCTTGAACAGCTTCATCACCTTGTCGCGCTGCTGCTGGGACATGTCGCCATTCAGGGCGGCGACGTCGTAGCCGATGGCCCCCAATTCCTGCGCAATTTGCTCGGTCTCGCGCTTGGTGCGGCAGAAGAGCACGCCCCGCATCTCGGGGTGAATGTCCAAGAAGCGGCGCAAAGCATCCAGCTTGTCCGCCACCTTCGTCACGACGTACTGGTGGGTGATGTCCTTGTTGCTGATCTCGGTGGAATTCACCACCACTTCCAATGGCGCTTGCATGTACTTGGTGACAATCCGGCGAATTGCGGGCGGCATAGTGGCGGAAAACAGCCAAATGGCCCGCTCCTCCCCCGTGTGCTCCAAAATGGCATCGATGTCTTCCTTGAAGCCCATGTTCAACATCTCATCCGCTTCGTCGAGCACCACGTGCCGAACATTTTCCAGATGGACGGCATTGCGGCGAATCAGGTCGAGCAAGCGACCGGGCGTGGCCACCAGGATTTGTACGGGCCGGCGCAGTGCCTTGATCTGCTTGGAAATGGGCTCACCGCCGTACACCGCCAGGATGTGTACGCTTCCGTTGTTCCGGGAGAAATCTTCCAACTGCTGAGCAATCTGCTTGCCCAGTTCGCGGGTCGGTGCCATAATCAGGACCTGGGTGGCCTTTTCCGTGGGGTCAAGTAGATCCAGCAAGGGCAAGCCAAAGGCGGCCGTCTTGCCGGTTCCCGTTTGGGCCAGTCCGATGAAGTCCGTTGCTTCGTTTTCCAGCAGCATAGGAATAGCCTGGGCCTGGACCTCCGTCGGCGTTTCGAATCCAATCTGCTCCAGCACGTCCAGGATGGTCTCCGAAAGACCGAGTTCTTTGAATGTATGCAATGTGATCTTTATTAGGTCGCGAAGGTACACAAAAGGTGGCGATTCGCCGGCATGGCCGGAGGAAAAGGGAATCGGCATTTCCGTAAGACCAAGGAGGAACTTCCAGTCCTCGGGAACCAGAATTGGAGCCCGGTCCACGGCCCCGCAACCAACAAAAAGATCTCATCTCCCCTTTCGCCTCACTCCACAAATCAATAAATTCCCCATCGAAGACCCAAAGCCCAATTCAAAATGATCCCAAGATCCCCCTTCATCCTCACCGCCCTGCTCCTCCTGTTCAACGGGAGCCCCGCCCAGGACAGCTATCCCAAAAACGAAGCGGCCGACGTTCAGCGCTACATCTTCAATCTTACGCTCAACGACGACAACAATGAGATCCAGGGCGAGGCCCTGATCACCGTCAATTTCAAAGAAAATGCCGAAACCTTCACCTTGGACCTGGTCGGCCATTCGGGCGAGTATGGCATGGCCGTGACCGGCGTGTTTGAAGGCGCTGCTCCCGCCAACTACACCTACACCGATGACAAAATCGCCATTGACCTGGGCGCCGACGGTGCCGCCACCCGCACCTTCAAGGTCCAGTACCGCGGCGTGGCGGAAAGGGGCTTGGTGATCGACACGACCAAATTTGGGCAGCGCTCCTTCTTCGGGGACAACTGGCCCAACCTCGCCCACCACTGGCTCCCCTCCGTGGACCACCCCTACGATAAAGCAGCGATCGAATTCCGCATCACCGCCCCCGAGCACTACGACGTGGTCGCCACCGGCAAAAAAGTGGAAGAAAGCCACCTGGGCAATGGCCTCAAACTCACCTGCTACCAAGAACCGGCACCCGTGGCCCTGAAAGTGGTGACCATCGGAGTGACCAAATTCGCCACCCAACTGCTCGGGACGGTGGAAGACATTGCGGTGACCGCTTGGGTCTACCCCGAAAACCGATTGGACGGCTTCCACGACTATGCGGTCGCGGTGAAAGTAATGGAATACTTCATCGAGCGGATCGGTCCCTATTCCTACGCCAAACTGGCCAATATGCAAGCCAAAACGCAATGGGGCGGCCTGGAGAATGCCGGCACCATCGCCTATTTTGAAAACTCCGTCACCGGAAAAAATACGGTCGAAGGTCTGATCGCCCACGAGATTTCCCACCAATGGTTTGGCAATTCGGTCACCGAAGATAGCTGGGACCACGTCTGGCTCAGTGAGGGTTTCGCCACCTATTTCACCATCCTGTACCAAGAACACGTCTACGGAAACGAGCGCCGAAAGCAAGAATTGGCCCTGGACCGCAGTCAGGTGATTGCTTACTACAACCGGAAGCCCGCCCCGGTGGTGGATTACACCATCGAAGATCCCATGAATGTACTGAGCATCAATACCTACCAGAAAGGAGGCTGGGTCCTCAATATGCTGCGGCACCGGATTGGGGACGATGCGTTCTGGAAAGGGATTCGCCTGTACTACAAGACTTTCCGCAACGCCAATGCCCTGACCGAGGATTTCCGCCGGATCATGGAAGAAGTTTCCGACGACGACCTCCGCGCATTTTTTGACCAGTGGATCTTCACCGCTGGGCATCCCGAACTGAAGTGGAGTTGGCAATACAAAAAGGGCAAGGTGAAGCTTCAGTTGGAGCAGATGCAAGAACAGCTCTACAAATTTCCCCTGGAAATCGGCATCGTCACGGGTGACGACATGAAAATCGAGCGGCTGACCGTGGATGAACGCTCCGCAACCCTCCAAATCGCCGTGGATGCAGCGCCGGACAAGGTGGTCTTGGATCCGGAGACGTGGTTGTTGTTTGCGGAGGTAGAGGAATAGGGCGCTTGGGGTGCGGGAGTGGGACACTCATTATGCAAGTGGTCCCGAATCACCGTGGATGGCGGGTAGACCGGCCTTTGAACGATTCAGTCTTGCATAAAATGCCGGATTCTACCTAAGAAATATTGGAAGGAAGGCGACTGGTTCTCATCTAAGCTAATTTCGGGGCTAATCCTATCTGCCCACTCATTTTTTATTCTTCCGGTTTCCCTCCACCCCTTTTTCTTCAACTTGGTGGCCCCACCGGGGTACAGAGCATCGGCCAACTTTTCCCAAGTGCCACAAATGGCATCGTATTCATAGGAATTCAACACACTTTGCTTGGCGTTGGGATATGCCGAGAGCACTGCATCTTTATCGCCCAGCAACCAGGCTTCTCCTTCCTCTATTGCAATGCAGAAGTCAGCGTTGGGCTTAGGGTTGCAGTGATTCAGCACCGCAAACAAGTCATTTCGGAAACTCTTCAAATCCTTATCGTCCAAATCACACACGACGATCACGACCGCGGCATAATTTTGATAACTCTTCCCGTATCCCGCCAGCAGCTTGGGCAACTGATCGAGCAGGATCCGTTTTGAAGCATCCGATTTTGGCTTCAGTCCTCTCGGTATTCGTCCGACTCCTTTGTAAGATTTGATGTCAAATGTATGTCCCTCTCCGAGCAGCATCGGCATCAAATGCGACAGCATTGTTTTTCCTGAATGGTCCTCCACCAAAAACTGAAAGTGCATAACTTCTATTGATCTAAATAATCGCTGTACCAAAGTCCCCCCAATGGCAGCCCCTCGGTCACCAAATTCTTGACAATCGGGTCTTCACTCGCGCGCTTTACTGTGGCAAATCCATCACTTCCCTTTTGAATTACCCAAACTTCATCGGGGGATAAAGCGTCCACGAAGTAGGGTTGGTGCGTGGTTACAAACACTTGGGAACCCCCTCTTCCGGTTGCATGCGTACGGAATTCATGGGCCAGTGCCTCAAGGAGCTTGTGGTACAGTCCGTTTTCTGGTTCTTCAATCCCAATAAATGGCGGAGGAGATGGGTCTTCCAGCAGGAGAAGATAAGCAAAAACCTTTAGCGTACCATCGGACATTTGCTGAGAAAAAAATGGTTCTTTGAAGCCCTGTCCATTAAATCTGAGGAGAAGCCGGCCATCGTCCGTTTTTTTGGTGTCAACCCTATCGATGCCGGGGATCTTCTCGGCAATTCTTTTCAGAATTGAGCGGAATCGCTTTGGGTGTTCTCGCTCCATAAATTGTACCACATTCCCCAGATTATCACCATGGATATTCAAACGTTTCTGAGGCCCTGCCATTGGGAGACTCCGTGCGGCATCTGGGGTAAAGTAGCTCAAATACCATCCCTCGATGAATTCCCGAAATTTCGTAATTCGCGGATGCTGTTTGAGGGCACCAAGGGTTAAAATTCCCAATCGGCGCACATCAGATAATTCAACTTGCTCAGTCTCCGGCGTTTCGATGATTTCATGCTCTAGAGAGAACAGATCCTCCGTTTCTTTTGAAACTTCAGATAAAGCATCGTTGCCTGTCCACGCCCAACCACGCCCATTTTGTAGCCATAAGAATGAAAATGGCCTTCCATGCTTCTGCCCTTTCCTGCGCTGACGCAGACGTTCCCGAACTATGTAAGGCCGACCACTTGAGTCTAAATCAATGGCAAGCTCGTAAGTGATCGGTCTTGCCTTTGATTCCTGGCGATAGTAGAGTTCAAATTCGATTGGGCCCTCTTGCCCCTGTGATCGTATTCTTTCGAATCCGCCTCGCCCTCTCATATCACATGCCTCCTCTACACCTACGCGAAGACAATCCGACAAAAATCCGAAAGCATCAAACATTGTACTTTTACCGACTCCATTCTTACCAATAACTGCCGTCATTGGGGCAAGCGGAACTGTCCCTTTTAAGTTCCACAACTTGCCGAGCGTGACGTCGCGCAGGACCCGATAGTTTTTGATCCGGAACCCTTCAATTTTTGCCATGGAGAAACAACATTATAGAAACAAAAATTATCCGATTGACAATGTAATTCAAATCAATCGATTTTTGAATATTGCCAAGGTAAATATTCGGAATCGTCATGGGCGACCAGGTCAAAATCGAGCGGACAAGCGTCCAGGATCGGTCCCAAGAGATCGAAATCGCAGTCGATGCCCTCCCGGACAAGGTGGTGTTGGATCCGGAGGTGTGGTTGCTGTTTGCGGAGGTGGAGGAATAGGGCGCTTGGGGTGCGGGTAGATCCAAATCGGAAATCTCCCCCTTTCAATGGTTCCGCAAGGTACCCCAGCAGCGCAAATGTGTCCGGAAAACACCAACAAGATGGTTCCCCGACCGCTCAACTTGCCGCAAATACCCCGGGCAGACCGACGAAGCGAATCCCGAACCGGGAGAAAACTGCCTACTCCCCTCGGCGCTGAATCCGCACCGTCCGCCGGTAGCGCTCTCCCCAACGCACCTCCGCCAGGTACATCCCCGCCGGCAGATCACCCAGGTCCAAAGCCAGCACTCCGCCTTGCCGGTCCGTCGCAGCCTGCACTGCTACCGCTTGGCGGATGCCCGCCGGATTCAGCACCTCGACCTGAAGCACCGCATCCGGCGGAAGATCCACCGGCCGCACCACCCGCAAAGTGACGACATCCGGAGTGGGATTCGGGAACGCTTCGATCCCCGACGCACTGCCCCGCGGCAGGGTAAATTGCCGCACCTCAGAACGATTGACCCGCCCATCCTGGTCGATTTGGTCAAGGCGGTAGAAATAGGTCAGTCCTGGCTGGACCTCCGGATCCCGGAAGTGGTAGGCCCTCGACCCGGTCGCGCTTTCCGAAGCCGGCACCCAACCCACGGCGGCGAAGTCCTGCCCGTCCGCACTGCGCTGGATTTCGTAGCCGCGGTTGCCCACTTCGGAAAAGGTTTCCCACTCCAATCGAGCCGCCGGGCCCTCCGCCCGGACCTCAAAATAATGGTAACTGACCGGCAGCGCGCAGGTATTGACCGTCACCGGCCGGGTCACACTGTCCTGGCAGCCAAAATTGTCCGTGACCACCAAGGTGACATCGTAGGTGCCGAGGGTATCGTAAAGATGCGCCGGGCTGGCTAAGGCACTCGTATCGCCGTCCCCGAAGTCCCAGCGCCAGTTTCCGACCACCGAATTCGTCAGTGAGGAACTCGAACAGGTGTCCGAAACATATTGGAATTCCGCGCTGTCCCCAAGGCAGACCGAAAACGTATTCATGGTAAAATCGGGAATCAGTTCGTAGGCAAAATTCGCATAGACCGTCCCGCCCTGGGAGTAGTTGTAAAACCCAAAGCGTCCCGGCTCGAAGCAGCCCGGTACATCAAATATCGTATCGCTATTGATCGCGATCACGAGCCGCGAGGACAGGTAGGTCAATTCGAAATTGTACACCGCATTGACCGCCCAGGCGGTCCCGGGACCGGTATTCGATGCGACGACATTGAAGCCGTTTTGGCTCTGGTGGCCCCAGAACTCAGCACTGTGCACCGTCAAATCAAAATTGCCATTGATTTGGGAAAGGTATTGCCCGAGTTGCACGGTGTTGCCCCCGACGGTCTGGGTTCCACGTTTCCAATCAAACAGCCAGGTTTCCACCGGATAGACACTGCCCGTGCCCCCAAGTGGATTGCGATAACCAATCGCAAACCCAATAAAATCATCATCCGTCCCCGTGCTTTGCAAGGTTCCAGTGATGCGGACATTGATGAATTCCTGGGGACTGACAAAAAATGTCGGGAAGCTGTTGATCGTTTGCGTCACCGTTGTGCCGGTCGGATTGACATTCCAGGTTCCATTGGCTGGGGGGCCCTGTTCCGTCCAAGCGTTGAGGTCGATGATGGAACTGCATTGACCGAAAGCTTCCGCCCGAAATTGCAAGCATACCAGGACTATGCCCAGTTGTATACACCAGTTTATTACCCGTAACATGATTTTGTCTCCCGATTGATTACCACGCTAAGGTAGGCAACCGAAACCACAGATGTCGGGGATTGACCTAAATTGTGAAGAACTTTAGCGAATCTCTCTCCGTGATCGGCGATGGCAACAACAAGTTTCCGGCAAATCCGCTTGCATTTCCGCGTTCTTTTCCTTCCGGCACTGCCAAACCGGAAAAGAATTCTATTTTTGGGCCACCATGTTCAAATCACTCTCCTCTCCCCTGCTCTTCCTCGCTTGCGCGCTGCTGTTCCCCCATTTTCTCCGGGCCCAGTCCACGATCAATGTGGCCAACATTGAGATCGTCCGCGATTCATTCGGCGTGCCGCACATCTTCAGCGAAACTGACGCGGAAGCAGTCTACGGCATCGGATGGGCCCAGTGCGAGGACAATTTTCATCTCATGCAGGACAATTTTTCTTTTGTGCGCAATCGGGCCGGACGGCTCATGGGCAAGGACGGCGCGACCCTCGACTTCCTGTACCAACTGTTTGGGGTGGAGGACTTTGTGGAAAGGCGCTACGCCAAAGACATCAGCCCGGAAATAGAGCGCCTCCTGCAGGCCTACTCGGATGCGGTCAATCGCTACGCTGAACTCCATCCGAAAGAAGTCAAACGCAAAGATCTTTTCCCCATCACGCCCCGCCTCATCGTCGGCAACTACGTGTTTCACTTCATGCTGATGCACAGCTCGACCCTCCGCTTGGGGAAATTTTTCTCGGAGGAGTTTGACTACGTGGCCCAGAACCAATTCGGCCACGGATCCAATGCCTTTGCCTTCAGCCCACAGATCACCACCGATGGCAAGAGCTATTTGGTCGGGAATCCGCACCAACCGGTCAACGAAATGGGCAATTTCTGGGAACTCAGTGTCCACAGCGAAGAAGGCTACGAATTTTACGGAGCCACCTTTTCCGTGGGCGGCCTGGTTCCCTCGCTCGGGGCCAATCGGCACCTGGGCTGGACCCACACCACGAACTATCAGCACAGCGCCGACATTTACCGGCTGGAAATGCATCCTACCAAGAAGAACCTGTACCAGTACGATGGCAAATGGATCCCCCTTGAGGTCAAGCACGCCAAGCTCCGGGTCAAAATCGGTGGGATCACGATTCCCGTTCGCAAAAAATACTACCGCAGCGTCTACGGCCCCACGATGCGGAAAAAATCCGGCTACTACTCCTTCAAGAGCCACGTCTACCACAACCTCAAAGTCACCGAACAGTGGTACAAGATGGGCAAAGCGAAAAATCTGGACGAATTCATGGCTGCCCTCGACATCCAGGGCCTCCCCGCCCAGACCATCACTTATGCGGATGATCAAGGCAACATTTTCCATCTGAGCAATTTCAGTCATCCCTACCGCGATGAAGCCTATGACTGGTCGGCCCTAAAAGCGGGCAATACGACCATTCTTCCGGGAAATACAGCGGCAAATAACTGGAGCCTGGACCGCATCCATCCCGTCGCTGACCTGCCTCAGATCAAGAATCCCGATTGCGGCTACGTCTACAACACCAACAACACCGTCTTTCGGATGACCGGTCCCGGGGAAAACCTGCAACCGAAGGATTTCCCGGCCAACTTTGGGCTGCTGCATTCGAACAACATCCGGGGAAAGACCTTCGCCGAGCGCATCCAGAACTACGAGCGGGTCAGCTTTGCCGACGTGCGCCGGATCCGGGAGGATACCCGCGTAAACAAGGCCTCCCTGTCGCTGCGCAACTGCATGAACTGCGACCAGATTCCCCGCCTGCTCGCTACGACACCGGAACTGGCCCCTTCCCACGCGGTGTTTCAACAATGGGACGGGGCATTTGACGCCGAAAATAAATACGCGACCGCCATGGCCATCTCGACTTTGTACTTCGCAAAGTACATCCGCAGTCAGTTTGGCAACGAAGAAAAGGACGTTCCGGAAGACGAACTGATCGCCGCTATGCTGAAGGCGCAGAACTTTCTCCTGAAACACTACGGCACCCTGGAAGTCCCCCTTGGCGAAGTGCAAAAAGCAGCCCGGTTTGATGTGGAGATGCCGGTCGGCGGATGCGTATTTACCCTCGCCAGCACGCACACCAAGCCTTACAAAAAAGACAAGATGGAAATCATCAGCGGCGACAGCTATGTCTTTTACGCCCGGTTCGGAGAGAATGGTCTGGAAGAACTGCAAACGGTCAATGCCTTCGGCAACAGTTTGAAAGAAGGCCATCCGCACAGCACCGACCAAACCGAAATGTACGTCAAGCAGCAAACCAAAGCGGCGGAACTGGATCGGCAAAAGTTGCGCAGTTCAGGGCGGTCCTACCATCCCAAATAGTCCCCGGTCTTCCTTCCGGACGCCCAAAACACAACTTGACGGGCCAAAGTCACGATCCGATCTTCCGAATGGTGCGGCAGTTTTCGGTACGGTCGACGGCGACCCAAGTGCTTTTCGAATTTAACAGACCCCCAACTTGTCGCCTGCGCGATAGCCATTTTGCCACCCTAATTCGATTTAGAGTTATTTTAAAATTTTTATTTATTTTATTAAAACATTTTATTGCTTAATCGGTTTTATTAGGAAATCAACTGGCACCGAGGAGGCCGCCGAAAATCCTCATCCAATAGCGCACATAACACACCTTCTAGAGTAGGCAAAAAAAACCAATCTATTTGATTCAAACATGAGAAGACTTTTTACGCTCTGTCTGGGGCTCCTCACCCTGACAGCTACCAGCTCCCTATTTGCTCAAACCGGAAATTTTACCACCCTCAACGTCAACTCAAGTACCGGCACTGCCGCTGGCACCTGGACCGCCCCCAACACCGGTCCCGATCTCGATCTGAATATTTTCGACGACTACTTCATCGACCTCGGCACGAGTAGTACGCCCAGTTATAATATTCGCTTTGACGGAACCACAAACTTCGAAATGTCGACGTTGTCTTTCACCAATTACATTGCCCTGTTCCGCCCGAATGGAACGAACAACAACCTGGGACACCTGGAAGCCGGTTCCTACGGAAACATCAGCGGCACCGCCAAGTGGTTGGGACTCGGTTCGGCTCCTGCCGGCACCGGAGCCAGTGCCTACGGGCAGCGCATCCAGTGGAACTCCAACTTTGGCATCTTCAACCTGGTCGAGCGCAACGCGACTACCCGCGATCTGGTCGTCGCCTGGGGCGGCACTGCCTCCAACAACCGCCTCCTCTTCCAGTACTCCAATGCACCCACGACGCCGCCTTCCAATGTCATGCAAATCGAGAGCAATGGCAACGTGGGCATCGGGGCGACGCCACTCGCGGATGACAAACTGCGGGTAGCCGGCCGGATCCACTACGGTTCGGTGGAATATATCGAAGACGGCGGTGGTTTCGAGACGACCGTCCGCGGCTCCTTCCGGCCGGATACGGACGACTCCTGGCGCTGCGGCACCAGCAACTTCCGTTGGGATGCGGTATTCGCCCAAAACGGCATGATCCAGACCTCCGACCGCCGGGCCAAAACGAACATTGAGGCCCTGAATTATGGTCTAAAGGAAATCATGGAACTGCGTCCGGTGAGCTACAACTGGAAAGACGACGACGACAAGGGCCTGCACCTCGGGATGATCGCTCAGGAATTGCAGGAAGTGGTTCCGGAAATGGTCTACAACCCCGCCGAAGACTATATCCGCAACGAAGAAGGCAACTTGGTACCCGCCGGCAAGGAAGGCGATCTGCTTGGAGTCAAGTACGATGCCCTGATTCCGGTTCTGGTCAAAGGCATGCAGGAACAGCAAGCCCAAGTCTTGGAGCAACAAGCCCAAATCCTGGATCAAAACGAGCGCATTGCCGAATTGGAAGCCCAATTGGCGGCATCGGGAAGCAAGTCCGGCCAAAGCCTCAACGATCTCGACCTACCCAAATTGTACCAAAACAACCCGAATCCGTTCCGCGAAGAAACCAACATCCGTTTCTTCCTTCCTCAGACGGTACAGGAAGCCATCCTGTTTGTGTACGATATGCAAGGCCAGCCGGTGCTTGAGATTTTGATTACTGACCGCGGCGATGCCAACCAGCGCATCGACGGCGGCCTGCTGCCCCAAGGCATGTACCTCTACGCCCTCATCGCCGATGGCCGCGAAGTGGACGTCAAGCGCATGATCCTCACGAAATAAGCACGATTCAATCGGTCTGGGCCCCTGGGCCGGGACCGATATTTTGCCAAGTTGATCTCTCCGCGGTGCCGAAAATGCACCGCGGGGAGTTTCTTTTTCGGGAAATTATCCATTGCCGCTAAGTTGCCGTGGGCAATCCAGCGCAGCGCTTGGGAAATCGGTCAATCTTTTCATTTTCCAGAATTAGCGAAGCTCAAGCAACACCGGTACAACCAAAATCGAAGGCACTGGTCGCCCGAGCGGTAGCGCACATTTCGCGCTAATTCGATTTAGTGTTATTCACAAATATTTATACTGAATATTAAAACATTTTATTGACTGGACGGTTTTATTTGTGTCGGCCGACAGCGAGGAGGTTGCCGAAAATCCTCATCCAATCAACACGAAAATCACCCTCCAGAGTAGGCAAAACCATTCTTTTTGAATCAAACATGAGAAGACTTTTTACGCTCTGTCTGGGGTTCCTCACCCTGACAGCTACCAGCTCCCTTTTTGCTCAAACTGATGTTGAAATTCTGAATATAAACACTTCCACCGGCGCAACGGGCGGCACCTTCACTGCGCCCAACACCGGTCCCGATCTCCGGCTCAACGTCATCGATGACTATGCTATCGAACTGGGTACGAGCACGACTCCCAGTCTCAACGTGCGTTTCGATGGGCTTACCAACTTTGAGATGTCGACTTTTTCCTTTACCAATTACATTGCTTTATTTCGCCCAAACGGAACGAACAACAACCTGGGACACCTGGAAGCCGGTTCCTACGGAAACATAAGCGGCACCGCCAAGTGGTTGGGACTCGGTTCGGCTCCTGCCGGCACCGGAGCCAGTGCCTACGGGCAGCGCATCCAGTGGAACTCCAATTTTGGTATTGTCAATCTGGTCGAGCGGAACACCACCACGCGTGACCTCGTGGTAGCTTGGGGTGGAACTACCTCCAACAACCGCCTGCTTTTCCAGTATTCCAATGCACCCACGACCCCGCCTTCTAACGTCATGCAAATCGAAAGCAATGGCAACGTGGGCATCGGGGCGACGCCGCTCGCGGATGACAAACTGCGGGTAGCCGGCCGGATCCACTACGGTTCGGTGGAATATATCGAAGACGGCGGTGGCTTTGAAACGACCGTCCGCGGCTCCTTCCGGCCGGATACCGACGACTCCTGGCGCTGTGGCACCAACAACTTCCGCTGGGATGCGGTATTCGCCCAAAACGGCATGATTCAGACTTCCGACCGCCGGGCCAAAACGAACATTGAAGGTCTCAACTACGGTCTGAAGGAAATCATGGAACTGCGTCCGGTGAGCTACAACTGGAAAAACGACGACAACCAGAGCCTTCAGCTCGGGATGATCGCTCAGGAATTGCAGGAAGTGGTTCCGGAAATGGTCTATAATCCCGCCGAAGACTACATCCGCAACGAAGAAGGCAACCTGGTGCCCGCCGGCAAAGAAGGCGATCTCCTCGGGGTCAAGTACGTCGCCCTGATCCCGGTCCTGGTCAAAGGTATGCAGGAACAGCAAGCCCAGATTTTGGAACAAACTGAGCGCATCGCCGAACTGGAAGCCCAGTTGGCCTCCTCCGGGAGTAAGTCCGGTCAGGGCCTCAACGACCTTGGCCTGCCCAAGTTGTACCAAAACAACCCAAATCCGTTCCGCGAAGAAACCAATATCCGCTTCTTCCTTCCGCAAACGGTGCAGGAAGCCACCCTCTTTGTCTACGATATGCAAGGCCAGCCGGTCCTGGAAATCGCCATCACCGAGCGCGGCAACGCCAACCAGCGCATTGACGGCGGGATGCTGACCCAGGGCATGTACCTCTACGCCCTCATCGCTGATGGGCGCGAGGTGGACGTCAAGCGCATGATCCTCACGAAGTAATTCCCACTTAGGGAATAATCAGTTCTCAATTTCCGATTTCCACTGGCCACACCCGAAAAACGGGTCGTGGTACATTGGGGATCGGATTTTTTTCATTGGAGGTTCTCCGATCAATTGAGAATTGACGCCTTGCTCATCGAGGTTATCGCGGGGAATTCCTCCGCCGCGCGGTGTTCAAATTGATAAATTTGAATGCGGCTGCGGGAAAAAAGCGGGATTTGAATTTTGTTGTTTGCGCGTTCGGAACGCGCGAATTGGAAATCGTAAATCAGGCAATTGGAAATTTTCACGGAAAATCCTCGGGGGCCGCACGGCGTGCCGTGCGGCTACGATCCTCATGGTGAAGCGACGTTTTGGGTTGCTTGTACATTGCGGTTTGCGCGTTGAAGACAACGTGCCGATCAGAAATCGGAAATCAGGCAATTGGAAATTTTCCCGGAAAATCCTCGGGGGCCGCACGGCGTGCCGTGCGGCTACGATCCTCGTGGTGAAGCGACGTTTTGGGTTGCTTGTAAATCGCGGTTTGCGCGTTGAGGACAACGCGTCAATTGGAAATTGGAAATCAGGCAATTGGAAATTTTCATCCCCCCATTGTCCCTTTTTGTATGTTTCTTGTATGGATGCCCCCTCACCCCGGATCATCGACCTTTGGGCAATCCCCCGCTCCGCATCATCGGCCTTTGAGCGGACCTTTGCCCAGCGTTCCGATACCTACTTCGAGCCATTTTTCAATGTCTACCATTTCAGTTCCGTGCGCCAAGCCACCCGCCTCAGTGAATTTCCCAAGGCCCACAATTAAGGTCCCACCCAGGCCATCCAAAAACTGAATTCGGGCTCGGCCCCCTACGCCTTTTTCAAAGAAATGGCTTTCATTTACCAGCCCTATCGGGAACGCAGCTTCCTCGCGCGCACGGTCAATACCATCATTACCCGGCGACCGGAACGCGCCCTGAACGGCTGGCTAAAAATGGAATCGGTTCCCACCCGGGAAATGCTGGGCTACCGGGCCCTGCTCGATTTGTGGCAATTTATCACGCAGGAATTGGGGCAAGCTCCCGTTGTGGTGGAGTCGACCGAGTTTCGCTACGAACCGCGGCGCGTATTGGAAAAATATTGCGCTGCCGTCGGCATTCCCTTCGATCCCGGCATGCTGACCTGGAAACAACAAGCGCACCGCACCTGGGATCCCGAGCTGATGCAACAGGAACAGTACGCAAAGTGGCAGCAGATTCTTAACCAGAGCACCCGGATTTTACCCGAAGATCCGGAGTTGCCGCCCATTCCCCCGGAACACCGGCGGCTCCCGGAAGACGCTTACAAAGTGTACGATGCCCTCCGGGCGCACGCCCTTTAAAACTGCCGATTGCGAGGCCCCTCCAAAAGCCCAACTTCACGAATACCATCGGCGTAAATGGCTGGTCCCGGACCGCATTTCCATGCCTCGGCATCCCTTTCGTCGCATCAACTTCCGCCCAGGCCCACGATCAACACCAGCCCACAATACAATCCGGCAAAGATCCGGTAGGTCCGCGCATCCGCCTTCCGACTCCGGAAGCGCAGCAAGCGGTAGGCCAGCACGAGATTGCCCAAGGCGAAGCCTGGCCCCACCCCCGGCCAGTAGAAGGCACTCGCCAGCGCCAGCAGCCCAAAAACAACCGCTATGCACCGGCGGGCCCGCGCCTCCCCCAACACGAGGGGCAGCGTCTTGCGACCCAGCGACCGGTCCCCTTCCAGGTCCCGAAAATCCTGTACCGCCGCCCCCAGGGTCACCCAAACCGCCACAACGAGGCTGCCGCCCAAAGCTTCCGGCGCGCCTTCGCCCAGCATGATCCCCGCACCGGCCATTAACTGCGCCACACCGCCCACTCCCATCAGCAGGCCCGACTTGAAAGCCCAGTGGTGCCCCAGGGCGGTAAAATTGTGCAAAAACGTGACTCCGACCCACATTACGGCCCAGGGAAATACCCCCAGGGCCGCCCCCAAGACCAAAAAACCCGCCGAGTATACGCCGTAGCGCCGCAGTGCCCCGGCCGGCGTAACGTCTCCTCGCACCAGGGGCCGGTCCGGCTTGTTGATCCGGTCCTCAGCGATACCCACCCACTGATTCGAAAGACAAAAGGGATAAATGAACAAGCCAAAGTAGACCGTACCCAAGACCAGATTCACCAACGCTGCCTCCGCCCTCACCCCGTGGCGCAGCGCCAGGGTTCCCATCCAGAGGGCCGCCGGAACCAAGGTCACCCAGAGATCGCCACGAATGAATCGTCCGCACAAGTGAACCTCGGTTCCAATAAACCGCCAAATTTCAAGGCCCCAGGCGGGCAACGAACGGAAACGCAGGGAAACGGACTTGGGATCAAACGACATACAGCTTGACTTTCCCCTTTCGACGCCGGCGCGGGGCGTGGCTTGTGTCCGCGCAAGGTATTGCGTCCACTTGTCGAAAAATCCTGGGAGGGACCAGTCCCGACATTTCGAATTTCCCCCCAGCCGGAATTTGGCGGTTATCTCAGTTATGCTTTCTTTGGAAAACGAGAACAATAGACGTGATGGCTACCCTCAAATATCTATTTGGTGTCTTGCTGCTGTTCCTGGCGGTTGCGCCGGCGCAGGCCCACAATCCCATTCTACCCCCCGGATTCGTGATGGAAAAATCATACGTCTCCGGGTTGAGCAGTCCCACCGACCTCAAGTTTGCCCCCGACGGACGAATTTTCATCACCGAAAAAACCGGTGCGGTGCGTATCGTGGAAAACGGCAATTTGCTCAGCCAGCCGTTTTACACTGTCGCTACGCAAACCGCAGGGGAAAGAGGCTTGGATGGCATCGCTTTAGATCCTGATTTTGAACGCAATGGCTACGTCTACCTCTATTATACTTTGGCGGATGAAAATCGCAACATCGTCATTCGGGTGACGGCTGCCGGCAACGCGGCACTGCCCGGCAGCGAATTGGAACTGCTGCGCCTGGAAGAAATGTGGGCCGCCTTCCACAACGGCGCGGGCATGGTGTTCGATACGACGGGCAAATTGCTGATCGGCGTGGGCGACGGCACCCTGTTGACCACTTCGCAAAACATGAATACCCGGCTGGGCAAAATTCTGCGCATCAATCCGGACGGCAGCATTCCCAGCGACAATCCATTTTACAACGAGACCACCGGCCTGAACCGCGCCATCGCCGTCTACGGCGTGCGCAATCCCTATACCATGGCGATTTCCCGGACCAGTGGTCGGATCTTTTTCAACGATGTGGGCAATTCAGAATACGAAGAAGTCAACGAGTACTTTCCCGGGGCCAACTACGGCTGGCACCTCGTGGAAGGTCCTCTCAACGGTGCCCCGCCCCCGGACAACCGCTACCGCGACCCCATCCACGCCTACGACCACGATTACGGCTGTGCTGCGGTGGGAGCAACCTTTTACGAGCCCAATCTGAATCTCTTTCCCGAAGCTTACTCCGGGGTGTATTTCTTTTTGGATCTCTGCGAAGGGATCATCATGACGATTGATCCGGCGGACATGTCTTTTTCAGTGTTCGGAGAGGACCTAGACCTGAACTACAACAACCTCGAAACGAGCCCCGATGGTCACCTCTTTCTGATCAACTTTGAGACCGGTGACCTTTCCCGGATTTCCTACCAGGGCGAGGACGCGGCTCCACGGATATCGGTGCAACCGGAAATTTATCCGCTGATCGTCGGGGAAAGCATCAACCTGTCGGTTACTGCTGTGGGCAGCAACTTGCAGTACGATTGGTACCGCAATGGGAACCTGGCCCAATCCGGCGACGACAACAATTTTTATCTCATCAATCTGCAAACCAGCCATCACTTAACCCAAGTTTACGTCCGCGTATCCAATGCAAATGGTGAGGTAACCTCGGATACCTTGGTCTTACAGGTAATCGACGGTTCGCGGCCGGAGATCCAGTTGCAAAACCTTCCAGCGACCTACGCCGCCGGCGATACACTCACCTTTGCGGCGCAAGTCAGCGATCCTGACCAGCAATCCTTTTCCGCCGGGCAATTGACCTGGAAAGTGGACTTCCACCACGATTTCCACAAGCATCCCGCGATGCCGGCGACCCCCGGAATGTTCAGTGGCACCTATCCCACCGAGACCTTTGGGGAGGTCGACACCAATGTCTACTACCGCGTCCTGTTGCTCGTCGAAGACAGTACTGGTCTGACCCGCGAGGTCTACCAGGACATCGACCCAGAAAAAGTGACCCTGTTCATTGAGTCCCAGCCTCCCGGAGTGGAAATCAGCATCGACGGCCAGGAGGTCGCCGCCGACTACGCCTTGCGCAGCGTGCGCAATCTGAGCCGAACTATTGAAGTGCCCGCCTACGCGGTGCTGGGCGACAGCCTCTACCAATTCCAGCAATGGGCGGATGGCGCTACCGACCGCACCCGTACCTTTGCCGCAACCGCCGATACGCTCGGGATCCGCTACACCGCGATCCAGGCCTACGCCGCCAGTTTTCCCACGCTGGGCAACATGGAAATCTTCGTGGATACCGGCGATCAGCGGGACTTCTACCGCGCAGTACAGGTGTCCCAGGTGAAAGAAAATTGGGACGCACTCAGTCCGTTTTGGCACGACCAACCCAACTTTCCCTCCGATTACTGGTCGGTGCGCTGGGAAGGCGACATCGTGGCTCCGGTTTCTGACGAATACACTTTTTATCTGCTGCACGACGCGCAAGTACGCTTCATGCTGAATGGCGAACTGCTGATCGATGCCCGCAATGAGGTTCCCAATTCGACCCAAGAGGACACAGTGCGGATTTTCCTGGAGCGGGGCGATTCGCTGCGCCTGCAAATCGATTACGACCATTTTACCGAAGGCGCCCGGGTGGAACTGGATTGGCAATTTTCTTTGGTGGAGCGGCACACGGTCCCCTTTGCCCGGCGGTCCCTAGCCCCGGAAACGGCAAAAGCACCGGGTGGCATTCTGGTATTTCCCAATCCGGTTACCGGTGAGACGCTAAGTTTGTGCCTTGATCCCGGCCTAAACTTGGGCGACCGTTTTACGGCAAAAATCTTTGACGTGAAGGGTATCTTGCACAAGGAAATCACCCTCATCAATTCGGAACCCGTTGTACTCTCTTTCGTCCCAGAAGGCTTGGTCAGCTATTGGCTACCCATTGCCGACTTGCCGTCTGGGATGTACATTTTGCGGGTGGAATACGCCGGTGGAGAGCAGTTCGTGCGCTTTCTGCGGAACTGAGTTACATTCTTCTGCTCAATTTGCCAACAACTCCTTCGCCTCCGCATCGCTGAGGGCGTACTTCATGGGCTGTACCGATTTCCCATTGGTGATGATTCCGCTCTGGGTCTGGAAGCGCGGGGCAAATGCCGCGGCGTACAGCTTTTTCGCCCCGGCAATGGGCTTGGGAAACAACAGATTCCGGAACGGAAGCAGCCAACCCGGCATCCCGGAATTGTCTTTGCCGGTCATCTTGGTCTTGTTGGGACCGGGATTGACCGAGGCGATGCGGACGTTGGGCCATTCCTTGGCCAGGTGATTCATCAGCAACACCAGGGCGTACTTCGAATTCAGGTAGGAACCGGTGAGCTTGACGAATTTTTTGGGTTTGCGTATTTCCGCGATGTCCAGTTCTTTTTTCTTATGGACACTGCCGGTGGCGGTATTGACGACAAATGGCTTCTCGGCGGCGTCCAGCAAGGGCTTTAACTGAGTGGTGAGGTGGTAGGGCGTGAGAGCGTTGATCTCAAACTGCAATTCATTGCCCTGATCGGAATAGTAGGCTTGGTCCAGGAGCACTCCGGCGTTGTTGAACAGCCCGTCGATCCGGTCCCATTTTTCCGAAATTGATTGCGCTACCGCGGTGATCTGGTCGCGCTTGCCCAAATCGGCGATGAAATAATCGATTGCCGCCTGTGCACCCAGTTCGCGCTGGGCATCGGCTTTGCGTTTTTCGCTCCGCACGATCAAGCCTAGGTGATGGCCATCTTTTAGCAACATGCGGGTCAGTTCCAACCCAATTCCCGAGTGTCCTCCGGTCAACAGTATATTCATGGTGATAGGCGTTATGCGATTTTGTTACCGTCTCCGTAGGAAACGATTTGTGAATGCTTTCCGTCAAATATCCCAATTCCAACGGGCGGCCCCAATAATCTAGGTTAAGAAATCAATTATCGCCGGCGGGCGTATTCCCCCTTGACCTTGCTGAGTGCCTCCGGGGTAATGCCCAAATAGGAAGCAATCATCCGCTGGGGCACCCGCGGCACGATTTCCGGATAGGTCTCCAGAAAGTGTTCGTACCGCTCAATCGCCGGGGCGCTCATGAGCATAATGACGCGCTTTTGCAGAACATAAATCCGGTTGAGCAACTTGGTGAGCCTAAGTTTGCGCAGTTCTTCGGGCAAGTCGGCTTCTAATTGAAACAGCTTATCCGACACTTCGACGAGTGAGGGTTCCACCGCGTCAATGAACATCTCCGCCGGGGCATCGGGCGGTGATGAGTCGGCGATGGTCCAGCCTTCGGAGGCAAACATAAAGATGTGTTCTTTGCCTTTGCGATCAATCAAATAGCTGCGCAAAAGCCCTTTTTTCACGTAGTAGACCTTGCTGGCAGTTTCCCCATTTTGTTGCAGGATGGTGCCTTTGGGCACTTTGATTTCGGTCCCCCGCCAGGCCCGGTGATCGGGATGTTCGATTCCGGACTGGCGATCTTGCAGTTCAAGGAATTCCCGGGGTGATTTTCTCGGCGCTTCACTCACGGTCTTAAACTAGGATTAAATGCGCAATTAATGAAATGGGGCGAGGTGCGCGTCAAGTAAAACCCAGTGTGGTTTTTTGTTGGTTTGAGGTTTTCGCCGGGAGTTTCGGTCCGGCAAGTTGGCGCGAGTGGGGAAAACGGCCTCCTTGCATCCGGCCTTTATTCCCCATCCCCGCCGTTTTTGCCCGGCGGAAACTCCCGGCGGGGGGGAACGGTGGTCCAGCTCCCCACGCGGTTTCCGCAGGGCTTCCCATTGGCTCCGGATCCGGCTCTTCCGGCTTTTCTGTTGGTTTGGGTTTTCGCCGGGAGTTTCCCGCCGGCAAGTTGGCGGGTTTGGGGAAAACGGCCTCCTTGCATCCGGCCTTTATTCCCCACTCCCGCCGTTTTTGCCCGGCGGAAACTCCCGGCTCGGGGGAACGGTGGTCCAGCTCCCTGAACCGTCTCCGCGTGGCTTCCCATTGCCTCCGGATCCTGTTCCTCCGGCTTTTTTCAACGGCTTCATTTTCCCGTCCCTCCACCCGGCGAAAACCATGGGGCAATTTGGCCCTTCGTCGGAAAACGCTCCGCCTGGCGGACTCCGCTGAATTCCTCCTCAGGGCCGGTCTTGCCCCATGTTTCACCGGCCTACGGGCCAACAAAAT